>CAJUIX010000022.1 GCA_910586665.1 uncultured Duncaniella sp.
ACACATAGTCCGGGTCCCGGTCTTTTTTTTGCACATATCCCAGGCCGGAATATCGAAAATCGGACTGTAGGAACGCCGCGTGCGGCGTATGCCATATGAAAATCATTAGCCTGCATATAGGACTATATGTATTCAATCTGGCATACGCCGCACGCGGCGTCCCTACATTTGATATATATCAGGATTCTTTATTTTAGAATTCTGAGAAGCAGTAGGGGAGGAGTGATTTGACTGATGGGAAGATGAATATCCGGCTCTCGCCGCTGAGAATTACGGGGACATCCGTGCCGGCGAGGGTCTCATATTCGAGCAATGCCTGCCGACATGCGCCACAAGGCGAAATAGGGCTGTCTAATGGCTTCCCGTCGGTCCCGCGGGCTGCTATCGCTATTGTCTTGAACGAGGCGTCAGGGAAGCTTGCATGGGCATAATAGGCTGCAGTGCGCTCGGCGCAGAGCGAGGATGGGTAGGCAGCGTTTTCCTGGTTGGCCCCGGTGATGATCTCGCCATTGGATAGTTCGATTGCTGCGCCAACGCTGAACTTGCTGTATGGAGAATAGCTGCGGTAGGTGGTCTGGCGCGCGGCGGCTACAAGTTTTTTCTGTTCGTGACTAAGCTCGTCGAAGCCAAGCTCGGTGACAGGGATAGTAATGTCAAAAGTCTTCATATCGTTTTCCCGGTATATAGTTTATAGATGTTCTCACAGCCTTCCTGGAGGAGGTCGAGCACGAGTTCGAAGCCCTCGGCGCCCTCATAGTAGGGGTCGGGGACAAAGTCGTAGCGGCACGAAGGGTCGAAGAAGGCTGCCATTGGCACAATCTTCTCCTCGGCCTCGGGCGAGGGGGCTATGCGCCGCAGATTATCAATGTTTGACGCGTCCATGCCGACAATAATGTCAAAGTCATAGAAATCGCTCTCCGAAACCTGGCGGCAGCTGTGGACGAGCTGTAGGCCTCGCTGGCGCGCATGAAGCCTCATGCGTCGGTCGGGCTGCTGTCCGATGTGGTAGCCGCCTGTGCCGGCGGAGTCGATGACCCAGTCATGCTCCGCACCCTCGCGCTCGACAATGCTGCGCATTATCCCCTCCGCGGCCGGTGAGCGGCAGATGTTGCCGAGGCACACGAAGAGCACCCGCAGCGGCGTGCCGGGCTCTTGGCGGCCAATTATATTCTCGATACGTCGTCTGGTTGCTAAGTCTGTTCTCATAATTGACTCTTTGATATGCAAATGTAATAAATATAACTGACAGGCGCATAAAATAGTTGAAAAAAGCTCCGCCATTCCCGGTCAATGTGCTTGCCGGGGATGGCGGAGTTTTCTTTTATGCAAGTATGCAAGGGCTGTGTGCCGCTCGCGGGTCTTAGTCCTCGAGGTCCTTGGGGATGGCCACGATGCGGAGTTTGCTGTCGCGGATGAAGGAGATGATGTTGTCGCGCTCGGGAGTCTGGTCCACGTCGGCCTCGATGCGCTGTAGGGCGTTGAACACCGAGGTGCCGGTCTGGTAGATGTGGCGGTAGCACTTGGCTATGTCATCGATGCGCTCCTCGTCCATGCCCTGCTTGCGGAGTATGGTCGCGTTGACACCGAAGTAGGCTGTCGGGTTGTGGGCCATGATGCAGAAGGGGGGAACGTTGCCGGTGATGCGGCAGCCGCCTTTGACGAGCACCCAGTCGCCCACGCGGGAGTTCTCGTGGATGACCACGCTCGATGAGAGAATGGTGCACTGGCCGATTTCGACGTCGCCGGCGATGGAGACATTGTTGCCGATGACATCCTTGCCCATGAGGTGGGAGTCGTGTCCGACGTGTGAGTTGGCCATGAGGAAGGAGCCGGAGCCGATGCGGGTGCCACCCTCGGGGTTGATGCCGCGGTTGATGATGACGTTCTCGCGGATCACGACGTTGTCGCCGATGTAGCAGTAGGTGAAGCCACCCTTCCAGCGGAAGTCCTGCGGGTCGGCGCCTACGATTGCGCCCTGGTAGATTTTGCAGTTCTTGCCGATGCGCGAGCCGCGGATGATGCTTGCGAAGGGCATGATGACAGTGTTGTCGCCGATTTCAACATCTTTGTCGATATAAGCGAATGGATGTATCTTGACGTTCTCGCCGATTTTGGCCGAGGGGTCGATGTGAGCTTTGTCGCTGATCATGATGTTTGGTTTAAAGGTGTCAGGTGTGGTTATCGGCCGCCGCCAAGGTTCTGATACAGGTTGATGATAGAACGTGCGGTGGTGAGGTTTGTATTAATCTGTGCGGTCTGTGCGCCGAGGAGGTTCTTTTGTGCGGTGAGCACCTCGAGATAGGTGGTCGAACCGTCGAAGAGGAGAAGCTCGTTGGTGATGTCGACAGCCTTGGCGAGGTTCTCCACCTGGAGTGAGAGCCACTGCTGCTTCTGCACGCTCTTCTCATACACTGTCATGGCGTCGCTCACATCGGCGGCAGCGCTCATGAGGGTATACTCGAAGTTGTTGAGGGCCTGCTGCTGCTGGGCTTTGGCTGCCTCGAGGCGGGCGATGTTCTGACCGCGAGCAAAAATCGGGGCTGTCAGACTTCCTGCGAGCTGCACGAACCAGTCGCCGGGATTCTGTACGAAGGCACCGAGAAGGTTGGTGAAACCGCCGTTGGCAGTGATGTTGATGCTCGGGTAGAAGGCTGCACGGGCCGACGCTGTGGAGTAGTAGGCCGATGCGAGAGCCATCTCAGAGGCGCGGACGTCGGGGCGTACGGCAAGCTCGGCCATCGGGATGGCAGCGCGCTTCATCACGGGGACGTTAATCGACGCGTCGGGGGAGATGGTCCACTTCTGCGGCATCTCGTTGAGAAGGAGCGAGAGGGTGTTGTTGGCCTCGTGGAGCGAAAGCTCTACGTCGGTAATCGAGGCCTCGATGCTATAATACTGCGCGAGGCTCTGTACCACTGCGTCCTCTCTCAGGCGTCCCGCCTCCTTGAGGTTGCGCATCACGTTGACGCTCTCCTTCCAAAGTTCTGAGGTCTCGCGTGAGAGTTTAAGCTGCGATTCGAGGGCGGCGATAGAGTAGTAGCACTGGGCCACGCCGGCTATAATTTGCGAGCGCACGGCCTGCTCGTAGGCCTTGGTCTGAAGTTCGGCCATCTGGGCGCCGCGCTTGGTGTTGAGAATCTTGCCGAAGATGTCCACCTCCCAGTTGACGGCGAGGGGGAGCTGGTAGGTCCAGTTGAAGTCGTTGTCGGCATATTTGGCACCAGCGCCGTTGGGAGTGAAGGCGAGCGAGGGGAGATAGCTGAGCTTGGCGCCCTTGAGCTGCGCGTGGGCTATGTCGACATTGAGTTTGGCATTGTGCAGGTCCTTATTGTTGGCAAGGGCGCGGTCAATGAGGTCGACGAGGACAGGGTCGGTGAAGACCTCGCGCCATGAGAGGTTGCCGAAAGTGCCGGCCTCTTCCTCGGCTTTGAGTGCCTCGGCATACTCTTTGACGATGCGGCTGTCGACGTCGTCGACGTTGTATTTTTTATAAATCCCGCATGAGGCGAGCACCGATACGCTCAGACCCACGGCGAGGACAAGTGAAAAATTCTTGATTTTCATTGCTGTTGTTGGTGGTGTGTTGACGTTATTGTCGGCCCGTCCGGCACCCTCCGTGCCGAGCGGTCGGCGACGGAGGGGCTGTAGGGCGTGACTTTTATCAGTGGGTCTCGGGAGTGTACTGCTCGATTTCGTTTTCAATACCCTCGTTGTCCGTATCCTCCCACTTGAGCGGGGTAATCTTTTCCTGAATCTTCTGGAAGATTACGAAGAGTGCGGGAACGATGAGAACCTGGAGAATCATACCGATGAGCATACCGCCGATTGAGCCTGCGCCGAGTGCGCGGTTACCGTTTGCACCCGCACCTGTGGCAAACATCATCGGGAGAAGACCGATAATCATTGCGAGCGAGGTCATGAGGATAGGACGGAGACGGGCGGTGGCACCCTGGATGGCTGCGTTGACAACCGACATACCCGTGCGGCGGCGCTCGACGGCGAACTCGACGATAAGGATAGCGTTCTTGGCGAGAAGACCGATGAGCATGATGAGCGCAATCTGGAGATAGATATTGTTGGAAATACCGAATATCTGCGCGAATATGAAGGTGCCCATAAGACCGAAGGGAATCGAGAGGATAACGGCCCACGGGAGAATGTAGCTCTCATACTGGGCAGAGAGGAGGAGGTAGACAAAGAGGAGACAGAGGCCGAAGATGATAGCCGTCGTCGATCCTGCGCCCGAAGAGGCCTCCTCGCGGGTCATACCCGAGTACTCGTAGCCGAAGCCGGCGGGAAGTGTCTCGGCTGCGACGCGCTCGATGGCTGCGAGACAGTCGCCCGAGGTGTAGCCCGGGGCGGGCTGGCCGGTCACGGAGATTGACTGGAACATGTTGAAGCGGTTGAGCAGGTCAGGGCCGTAAATCTTGGTGAGGGTCACGAAGTTGGACACTGATGCCATCTCCTTGCCGTTGCGCACCTTGATAGCCGAGAGGGTCTCGGGGCTTACGCGGGCTTCGGGAGCTGCCTGCATCATGACGCGGTAAATCTTACCGAAACGGTTGAAGTTTGATACATACATACCGCCGTAGTAGCCCTGGAGTGTGGTCAGAATATCCTTGGGGGAGATTCCGGCCTGCTTGGCCTTGGCAGCGTCGATGTCAATCATATACTGCGGGAAGGTCGGGTTGAAGGTAGTGTAGGCCGCCTGCACTTCGGGCTGCTGGTTGAGCTGGCCGAGGAAGGCCTGGACCACGGCGAAGAAGTCGTTGACGTCGCCGCCCGTGCGGTCCTGCATCTTGATTTCAAAACCGTTGGTGAGCGAGTAGCCGGTAATCATAGGGGGTGCGAAAATCATCACACGTCCGTCCTTGATTGCAGATGTCATGCCGTAGAGCTTCTGGAGGATAGCGCTGGAGGTCTGCGAGGCCTCTTTGCGGTCCTCCCAGTTCTTGAGCTTGAGGATGAATGTACCGTAGGTGGCACCCTGGCCGGCCATGAAGCTATAGCCTGAAATCTTTTGGCGATACTCGATCTCGGGCACCTGCGCGAGGATTTTGTCGAGCTTGTCGAGCACCTCGTCAGTGCGCTCCTGTGATGTGCCCGGGGGCATGTCGACCATACAGAAGAGCACGCCGGTGTCCTCGTTGGGGACGAGGGTCGAGGTGGTGATATTCATGAGCCATACGAGGATGGCCACTGCGACAGCCACGATGCTGAACGAGGTAATCTTATGGTTGATGAAGAAGCCCGACCACTTGTTGTAGCGCTTCAGGATGCGTCCGAAGCCGATTTCGAAGCCCTTGTGGAAGCGCTTGCCGAAGATGCCGAGGATGGTGATGACGGCACAGATTGAGGCGATGACGAGTTTGAGAATATTCTCGAAGCTATACCAGCCGAGCACCATGAAGGTGATAGTGGCGGCGAGGAAGGCGAAGGTCACCAGCGGGGGAAGGTCGAGGGTGAAGCGGCGCTTGGCCTGATTGACCACTGCCTCGCCTGCGGCGCTGTAGGCCTTCCCCATGCGCTCCTTGAGGGTCGAGTCGTCATGACCTTTGAGGAACACGGCGCAGAGTGCCGGCGAGAGGGTCAGGGCGTTCAATGCCGACAGACCGATGGCGATTGCCATTGTCAGACCGAACTGGCGATAGAACACACCCGTAGTACCCGACATGAACGACACGGGGATGAACACGAGCATCATGACGAGCGTAATCGAGATAATCGCACCTCCGATTTCGCCCATCGCGTCGATTGAGGCCTTACGCGCACTCTTGTAGCCCACATCGAGCTTGGCGTGCACCGCCTCGACGACGACTATCGCGTCGTCCACCACAATCGCAATCGCCAAGACGAGAGCCGAGAGGGTGATAAGGTTGATTGAGAAACCAATCAGGTTCATGAAGAAGAATGTACCGACGAGGGCCACAGGGATGGCGATAGCCGGGATGATGGTAGAGCGGATATCCTGGAGGAAGACGTAGACGACGAAGAACACGAGGATGAAGGCCTCGATGAGGGTCTTGATAACCTCGTGGATCGAGGCGTTGAGGAAGTCATTGTTGTTCATCGGGACGGCCATCGCGAGACCGGCGGGGAGGTCCTTCTTCATGCTGTCGACCACCTTCAAACAGTCGTTGATAATCTGCGTGGCGTTGGAGCCGGCGGTCTGGAAGACGATACATGAGGTCGACGCATAGCCGTTGAGTGAGTTGGAGAAGCCGTAGGTCACTCGGCCAAGCTCGATCTTGGCAACGTCGCCGAGACGGAGCACCTCGCCTGTCGGCTTGGCGGCCACAACGATGTTCTCGAACTGGTCGGGGGTGGTCAGACGGCCTTTGTACTTCATGGTGTACTGGAAACTTTGGTCACCCTGCTCGCCGAAGGCACCCGGGGCGGCCTCGATGTTCTGCTCGGCGAGAGCGTAGGAGATATCGGTCGGGACGAGACCGTACTGGGCCATCACCTCGGGCTTGAGCCATATACGCATTGAGTAGTCGGCGCCGAAGCTCATGACGTCGCCCACGCCGGACACACGCTGGAGCTGCGGAATCATGTTGATTTTCGCATAGTTGTCGAGGAACTCCTGGGTGTAGTTGCCCGATTCGTCATAGAGGGCGACCATGAGGAGCATAGAGGTCTGGCGCTTCTGAGTGAGCACGCCCACCTGCGTTACCTCGGCGGGGAGTAGGTTCTGGGCCTTGGCGACGCGGTTCTGCACGTCGACGGCGGCCATGTCGGGGTCAAAGCCCTGCTCGAAATATACTGTGATGTCGGCCGAGCCTGTGTTGGTGGCGGTCGATTCCATGTAGGTCATGCCCTCGGCACCGTTGATTGACTCCTCGAGGGGGGCAATGACGGAGTTGAGCACGGCCTGGGCATTTGCTCCCGTATAGGTGGTCGACACGCGGATTGTCGGGGGCGCGATGTCGGGGAACTGTGTTACCGGCAGCGAGAAGAGACCGATCAGACCGAGAAGGACGATGAAGATCGAAATCACCGTCGACAGCACCGGCCTGTTGATGAATCTATCTAATTTCATTGAATTTACACTTTAAATATACTGTGTTTCCGATTGTTTATTTTGAAGCGGGAGCGGCGGGAGCAGCTGCTGCGGGAGCCTCGGCGGCCTTGGGGGCGGTGGGGTTGATGACCATGCCGTCAGCGAGCTTGGAGCCGACGCCTTCGACTGCGATGCGGTCGCCGGCCTTGAGGCCTGAGGTGACCACGAAGTTCTTGCCGTCATTGTTGGCCTCGACAGTGATAGGGGTGGAGACAACCTTGTTGGAGTCATTGACGACATAGGCGAAACGACGGTCCTGAAGCTCGAAGGTGGCCTTCTGGGGAATCACGATCACGCTCTCCTTGGAGTCGGGGATAATCACCTGGCCGGTGCCGCCGCTGCGAAGGACGCCGTTGGGGTTGTTGAAGAGGGCGCGGACGGTTGAAGCGCCGGTGTTGTTGTCAATCACGCCGGAGACAGTGGCGACCTTGCCCGAAATGGGATACATGGAGCCGTCGTTGAGTCGGAGCTGCACCTCGGGCATGGCCTTGATGGCGGTCTCGATTGAGCGCTCGCCTTCGCCGACGAGGTTGAGGAGGTCCTTCTCTGTCAGAGAGAAGTAGGCATAGACCTGTGAGTTGTCGCTGACAGTGGTCAGGGGCTGGGCCGAAGAGGGTGACGCGAGCGAGCCTTCGCGGTTGGGTATCGAGCCGACGACGCCGTCGCTGGGGGCTGTCACCACGGTGTAAGCGAGGTTTTTCTGAGCCGATGCGAGGGCTGCCTTGGCGTTTGCAAGCTGAGATTCAGCCTGGGCGAGGGAGTTCTGTGCGAGCTGGTATTCGTAAGCGCTGATGATGTTCTTGTCAAAGAGGGCCTTCTTGCTGTCGGCGGTCATCTTGGCTGTGTTGACCTGGGTCTGGGCTGAGTTGAGAGCGGCACGGGCCTGGTCGACAGCTGCCTGGAATGTCACCTGGTCGAGGGTGAAGAGCACCTGCCCCTTGCGGACGTGCTGGCCCTCGTCGACGTTGACCTTGGTGATGAAGCCTGTCACCTGCGGGCGGATGTCGATGTCGGTCTTACCCTTGATGGTCGCAGGAAATGTGTTTTGCAAGTCGGCCTGCTGGGGCGAGAGTGTGATTGTGGCGATTTCGGGAGCCGGGGCCTGCTGCATTTGCTGCTGCTTGTTGGAGCATGAGGGAAGCACGGCCACTGCTGCGAGCATCATTGCGATGCTGCTTTTCGATAACGCGATGGATTTCATTGTCTTTCTTTTCGTTACTTATTATATACCTATTTTTGTTTATTTTCAAAAAATTAACGTGCAAAGTTAGCAATCATTTGGCTAACAAGCGAAAAAAGTAACAATAAAAAATGTAAAATTGGCGAAAACTCCCTCTTTATTTCCAATTTTTACCAATAATGCTGTTCGTCGGGCATTTCCGCCGACCCGGGCGCGGGGCTTTCCGAGTTTGCAAAATTCTCCTTACCTTTGCAGCCCGGAAAAATATCCCACTGATTTATGAATCCACTGAAAAAATTGCGGCGGCTGACGGAGATGCCCACCTTCCACATACTCCTCGCGCTTAGCGCCGCTCACTGTCTCAACGATCTGCTGCAGTCGGTCATCGCGGCTGTCTACCCCATGCTCAAGGCCGACCTTGGGCTTAATTTCGCCCAGATAGGCCTCATCACGCTCGTCTACCAGCTCGCGGCCTCGATTTTCCAGCCGGTGGTGGGCTATGCCTTTGACCGGCGCCCCTTCGTGTGGAGCCTCCCTACGGGCATGTGCAGCACTGCGGCAGGCATACTGCTCTTCGCCTTTGCCGATTCACTGGGGCTGATACTCCTGGCTGTGTTCATGGTCGGGTTAGGCTCGGCGACGCTCCACCCCGAGGCTTCGCGCATCACATCGCTCGCGGGGCGCCAGCGGCGCGGCTTCGCGCAGTCGGTCTTCCAGGTCGGGGGCAATTTCGGCGGTTCGATTGGGCCGCTGCTTGTGGCGCTTATCGTCGCGCCCAACGGCCGCCGCTATGTGGCTCTGTTTCTCATCTTCGCCCTCCTCTGTTTCTGGGCCATGAAGCCGATATGCCGCTGGTATGCGGGCTATCTCCGCGAGCTCCGCAGCAGCGAGAGGCGCGAGGAGCGTGGCGCGCGCCTGCCACTATCCCCGCGGATGACGGTTTTCACGATATGTGTGATTGTAGTGCTGATTTTTTCGAAGTATATCTACATGGCGAGCCTCTCGAGCTACTACACCTTCTATCTCATCGAGCATTTCGGGGTGTCGGTGTCGCTCTCGCAGATATTCCTGTTCATATTCGTGGTCTCGACGGCTGTCGGGACGCTCGTCGGCGGCCCTGTCGGTGACCGCTACGGCCGCAAGACAGTGATATGGATTTCAATACTCGGCACCGCGCCTTTCAGCCTCCTGCTTCCCCACGCGTCGCTGCCGTTGACTGCCGTGCTGAGCTTCTGCGCGGGCTTCATGCTCTCGTCGGCCTTCCCGGCGATACTTCTCTACGCCCAGGAGCTGCTGCCGACCAAGTTAGGTATGATTTCGGGGCTCTTTTTCGGCTTTGCCTTCGGAGTCGGGGGCGTGGCCTCTGCCGTGCTCGGAGATTTCGCGGACAAGTACGGTATTGACGCCGTCTACAACTTCTGCGCCTACATGCCGTTGCTCGGCATCGTCGCCGCCCTCCTCCCCAATCTCAAAAACAGGTCACTGCCCAGATAATTCGGGTTTATCCTTGGCTGCGTCGGGGTTCTCCTTGTCGAAATGCTCGTAGGCCTCGACGATGCGCTGGACGAGGGCGTGGCGGACTATGTCTTTCTTGCCGAACTCGACCTTGCCGATGCCGGGGACATCCTTGAGCACTTTCAGGGCCTGTATGAGTCCTGAAGTGACAGAGCGCGGGAGGTCAATCTGGGTGGCGTCGCCGGTAATGATCATCTTTGCGTTCATGCCCAGGCGGGTCAGGAACATCTTGATTTGGTGGACGGTGGTGTTCTGTGCCTCGTCGAGGACGATGACGGCGTCGTTGAGCGTGCGTCCGCGCATGAAGGCGAGCGGGGCAATCTGTATGACGTTGGTCTCCATATATTCCTTCAGCTTGACAGCCGGAATCATATCCTCCAGGGCGTCGTAGAGTGGCTGGAGATAGGGATCAATCTTGTCCTTCATGTCGCCGGGGAGGAAGCCGAGCTTCTCGCCGGCCTCGACAGCGGGGCGCGAGAGGATAAGCTTGCGCACCTCGCGGTTTTTGAGCGCGCGGACAGCTAAGGCTATGGCGACGTAGGTCTTGCCGGTGCCTGCCGGCCCGAGGGCGAAGGTGAGGTCGTTGTCGTGGAAGGCCTTGACGAGCTTTTCCTGGTTGGTGTTGCGGGCGCTGATGGGCTTGCCGTTGATGCCGTAGATGATTACGTCGTCATGCTTCGGTGTTTCGGGCGACTTCCCCTTGATTATATCGAGAATCACTTCCTCGGAGAGCTTGTTGTACTTGATACAATAATCCTCTAATTCCTTTATCCGCTTTTCAAACTCGGCGGTGTCGTGCTCGTCGCCAATCACCTTTATCACCGAGCCTCTCGCTGCCACCCGCAGTTTGGGGAAGAGGTTGCGGATGAGCTGCATGTTGCAATTGTTGACGCCGTAGAAACTGACGGGGTCGACGTTGTCGATGATTACAATTCGTTCAATCATTAATGTCTTGTTTGATTAATCCCTCGTTTGGCGGGGGCGGAAGCTGCTCGACGCCCTCGTTTGAATTATTAACCTCTGCGGCCTTCTTTTTGTTTAGCTTGTCGATTGGGAAAGTGTACATTAGCGAGAAACTGCCCGTCAGCGAGGAGCCTCGCTTGCCGTAGCCGGGGATGAACATCGGTTCTCCTGCCGGGTTCTTGGTCTCGTGGAGCACGGAGTGGTAGATGAGGTTCCAGCCGAGCGACCAGCTTTTCAGTATCCTCACCTTCAGTCCGAAGGTCACTTCGAGGTATCCCGCGGTCGACTTCTGGTTCATTATCGAGAAGCCCGGGTCCTCCCCCCAGTAGGGGTCGTTGACAGTGACGTCCTCGACGTTCCATTTGTAGGACGTGAAGCCGTAGCGCAGTCCCATCTGCAGTTTGTAGTCGGGGTTGGAGTTGTAGAAGAAGTTATATGAGGCGCCTATCTTGAAGTAGGGCGACGCCGGGACCTTGAATGTGAAGTTTGAGCCGTCGGGGCTGTCGTTGCAGTTGTCGAGGCCGAAGCCGATGAAGGGGAAGTAGCGGTTGTGGAGGCTGAGCTCGGCCCAGACGTCGCCGAGTCCGTAGTGCTGTCCGAAGGCGCGCATGAGGGGGCTCCAGAGGTTGACGCCGGCAATGATTTCGTGGAGCAGGGGGTATTCCATCTTCGGCGGCGCGGCCATGAGGGTGGAGTCCTTGAACTCGGTGCCTGTCACGGTGTCGACGAGGATTACGTTGCCGTTGACGTCGGTCTGCTCTACGAGCCTGCTGCGGTCAATCTTCTTCTCCCTCTCGACTCGCGGGGCTGTTCCCGGCTCGACGGGCTTCACGGGGGTGACGCGCCGCTGTGCCGAAAGCTGCATGGCGCAGCAGGCCGTGATGAGGATGATGACGGCGGTCCGTGCCGTCAGCCATATCGTGTTGGGCTTGATGTTGTGGCTGTGGTTCATCGGTCGGTAGTGCTTCAGTTGGCGGGTTCGTCGGGATTCTCCGGGTCACCGGCCTCGGCAGTACGGAAAAATATCTTGATGGTCTCGCGGTTGATGTTGGTGATTAGCGAGTCGGTCATGCCTACGGAGTCGATGATGTGGGTGGTGTAGGAGTAGGACGTGACGTGGTAGTGATACATCGCTCCGCAGTCCTCCGAGGCGAAGTAGGGGGTGGCGGTGTAGACGAAGCGCAGCGTGTCGACAAGCTCCGGGAAGTCGAGAGCCTTCTGCTTGTACTGTATGTAGAACTCGGTCGAGGGCATCGTGGAGCGGAAGGGGAGGTAGAGCTGTGTAGCCTTGGTGCCCGGGCCGAGGAGGAGGGTGTCGTTGGGCGCGCCGACACCCCCGACAGCTATCGAGTCGGGTGTAATCTGCTGGCCGGTCTGCATGGAGTAGAACCCTGCCAGCGGGAGCGAGCTTTGGTTTTCGGTGCAGCCGACGTTGCTGCATGAGGCAAGCGCCAGTGCTGTCGCCGCTGTGGCTGCGATGTGGATGAGTGTCTTCAATATATATGTGCTTGTCTTATATATATGTGTGGGATTTCTGTATGCCCGGGGTCAGAACTTGCCCCATTTGACGATTTCCGACAGCTCCTTGCGCTTCTTGGCGGGGACTTCCGAACCTTCGGCCGGGTAGCCGATGGGGATGATGGCTATCGGCTCCACCCCTTCGGGGAGGGCGAAGGCCTCGCTGATGACAGAGGGGTCGAAGTTGCAGACCCAGCAGGTGCCTAGTCCGAGGGATGAGGCTGCCAGGCAGAGGTGCTCGACGGCTATCGAAACGTCGACATCGGTGTGGTCCTTGCCGTCAATCCCGCGGTGCCAGGCCTCGTCGTGGAGGCCGCATGCGATGATAAACTCAGGGGCTGTGCGTATCCACTCGCGCTCGTAGCTTGAAAAGATGGCCCGGCGCTGCTCCTCGCTGTCAGCGATGAGGAATTTCCAGGGCTGGCGGTTGCAGGCAGAGGGCGCGAGGCGCACCACGTCGAGCACGGCCAGCATGGTGTCGCGCTCTACCTCGCGGTCGGAGTAGGCGCGGCATGAGTAACGCCTTTCGGCAAGGCGGTAGAGGTTGGGATATGTGTCGGTGTTCATGACTGTTCGTTGATTTCTTCCTTTATTTCATAATGGTTGCGGGTGGGGGAGTTGCGGACCACCAGCTCGCCGATAAATCCTGTGAGAAAGAGCATGGTGCCGAGCAGCATCATGGTCAGGGAGAGGTAGAAGTAGGGGGAGTCGGTCACGAGGATGTAGGGGTTGCCGTGATACATGTCCCAGAGCTTGCCGAAGCCGACGACCATGACGGCAATGAAGCCGATGATGAACATCAGCGAGCCGAGGAGGCCGAAGAAGTGCATCGGCTTGGCGCCGAACTTGCCCGTGAACCAGAGAGTGGCCAGGTCGAGATAGCCGTTGACGAAGCGGTCGAGGCCGAACTTTGTCGTGCCGTACTTGCGCGCCTGGTGGTGGACCTCCTTCTCGCCGATACGGGTGAAGCCGGCATTTTTTGCGAGGTAGGGGATGTAGCGGTGCATGTCGCCGTAGACCTCGATGTGCTTGACCACCTCGAGGCGGTAGGCCTTGAGGCCGCAGTTGAAGTCGTGGAGGTTCTTGATGCCGCTGACCTTTCGCGCGGTAGCGTTGAAGAGCTTTGTCGGGATTGTCTTCGACAGGGGGTCATAGCGCTTGCGCTTCCAGCCGGAGACGAGGTCGTAGCCGTCGCGCATGATCATGCGGTAGAGTTCGGGAATCTCGTCGGGGGAGTCCTGGAGGTCGGCGTCCATAGTGATGACCACGTCGCCCTGTGCAGCCTTGAAGCCGGTGTTGAGGGCGGGCGACTTGCCGTAGTTGCGGCGGAAGGAGATGCCGCGGAAGCGGTGGTTCTTGTCGCAGATGTCGTGGATTACCTTCCACGAGTCATCGGTGCTGCCGTCATCGACAAATATTACTTCGTAGCTGAAGTCGTGGTCACCCATGACGCGCTCGATCCATGATGCGAGCTCCGGGAGCGACTCGGCTTCGTTGTAGAGAGGTATGACGACTGAAATATCCATAATTGATGATGAAAAAATGACTTGTTCGTTGTACTGTCGGAGCCTCAGCGCTGCCCCTGCTGCTCGCGGCGGTGGCGCTGGGTCTTGTGCTTGAGAGCGAAGATGCCGCTGATGACTATCGATAGGAGCGAGCCGGTGACGGTGGCGAGCATTATAATCTCCGAGACTATGGCTATCGGCGTGGGGACGAAGTTGGCCTCGATCATCTGCGCGGCTATGTCGCCGGCCTCGGCGAGGACGGTGCCGGGAGCGCCCTTCCCAAGCTCTATGATGGCATTGAGCTGGTTGAGGACGAAGTCCGGCTCAATCCATTTCATGTATATGGTCAGCAGCAGTCCCGAAATCAGGGAGCCGCAGACGAAAATCACCACTCCGAGCATCCACATCATCGGGAAAGTGGCACACTCCTGGAGCATACGGTCGTAGCGGCGGATGAAAAACCATATCACAGCCGGGACTCCGAGAGCCATCACCGGGGAGAGGAGGCCGAGAAGCGGGAGGCTCTGTGCAAAAATCGAGCTGAAAAACATCAGCGTCAGGTATATGCCGAAGAAGAAGCCGTCGTCGGCTCCCCGGCGGTAGGGGGAAGTTATCATATCTGTTTCTGTGGCTATCATAGCGGGGATGCGGGATGTGTTCGCATCATGCAAAGTTAGCTATTTTTTGCAATTATTTTTACCCGCCTATTAATTATTTATAAAAATTAGACTTTCTTTGGAGAAAATTGTAACTTTGTGGCTCCATGAAAGTATCCTGTATAAAATATATACTCCGCTTCGTCCTCGTCCTGCTCGCGTCCTGTCCGCTGGGCGGGTGCATCAGCTATAAGCTCAACGGCGCGGCAATCGACTATTCGGTCTACAAGACCATCTACGTCTCCAACTTCCCTATCCGTGCGGCCCTCGTCTATCCGCCCCTTCAGCAGACTTTCGAGAACGAGCTGCTTGACTACATCAGCCGCAACACCCGTCTGCGCACGGTCGACACTCCTAACTCCGACCTCCAGCTCGAGGGGGAAATCACCGGCTACGCCCTCTCGCCGCAGGCCGTGACCGAAAACGCCTACGCATCGAAAACCCGCCTCACCATACAGGTTAAAATCCGCTATATCGACAACAAGGCCGAGGGTAAGGACATAGACCAGACTTTCAGTGCCTACCGCGACTTCGACAGCTCCGAGATGCTGACCGATGTCCAGGACCAGCTCTGCAATGAGATTTCCAAAGAGCTTGTCGACCTGATATTCAACGCCACCCTCGGCGACTGGTAGGCCTCTCACATTCAAATTACAAGTAGGGCAACAATCTATGGAAGAAGCACTAAGCCATTATCTACGCGCACTCGCCGACCCGGCAATCCCGGTGAGCATCTCGGATGTCGAGAAGCTCTCGAAGGATTACCCCTTCTTCACCCTTCCCGCCATAAGCCTGCTGCAGCGCGAGGGGCGCGCCCTCCCCGCCGACACCCGGAAGCGCCTCATGGAGCAAGCGGCCCTCAATGCCCCCGACCCCAGGGCGCTGGCCATACTCTCCGATGCCGATGCAGAGACCTGGCTCGACTTCTATCCGCGGGAGAAGAAGGAGCCGCTGACGACCGAGAATGTCATCGACACCTTCCTTGCCACCTACGGCCACTCCTCGGCCAAGGAGGATGCCCTGCTCGAGCGGCTGATATTCAATCCGGCGGCTGACTACTCCGTGCTCCTCGCCCGCGAAGAGGAGGAGAGCCTCCCGCCTGTGCCCTCTGCTGCCGACGACTCGCAGGACGCGCTCATCAACGCCTTCATACTCAAAAACAAGGCCCCGGAGCAGGTGGCAGCTCCCGCTCTCGAGCCGGAAGAGGCACCCGCGCCTCTCCCCGCACCGTCGGACCATCCCGTGGCAGTCACCGAGAGCGCCGACGACAGCTCGCTCAGCGAAAGTCTGGCCAAAATCTATATCCGCCGGCGCCGCTACGACAAGGCTTTTGAAATTATTCACGGTCTGAGTTTGAAAAATCCAAAAAAAAGTGTTTACTTTGCAGACCAATTGCGTTTTCTGCGCAAATTGATGCTTAATTCAAGCCTGAACGAACAAAAATAAACCATCAAATAACTATGTATATCGTATTTATCATCCTGACTCTCATCTGCGCATTGCTTCTCATCTGCGTGGTGCTTGTTCAGAAGTCCAAGGGCGGAGGCCTTTCGTCATCGTTTGCCGGTTCGAATCAGATTATGGGTGTCCGCCGTACAAACAGCTTCATCGAGAAGCTCACCTGGGGGCTCGCCGGCGCTATCTGCCTCCTCTCGATTCTTGCCACATTCTCCATGCCGAGAGCCATCACCTCCAACGCATCGCGCGTGAGCGCAGCTCCTGCCGAGCAGGTTGTCCCCGGTGATTTCAACACTGCCGCTCCCGAGAGCACAACTCCTGCTCCCGCACCTGCAGCCGAGACTCCCGCTCCCGCACCCGCGCCTGCTGAGACTCCCGCCGAATAAGACCGAAAATTATCGGAATTTTCTTTTTCATAACAGCCTGCCCTGACTCAGTAGTTTGATCGGCGCAGGCTTTTGTTGTTGCCTACCATTTATTAGCCTATGAAAGAATTCTGGACGCTTCTGATGAGGTTTGTGCCTCCCTACAGAAAGTACCTCATTCTCAATATCGTCTTTAATTTCCTGGCAGCTTTCCTGACGCTGTTCTCCTTCGCCCTGATCATCCCTATACTCCAGATGCTGTTCAAGGTGACCGAGGCCAGCTATGAATTCATGCCCATAGGCTCGGCCTCGTTCAAGGATGTGGCCATCAACAACTTCTACTGGGCAACGCAGCAGTGCATTGCCGACTGGGGCCCGGTGACCACACTCGTAATCCTCTCGGCCCTCCTGGTCATCATGACCGCCCTGAAGACCGGCTCGACCTACGCCAGCCTCTACTTCGTCATCCCGATGCGCGCCGGCATCGTCCGCGACATCCGCAACTTTGTCTACGACAAGATTGTCTCCCTCCCGATTTCATATTTCACTTCCGAGCGCAAGGGCGACGTCATGGCCCGAATGACGGGCGACGTCGCCGAGATTGAGAACTCTATCATGTCGTCGCTCGACATGCTCTTCAAGAACCCCGTAATGATTATCGTCTGCCTCGGCGGCATGATTATGATTTCGTGGCAGCTCACCCTCTTCGTGCTCGTGCTCCTGCCGATTGCGGGCGCCGTCATGGGGCGTGTGGGCAAGCGCCTGAAGCGCAAGTCGCTCCAGGGGCAGCAGCAGTGGGGACTCATCATGAGCTACATCGAGGAGACCCTCGGCGGCCTGCGCGTCATCAAGGCTTTCAACGCCGAGGACAAGGTGCGCCAGCGCTTCCGCAACGGCAACCAGCGCTTCTTCAACATCACCGCCTCCGTGCAGCGCCGCCAGTCGCTCGCCCATCCCATGAGCGAGCTGCTCGGCACCCTGACGGTAGCAATCGTGCTCAGCTTCGGCGGTATGCTCATCCTCTCCGGCAAGACCTCGCTGACCGCCCCGGAGTTTATCTACTACATGGTGATTTTCTACAGCATCATCAACCCCGCCAAGGACCTCTCGAAGGCTGTCTACAATATTCAGAAGGGCCTCGCGGCTATGGAGCGTGTCGATGCCATCCTTGCCGCCGTCAACCCTATCACCGACCCCGCCAAGCCTGCCGAAATAGCCGACCTGAAGGGACACATACACTACAATGACGTGACCTTCGGCTATGACCCTGAACATCCTGTGGTCAAGGGAGTCGACCTCGACATCCCTGCCGGAAGCACCGTGGCGCTCGTCGGGCAGAGCGGTAGCGGCAAGTCGACGATTGCCGACCTACTGCCCCGGTTCTACGACATAGCGGAGGGGAGCATCACCATTGACGGATGCGACATCCGCGACTTGCGAGTCCACGAGCTGAGAAGCTATATGGGCAATGTCAACCAGGAGGCTATACTCTTCAACGACTCTATTTTCAACAATATAGCCTTCGGCGTCAAGAACGCCACTATGGAAAGCGTCATCGAGGCTGCCAAGATTGCCAATGCCCACGAATTCATCATGGCCACCGAGCAGGGATATGAGACAAATATCGGTGACCGAGGCTGCCGTCTGTCGGGCGGACAGCGCCAGCGTCTCTCGATAGCCCGTGCGATTCTGAAAAATCCCCCGATACTGATTCTCGACGAGGCCACGTCGGCTCTCGACAGCGAGAGCGAGAAGTCGGTCCAGGAGGCTCTCGAGCGACTGATGAAGGACCGCACGACGCTCGTCATCGCCCACCGCCTGTCGACAATCAAAAATGCCGATCTCATCTGCGTGCTCCACGAGGGGGAAATCGTAGAGCGCGGAACCCACGACGAGCTTCTCGCTCTCAACGGGTTCTACACCCGTCTGGTCGAAATGCAGTCGATGAAGTAGTATTTTCACGATTTCGCCCGTTTTTGCGTCGTTTTTTTGCTTGTTTTTTGGCAATTTGTTTGAAAATAGCCGAAAAATACATATATTTGTCACAAATTTAATTACATTGTCGCTTGTCGGCTGCGGAAACCTTACCAAATTGCTTACCGCTTAGGCGCGCCGATGGCATTTTACCCCAGTGACGCAATGGAAAAAATTGATAACTTAGATCGGAGAATATTAGAAATAGTGATGCGCAACGCCCGCATCGCTTCGAAGGATGTTGCACAGGAGTGCGGAGTCTCCCGTGCGGCCATACATCAGCGCATACAGCGAATGATTGATCTCAATGTCATCACCGGCTCCGGCTATCTTGTCGACCCCAAGGTGCTCGGCTACCGAACCTGCACCTATATCGGCGTGAACCTCGAGCGCGGCGCCATGTATCGCGAGGTGGTGCCGGAGCTTGAGAAGATTCCCGAGGTGGTGGAGTGTCATTACACCACCGGCCCCTATTCGATGCTCATCAAGCTCTTCGCCCGCGACAACGAGCACCTCATGGAGCTGCTCAACGATAAAATACAGATGATCAACGGTGTAGTCGGCACGGAGACCCTCATCTCGCTCGACCACAGTATCAGCCGTGTGCTCCCAGTGACCTACGACGACTGACAGAGCTGAAAATTTCAACCATCCCACGTTTCCAATACCTACATTTTCTTGCCTTAGGCCTTATTCATGAAACATTTTCTTTCTCTCTTGACCATTGCCGTTGCCCTCTCGGCGACGGCTGAACGTGTAAATATTGATTCCGACTGGCGCTTTGCTTTCGGCAACACAGACCCCGCCAAGGATTTCGGGGCGGGTACGGAGTATTTCAACTATCTCACCAAGGCCGCGTCGGTACACAATACCGGCCCCTACACCAGGACCTTCAATGACTCCGCCTGGGCCAGGGTCGATCTGCCGTTTGACTTCGTCGTCGACCTGCCGTTTGACAGTGTGGCCAGTGCGAGCCACGGCTACAAGGCTGTCGGCTGGAAATTCCCGGAGACTTCCGTCGGCTGGTATCGCAAGGTGCTCCCTATAGCTGCCGCTGACTCCGCCAAGCGCATATCCCTGACCTTCGACGGCATATTTCGTGACAGCAAGGTGTGGTTCAACGGTTTCTACCTCGGCGGTGAACCGAGCGGCTACACCGGGCGCAGCTACGACGTCACTCCCTACGTCAGCTTCGGTGGCGACAACGTGATTGCCGTCCGTGCCGACGCCACTTTTGAGGAGGGATGGTTCTACGAGGGTGGAGGCATCTATCGCCATGTATGGCTCGACAAGCGCCCGGCGGTGCACATCGTCCCCAACTCCGTGGCTACTGTCTACGAAGCGGGTACAGCCCCGCGAATCAACGTATCAGGCCGCGTGGTCAACAAGCAGCACTCCCCCGCGCCCCTCGGTGGCGAGTGGACGCTCACAGCAGACCTGGTCGACACCTCCGGCAGGGGGGTGGTATCGGAGACCGTGGCCATTCCCGCTTCGGCTCCCGAGTGTGAGGCCGACTGGCATCTGACTCTCGCGCCCGAGAGCCTCACGGAGTGGAGTGTCGACAATCCTGAGCTTTACACATTGCGTCTGACCCTCGACAGCGACAAGGGACGCGACACGCAGGAGCATGCCACCGGCTTCCGCCGCATAGCCTTCGACCCCGACCGCGGTTTCCTGCTCAACGGCGAGCCGCTGAAGCTTAAGGGTGTCAACATGCACCAGGACCATGCCGGAGTGGGTGCGGGTATCCCGGACGCAGTCAATATATATAGGTTGAAGGAGCTGAAGAAATATGGTGTCAACGCCTATCGTGCGAGCCACAATCCGATGACTCCCGAGGTGCTTGCCGCCTGTGACTCGCTCGGTATCCTCGTGGTCGAGGAGAACCGCCTCCTCGGCATCAATGACTACCACACCGGCCAGCTCAAGGCCATGATTGACCGCGATAGGCTCCATCCGTCTATTATCCTCTGGAGCGTCGGCAACGAGGAGTGGGGCGTAGAGTGGGGCAGTGACGGCACCCGCATCGTGCGCGAGCTGCGCGACGTGGCCCACCGCCTCGACCCGACCCGCCCGATGACTGTAGCCACCAGCGGCGGTCCGGCCCCGGTGGTCTATGCCGATGTCGCCGGCTACAATTATATCCGCCAGAACCCGATAGAGAAACACCGCGCCGACTATCCGCTGCGCTGTGCCTTCGGCTCGGAGGAGACTTCGGGCTGCGGGACGAGGGGTGTCTACTTCGACGACAGGACTGCCGGCCACATAGCCTCGCTCAACCGCTCGGCCGACACCGACAGCTGCCTGAACCGCATCGAGCGCGGCTGGAAGTTCTACGACGAGCGCCCCTGGCTCGCAGGGCTGTTCTACTGGACAGGCTTCGACTACCGCGGCGAGCCGAGTCCGCTCGGCTATCCAGCCACCGGCTCCGAGTTCGGCTTGCTCGACTACTGCGGCTTCCCCAAGGATGAGGCCTGGTATCTGAAGTCGTGGTGGACCGACGAGCCAGTGCTCCATCTCTTTCCCCATTGGAATCTGAAAGGCCATGAGGGGGAGGAAATCGACCTCTGGGTCTACTCCAATATGGATGAGGTCGAGCTGATTGTCAATGGCAGGAATCTCGGTCGCAAGCCGATGACGCGCAACGGCCACCTTTCATGGAAGGCTGTCTACGCTCCCGGACGCGTGGAGGCACGCGGATATAAGAACGGTCGCCGGATGATGACCCGGCGCATCGAGACCACGGGGAAGGCTGTGAAGGCTGCCCCGGATTATGCTTTCTCGCATGACGGTGTGCAGATTATCAATGTCAGTCTTCTCGACGAGAAGGGACGCTTTGTGCCCGACGCCTGTGACAATGTCACAATCTCTGTCGGCGACAGCGGCGCTGTGCGCATCATCGGAGCCGGCAACGGTGATCCGGCCTTTGGCGGGGTAGAGCGTCCGGCTCCCGGCACTCATCCGGCCGCCTTCACAATCCCCGCCTTCAACGGCCATGCCCAGTTTATCATCGACAATCCCCACAACGCCCCCGTCAGCATCAAGATTGCGGGTAAATAAAGTCATACAAATTAAATGGACGCGATGCCGTGTCCATTTAATTTGTATGATTTAAGATTTTTTCATATATTTGCAGATACAATCCTTGAATAAACAGTTCTAACCAATCAATTAGTAGCTATTCCGGCCGATCGTTGTCATGAATTCCTGCGTCACAGCCACACCGCGCTTCCGTGTCCACCTTTCCTTATCGGGGGAGGAGACGGCTGTCTGTGTCCCTTTCATGACAGCTGCAAATGTGGATAAGCCATTGAATTTCAGCTCTGAAAATTTGCATGTTACGCAAAATTTCTTAAACACACACACACACACACACACACACACACACACACATTGCGCCTACTAAACCTCGCGCGTTAAGTTATTATTTTTCAGCCATTTTGCAAAGGAGGTTTATTCCCTTTTTTGCCAAAATCCCATGTCCTGTGCCCGCCTCGCGGTTTCGGCGCAGGCTCTTGCCGTATTCCGGCGGAAAGCATACAACGCCATATAGACAAATGAGTATCAAATTCTTAGTCATAGTCAGCCTGGCGGCGATTCTCGCATCGTGCTCCACCGACGACTGCAATCTGTCGCCGGTCGACCCCTCAGCCCCCGCCTGCATCCCGATCTCGCTCAATGTCGGAGTCAGCGGCTCGGCATCATCATCGGCCTCGCGCTCCGGCTACTCCAACTCCAACCTCCCGCAGGACTTCATGCTCTTCATAAAGCAGGACCATGACAAGGACTACAGCACCGATCCCGCCGTCAACTGCAACTATAACTACGGCAGTGTCCATATAGTCAACCGCAATGGAGTCTGGACCCCCGACAATGTCGGCGACCTGGTTCTTTACTGGAAATACCTGAAGCCTGCCGCCACTGTGACAACCATTTCAAACGGTTATTTTCAGGAACGCTATAATATGAAATTTGAAGGCGGATCTCTGGTGACAATCACGATACCGGCCATTAAATATCCTCAAGATTTTGGAGAAGACCTGCAAAATGAGATAGGTGTAGGGGTGCTTTCCGACCAGACTACTTTGGAGAATGTGAGGAAGTCAGACTTTCTTTACATGGGGCAGAAGAATGTCAATCCGGGTGCAAACGGCGAGCTGCAAATCAGATTCCGGCACATGTTTTCGAAACTGCGTGTCGTGCTCGAAAGGGGTGTTTCTATTGACGGGAACACTGAGTTTAAAAGCGTCAGATTTGAAAATTGCCCGACTACAAGTTATTTGACTGATGGACAAATCTCGATATCGGCATATCCCGGTATTTTTCAATCTTCGTATGATCATTTTGTATCTATGTTAAGAATCGACGGGGAAGACTCCCTTATATGGGAATGTATAATGGCTCCTCATCATAATTTTCACAAAGATGCTGCCATCATAATCGAGGCAACCGACGGACGGCTGTTCAAGTATCGAATTGATAATGAAATAAAATTTGAATCCGGGAAGTTATACACACTCACGCTTACCGTGGAGGCCGGAGTAAGAAATAGCCGCGTGTCGTCACTATCCTTTACTTCCGAGTCTTGGAACGACGAGGTCTTGCCGGTCTCCCCCAAAGACCTCTCCTAAACAGACATAAATACAAATTAATAATAACTGGATGAATACTAAACTTTTAATTCTTGCAGGCCTTGCGGCAAGTCTCGCGGCCTGCTCCAACGACGAGGAATCGCCCTCGTCGCGCCCCGACCCCCTGACCGACACCCCGATCGCGGTGACAGTAGCCGTCGATGACCTCTCATCACGCGCCGGCTACGACAACACCAATCCGCCGACCGGCTTTGTGATGTATCTGAAGCAGAACGCCGGTCTTGGCTATAGCACCGACGCCTCCGTCAACTGCAACTATAATTACGGCGGAGTATATATGGTCAAAGAGAATGAAACATGGACTGCTAAAAACTCCGGCGGAATCCCCGTACTTTGGAAAAACTCCAACCCCGATGCCGGGCTTATAGCCTATACTGACGCCTCATTTGATTCCGGCCTGGGCTTTTCGAACTCAGAGCCGGATAGCCGGCATGAAGTAAAGGTGATGTCCGATCAAAGCAGTAATGAGAACCTTTTGCGTTCCGATTGGCTCTATAAGAGTATGGAGAAAGTTAATCCCGATGCAGCCGGAAATGTCAACATCAACTTCGAGCACTTCCTATCGAAGCTCAAAGTGGTGCTCAAACGTGGTACGGAGCTTGACGAGACTGTCACGTTCTCTGATGTGACGGTCGACGGATGTGTATTGAATGGAGAAGGAAATATGGTCAGCGGGATGGTTAAAGCCTTGTCCGACGTGCAGAGTATCTCGATGTTTCAGACTGACAGCGATAACTGGGAGTGTATCCTGATTCCGCAGACAGTGGGCAGTCTGACAGTGAGAATCAACACAAGTGACGGCAAGGTATATGAATATGTCTCTGCTGACGAGCTTGTTTTCAATCAGAAGGAACTCAACACCCTCACCCTCACCGTGGGCTACGACAAAGTGACCGTCGACGGATTTACAGCCCAGCCCTGGAGCGCCGAGAATGAAGCAGGGGATTTAGAAACAGAATAAGAATAGTGAAAAATACAATGAAATTAACAGCATATACAATAGCGGCAATGGCATTAGGCGTCCTCGCCGCCTGCCAGAGCGATGAAGCTCCCGACAACAACAGCTACCTCTCCGACCCCGACGCCGTCGTGGTCAAGGCTTACATGGGCAAGCTCGAATCACGAGGAAATGTTATCGGCGACGGAACCGAGTGGGCTTCCGGCGACGCAATCCATGTCGAAAACGTGAGTCCCGGAGCCGTCGCCGGAAAGAATGTGGCGGTCTATACCTACAATGGCACCGATTTCCTCCCGGGTGACAAATATATCGTATGGGCTGACGGCAAAAACAGCTTCAAGGCATATTATCCTTATAACGAGAATGGTAGTGTCTCTTACGCAATGTTTCAACTCCCCCTTGATCAGAGTAGTGATGATCCGCGTATGGTGGATAAGTACATCGGCTATGCCGACTGGATGACCGCGGAGGTCAATGACATGGTAAAGACCGGCGACAAGAGCATCTCGCTCCAGTTCAGGCATCGTCTCGCCCGCGTGACAGTGAAAATCATCGGCTATAACAATCAGTTTGGATCTACTCTTCCCAATGTTGATACCCCGATTTTCTCCATTCCGGATGATATGGGTGATTCGAATGTGATTTACGGTAAGGATGACAAAGTGCGCGGTCTCGCCAGCTACAGCGTCAATAACGACGGCAAGCACTCGTTTGTCGCCATCCTCCCTTCCGGAAAATACGGGAGCGGCGACCTGCTTATGACTCTCAATGTCGGAGGGCAGACTCTGAAGGTCCTCCCTTCGGCATATCTTATGGTTACCGGCCTCGATGCCGGCAAAGCCTATACGGTCAACCTCACCGTCGGCAAGAATCTTGCCACCATAAGCGGCATAAGTGTCGCCGAATGGGAGACGGGATGGGATAACTACGGCACAGCCTTGGAGCAGCCTGCCGCAACCGAATAGGAAGGCGTTAAAAAAATCACACGGTCTGTAGGGCCGTCCTCTAACAACAATTCCCCCCGTAAGCTGCAACCCGCGGCTTCCGGGGGAATTCAGTTATAATCCATCGGTCAATGTATATGTAAAAAGCAACCGGGTCTGTCTCGCGACAGATCCGGTCGGAATCTTCATTTCATTTTTCTTTCCTTAAAACGGGGATTATGATTCGTTGACTTTCTATTGCCAATATTGTCATTGGATGTATTAGTCGATTTCTTCGTCAGCCTCGTAGCCGCCCATTTCGCGGATGGCATTCTTCAGCATGGTATACTGCTGGAAGAGGTGGTTGACGGGAACCTCGCCCTTGGTGTAGTCGTGCATCGGGCTCTTGAGGAAGAAGCTCAGGAAGCGCTGTATGCCGTGGCGTCCTGCGCGTGCTGCGAGGTCGCTGAGGAGCACGAGGTCAAGGCAGAGGGGAGCTGCGAGGATTGAGTCGCGGCAGAGGAAGTTGATCTTGATCTGCATCGGATAGCCCATCCAGCCGAAGATATCGATGTTGTCCCAGCCTTCCTTGCTGTCGTTGCGCGGGGGGTAGTAGTTGATGCGCACCTTGTGGTAGTAGCCCTGGTGGCCGCCTTCTTCAGCACCGCCGCAGTTTGCACCGTAGAGGTCGGGCTGCTCCTCGGGAACGAGGATTGACTCGAGGGTCGAAAGTTTGGATACTTCCTTGGTGCGGAAGTTGGCGGGCTCGTCGAGCACGAGGCCGTCACGGTTGCCGAGGATGTTGGTCGAGAACCAGCCGTTGAGGCCGAGGCAGCGGGTGCCGATGATGGGGGCGAAGCCTGACTTCACGAGGGTCTGGCCGGTCTTGAAGTCCTTGCCGGCGATGGGCATGCCTGTCTTGGCGCTGAGTTCCCACATTGCGGGGATGTCGACAGTGGTGTTGGGGGCACCCATGATGAAGGGAGCGCCTTCGTTGAGGGCTGCGTAGGCGTAGCACATAGAGGGAGCGATGTGCTCTTTGTCGTCAGCCTTCATGGCAGCCTCGAGAGTCTCGAGTGTGCCGTGGATTTTCTCGTCGACGGGGACATAGACTTCGGTTGAGGCGGCCCAGAGGACTACGACGCGGTCAACGCCGGTCTCCTTCTTGAAGTTGCGGATGTCTTCGCGGAGCTGCTCGGCCATTTCCCAGCGGGTCTTGCCGGTCATGACGTTGTCGCCGGTGAGACGTGATGCGTAGTTGTGGTCGAAGGCGGCCTTCATGGGGACGATTTTCTCGAGTTCGTCTTTCACAGGCTCGATGTCCTTGGGCTGGAGCACTTCGGCATAGACAGCGCTCTGGTATGCGTTGGCGGGATAGACGTCCCATGCGCCGAAGACGATGTCGTTGAGGTCGGCCATAGGAACGATGTCCTTGTAGTGGAGATATTTTTTGTCTGCGCCTTTGCCTACGCGGATTTTGTCATATTGGGTCATTGAGCCGACAGGCTTTGCGAGACCTTTGCGGGCCATGAGGACGCCGGTCATGAAGGTGGAGGTAACTGCTCCGAGGCCTACTACGAGTACGCCAAGCTTACCGTTGGCGGGTTTTACAGTAGATTTTGTCATGATTGGTTGCTTACTAATTGATAGTAAATTATTAAGGTTATTTATTTGATTTTTTGTCTGTTTTGAGTCCCTGCCTTTGATTGTCAGGCAGGTGTGACGTTATTTAGCCCCCAAAAGTACTGCTATTTTTTCTAATGTGAAATAATTTTTATTTAAAAAATCACTATATAGTGCTAAAATAAGTAAATAATACGACTGATTAGAAAAATATACATAAAATCACACCGCGTTAGCTCTGTAATTGTTAATAAATATAAAAGCAGCCCGCGCGAACTTTATGCTCACGCGGGCTTTTTGTGTGCAGATTTTAGGGATTGTCCCTATGTCCTATTCGACTGTCCAGGTTTCGCCGGCGAGAACCATGTCGCGGAGGGAGCCGAAGTTCTTGCGGGAGCGCACTTCTGCCACCTGGGCTTCGATTTCCTGGTCGTAGACGGGGGAGTCGACGTCGCGGATGACGCCGAGGGCGAGCGGGAGCTCGTGGCCGTCCATCATGGCGAGCTGCTGGTGGAGGAAGTTTGACTTGGTGTGGGCGTCGTGGACGAGGACATCATCCATAGTGTAGCCGTCCTCGCCGACCTTCACGGCCTTGAGGAGGAAGCCGTCGCGGACGAGGCCCATCTCCTTATCCTTGCCGAAGAGCATCTTCTCGCCGTGGACGAGGTGGATTGTGCGCTCGGCGCGGTGCTCCTTGTCGGTGATGAAGTTGTGGATGCCGTTGTTGAAGATGACGCAGTTCTGGAGCACTTCGACCACTGATGTGCCCTTGTGGAGGGCTGCTGCGGTGAGCACTTCCTGCGAAATCTGGAGCTCGACGTCGATGCTGCGGGCGAAGAAGTTGCCGCGGGCGCCGAATACGAGCTCTGCCGGGATGAAGGGGTCCTCTGTGGTGCCGTAGGGCGATGACTTCGACACGAATCCGCGGTCGCTGGTGGGGGAGTACTGTCCCTTGGTGAGGCCGTAGATCTTGTTGTTGAAGAGAATCATGTTGATGTCGACGTTGCGGCGGACGGCGTGGATGAAGTGATTGCCGCCGATGGCAAGACCGTCGCCGTCGCCCGAAATCTGCCATACGGTCATGTCGGGGCGTGACACCTTGAAGCCTGTCGCGATAGCTGCGGCGCGGCCGTGGATGGTGTGGAAGCCGTAGGTGTTCATGTAGTAGGGCAGACGGGAGCTACATCCGATACCCGAGATTACAGCGGTCTGGTGGGGGGGCACTCCGATTGCGGCCATAGCCTTGTGGAGTGAGTTGAGGATGGCGTGGTCGCCGCAGCCGGGACACCAGCGCACTGATTGGTTGCTCTTATAGTTGGCGGGGGTATACTGAGTCTGTTCCATGATTATTTGTCCTCCATGATTTTGGTTACACCTTTGACTACTTCGCTCACGAGGAAGGGCTGTCCCTGGATTTTGTTGATGCGCTCGATGCGGAGCTCGGGGAACTTGGCCTGGAGATAGTCGGCAAACATACCTGTGTTAAGCTCGGCGACAATCACTCGCTTGTAGCGGCGGAGCACCTCGGCGGTGTTGGCGGGGAGCGGGTTGATGTAGTTGAAGTGGGCGAAGGCCACGGGCTTGCCTTCGGCGCAGAGTTCGCCGGCGGCTGTGCGCAGGTGGCCGTAGGTGCCGCCCCAGCCTACGAGGATGGTGTCGGCGCCCTTCGGGTCAAGCACTTCGAGAGCGGGGATGTCGTTGGCGATGCGGGCAATCTTCTCGCGGCGTGCCATGACCATCTTCTCATGGTTGATCGGGTCGGTGGAGATGGCACCGGTGTTGTAGTCCTTCTCGAGACCGCCGACGCGGTGCGAGGCGCCCTCGGTGCCGGGGATGGCCCAGTAGCGCACCATGTCCTCGTCCTTGCGGGTGTAGGGCTGCCATGATTCGTTGATGCTGTCGGGGGTGAGCAGCGGGGGGTGTATTTCGGGGAGTTCCGAAGCTTCGGGTATGCGCCATGCGCTCGAGCCGTTGCCGATGAAGGCGTCGGTGAGGAGGATGACGGGTGTCATGTGCTCCATAGCGATGCGTGCAGCTTCGAAGGCCATAGTGAAGCAGTCGGTGGGGGTCGATGCGGCTACGACGGCGAGGGGCGACTCGCCGTTGCGGCCGTAGAGGGCCTGCATGAGGTCGGTCTGCTCGGTCTTGGTGGGGAGGCCGGTGGAGGGGCCGCCGCGCTGTACGTCGACAACCACCAAGGGGAGCTCGGCGATGACTGCGAGGCCGATGCCCTCGCTCTTGAGCGCGAGGCCGGGGCCGGAGGTGGAGGTGACGGCGAGGTGGCCGGCGAAGGATGCACCTATGGCCGAGCAGACGCCGCCGATCTCATCTTCCATCTGGACGGCCTTGACTCCGAGGTCCTTGCGCTTGGCAAGCTCCTGGAGGATGTCGGTCGCGGGAGTGATGGGGTAGCTGCCGAGGAAGAGGGGACGGCCGCTGCGCTCGGAGGCGGCTATGAGGCCCCATGCGGTGGCTGTGTTGCCGTTTATGTCGGTGTAGACGCCGGGGACGGCTTCCTCTGTCTCGATGCGGTAGGTGCTGACGGAGGCGTGGATATTGTTGCCGTAGTTGTAGCCGGCCTCGATGACCTTGGCGTTGGCCTCGTAGATGGCAGGCTTCTTGGCAAACTTGCCCTTGAGCATACGGAGGGCGCCTTCGAGCGGACGGTCGAAGAGCCAGCAGACGAGGCCGAGGGCGAAGATGTTGCGGCATTTGAGGATACTCTTGTTGTCAAGGCCGGAGTCGGCGAGGGCTGCCTTGGTCATGCCGGTGACGGGCACTTCGACTACCTGGGCCTTGATGTCGAGCTCCTTGAAGGGGTCGAGGGTCTCGAAGAGGGCCTTTTTGAGGTCGGATTCCTTGAAGGAGTCGATGTCGACGATGACTACTCCGCCGGGCTTGAGAAACTTGATGTTCTGCTTGAGCGCCGCGGGGTTCATGGCGATGAGGACGTCGCAGAGGTCGCCGGGGGTGTGGACGTCGACGCCGACGCTCACCTGGAAACCCGAGACGCCGCTGAGCGAGCCTTGCGGGGCGCGCACCTCGGCCGGATAGTCGGGGAAGGTTGACACTTTGTTACCTAACCCTGCGGAAACATTCGTGAAAATGTTGCCTGCAAGCTGCATGCCGTCGCCGGAGTCGCCGGAGAAGCGGACCACAACTTTGTCGAGGGTCTTGACATTTGTCTTGTCTAACATAATTGGATGAAGGTTAAAGGGGTTTGGTTCTATATATGTTGTTCATGGTGGTGTCATGCGGGAGTTATTCGCATCCATGTGAGAATCTGAGGGGGACACCGTAGCGGCCGGTGGCGCGGCTGCCGTCCCAGGCGGTCTCGCCGTTGACGAGGGTGAGGCGGATGTCGCTGCCGAGGCTCATGCCTGCGAGTGGTGTCCACGCGCAGCGGCTGATGACGTCGGCGTCTGTGACCTTGACCCTGTGTCTGCCGACGAGGACGAGGTCGGCATAATAGCCGGGGCGGATGAAGCCACGGCGCTCGATGCCGAACAGCTCGGCGGGACGGTGACACATCAGCTCGACTACTCTCTCGGGGCCGCAGCCGTCGAGCTCAGGCTCGCTGTCGAGCAGCTCGAGCATGGCGCGGAGCGAAAACTGCACCATCGGCATGCCCGAGGCGGCTGTCAGCGCGTCACCCTCCTTCTGGGAGAGGAGGTGGGGGGCATGGTCGGTGGCTATGGTGTCGACGCATCCTCCGGGGAGGAGCTGGCGCAGGAGTGCTATGCGGTCTGACGGCTCTTTGACCGCCGGGTTGCACTTGATGCGGGCGCCAAGGCGCTCGAAGTCGTTGCGGTCGAAGAGGAGATACTGCGGGCAGGTCTCGGCTGTCACCCTCACCCCTTCGGCCTTGGCTTCCTTGATGAGCTGGAGCTCCTCGGCGGTGGAGATGTGGCAGACGTGGAGGCGCGCGCCGCTCTCGCGGGCCAGAGAGATGGCGCGGCGGGTGGCGGCGATGCAGGCTTCGCGTGGACGGACGTCGGGGTGGCGCTCTACGGGGATGGAGCCGCCGCACTCGGCTGCGAGGCGCTCGCGCGAGGCGCGGATGACGGCCTCGTCCTCGGCGTGGACGGCGATGAGGGCCGGGGCCTCGCGGAAGAGGCGGCCGAGGGTGGAGCTGTCGTCGACGAGCATGTTGCCTGTCGAGGAGCCGAGGAAGAGTTTGACGCCGGCGGTGGTGCCGTAGTCGGCCGAGAGGAGCTCGTCGATGTTATCGTTGGTGGCCCCGATGAAAAATCCGAAGTTGGCGGCGCTGACTTCCGACGCACGGGCGATTTTGGCTGCCACGGCCTCGCGGCTGACGGTTGCGGGGCGCGTGTTAGGCATGTCGATGACCGAGGTTACGCCCCCCGCTACGGCTGCGCGGCTCTCGGTGGCCATATCGCCCTTCTCCGTGAGGCCGGGGTCGCGGAAGTGGACGTGGGTGTCGATGACTCCGGGCATGAGCATGCCGCCCCCGCAGTCAATCAGCTCGTCGGCCCCGGCTTTGAGGTCAGCGAGCGAGCCCTGACCGTCGGCTGGGAGCTCTGACTCAGGGCCGGAGGCGGCGATGAGGGGACCGTCGGTGAGGACGTAGCCTTTGTAGCTGCGCCCTTCGTTGACTATCAGTGCGTTATAGAGCAGTTTGCGCGCCATTGCTTACTCTTTTTGCTCTTTGCGGTTATATTTGGTGAAGAAGCTCGACCATTTGAGCCTGAGGACCCCGAAGAAGCCCTCGCTGAAGATGCCCGACGACATTTTGGAGGTGCCGAGCACGCGGTTGACGAAGATAATCGGCACTTCGACGATGCGGAATCCGTATTTGTAGGCGAGAAATTTCATCTCGATCTGGAAGGCATAGCCTTTGAAGCGTATGTCGTCGAGGGGGAGGGTCTGGAGGACGCGCCGGCGGTAGCAGACGAAGCCGGCGGTGGCGTCGTTGATGGGCATGCCGGTGACGATGCGGACGTAGCGCGAGGCGTAGAATGACATGAGCACGCGTCCCATCGGCCAGTTGACCACGTTGACGCCGGTGACGTAGCGCGAGCCTATGGCGAGGTCGGCGCCCTGCTCGGCACAGGCGGCGTGGAGTTTGAGGAGGTCTGCGGGGTTGTGGGAGAAGTCGGCGTCCATCTCGAAGATGTACTCATAGCTGCGCTCGAGCGCCCACTTGAAGCCGGCTATGTAGGCAGTGCCGAGGCCGAGTTTGCCCGCGCGCTCCATGAGGTGGAGTCTGGCGGGGTATTTTGCCTGTAGGCCCTTGACGATGCCGGCTGTCCCGTCGGGTGAGTTGTCGTCGATAATCAATATGTCGAATTCTCGGGGCAGCGCGAAGACTGCCTCGATGATTGCGGCGACATTTTCCTTCTCGTTGTAGGTCGGGATAATGACCACGCTGTCAACGGTGGTTGTAACAGACTGCATTGTGTCAGGCCTTTTGGGGTTATTACAGTGCAAAATTAGTGAATAAACTTTGTGAATGACAAATAATTTGGTGAAAATTTCAGTTTGAGGGGTAAAAGGCTTTTCGAGGTGAGCTTTTTAATGGCTCGGAGAGCCTGTGCGGGAGAAGCCCCAGGGTAAGCGTAGGCCGTAGCGATGCCTGGGGTGATATGGATTATGAATGAATCCAATGCATCGGAGATGCTGATTATATGGATGCTCAGGCTCTCCGAGCCATGAGTCATATAGACGTTAAAAACCCCAGGCATCGCTGCGGCCTGTGGCCTCCGCTAACCCTGGGGTTTCTCTTGTTTAAGGTCTTCGACCTATTCTTGGTTAAAGTCTTTAGCCTGTTTTCTTGTTTAAGGTTTTCGACCGATTCTGTTGTTATCGCTGGATGTATTTCTTGCCGTTCTTGATTACGAAGCCTTTGTAGTTTTCGTCAACTCTCTGACCCATGATGTTGTAGATGATGTCAGACTGGGGCTTCTCGTCGATGATGATGTCTTCGATTCCGCTGGTCTCAGAGCCGGTGTAGCCGTAGTTGGGTGAGTCATAGCCGTTGAAGCCCATAGCGTACATGAATATGTTTGATTTCGGTTCAGAGCCAAAAATCCAATAAGTGTGACCTTCTGTCAGACCGACAGTAGCCTTGCTGACAGGCTCCTTGGCTCCTGTCTGTGCGGAGCTTGCGAGGACATAAGTGCCGACGCCCTCATTGATGGTGGTATCATATACATACATGGTGTATTTATTTTTACCGCGGTTGGAGAACAATGTCAGTTCGCCACCCTTCTTTGCTTCAACGGTAAAGATAGCGTAAGGCTGTGCGATTCCGTTGGAAAGAGCATCAAGAGCATATACGTTCTCGTAAGCGCCAAAGCTTGCTGCAGAACCCATGTTGAACGCTCTGTCAAATACAGTAGTGTTGATATTGGATGTGCTGATGTTAGCACCAGGCTTGTCTGTGCTGCCGTTGTTCATCACAACTTTCATCTCTTCATTGTCAACCAACTGATAATTCTGGGGGAGTACATAGCCGTACTGATAGTCGCCCCAAAGAGCTTCGTAGTTTGCTGCTTTGGCTTCATCCAAAGTTGGGGGAAGGACGACGGTCGAGTATTTGGTAGCGTCAAATTCTGTCACAGAATACTTATCGGATGAATAAGGTGTGTATACCATCTCATACAGGAATATATTTGACTTAGGTTCTGAACCAAAGATCCAATAAGTGTGACCTTCTGTCAGACCGACAGTAGCCTTGCTGACAGGCTCCTTGGCTCCTGTCTGTGCGGAGCTTGCGAGGACATAAGTGCCGACTCCCTCATTGATGGTGGTATCATATACATACATGGTATATTTATTTTTACCACGGTTGGAGTATAGAGTCAGTTCGCCGCCTTGCTTTGCTTCAACGGTAAAGATAGCGTAGGGTTGTGCGATTCCGTTGGAAAGAGCATCAAGGGCATATACGTTCTCGTAAGCGCCAAAGCTTGCTGCAGAACCCATGTTGAAAGCTCTGTCAAATAAAGTAGTATTGATATTGGATGTGCTGATGTTTGCACCAGGTTTAGCTGTGCTGGCGTTGTTCATTACCACTTTAATGGCATCGTTATCAACCAACTGATAGTCATTGGGAAGTACATAGCCGTACTGATAGTCGCCCCAGAGAGCCTCATAGCCTGCTGCCTTGCCCTCTTCCAGGGTTGGAGGTGCGATGACTGTCTGTGCGCCGGCTGCGAGAGCCATAGCAGATGCTGCTGTGATGAGTAAAAGTTTCTTCATACGTTACTGTTTTATAGATTGGTAAATTTGGTGTTTAATATTAAGGTTGGTGTTGTAAAAAACATTTTTTTGTACGGGCGTATTTTGCAACACGCCCGTACAATGAATGTTTTAATGTAAAATCAAATGATTAGAAGCCTTTGCCGGGAGTTGTGCCGTAGCCGTTGTCACCGTACTGGTTCTTGTTGTCAATCTGATTGAGGAAGTCAGCCGAAATCGGGCGCAGATAGTGCCTGTCGGGGTTGAAGAACGCAGCCGCGCGCTTGTTGTACTTGGCGAGACGGCTCTCGAAGGCGTGGTGGCGCTTGAGGAGGGCCCAGCGGTTGAGCTCGCCGGCCATTTCACGGGCATACTCATCGAAGATGACATCCTCGGTGACTGTGCTGAGGGCGGGAGTGGTGGCTCCGGCGCGTGTGGCTCGTTTGCGCAGAGGTTCGAGATAATTGGCTGCTGCCGATGCGTCGCCGAGCTGCTGGCATGCCTCTGCTGCGATGAGGTAGATTTCGGCGGTACGCATAATCATCATATCGCCGTTCTTAGTGTTGAGAGCGCTGCCCCATGAGCCGTCGTAGCACCAGTTGAACTTAATCAGCGAAGGATAGAGCTGATAAGAGTTTGTGCCGTCAAACTGCTCGGTCTTGTACTCAGTGGAGTATTCGCTGCTGCCGTAGAGGTCGTCGATATTGATGGTGAAATACTGGCTCTGTGCCTTCTCCTCGGAAGAGCGGGTCTCTTTGGACATCACGATAGCGAAGCGGTTGTCATCAAGCGCCACGGGGTAGTCGACAACATAGACGTTCTTGACCTGCATGAGCTTGGCGGGGTTGCCTGAGGTCTCACCCTTGGGCCATACGCCGGAGGGAACATACTGGTTGTAGGCACCACCCTCTACTACCTTCATATCGACGTATGGATAGATTTTCTTGCCGGTGAATTTGGTGTTGATACCATACTTCTTGACAATCGGAGGAGTGATTGTGACACATGTACCTGCGTATGGGCCTACCCACTGGTGGTCGGGGTCAGTCATGGAGTACATGCCGAAGGCTGTCATGAAGGTGTTTTCCCAACGGCGGTCCCACGAGGGGTCGAAGACGTCAATCGAATACTTCGAGGGAGCGAATGTATTGTTGTTTGTGCGTCCGAGATAGTAGTTGGTTTTGTCGCTCCTGGTGTAGAGGTCAGTGAGCTTGTTGGGATTACATACAGTGTAGGTGAAGAGGTTGTTCTTCGCATAGTAGTTGTTCATTTCGGAGAGCGAGGTGTTGGCACCCGATGCGATAAAGAGAGCCTCCTTGTTGTTTCGATTGTTGTCCTGCGCCCAGAGATCGTCGATGTTGTCATAGAGGTAGACGTTGTAGGCGGAGGCATTGTTGATGATATCCTCGGCCACCTCGCGTGCGCGCTGCCAGTATGACTTGCCATCCTCCTGGAGACCCTCGCCGGCGCCCTGTGCGTAGGCACGGGCCAGGATTCCGAGGGCTGTCTTCTTGGTCACGCGGGCATAGTTGCCGTCGACGGGAGTGTTGTCGAGAGCGGCGGCAGCCTCCTTGAGGTCAGTGGTGATGGATGTGTAGAACTCCTCGACGGTGTTGCGGACGGGGCTTGTGTTCGAGTTGCCGACCTGTTCGGTGGTAAGAGTCACGGGACCGTAGTAGGTGACAAGCAGGAGGTTGTAGAAGGCACGGAGAGTCTTGGCCTCGGCAACGATTTTCGCTTTTTCCTCCTCTGTGCCACCCTGCACCTTGTCGGCATTGTCAATCACGGAGTTGCATGAGGGTATTGTGGCGTATGCCTGTTTGAAGAGCTTGTTGGATGCGTTGGTGTTGGTGGTGAGTCCGTCGTAGTAGATGAGCTGCTTCGCATAGTCGCGGTTGCCGGAGGGGCAGAGCCACATGTCGGTTCCGCCTTCGGCCACACTCAGGAAGTCATAGACGCTGTAGAGCTGAGTGGCGAGCGGTGAGTAGCAGTAAGTGGCAAGACCCTTCCAGGTCTCGAATGATTCGACAGTCTCATCACCGGCCGAGGGGTTATACTCGTCGAGACCGCATGAAGTCAGGCCGAGAGTGGAACCCGCGAGCACCACTAAGGTATATTTGAGAAAATTTTTCATTGTTGTTGCTAATGTTTTTAGAATGTGAGATTAAGACCGAACACAAATTGCTTGGTGAGAGGATAGTCGAGGCTGCCGTTCATTTCGGGATCGTAGTCCTTGAGAAGGTCGCTCTTGGCGATTACAAGCGGGTTGGTGAGTGTGGTATAGAGGCGGAGCTTGCTGATGCCGGCACGCTTCATGAGGTTTTCGGGCAGTGTGTAGCCGAGTGTGATGTTCTTGATCTTGAAGTAAGAGCCGTCGACAAATTGCAGGGCGTAGTAGCCTGTGTAGCTTGTGATATCGCGGCTGTTGTTAAGGGCGGGGAAGTAGTGGTTCTGATCGCCGGTTTCCTCTGTCCAGTAGTCAAAGTATGTGGGGAAGTTTCCTCCTGCCTTGGGGTCATAGTATCCGAGCATACCGTATTTGATTGTCTGGCCGAAGCGCATGTACATGTACACGGAGAGGTCGAAGTTCTTGTAGGTGAAGGTGTTCTTCAAACCGAGAGTCCAGTCGGGCGAGTTGTGACCGAGCACCTGGTAGTCGTTGCCGCTGATAGTGTATCTGTTGTCGGCGTCGTAGTGCACGAGCTTGCGCTCGATTTCACCGTTTGCGCCTTCGACATCTTCCCAACGTGAGAATTTGCCGGGCCCGTCGTGGATCATGTCGGGCACATAGACCTTGAGGTCGCCGGGCTTGCATCCGAACACGGCTGCATCCTCAGCTTCGGAAGTCTTCCATGTGCCGAGCAGCTTGTAGTGATAGTAGGAATTGACGGGGTGTCCTTTGTAGAATACGCGACCGTCGTCTCCGTTGGTGATATATTCCTGGTTGTCAGTCATTAGACGGGTGATTTCCTCGTGGTTGGCTGTGAATGTGCCGTTGATGGTCCAGGAGAAGTCGCCGGGACGACGCTCGATGAACGGACGGCCCGTCACTGCAAGCTCGATACCGTTGTTGAGGGTCTCACAGATATTGACATTGGTCTTGTATTGAGTCGAAGCATTGAATGAGCCGTTGTTGACGGGGAGCAGGCGGCTGTAGATCACGCGATCGGTGTTTGTGCGGTAATAGTCGGCTGTGAGGTCGATGCGCCCGTTGAGCACGCTTGCGTCAATACCGAAGTTCCAGCTCTTTGACCGTTCCCAGGTGAGCGATAGGTTGGCGACGTTCTCGGTGAAGTAGCTTGTGTCGGCGAGTCCGCCTCCGAGAATGGTCATGCCGGGTACGAGTGATGAGAAGCTTGAATAGGGGTCAATTGAGGCTGTACCGGTGACACCGTATCCGACGCGGATCTTGAGGTTGTCGAGCCAGCCCTCACGAAGTTTGTTCATGAAAGGCTCGTCGGAGATGCGCCATCCGAGCGAGAAGGCGGGGAAGGTGTCCCAGCGGTTGCCGTCGGCCAGGCGGGATGAACCGTCGTGGCGTACAGACGCGCTTGCAAGATATTTGCCGGCGAATGAATAGTTGACGCGGCCTACAAAACCGAGGCCCTTCGACATCACATATTCCGATTTTGCCAATGTGTTGGCAATATTAGCCTGGCCTTCGCTGAGGTTGTGCCATAGATAGGAGTTTGACGAAAGATTTGTAGCCTCGCCGTCGACACCTGACATGCGGTTGTGATTCCACGATGTCACACCTGTGAGGGTGAAGTTATGGTCGCGGTTGAGTGTGAAATTATAGGTAAGAATGTTTTCCCACTTGTAATTGGCATAATTGTCCTGGTAGACGTAGGCTTTCACATGTGCGTTGGTGCCTTCCGATGTGATGCCGCTGTCGTTGTAGTAGAGATACGAGCCCTCACCCTGGAAGTAGTTGTGGGTGTTGTAGCGGAGTGATGCATTGAGACGGCTCTCCCAAGTGAGACCCTTGAGCGGGGTGATGCGGATATAGGGGTTGAAGTCGATGCGGGTGTTCTGGTAATTGTTGCGGTAGTTGCTGCGGTTGTTGAGCAGGAGGCTCGGGGAGTCACTGCCCGCTACCGGCGAGCGGTTCACGTTGCCTTCCTCGTCATAGAGTGAACCGATAGGGCTTTGGACGAGCATCCTTTCGAGTTTGGCGTAGGCCGAGTTGCGGTAGGTGTAGCTGCCCTGGAGGTTGACGCCGACGTCGAGCCAGTCGCGCACTTTGTGGTCTATGCGGATATTGGTCGAGTAAATCTTGTTGTTGTCGTTGGAATACTGGCCTTGTTCGTCAGAGAAGTTGAGCGAGAAGTAGGCCTTGGTCTTCTCTGTGCCGCCGCTCACAGAAACGGAGTAATTCTGCGTCACGCCGGTCTTCAGCAGCGCGTCGGCCCAGTCGATGGAGTTGGCGCCGAGCCATGAATCGACTGTGAGGTTCGGGTTGAGGTTGAGCGCGTCCTGATAGGCCAAGGCGGCGCTGCCGAGCACGTCGAGGGGGTCGGTCGAGCCACCGCCTGCTATTATTGCCTGCTTGCGCAGTTCGTAGAAATTGCGTGAGTTGTAGACCTTGGGCACTGTCGACCATCCGTTGACACCGACGTAGGCGTTGAAGTTGACTGTAGTCTTGCCTTCCTTGCCGCTCTTGGTGGTTACGATGATGACACCGTTGGCACCCGACGAACCGTAGATTGCGGTCGATGATGCGTCCTTGAGCACCTCGATGGTCTCGATGTCATTGGGGTTGATGGTGTTGATGTCGCCGGGCATGCCGTCGATGATGTATGTCGGGGTGCCTGAGGCGGTGAATGAGCGGGTACCGCGGAGCTGCACTGTCGGAGTGGCACCAGCCTGGCCCGATGAGCGGGTGATGTCGAGACCGGCAATCTTGCCCTGGAGAGCGTCCATAGCGTTGGATGTCGGCGATAGGGTGATGTCCTCGTTCTTCACAGAGGCGACGGCACCGGTGAGGTCACGTTTTTTCACCGTGCCGTAGCCGATTGACACGACTTCGTCAAGGACATTGGCGTCAGGCTCCATAGTGACGTTGATTGTTGTCTGCGAGCCGACTTTTACGGTGTAGGGTTTGTAGCCGATATAGGAAAAGCGGAGAGTTGCTCCTTCGGGGACCGAGAGGCGGTAGTTGCCGTCGATGTCTGTTGCGATGCCGTTGTTGGAGCCTTCCTGCATTACGGAGACGCCGATCAGAGGGTCGCCGTTTTCGTCGATGACTGTGCCTGAAACAGTATGCTTTTGGCTAACAGCCTGAGGGACAGGAGAATCCCCCCCTAAGTTGCTTTCAGCGGCGAAAGCCGTCATACCGCATCCTCCGATGAGGGCGGCAGCAAGCAGTCCGCAAGCCAACTTTCTGTCGATCACATTCGCGCTGTGGACCGAGGACAGAGATTTGGGTCTTTTTTTCATGATAGTTGGTAAAAATGAGTGGTATTGAAGATTATAGTTGAAATCGGTGTGAAAAAATGTGAATTTTTACAGCGTTTTTATGACTGTATGATTAGATATTGACGTTTTCAATCGCGATTTAAGTATATTTCCAATAAATTACGCAAATATACGCAAATAATATCGAAGCATCCAAAAAAATAAAGAAAAAAAGAAATAACCCCTTAACTTTAATCAGACCCTTGGGGGACTTGAAGTTATCAAAATCATGAAAGTTTTAAGGATCGCCGGGGTAAAGGGGCGGTTTCCTATGCCGGGTTTCTTATAGATAAAAAATGCTGTGGCGATTTTTCGCCACAGCATTTTGAAAATGGAATGTGATGAATCTAACTGATTACTGGCCTACGAGGGCGGGGTTGGCCTCCTTGTTATAGGTGAACTCCGACTGGGGAATGGCGGCGCGCCAGCCGTTCATGAAGTCGGGCTGATAGGTGGCTGCGACGGTGGTCGGATAGCTGCCCATGTTCTCGATGTTGTTCTTGTCAAAGGCCTTGTACTCGATGACCTCGTTCCAGCGCTTGTAGTCAAACCAGTTGAAGCCTTCGCCCCAAAGCTCGAGACGACGCTGGAGCTTCACTTCGGCAAGGAGGGCTTCGCCGGCGGTGGCGGGAATCGTGTAGTTCGGGTCACGTTTGGCCATGAGTTCCTGGATGCAGCTTACGGCAGTGCCGGCGTCGCCGTTACGGTATGCGGCTTCGGCCTCGATGAGGAGCATCTCGCTTGCACGCATGTAGGGGGGCCAGCAGGAAGTGTAGCCGTCGGGCAGACCCTGGAACTTATACTGTACACCGAAGGAAATACCCTTGCTGTTGGTGGGATAGATACCCTTGATGTCCTCGGGACGCAGGTCGGCAAAGCGCTTGCCGTATGCCTTGATGAAATCCCACATGGCCTTGTTCTTGCCCTTGGGGCTTGAGCCTGAGCCGGTGATGGAGATGCCGTAGGTCTGGTTGGAGTAGATTGAGGGATCGAAGAAGTCCTCCTCGGTCACGCCATACTTGGAAGCCATTTCCGGCTCATATCTCACGCAGAGGGGGCCGAAGTAGAGCTGTGCGCGTACGTCGCTCTCGCTGAAGTGCTTGTAGAGGGAGTATTGCATCGAGCTGCTGTAGCCCCAGCTCTTGACATAGTGGCCGTTGCAGGCATAGTGGGGACCGAAGCCCCAGTAGTAGATGCCTAAGGGGTCCATAGCGGGTGCCCACATCCATTCGGCGTTCTCGGTCGAGAAGCCTGACAGATAGTCCTTTTCCGACATGATAGGGAAGTCCTTGCGAGCGTCGTGGGCCATCTTCTGGGCTGTGGCGTAGTCGTCCTTCAGGAGGGCGAGGCGGGCGAAGAGGCCGCGGGCCACGCTTGCGTCGAGGAAGAAGAGCTGGTCGCCGCGGTCCTTCGTTGATTTTTCGAAGCAGGCGATAGCCTCGGTGAGGTCCTTGTAGAGCTGGTCATAGACCTCGTTACAGGTGCTGAACTGCTTGTCGTTGGGCTCGCCCGACTTGATGCGGAACACGATGCAGTGCTTGTTGCCGTTGTCGGAGTCAATCCAGCGGGGGGCATAGACCTGCATGAGGCGGGTGTAGGCGTGGGCACGCATTGACAGGGCCGAAGCCTTGAGCCAAAGCTCGTTGGCGTTGGTGGTCTCCTCGTCGATGTTGGTCAGGATAGAGTTGGCCGAGTTGATGATTGAATATGCGTAGTTATACATCCATGTGGGCCACCAGCCGCCGTTCTGCATACGGAAGTTGGCGGGCTTGATGCCTGAACGCATATAATTTGTGGCTTCGCCAACGTTGTTGTCCGGGCCGAGAGCCTCGCCGTAGACGTTGGCGAAGAAGGTCTCGCCTGAAGCGTTGAGGTTGCCGTTTTTCAGGTCGGAGAACTGGCGCTGCATCTGGCGTACAAGACCGGTCACAGCCGCGTTTGCACCCTCTTCAGTCGTGTTTACTGTTGTGGAGGAGACGCCTGTACGAGGCTCCTCGTTAAGGTAGTCATCGCTGCAGGATACCAATGCCGGAGTCATCAGTGCCACTGCAAGGCCGCCGATAATATATCTATTTTTCATAACTTTAGTTCAGTTTATTGATTGTCGGGTTTTAGAAACGTGCTGTGATCTCGAAAGAGTATACTCGTGAGGGAACGAAGTATTCGCCCTGGCCGCCACTATAGTTGTATGTGGGGTTCATGCCCTGGAGCTTGGTGAAGAGTTTCACATTGTCGATAGAGAGACCGGCGCTCAGACCGTTGAGGCTGAGCGGTGCAATCCATTTTCTCGGGAGGTCGTAGGTGATGTTGAGGTTCTTGAACGCGAGATAGCTGCTCGAGAAGAGGAAGCGGTCGCTGGTCGCATTGTTGTTGTTGCCGTTGACGGTGTTGATTTGCGGGCGCACGCCTCTGTTGATGCGGTTCTCGTCAGTGATGCCTGCGGCCATGTCGGGAGTCCAGGTGTTGTTGATAGCATCCTCGTGGAGCGACTTGCCGGCGTTGGGGAGGAGCATGCCGCTGTAGACGGTGTTGAGGGTCTTGCCGCCGAGGCTGTAGGTGAAGAGCGCGCTGACCGAGATGCCTTTCCAGCGGAGGTTGGTGCCGAATGAACCGTAGACGGTCGGGAGCGATGTGCCGCGGAAGTGCTTGGAGGCGTATGAAGTGGAGGTGGAGTAGTAGCGGTCACCGATCTTCACGAGGGCACCGCCGTCCTCAGCGTTCTTGAGTCTTGACTCCCATTTGCTTTCGTCATATTCCCAGACGCCTGTGCCCATGCCGTTGGCATCGAGGACCTCGGTCTCGAAATCGTGGGAATCCTTGTTGATTTCATAGAGTGATTGGCCTGTCATCATGTCGGTGCCTGCCCACTTGTAGGTGTAGAACTCGTAGCGGCTCTTGCCTTCGACGAGTGCGCGGGGCGAGCTCCAGATGTTGCCTGCGGGAAGCTTGGTGATTTTGTTTTTGATGAAGGTTGCGTCGACGTGGGCTGACCATGTGAAGTCCTTGGTTCTCATGATGTCGCCGCTGAACATGATTTCCCAGCCGGTGTTTCTCATGTTACCTACGTTCTGCCACTGCTTCATGTTCGTACCTCCGCCGTCAGTACCGTTGGACGGTGCCTGTGAAACCTCATAGAGGAGGTCGGCGTTCACGCGGGAGAAGAAGCCGACAGATGCGTTGAGGCGGCTGTTGAAGAAGTAGCCTTCGAGAGCGAGGTCAAGAGTCTTGGTTGACTCCCAGCGGATGTTCTTGTTGCCGATTGTCGAGGGGAACACAGAGGGATTTCCGTCGAGTGTATGGTCATATTTCGACCAAAGGTCAAAAGTCGGATAGTAGCCGTCGGTGTAGTCATTACCTGCAGTACCGTAGGCTGCGCGGAGCTTGAGCTGGTTGATCCATTCCACGTCTCTGAGGAATTTTTCCTTATTGATGATCCAGCTTGCGCCGACGCTCCAGAATGTGCCCCAGCGCTCGTCCTTGTCAAAGCGGCTTGATGCGTCGCGCGAGAGGCTGGCTTCGAAGAAGTACTGGTTGTTCCAGTTGTAGCGTGCACGGCCCATGTAGGTCTCCGTGCGGTAACGGTAGGCGTAGGCGGATGTGCCCTCGTTTTCGGTGAAGTTCGAAAGATAGAGCTTGTCGGGGAAGAGCTGGTTTTTGTTCTTTACCTCTGAATATTCGTAGTAGCGGTTGTAGCTCTCGTGGTTGAGCATGGCGTCGACGTGGTGTGCGCCATAGTCGTGTGACCATGTGATGTACTGCTGGAGGTTGGTTGTCTCGCGCTTGTAGAAGGTCTTTGTGAGACGTCCGAATCCCTGGGCATGGCCGATGAGGGGACTGGCGTAGTCGGTGTCGGTCTGACGGTAGCGGTTCATGTTGCCGCGGACGGTAAGCTCGAAGTTATAGGGGAGGTAGATTGTCGCGAAAGCGTTGCCGTCGACAGAAAGACGCTCATAGTCCTCGGAGTTGGCGCGGATGATATAGGCGCGGTTACTGGTGAAGGTTGCGTAGCCGTCCATAGTGTTCCAGACGGGATTGCCGTTTTCGTCGCGGAGGATTTCACCTGTTTTCCAGTCGTGTGCATAGTAGGGGAGACCGGGGGCGATACCCTGGTATGACATGGCGTTTGAGGTCGACGAGAGGTTGTCGCTGTCAAACTGGGGCTGGTTCGATTCGATTTCGGCAGCGGTAAGGCCGAAACCTACTTTGAGATATTTTGTGGGGCGGTACTCGCTGTTGAGGCGGGCGTTCCAGCGCTCGAAGTCAGTCTTGAGGAGGTAGCCTTTCTCCTTGACATAGCCGAGCGATGCGTAGGCGCTGAACTTCTCGGTGGCACCTGTGGCGCTGACGTTGTATTCCTGACGGTGGCCGTTGCGTGAGAGGGCGTCCCACCAGTCGGTGTCGTCGTAGCATGAAAGTTTGTTGAGGACGACCTTGCCGTTGGCGTCGAATACCTTCTTGGCGCTGCCGCCGGTGACGTCACCGTTCTCGCCTGTGCCGTAGAGGTTGAGGATGCCTGCTTCGGAGAAGAAGTTGCCGATGGTCTCCTCCATTGCAGTCTCGTATGTATACTTATCGGGAGCCGAGGTCACCTTGCCGTTTGTGATAGCCTGGAGCATGGCCTCGTTCCAGCGGTTGTAGCCGAGACGCTTGTATTCGGGGAGTGCGCGCTGATAGATACCCTGGCGTATTTTGGCTGTCACCTCGACCTTGCCGGCGCTCTTGGCCTTCTTGGTGGTGATGAGGACAACGCCGTTGGCTCCCTTTGCACCGTAAAGGGCGCAGGATGCGGCGTCCTTGAGCACTGAGATTGTCTCTACGTCGTTAGGGTTGATGTCGTTATAATTGCCGTTCCAGACTACGCCGTCGACCACATAGAGGGGGGCGGTGGTGCCGTTGACCGAGTTGATACCGCGGATGAGGATTGTGGGTGCCTCACCCGGGGTGCCTGTGGAGCCGTTGACCTGTACGCCGGGGGCCATACCTTCGAGAGCGGAGGTCACGGAGGTCACGGGGCGGCGCTGTATGTCCTCGTCACTGATGACGGCCACTGAGCCGGTGAGTGACTGCTTGGAAGCTGTACCGTAGGCCACAACCACGACCTCGTCGAGGGCCTTGACGTCCTCTTTGAGCGTGACGTTGATGACCGAGCGCTCGCCGACGGTGATGCTCTGGGTCAGGTAGCCGATGTAGGAGTACTCGATGACGGCACCCTTGGCGGCCTTGACTGAGTATTTGCCGTCAAGGTCGGTGGCCATGCCTGTGGCTGAGCCTTTGACGATGACGGAAACGCCGGCCATCGGATCGCCGGCTTCGTCGGTCACTGTTCCCGTAATGGTACGGGTCTGGGCTGTGGCGTTAATAGCCAAAAATGCGCAGACGAGAAGCAGCATAATGCGGTTGAGGCATTTCATCCCCCCCGATTTGCTAATAAATGTTAATACTTCGTTTGCCATAAGTGAGTAATGATTGAAAATAATAATAGATTGGAATTATTCGTTGAAGCGTGAGGAGAAGCCGTCGAGCTTGGCCGTGTAGTGGTCGCGCAGGTCCTTCCATCTGTAGTAGGGACCTTGGACTGGCTTCACCGGGAGGGTGGCCTCCTCCTCGTTGAGCAGGACTTTGACGAGCACCTCGTCGGGAGAGTATGAAGGTTTGTCGGAGGGGCGGTAGAAGACAATCTGTATGTTGCTTCCCATCGGGAAAATTTCATAGTTGCGCCAGCGCTCGGCGAGCTTGGCGGGGGTGTCGGCATCGAATTCGCCGATGTCAAGGGCACTGTCGTTGATTTCCATCAGGATTGTGAGCGGGAGCACGATTGACTCGTGGCCGAAGCGGAGGTTGGCGCTGAGGCGGGGGGAGACCATCGCCGTGTCGGCCGACTCGATGATGTTGCGCAGGAGCACACGCTGGTTGTAGGGGACGCGGTTGGAGGTCAGGGCGCTGTTGCCGGCCGAGATATACCAGGAGGCGTTGTTGAGCAGCCAGTTGTTGTGGAGTTCTTCGGAGGTGAATACGTCGTAGAACTCTGCCTGGTCGTCGTGGCTCTGGGTGTTGACGGCCACGTCGAAAATCGCGTCAAACACCTTGGCCTCGTCGAGGCTGTCGGCCACAAAAGCGGGGTCGTTGAAGATTTTGGAGATGAAGGCCGAGTGGTCGCCGTATTTTTTATCCATTTCGTCGCCGTAGCGGTCCCAAAGCTCCTTCTCGACCTTGCGGGCGAGCTTCTTGGCCACGGTGTCGGTGCTGTTGTAGGCGAGGATTTTCTGAGTGGCGCGCGAGGCGTCGCAGCTGACGGTGAGTCCGGGGCAGATGCGCTGTAGCTCGGCAATCTCGTTGGCCATAGAGAGGATGCAGCGGATGACTACTGTCGACTTGGCGTCGACATGTGTGCCGGGAACGAAGATTTCGGGGAAGTTTTCGGTCATGCGGCGGGCAATGTCGCGGTGCTGGCGGTGGCCGAGCGGGGTCAGCTCGCCGACGCGGTTCTTGGAGGCTTTGCGGATGTCGCGGAGCTGGGCGAGCAGCTGCTGTCCGCGGGGGGTGAGCTTGCCGTTGCGCCCGGCTTTCTCGAGATATTCGACCGGGCGGTCATATTTGTCATCTTTGAGGAGCCAGCGGCTTCCGTGGCGTCCGTAGTGCTCGATGTGGAAGGGGACATAGCCCTCGGGAGCCTTCGTAAGCCGGGGCAGGCCGTAGGCCGGACGAGGGTAGGCGAGATACTGGCTTCCGGCCTGATACTTGTCGGCCGGCGTGCTTCTGTCGTTCTCCCCTCGTACAGAAATAGAATAAATAAGCCCTAAAAGCAGGACTATGACGGTTCTGCAGTGTAGTTTCATGGGCGGGTTAGATAGTTAGAAATGATGTGATAGTTGATGTCCGCGTTTGCGAAGCAAATTACATGAGGCAAATAAATTCGCTGAAATGTAATAGCGGAAGTCGGGCGCAGCCCGGTCCGCGTTTGCGAAGCAAATTACATGAGGCAAATAAATTCGCTGAAATGTAATAGCGGAAGTCGGGCGCAGCCCGGTCCGCGTTTGCGAAGCAAATTACATGAGGCAAATATAGTAAAAATTTAAATATCGTATTATTTTTTGATAAAATTTTTATTAAAAAACGATGAATTTTTTGGCAGAGGGTAGCAAAAAGTTAAGGATGTTATGTTAATTAACCAATTTTAAGCTAAAAAGTATTTATCATTACGCCGTATTATTTAGTGCCCCGACGAAGCAAAAATGACAAGAAAAGGATATAATTGTATCAAACATAATGACTGCCTGTTGCGTATATTATATATATATATTATATTTGCAATATAAATATTATAAAACTATGAATACTGTAGCTCTTAACAATACGGGGAAGACCAAAAAGCTCATTGAACTACCTAATGATATATGTCGCCGATTATCTCTTCAGGCTGCGGCTATGGGGACGAGTGTCAAGCGTCTGATAGAGAACATGGTAATAAATTCTATAGAGGATTCTGATGATGACGCTCTATATTCATATCTGCTTGAGACACGTCCCGAAGGGTCGGTCATGCTTTCTGACCATGAACAGGCTGAGCTGCTTAACCGCTTGCGTAAAAAGGCCATGAGCGATGAAGTATAAGTTGTCAAAGGAATTTGGTAAAAGTCTTGAGCGACTCGGGGGTAAGGACCTTCGGTCTGTTCTTGCCGTTATTGACGAAGTTGGGGATGCTGTCGTCCTGGCTGACATATCTGACTGTAAGAAACTTGTGAATTACAAGAATGTATATAGGATAAGAATTGGCAGTAGGAGGGCTTTTTTTACCTTCCATATTGAAATTTTGGATGATATGGTGTTTTTCAGGTATTTGGTGCCGAGAGGGCAGGCTTATGACAAGGCAATGGAGAAGGCCCTGCGCAGGGCTGATGATGAATAATACGGTGGTATTTCAAATATGACGAATGTAGGGACGCGGCGTGCCGCTTATACCGAATAAAATAGTTGCCTCCTGCATATCAGGCGGATGTATTCTATATGGCATAAGCGGCACGCCGCGTCCCTACAGAGTTGTGCTTCTACTGTTTTTGGTCCTTGACGAATCGGACGTCCTTGATTGTGACCTCGGCGGTGGGGGCGATTTCGGTCGCGCTGTCGGTGTAGACGAAGGTACTGTTGCTGACGGTTACGCCGTGGACGCAGTTGAGCCCTTCGAGTCCTGAGGCTTTAATGGCGGTTGCGGTGCCGTGGCAGATGACGTCCGATATATGTATGTCGGTAAACTCGGGCACCTTCACCAGCTCCTTGGGCTTCACACTGTCCGACTCCTTCCACCCGGCGGGGCGGTCGGCATAGTCACATTGGAGGGTGATGGCGTCGGATATGATGTCGGTCATCATTATGCGGCTGATGTATATGTCCTCCGTCTTGCCGCCGCGCCCGATGCCGCTCTTGAAGCGGAGGCCGGTGTCGGTGCCGGAGAAGGTGCAGTCGCGGACCACGATGCGCTTCATGCCGCAGACGTCCTCGCTGCCGATGACGAAGCCGCCGTGGGCGTGGTAGACGGTGTTGTCCTGGATGAGAATGTCCTCGCAGCCGTTGACGAGGGCGTCCTTCTTGTAGTCGCCGCTCTTCATGCAGAGGCCGTCGTCACCCGCGTCGACCACCGAGTTGACTATTATCACCTGGTGGCAGTCGCTGATGTCGATAGCGTCGCCGTTCTGGGCGTTCCAGGGGCAGCGCACGGTGATGCCGTCGATGATTACGTTGCGCGAGTTGAAGGGGTGGACGTGGAACTTGGGCGCGTTCTGGAAGGTGACGCCCTGGAGGAAGATGTTCTCGCAGTGGTAGACGCGGAAGAGGTCGTTGCGCATCTTCTCCTGCTTCTCGGGAGTGTCGGCCACGTCGCCGTAGCCCGACTTGAGTTCCCAGGGATACCATAGGGAACCGTTCTGACGCTCGACGCCACCCATTTTCTTGAAGCGCTTCCACTCGGTGTCGCTCACCTTGCCGCGCTTGACGGGGCGCCACTGGGCACCGTTGCCGTCAATGGTGCCCTCGCCGGTAATCGAGATGTTGGTGCAGCGCGAGGCCGTGATGCAGGGGAGCACGCGGCGCGCCTTGGGGTCGGGGTCGACGTAGAGGCTGCGGTCGGCCGAGAAGAAGATGACGGCGTTGCGCTCGAGGTGGAGGTTGATGTTGCTCTTCAGTTCGATAGGTCCTGTGAGCCATACTCCCTGCGGGACAATGATTCTGCCGCCGCCGGCTGCCGAGAGCTCGTCGATAGCCTTGCGGAAGGCCTCGGTGTTGAGGGTGACACCATCCCCCTTGCCCCCGAAGTCGGTGATGCCGGCTGTGCGGGTGGGGAGAGCGAAGGTCTTGACCGGCTTGACGGCCACGGGGAGGTCATTGTAGTAGGCGCTGTAGTCGCCGGCGGCGCTGGCCGTCAGCGCGAGGAGCGACAGCGCGAGTAGAAATAGTTTTTTCATCAGATGTGTGTGATATAATATTAGGTATGGGTTTAAAATTTGAGCGAGGCGCCGATCATGCCGGTGGTGCCCTGTGCGATGCGTCCGCCGATTATGTCGTGGCGGCGGTTGAGCAGGTTCTCGCCGCGGGCAAAGATAGTCAGCGCGTCAGTGACGGTGTAGCCGGCTCCGAGCGAGAGGTTGGAGCATACGCCGAGTGTGCGAGCCTCGGGTAAGTAATATACTCCGGCATTTTCATCATTAACGCTGCCGATGTAGTTCTCCTGCATGTAGTAGGTGCGGCGTCCTGAGCGGAATTCCCAGTTGAGGGTCACCAACAGCGGCTCAATCGGGCGGAGCTTCATCTCCGCGTTGACGACATGCCTGGCTCTGTCGCGCCACTCGTAGTAGCTATGGTCATAGTCGTTGGGCGCTGTCTCGTAGCTTGCGCGGAAGGCGAAGAGTTTGTGGTAGTTGTAGCCCACGGCCGCGCCGAGGTGCCATGCCGACAGGTCTGTGCGGTCATAAATGCCCTGGCCGGGGTAGATATTGTCGCCAATAGGCATCAGCCAGTCGTTGGCTTTGGCATAGCCGCCGAAGAGTTCAAGATAAGCGCCGAGGAAGGGGCCCACGGTGAGGCGACCGTCGAAGGCGTAGGGGATGTGTGACTGCCCGTAGGCCATGAAGGGGGAGAGGTTGGAGCTGATGTCGTAGAGCGAGGCGAGCGAGTTGAGCTGCGAGCCACCCTTGGCCGTGACCTCGATGCCGATAATCTGCGAGGGTGTCCACGCGAGCATCACTTCCGGGGCGATGTGGAAGGTCTTCCCCCCGCCGGTGGTGATGTCGGCCTGCACGCCGAGGCGTCCCTTGAAGGTCTGCGAGCCGAAGTCAAGGTGGGGAGTGAGCGATATGAGTCCGCTTGTCCCCCCGGTCGAGGCTGCAAACTTGTCATAGTTGTTGTAGGGGTAAAGCGGGGTGAGATATGCACCTGTGCGGAGGAAGTCGGCGTTGATGTCCAGGCCAAGCTCCGTTGTCTCTCCGAAGGGGAGCGCGAAGCTCCCCTCGGCGCCGAAGAGGTTCTGGCGCACGCCCTTCTCGGGATAATCCTCCAAGCGGTAGCTGTAGCCGTCGGGGATATCGAAGTGATACATGCCGAAGTGCTGATAGTGGGCTCCGACGCTATATCCCAGGCCCTCGGCCTTGGATGAGAAGAGGGCCGAGGCGTTGGCACGGCTGATGTTTTGGGAGTATGACATGTGGCCTATCGGGTTGGTGTGGTAGGCGTATGTGTAGTCGAGCGAGGCGTCGAGGGCTGAATTCTCACCTATGGCCTGGCGCAGGTCGGTGCCGAGCGATGCCGAGTGGTCGCGCCAGTAGTTGGTGTGCTCCGGGCTGGAGCCGCCGACAATATCTGTGATTTTTTCGCGATAGATATCGCCGTTATACTGGCTCCATACCGCCAGCCGGGTCTTATCGGTGTCTATGGCACGATAGCCGGCCGAGAAGGTGGCGTTGAACAGGGGCGCTCCGAGACCGAGCACTGCGTAACCACGGTAAGGGGAGGTGTAAAGCTTGTCGCCATAGGCCACCGGCGCGAGGGTGGTGATTGAGTTGGGGACATGGGTGGTCACCACCTTGTCGCTGAATGAAAGCTGCGGGCGGCTGATGGCGGGAAGCTGGAGGGTCGGGAGCACCGTGATGCGCGATGCGTCGCGCTTTACCGGGTCGATTTTCTGCTCGACATTGATTTCCTTATGTAGTCCCTGGCCGAAAGCCGTGCTGGTGGCTGCAAGTCCGAGGGCGAGTAATGCTATGCGGGTGTTCATGATGCGTGATTATATATAATAGGTGGTGGAGGGGTGCTTAGAGACGTGAGTCAATCATCTGGAAGATGTCGGCCTCGGTGCCGGGATAGTTGCTCTTGAGGGATTTCAGATACTCGTCGGCCTCGAAAGTTTTGCCCTGCTTGCGGAGGATGTCGCTGTAGAGGATGAAGCCGCGGGCGAGCCAGTACTGATGGGGCGTGTCCGACGAAATCAGGCGGTCGGCCACGTCGTGGGCCTTCTTAAGGTCGCCGCGCTCGAGGAGCGAGGCTCCAAGGTAGTAGGCACTCTTGGCACCGTAGATGTCCGAGAGGTTCTTGGCCAGTTCCTCCCAGTCGGCGTCGGCCTTGGAGTGGTTGCCGAGGTGGTCATTGGCCATGCCGCGCATGAATTTGATTTCGTTGACGTCGAGCGACGAGCTTGCGGCGGTCGACGAGAGGAGCTTGTCGGCCGTGGCCACCACCTCGTCATACTTTCCGAGGTCGTTGGCCGTGCGCAGGAGCCCGAGGCGTGCCTCGCGCAGCATGTTGGAGCCTGATGCGCGTCCCTCAAGCTCGCGATAAGTGTCGTTGGCAATCTCTGTCTTGCCGAGCGAGCTTTCGGCGGCGCCCTTTATGAGCATGGCGTCCTCGGCCACCTCTGCATCGGGATGCTTCTGGAGCACCTGCACGGCATAGGTCTGGGCCTCGGCGGCCTTACCCTCGTTCCATGCGGCGTCGGCGAGATAGTAGAGGGCCTGGGCGCGGTCGGCACCGTCGGCATACTCGTTGACGTAAGCGGTGAGCTTGGCTGTGGCGCCCGAGTTGATATAGTCATTCTCCGCAGCCTGGAAGGCGAGCTTTTCAAGCTCTGAAGCCTCGTAGCGCGGGGCGTTGGGGACGGTGTTGATGAAGGCGACGAAGTCGGCTATGCGTCCGTCGTTGGCATAGATTTGCTTGAGGTCGTCGGCTGCAATGCGTGCCTCCTCGCTGGTGGGGAACTTGGTGATGACCTCCTTGTAGGTCTCGATACCCTTGGAGCGATCACCGCGGTTGATGTAGGTGATGGCGAGCTGGAGGTAGCCGTTGCGTCCTGGTGCGGTGTTGGAGTACTTCCCTACGAGCTGCCGGTAGGTGCTGACGGCGCGGTCGGTCTGTCCGATGGCCGACTGGCTCTCGGCCTTCTCCAGGAGTGCCTGGGGGATGAGTCCCGACGAGGGGAAGCGGCTGACGAGGGCATCGATGCTCTCGATTTTGCCGGCGTGGTCCTTGCGCAGACCCTTCATGATAGCGAGCTGGAAGAGGGCGTAGTCCCCGGCAGCGGGGTTGAGGGAGTAGGCCTTGTTGTAGTCCTCGGCTGCGGCGGCGAAGTCCGATGCGTAGTAGTGGCAGTCGGCCATTCTATTGTGGCAGTCGGCAGCGAGTGTCGCGGGGAGGCCGGTGTTGCCGGCGTTGAGCAGCGCGAGGGCGTCGCGGAAGTTGGTGAGGGCGTCGGAGTAGCGCTCCTGGTTGAAGCGGGTGTAGCCGAGGTCATAATATGCGAGGGCGCGGTTGCCTGTATCCGATTTGGGGACGGCGGCGAGGAAGTCGCGATAGGCCGTCGCGGCCTCGTCGTAGTTGCCGCGGGTGAAGTAGCAGTCGCCGAGCCAGAGGTCGCACTGGCGGGCTATCGAGGGGTCGGCCGAGGCTATGCGCTTGGCCTGGGTGAGGTGGGTGATGGCCTGCGAGATTTTGCCGGAGCTGTACTCGCGCGAGCCGAGCACGAGGAGCACCCTCTGCTTGGCCTTGACGAGTTCTGCCGAGGGGCGTGCGATGCGGTCGAGGGCGGCGAGAGCGCTCTCGTAGTCATTGTCGGTCATGTAGCCGTTGACGATGTAGCGCTGCACGTCGGCGCTGTAGCGCGAGTCGGGATATTCTTTGAGGAAGCTCTCGAGGAGCGCCACGGAATTGCCGAAGGGGACGCGCCCACCATCCATGCGTGCGACGGCGTAGTTGTAGAAGGCCGTCTCGCGCACCTCGCGGTCGAAGTCGCGGCGGTAGGCGTTCTCGAAGGCCATCAGCGCCGAGTTGTTGTCGCCCCGCTTGAGATAGGCCTGCCCGAGGAAGAGGTAGGCGCTCTGACCCATAGCCGAATTGTCGGATATGGCCTGTTGGAGGAGCTTGACGGCCTCGTCGTAGTTGCCCTTGCGGTATTCGCTGACGCCGAGTATGTAGAAAGCCGACGGCTGGGGATTGGCAGCCTCGGCACAGTATTTCCAGAGATAGGGGAGGGCGTCCTCCTCCTGGCCGAGATTGTAGAGCGACTCACCCGCGAGGCGGTTGCACTCGGCGGTGAACTGCGGGACGCTCCCGGAGGCTATCAGTGAGCGCGACAGCTCGAGGGTGCGCTTGTAGTCACCCTGCGCGAAGTTTATCTGTGCTTCGTAGTAGGGCGCGGCTTTGCCCGGCTCGCGCGATGTGTCGACCGAGCGGAAATATTGGAGGGCGAGGGGGTAGTCCTGGCCGGTATAGGCGATATAGCCGAGGTAGAATCTCGCGGCATTGGCATAGCGCGGCTTCCCTTGCAGCCCGCGGAACATGCCCGCGGCTGTCGAGAGCTCGCCGAGCTGCATGTAGGAGTAGGCGATGCGGTAGGTCATGTCGTCCGTGCGGTCATCCGTGAGCGCGAGTGGGTTGACCCGGGCATACTCCTCCAGGGCCTTCGGATAGTTGCCCCGGTTGAAATAGTAGTCGCCCACCGACATCATCACGTCGGCTCGCAGCGGAGATACTGGGTAGGTCTCCAGAAACTTGCGGAACAGCCCGAGAGCCTCGTCGTCGCCAAGACCCTGCGCGGCAAGCCCGCGGTAGTAGAGCGCCTTCTCTTCCTGGCTTGCGGTGGGATTGAGGGTGCTGAGCCGTGTGAGCTGGTCGAGGCAGCCCTCGAAGTTACGGTCTTCATACATCAGGATGCCTCTGTCGAGAGTCCCCTGGGCGTCGGGCCGGTTGGCCTGGGCATACATGCTTCCGGCAGTCATGCAGCACAATGCGGTGAGTAAGAATTGTCGTTTCATTATATAGGTCTAATCTACCGCAAAATTACGACCTTTTAAGGAATAATCCCGCTTCGAGGGGTCGAAAAATTGGTTTTAAGAATATTTAAGGGGCCGCTGGTGGAGATAAGCTTCGGAAATGTGCTAATTTTGTGGAAAAATAAGTCTCACACACATCAATCAACCACAACTTGCCATGAGAATCTTACGATTTACCACCTTAATTATATTATGCGCGCTCGCGTGGGCTTCCGCCAAGGCCGAAAACTATCCCTCGCGCAGCGATATGCTTTGGGTCACAAACCCGGACCACCCCGACTGGCTCTATGAGACGGGCGACAGCGCCGTGATTTCCGTAGAGCTGTACCGCTACGGTATCCCCGCCGACGGCATGAGCGTCAGCTATGAGATTGGCGACGACATGCTCCCCGCCGACCGTAAGGGGACGCTGCTGCTCAAGGACGGCAAGGCCAGTATCAACATCGGCACCATGACCAAACCCGGATTCCGCGACCTCCGGCTCTCGGTCACTGACAACGGTCAGAAATATCTCCACCATGTCAAGGTCGGTTTCTCTCCCGAGAAACTCCGCCCTTACGTCAAGGAGCCGGCAGACTTCCTCGACTTTTGGGCCAAGGCTGTCGCCGAGGATAAGAAGTTCCCCCTCACCTACTCGATGGAGCCTGTCGGGAACTACACGACCGACAAGATGACCTGCCAGCTCGTCAAGTTGCAGATTACCCCCGAAGGGAAGTCGATGTACGGCTATCTCTTCATCCCCAAGGGTGGCGGCAGGTATCCCGCCGTCATGACCCCTCCCGGAGCCGGTGTCAAGACCATCAAGGATCCCATGCTCCACCGCTACTACGGCGAGGGGGGAGTGATACGCATCGAGACCGAGATTCACGGTCTGCACCCAGAGCTTTCGGAGGATGAGTTTGCCGCCGAGCGCAAGGTGCGCGGCGACTATCTCAGCTTTGACCTCGACGACCCCGACAAATATTATATGAAGGACGTATACCTCGGCTGTCGCCGCTTCCTCGACCTCCTGGCCTCCCTCCCCGAGTGGGACGGCAGGAATCTCTTCACCCAGGGAGGCTCGCAGGGTGGGGCGCTCGCAATCACCACCGCCATGCTCGACGACAGGGTCACAGGCTGCGTGGCCAACCACCCGGCCCTTAGCGACATGACCGGCTACCTCGGCGACAAGACCGGCGGCTACCCCCACCATTTCCGTAAGAATCCATCGGAGGCTACCCCCGAGAAGATTCGCACGCTTGAATATTACGACGTGGTCAACTTCGCGCGCCACCTCAAATGCCCCGTCCGCATGACATGGGGTTTCAACGACAACACCTGTCCTCCCACCACCAGCTACGAGGTCTTCAACGTCATCACCACCCCTAAGGAGGCGCTCCTGACCCCAATCAACGAGCACTGGACCACCGTCTCGACCGAGCGCGGCCACTATGACTGGATTAAGGCTCACTGCAAGTGACAGCCGGAGGCGAAAAATGTTGATAGCTTCACTGAAAACATAAGTTGTTGAAAAATTGTGCTGTTAAGCCGCCTTATTCTCCATTTTGACCTCCTCGTGGAGAAAATTATATCAAAAAAATGGTGAAAAAATTTGGTGGTTTCAAATATTAGCGCTAATTTTGCATCGCTTTTGAGAGGGAAACACTCTCCGAAAGCAAGAGAACAATAACTTGTTGCCTCTTTAGCTCAGTTGGCCAGAGCACGTGATTTGTAATCTCGGGGTCGTTGGTTCGAATCCGACAAGAGGCTCAACTAAAACAATGTCAGAAGATACCGCCCAGGCGGTTCAGATGATAAGGGCGAATACCAGAGTGGCCAAATGGGGCAGACTGTAAATCTGCTGGTTTATACC
>CAJUIX010000023.1 GCA_910586665.1 uncultured Duncaniella sp.
CGATGATACTGCGAAAGTGGGAAAGTAGATAACCGCCCCCTCTGAAGACAGACCGAGACCCGGACACAACCCGGGTCCCGGTCTTTTTTTGCATATACCCCCATTGAAATATTTCACTAATCTGATATTTTGGAGTGGACATAAGGTTATGTGTGGCTTTTTTTGTAATTTTGCAATAAACTATAAAAAGTAAAATCAACCAATCAAAAGTTTGACATGAATCTTACTGAACTGACTGCCATTTCTCCCGTCGACGGCCGCTATCGCGGAAAGTGTGAGAGTCTTGACGAGTATTTTTCTGAATATGCCCTTATCCGTTACCGTGTAAAGGTCGAGGTGGAGTACTTTATCGCTCTGTGTGAGCTGCCGCTTCCCGCCCTTGCCGGATTCCCGAAGGATTTGTTCGGTAAGTTGCGTGACATCTATAAGACATTCTCAGTCGAGGACGCCGCACGCATCAAGGAGATTGAGAGTGTCACCAACCATGACGTCAAGGCCGTGGAATACTTCCTCAAGGAAAAATTTGACGCCTTTGACATCGCACAGTATAAGGAATACATCCACTTCGGACTCACTTCGCAGGACATTAACAACACCTCAGTGCCCATGTCGGTTGCCGACGCATTGGCCAATGTCTACCGTCCCCGCCTCATGGCGCTGATAGAGCACCTTGAAGCGCGTGCCGACGAGTGGTATGACATCCCCATGCTCGCCAAGACCCACGGCCAGCCCGCTTCGCCTACCCGTCTCGGCAAGGAAATAAAGGTGTTCAGCTATCGTCTCCGCCGCCAGCTCGCTATGCTTGACGCTGTGGAGATTTCAGGTAAGTTTGGCGGAGCCACAGGCAACTTCAATGCCCACCTCTGCGCCTTCCCCGAGATTGACTGGCGTGAGTTCGGTGCAAAGTTCCTCTCTGAGAAGCTCGGCATCGTCCGAGAGGAGTACACGACCCAGATTTCAAACTACGATAACCTCGCAGCCCTCTTTGACGCCCTCGCCCGCATCAACAACATCATCCTCGACCTCGACAGGGACATGTGGATGTATGTTTCAATGGAATACTTCAAGCAGAAAATCAAGGCCGGCGAGGTCGGCTCTTCAGCCATGCCCCACAAGGTCAACCCTATTGACTTTGAGAACTCGGAGGGCAACATCGGCATTGCCAACGCCGTCTTCGGTCACCTCGCGTCTAAGCTCCCCGTGTCGCGTCTCCAGCGCGACCTTACGGATTCGACCGTGCTCCGCAACATCGGCGTGCCCCTCGCGCATACAATGATTGCCATTGCATCGACCATGAAGGGTCTCGGCAAGCTCCTTCTCAACATCGACGCCATCAATGCCGACCTCGACAACACCTGGAGCGTCGTGGCCGAGGCTATCCAGACAGTTCTACGTCGCGAAGGCTATCCCAAGCCCTACGAGACCTTGAAGGCCCTCACCCGCAAGAACGAGGCTGTGACAGCCGAGAGCATCGCCACATTCATTGACACCCTCGATGTCACCGACGAGGTCAAGGCCGAGCTTAAGAAACTGTCACCCCACAGCTACACTGGCTATTGATCAAGCACCCTCCAAGCATATAAGTTTATGGATACCTCCACTAAGATTCGATTCGGCTTCATCGCTGTCCTCTGGCTCTTCCTGTGCTATCTGGTCATCGCCTCGCAGCCATTCACGCTTTGGACGCTCTTCATCATAGTCGCGTCTGGCATCATAGTGTGGGTTCCGCTTTATAAGAAATATATTAAGAATGGAAAAAGAAACGATAGCCGATAAGTATCCTCTTTTATCCGGGATCGATTCGCCGGCCGATTTGCGCAAACTTTCGATGCGGGAGCTTCCGCAGGTGTGCAGTGAGCTGCGCTCCTTTCTTATAAACTCTCTTTCATACCATCCGGGCCACTTCGCCTCAAGCATGGGCGCTGTCGAGCTTACTGTGGCACTGCATTATGTATTCAACACTCCCTACGACAGAATCGTCTGGGATGTTGGTCATCAGGCCTACGGACATAAAATTCTCACAGGTCGGCGCGATAATTTCTACTCCAACAGGACTTTGGGAGGCCTGAGCGGCTTCCCGAATCCTAAGGAGAGCGAGTATGACACATTCACGGCCGGCCATGCGTCCAATTCGATATCCGCTGCCCTCGGCATGACTGTCGCAAGCGGATTGCAGGGCGAGAATCCGCGCCGCAACGTGGTCGCCGTCATTGGCGATGCCTCCATTAGCGGCGGCCTCGCCTTCGAGGGCTTGAACAATGCCGCTAACGCCAATTCCAACCTGCTGATAATCCTCAACGACAACGACATGTCGATTGACCGCAATGTCGGCTCGCTGAATTCTTATCTCGCACATCTGACAACCTCGAAGACCTACAACAACTTCCGCTATAAGTTCTCGCGCTTCCTCAGAAAGCACCATCTTGTCACAGACAAGGGCAAGGGGATGATTATGCGCTTCAACAACAGCCTGAAATCACTGATTACCAAGGAACAGAATATCTTCGAAGGGCTCAACATCCGCTATTTTGGCCCATTTGACGGCCATGATATCAACACCGTGGTCAATGTCCTCAACGACATCAAGGACCTTTCAGGACCGCGCATACTCCACCTGCGGACTGTCAAGGGCAAAGGCTATGCCCCTGCCGAGAAAGATCCCTCGCGCTGGCACGCACCCGGAAAGTTCAATGCCGCTACCGGCGAGATTCTGAAAGACAACGCCAAGCGTCCCCCCAAGTATCAGGAGGTCTTCGGCGAGACCCTCGTAGAGCTCGCTGAAAGGAATCCTAAGATAGTCGGTGTGACGGCTGCCATGCTTTCGGGCACATCCATGAGCAAACTTCAGAGCGTCTTTCCTGACCGTACCTTCGATGTCGGCATCTCCGAGGGTCATGCGGTCACCTTCGCCGGAGGTATGGCCAAGGAGGGTATGAAGCCCTTTGTGGCAATCTATTCCTCATTCCTTCAGCGAGCCTATGACCATATCATACATGATGTTGCCATTGAGGGCCTGCCTGTGGTCTTCTGTCTCGACCGTGCAGGTTTGGTAGGGGAGGACGGCGCCACCCACCACGGAGTCTTCGACCTCGTCTATCTCCGTGCCATTCCCGGTATGACCGTGGCTTCACCTCGCAATCTCGACATGCTCCGTAACCTTATGGTGACAGCCGAGAATTTCGACGGTCCCTTTGCCATTCGCTATCCGCGAGGTCATGGTGCGGCAAATCTGTCGGGTGCAGAGATGCGCCCCCTCCCGGTCGGGAAGGGGGAGCGGCTCCACGAGGGCAGCGATATTGTCATACTGTCAATTGGTCCCGCTGCCGATGATGTCGCCAAAGCCATCGAGCGCGCTGAGAAGGATTTCAATGTCACCATAGCCCATTACGACCTCATATTCCTGAAACCCCTCGACAGCGACATTATTCAAAAGGTTGCCGAGATGAACGTCCCCGTCATAACAGTCGAAGACGGTGTGGTCGACGGCGGCATGGGTTCAGCCGTCATTGAGCAGCTTGCCGAGCTTAATTCATCAGTCCCGGTTCATCGTCTTGGTGTCCCTGACCGTTTCATCGCCCAGGGAAGCCCTGCGCAGTTGAAAAACCTTTGCGGATTTGATGAAGATGGCATCTATCATACAGTCGGGAAGATTGTTAATACTATAAAATCTTCACTCGCGAAATGAAAATAATCATAGCCGGCTCGGGCGAGGTCGGTACTCATCTTGCCAAACTGCTTTCCAACGAGGAGCAGGATATCACCGTCGTAGACAGCGATGGTGAGAAATTGGCTATGCTTGATTCTAACTATAACCTCCTGACTTACTGCGGCTCGCCTACATCTTTCTCGAGCCTGCGCCAGGCGGGAGTGGAGGGTTGCGACCTCTTTATAGCCGTTACTCCCTTCGAGACGCGCAACATCGTTGCCTGTGCCATAGCCAAAAGCCTCGGAGCCACCAAGACGGTAGCCAGAATTGACAACTATGAGTTTAAAGACCCTGTAAACCGGGAATTTTTCAGCCATATAGGGGCTGACGACATGATATATCCCGAATATCTTGCCGCCCTTGAAATCATCCAGGCACTCCGCCACAACTGGGTGCGCCACTGGTTCGAGCTTCATGACGGCGAGCTGATATTGGTAGGGGTCAAGCTGCGCACCAATGCCCCCCTCATGGGTATGCAGCTCAAAGAGCTTGGCATGACCGAGCACAATTTCCACGTCGCGGCCATCAAACGCAACCATGAAACCATTATCCCGGGTGGTCATGACCGTCTCGAGCCGAATGACATTGTCTATTTCATGACCACACGCCAGCACGTCGACTCACTCGTGGCGCTCTGTGGCAAGACCCAGCGCAAGATTCGCGATGTGCTCATCATGGGCGGAAGCCGAATAGCCGTCCGCCTGTGTGCAATGGCCGGCGACGAGTTCAATTTCAAAATCATGGATGTTGACCGGGAGCGCTGTCTGAGGCTTTCGGAAAAATGCCCTAACGCAGGCATCATCAATGCCGACGCCCGCGACACCGATGCTCTTATGGATGCAGGCATATCCGATATGGATGCCTTCATCGCCCTTGCCGACAGCAGTGAGACCAACATTCTGACCTGTCTTTCGGCCAAGGAACTCGGCGTGGTCAAGACTATAGCCGAAGTTGAGAACCTCCAGTTTATATCCGAGGCCGAGGGACTTAACATCGGTACCATTATAAATAAAAAACTCCTCGCCTCGTCGAGAATATTCCAGATGTTGCTTGACCGCGACACGTCGACCTCGAAGTGTCTCGCTCTCGCCGATGCCGAAGTGGCGGAGATTGTAGCCCGTGAGGGGTCGAGAATCACCCGTGGCCCTGTAAAGGACCTCAGTCTTTCGCGCGACATGACCATAGCCGGCCTTATCCGCGACGGCAAAGGCTTCCTCGTCTCAGGCAACACTGTCATACAGCCGGGCGACCGCGTGGTGGTCTTCACCCTCAACGGTGTGATACATAAGGTTGAAAAACTCTTCAAATAATGAGGCTGCGCGACTACACATCCACCATAAACATGCCGGTGATTCTGCGTATCATCGGTTTGCTGTTGATGATTGAGGGTGCCTTTATCCTCGTCCCCCTCGTCACATGTATTGTCTACGGGGAGCATGACTGGATATGCTTTCTTGTGACACTGTTGGTGACTGTGGTCGCCGGCGCGGCTATGGCTTTCGGCATCCGCCCGCGCAATCCGCGAATGGGAAAGCGCGAGGGCTTCCTGCTGACAGCCCTGATATGGGTATTCTTCTCCGCCTTCGGAATGATACCCTTCATTTTTATGGAACACAATCCGATGTCGGTATCCGACGCCTTTTTTGAGGCCATGTCGGGCTTCACGACCACGGGTGCCACCGTCATGGAGTCGATAAGCCATCTGAGCCACGGAGTGGTGATGTGGCGCAGCCTGATGCAGTGGATAGGTGGCATGGGTATCATACTCTTCACCCTCGCGGTGGTGCCTATGCTCAACCATTCGGGAGGTATGCAGATGTTCAACGCCGAGGTGACGGGTATCACCCATGACAAATTGCGTCCGCGCATCTCGCAGACTGCCAAAGGTTTGTGGCTGATCTACATTGTGCTGACCGCCCTGCTGTTTGTCCTCCTCGTCCTGGGGCCGATGACCTCCTTTGATGCTATCTGCCATGCCTTCAGCACCATGTCGACAGGCGGATTCTCGACGGTCGACGCCAGCATCGAGTCATGGGATTCCGTCTACATCGAATCGGTGATGACCATATTCATGTTTCTCGGTGGTACGAGCTTCGTGCTCCTCTATCGCGCCGCCCACGGAGATTTCAGGCCGATTTGGAAGAATGATGTGTTCAGGACCTACGTCGGCATCATATTCACCTGCTACATTCTCTTTGTAATAGCCATTTTCTACCACGGGCAGGCATATTCGGTGAAAGCGGTGACGCTCGACCCGCTATTCCAGATTGTGTCGACAATCACCTCTACCGGCTACGAGGTTTCGAGCTTTTCGAGCTGGGGCACCTTCGCTCTGTCAATAACTTTTGCCCTCATGTTTTTCGGCTCATGCGCCGGATCAACGAGCGGCGGTGCTAAGATTGACCGTCTGATTTATCTGCTGAAAAACTGCCGCAACGAGATTGTCAGATGCGTCCACCCGAACAATATCTTCACCGTGCGCGTTAATGACCGCGTGATTCCCCACGAGACTGTGTCGAAGGTGATTGCCTTCCTCTGTCTCTACGTCATGATTATCATGGTCGGGGGTATACTTCTCACCGCCCTCGGTCTGCCGCTTGTGGATTCCTTCTTCTCGGCCTTCTCCTGCATAAGCAATACCGGCCTTGGAGTGGGCGTCACAGGCTACGGCGGCTCCTATGCCATTGTCCCCGACGTTGGCAAGTGGATTCTCGCCCTGATTATGATGATTGGGCGTCTCGAGCTGTTCACCGTGCTCATACTTTTCACCCCGACATTCTGGAAGAAGTGAAAAAATGTTGTTGAGAGTGTGGTTTTAACACTCTAAAATTCATTTATTGGTTTTTTATCGGTTTTTATATAGGATAGATGGAATTTTATTAGTAAGTTTGTGAAAGCTATCCGATAAGGTGGTAGAATCTTGTAATACCATTGCAAAAAACATAATCATCAATATATGAAAAAAAAGACTCTCAACATTATTAAAAACGATCCCTGGCTTGAACCATATACCGACGCCATTGTCGGACGTCATAACGACGCTCTCTCCAAGGAAGCCGAGCTTTGCGGCACTGACGGCACTCTTGATTCCTTTGCAAACGCCCATAATTTCTTTGGTCTCCACCGCACTGACGACGGCGGATGGGTATTCCGCGAGTGGGCACCAAATGCTACAGCCATCACACTCATCGGCGACTTCTCCAAATGGAAGCAGATGAAGAAATATGCCCTGAAGCTGAAGAAGAACGGCGTATGGGAAATCAAACTCAAACCCAATGATCTCCACCACGGCGACCTCTACAAGATGATTGTCAGCTGGGAAGGTGGCGAAGGGGAGCGCATCCCCGCCTACGCCAACCGTGTCGTTCAGGATGAGCAGACCAAGGTCTTCTCAGCCCAGATATGGTCGCCGGAGCCTTACAAGTGGAAGGTGCGCCGCTTCCGTCCCGATACCCGCCCGCTCCTCATCTATGAGTGCCACATAGGTATGGCCCAGCAGAAGGAGGGGATAGGAACATATACCGAGTTTCGCGACCTCATCCTCCCGCGCATCGCTGCCGACGGCTACAACGCCATTCAGATTATGGCCATCCAGGAGCATCCTTACTATGGTTCATTCGGCTACCATGTGTCGAGCTTCTATGCTCCATCGAGCCGCTTCGGCACACCCGAGGAGCTTAAAAGCCTCATCGACCGCGCCCATGAGCTTGGCATAGCCGTAATCATGGACATTGTCCACTCACACGCTGTCAAAAACGAGGTCGAGGGTCTCGGACGCCTCGACGGCAGCTATAACCAGTACTTCTACGGCGACGGGCGCCGCGAGCATCCCGCATGGGACTCCCTCTGCTTCGACTATGGCAAGAACGATGTGATTAACTTCCTCCTCTCCAATTGTAAATACTGGCTCCAGGAGTTCCGCTTCGACGGATTCCGCTTCGACGGTGTCACCTCCATGCTCTATTACAGCCACGGTCTCGGCCAGGCTTTCGGCAGCTACGATGACTACTATAACGGAGGCCAGGACACCAACGCAATCACATATCTGACCCTCGCCAACAAGCTCATACACCAGATTAACCCTAACGCTATAACCATAGCCGAGGAGATGAGCGGTATGCCAGGCCTCGCGGTTCCAGTGAAGGACGGCGGCATAGGCTTCGACTACCGTATGGCAATGGGTATCCCCGACTATTGGATCAAGATGCTCAAGGAGAAGAAGGACGAGGACTGGCATCCTACCTCGATTTTTTGGGAGCTTACCAACCGTCGCGCCGACGAGAAGACCATATCCTATGTCGAGAGCCACGATCAGGCGCTCGTCGGTGACAAGACTGTCATATTCCGCCTGATTGACAAGGAAATGTACTGGCACATGATGAAGGATGACGACAATATGACCGTGGCCCGCGGCATGGCGCTTCATAAGATGATACGCCTCGTTACCGCGTCGACCATCAACGGCGGCTATCTCAACTTCATGGGCAACGAATTCGGTCACCCGGAGTGGATTGACTTCCCCCGCGAGGGCAACGGCTGGAGCTACAAGTATGCCCGCCGCCAGTGGGACCTCGTCGACCGCAAGGAGCTGAAATATGAGATGCTTAATGCCTTTGACAACGCGATGATTCACACGATTTCAGGTGTCTACAACTTCCAGGCCCTCCCCGTGGTCAAGCTTTGGGAGAAGGATGATGACCAGGTGCTCGCCTATATGCGCGGCGACCTCGTGTTTGTGTTCAACTTCAATCCCTCGAAGGCATTCACCGGCTACGGCGTCCTCGCCCCCGCCGGAGAGTATGATGTGGTGCTCTCTACCGACAACCCCCTCTTCGGAGGCTACGGCAACATTGACGAGACTGTCAGCCACCTCACACAGACCGACCCGCTCTTCGCTCCCTCAGGTCGCGAATGGCTGCGCCTCTACCTCCCTCCGCGCTCCGCACAGGTGCTCCGCCTACGTCGTCCCGAGCCTAAGCCCAAGAAAACAGCAAAGAAAACAAAATAATATTTCTTTCCCTTATTTTTTGTTTTAACAACAATGCCCCGACAGCCGTGATGGCCGACGGGGCATTATTCTTAGTTTGTATATGACGGTACTTATTTGATTACGACATCCTTGTTGGTGCCGGTGTACTCGACTTTGTCTGTAGCGGGGGTGATGAGCTGACAGTTGTCAAGCTTTGCGTCAATGACATTGTTGATTGTCAGCGCGGGGCCTTCGGCAGCAGTGATGCTGACGTTGTCGAAGTCAATCTTGGTCGACTCGGAGAGCAGGCCACCCTTGTTGGCGGTGAATATCGAGTTGGTGAGCTTGATGTTCTCGATGTGCATCTCGGGGAGACCGTTGAACTTGACCGACATGCCGGAGTTGAAGGAGGTCACGCCGTTGATGGTGATGTTGCGGAACTGCGGAGTTGTCTCGTCGACCGGCGGGATGGTCTTGGGGGCGTTCTTTACCCAGTAGTAGAGGTCGAAGAGGAGAGCCTCGTTGGATATGTTGATCATATTGATGTTGTCGATATAGATATTCTCGACAACGCCGCCACGGCCTCGGGTGCTCTTGAAGCGGAGGCCTACGTCTGTGCCGATAAACTGGCAGTCGGTGACGGATACATTGTTGACACCGCCCGACATCTCGCTACCGACCACGAAACCTCCGTGGCCCTGGAATACGCGGCAGTCCTTGACGATTACATTCTCTGTCGGGATTCCGCGCTTGCGGCCGTCCTCGTCCTTGCCCGACTTGATACAGATAGCATCGTCGCCGACATCGAGAGTCGAGCGGTAGATTATGACGTTTTTACATGACTCGACGTCAAGACCGTCGCCGTTCTGTGCATATTCGGGATTTTTGATGTATACGTCGTCGACAATCAGATTCTCGCACATGAGCGGGTGGAGATTCCATGCGGGTGAATTCTGGAAGAGTACACCCTGGAGGAGGACATTTTTACATTTGACAAATTTGAGCATCACCGGGCGCAGGTAGCGCTTCACCTTTGCGGCCTGGTCCTCGGTAAGTTCCTTGTGGTTGCCGGGCGACTTCAGAAACTGCTCTCCGTCGAGGTAATCTTGCGAGGGATACCAAGTGTTGTCATTCTTGACGATGCCGCCGGAGGCCACGAGGCGCTTCCACTGGCCGGTGGTCATCTTGTCGCGTTTCACCTGGCGCCAGGCTCCGCCGTTTCCGTCAATCACACCCTCGCCGGTGATGGCTATGTTTTCAAGATTCTCGCCGTAGATAGGCGACATGGTGCGGTAGGACTCGAAGCCCTCGTAGACGGTGTAGATGACAGGGTAGAGGTCGGGGTCGGGTGAGAAGAGGATGAGCGCTCCTCCGGCGAGGTGGAGATTGATGTTGGACTTGAACTGTATCGGGCCTGTGAGCCATATTCCCGAGGGGACGTTGAGCGTACCGCCACCTTTCGAGGCCAGGGCGTCGATGGCCTTGGCGAAGGCGTCGGTGTTGAGGGTCTTTCCGTCGGCCACGGCTCCGAAGTCGGTGAGCGATACGGCGCGGTCGGGGAAGGCCGGACGGTCAATTACGGGCATTTCAAAGGGGAGACCTTCATAAAGGTGGGCGTAGGTCGAGTTGCCGGCGCCAAATGCGGCGGCAGAGCTTAGACACAGCCCGATCATAGCTGAAATAAATCTCATGGTTGGGTTAGATTCTGTGTAGTTAATATTGATAAATTGGTCTATTTTTCATTCTTCCGTTCAAAGTTACTAATTTAATTCCGTATGGCCAATTATTTGACGATTTGCTTTATTCGGCATGTTTGATTACTTTTGCAGTCGAAAGTTTCAACTCCATAAATCAACAAAACCATGTCAACTGAAAATGTAATGACTCCCGCCGAGGCGCGTGAGTGGATGAACAGTCGCGAATGGGCAAACGGCTGGACCGTGAACCCAGATGAAACAATTGATGCTGTCGAATTTGCCACACAGTATCGTAAGAACAAGCCTCTTTGGGACAAACTCTTCAAATTTCTCGCCGAACATGACCCTATGACCCTCGAGCCGGGCAAAATCGAGCTTGAGAAGGGGCGCGTGTGGATTAATGTTCCCGCTGAGTATACTCCCAAGTCAATCGAGGAGACGAGGACAGAGAACCACCGCAAGTATATCGACCTCCAGTATACTTTCGTGGGCGATGAGCTTTACGGCCTTGCCGACCCCGACAAGGTGACTCCCACTATGGACTATGACCCCGTGAAGGACCGCACATTCTATACTCTCGATGCCCCTGCAAGCTATGTCCCCGCAGGTGCCGACAGGTTTTTCCTCTATTTCCCCAAGGATCTCCACCAGCCTTCGGTGAAGGCTTCCGACAATCCCGGAGTCTCGCGCAAGCTCGTTGGCAAAATCGAGTATGCTGAATAATACTTTATAATATTGTATAGTAAAAATCCAGGCCTCCTTTGTGGAGCTGCCTGGATTTTTTTAGTTTTAAATAGCCTCTTGGTTTATTCGGGTTTCTGATTGTTGTTCTTCGGGCGGTGGTGGCTGTGGTGTGGACGGCCTTTTCTGTTGTTGGATCCTTTGTCACGGCTGTTATTGTTGGCTCCCCGGGAGTTGCCTCCGCGGCGCTGGGCCCCGTTTCCTCCGCGACGGCCTCCGCCTGAGCGCTTCTTGGGGTTATAGGCGGGAGCCTCGCCGAGTTCGGCGGGCACCTCCTGCTTGCGGACCTCGTAGCCGAGGAAGTTTTCGATGTAACCGAATTTGGGCTGCTCGCGCTGGCTGATGAGGGTTACTGCCATGCCGTCGGCGTTGGCTCGGGCCGTGCGCCCGATGCGGTGCACATAGTCCTCGGCCTCGTGGGGAACGTCGTAGTTGACCACCATAGCGATGTCGTCGATATCAATTCCGCGCGCGAGTATGTCGGTGGCCACGAGCACGTCGAGACGGCCGGCGCGGAAGTCGAGCATCACCTGGTCGCGCTCATTCTGTTCGAGGTCGGAGTGCATCTCGCCGGTCTTCACCTTGGCGCGGCGCAGTTCGCGGGCGAGTTCCTTGACTTTGAGCTTGGAGGAGGAGAAGACTATAACACGCTGCGAGTGGGCGGTCTTGAAAAGGTGGCGCAGGATGCCGGTCTTCTGTCCTTCGTGGCACACGAAGGCTGACTGGTCAATCTTTTCGGTTGGGCGCGACACCGCTATCTTCACCTCTGCCGGGTCTTTGAGGATAGCTTTGGCCATCTGCTGGATTTTCGGCGGCATGGTGGCCGAGAACATCAGCGTCTGGCGGTCGGTCGGGAGCTGCTTGACTATCTGCATGATGTCGTCGTAGAATCCCATGTCGAGCATACGGTCAGCCTCGTCGAGGATGAAGTATGACACTTTCGAGAGGTCGACATAGCCCATCTGCAAGTGGGCGAGGAGGCGTCCGGGGGTGGCAATGACCACGTCGGCACCCATCTTCAGTCCTCGTTGCTGCTGGGCGAAGGTGGCGCCGTCGGTGCCACCGTAAATGGCCACGCTGCTGACGGGGACGTAGTAGGCGAAGCCCTCCATCTGGCGGTCAATCTGCTGTGCGAGCTCGCGTGTGGGCGACATGACTATGCAGTTGACATAATCCTTAGCCTCGGGGAGGTCTGCAAGCCGGTCAATGACCGGGAGTAGGTAGGCGGCTGTCTTGCCGGTGCCGGTCTGTGCCACGGCTATGATGTCGCGCCCTTCAAGGATGAGGGGGATTGCCTGTTCCTGTATCGGCGTGCACTCCTCGAAGCGCATAGCGTCGAGGGCGTCAAGTATGTCATCGCTCAAATTGAGCTGGTCAAATCTCATATATAGGTCCTATTCTCAAAATTATACTGCAAAGGTACTTAAAAGTTTCCGATATGTCAAACTTGTCGACTACCGGTGACGGCCAATGGACATCCTGAGGGGTGGGAGAGGGGTAAAAAAGTGTCGGAGAGACAGATTTTTAGTTAAATCCTGTCTCTCCGACTTATGATTTCTTTATTAGGCGGATTGCCGAGAGGCTTTATTTTGCAGGCTCTGCTGCTGCGGGACGCTCGATTTTGTCCTTTTTGCAGCGCTCGCTCATGCGCTTGATGCGGGCCACGGTTTCGGGGTGGGATGAGAACATCTTGGAGATGTAGCTCGAGCTTGCGCCTGATTCCTGCTCCATCTTTTGAAATTTCTCAAAGGCCATTACCATGCCCCAGGGGTTCTTGCCATGTGATTTGAGGAATTCGTAGCCGTAGTCGTCGGCTTCGTTTTCCTGCTTCTGTGAATACTTGGCGTTAATCAGACCCTCGCTGAGTGCGCCGAGCTGTGACTCGGTGAGTGCTGCTGCCTTTCCGCCGGTAGAGGCGATGCCGTCCTTGAGGGCGTCGGTCAGGAGAGAGGTCTTGAAGGCGTTCTTAGAGTGGTGCTTTGCCACATGGCCAACCTCATGGCCGATGATTCCGAGAAGCTCGTCGTCGCTCATGATATCCATGAGTGAGGAGAACACGCGCACGCTGCCGTCGGCACATGCAAAGGCGTTGACGTCGATTACATAGTAGACTTTGAAGTTCAGGGGAATACCGTTGACATCGTTAAGCCCCTCGGTAAGTTTTTTGAGGCGGATAGTGTAGGGGTCGTCGTCGGGAGTGACCTGGTTGTGTTCGTCCATCCAGTCAACTGATTCCTTGACGTATGCAGCCATTTGTTCGTCGGTGAGAGTTGCAGCCTGTACGGCTTTAGAGCCTGCGCTGATAGCTTTTTTAAGGTTGAATTGGGCAGAGGCGGGGATTGCGGCGGCAAAGGCCAGTGCGATTACCAATAGTTTAAAGATGTTTTTCTTCATGGAAATACTGTGTGGTTATCTGAGATTGATTTATTTTAAAATTGGAGCAAAATTATATAAAATCTTCCAATAATTAGTAAATTTGTTGAAAAATTTATAATACTACCATGAATAGAAAATTTCTTGTCGCGCTGTGTCTCCTGTCGACACTGCTTTGCGGCTTTTCACCTTCTGCGGCACAAAGCAGGGTGCTTGAGTTTGACTCTCCGAAAATGAAAGTGTTTCTCCCGCCCAATGGTATCAGCAGGCATAAGGCGCTCGTCGCACTTCCCGGAGGGGGCTACTCGCATCTTGCCGTGTATCATGAGGGTTACGACTGGGCTCCATTCTTCAACAGCCTCGGCCTTGCGTATGCAGTAGTGCAATACGACATGCCCGCCGGAAAGCCTTCAGTCCCGATGTCGGATGTCGAGGCAGCCTTCAAAATAATGACTGACAGCGCGACGGTATGGGGATTTCACCCTGACAGCATTGGTATTATGGGTTCATCGGCCGGCGGACACCTCGCTTCGACTATGGCCACGCATACAGTTGGAGCATGTAAACCGGCCTTTCAGTTGCTTTTCTACCCGGTTATTACTATGGACCCTTCATTCACACATCGAGGCTCTCATGACAACCTGCTTGGCAAGGATGCAGATGCAAAGTTCGAGCGTGAGTTTTCATCAGAGCTTAATGTCGGGCCCTCAACCCCGCCGGCACTCCTGCTTCTGAGCAGCGATGACAGGTCGGTGAGGCCGACCAATAGCCTGAGATATTACGAGGCGCTTCAGGCAGCCGGAGTCCCGGCTTCGATTATGATATATCCCACCGGCGGTCACGGCTGGGGCTATAGGGAGAGATTCAAGTATCATGACAATGTCCTGTCGGAAATCACGACATGGATTAAAAATCTATAGTTAAAATCACATCAAGATTTGGATAATTATTAAAAACTTCCTACCTTTGCATCGCTTTAGAGCGGACATACGGTCAGCTTTGGGCAATAAGGATTGTCTTATGGTGTAATGGTAGCACTGCAGTTTTTGGTTCTGCCTGTCTAGGTTCGAATCCTGGTAAGACAACTACAATCAACTTCCCCGGTTAGGTCTAAACCTGACCGGGGGAGTTTCTGTCTATAAAGTATGTATACAATATTATTTGCTAATATTTCGATTGAAATTATTAATTTCATCAGTGATGAGTTGTTTCAGTTCTTTTTGGGGTATGATTAGTTGGTATTCAGCTACACCGATTGGTTTCGTAAAGCCGTCAAGGGCGAGTTCGACCTCTACGTTGTCTTTTTCGGCGCAAAGGATTATTCCGATTGACGGATTCTCGTCAGCGCCTTTTTCAAGTCGGTCAAGCAACGATAAATAGAGGTTCATCTTTCCGACATATTCGGCTTGAAACGCTCCGATTTTCAGGTCAAATGCTACTAATGAACGTAATCCTCGATGGAAGAATAGCAGGTCAACTTTGTATTCTTTACCTCTGTACGACAAGATATGCTGATTGCCTATATATGTGAAGCCTTGGCCCAATTCGAGAAGAAACTGTTTAATTTTTTCGACTAATCGCCGTTCCAATTCGAGTTCAAGCAAGGGTTCTGTCACACCAAGAAACCCCATGCAATAGGTGTCCTTGAACACTTCATTAGCATAAGCTGCATTTTCATTAGACAGCGTAAGCGTGAAATTGTTGCTTGTGTTCGTTTCCGGGATGTGCTTGTGCATTTCCATCTTTATGGCATTGATGAGCAAATCTCTGCTCCAAGCTTTCTCTAAAGTTTTGTTTGCATAATACCAAATCATGCTGTCGTTTTCTCCAAACTTCGTAATCAGAAGGTTAAGATGCCCCCACGGCAAAACTACAACGGCCTGTTGTAGTTTTGGGTCAGAATTATGGAATCGTACATAAAAGCGCTTCATATTCCATAGATTACTAACCGACATGCCCAATTTGGGATAAGCAGCCTTGAGGTCTGCCGACAAACGCTTTACGACTGAGTCACCATGTTTGCTTTCTAACTTTCTTTCATAAAGAATCTTACCCACATTCCAGTGCATCTCATTAGAGGTACTGACAATGGCACGAGCCGCTTTGCCTCTCGCCGCCTCGATAACTGCAACAGCTTGTTGCAGTATTTCGTTATATTCAGATTCGTTGTGAAGTGTGATTACATTTTCCATGATAAATATAAGGATTAGCTGTAAGTATATTGCCGATTGTCAGTTTTTTTGAGCTATAAATCAGGATTAGCCGGGGCGTTGGGGTTTATGAGACTGCGTGTCACTCCTACAGCGGTTATTCCTAAGGCTTGTAATAAAGAGATGCCTTTGTCTTTTGTGAATTTGAAGGACGGAATTTTGTAATTGGGATTACTGAATACTGCCTGGCGCTGAGGATAGGTGGTGAGTATGAAATCCACAAGATTAAAGCGGATCTTGTCAAACATCATCAATATTTTCAGTCCAATGTTGCAATTAAAGTCCATAGCTGTCTGCATTTCTTGTGTGTAGACCACGATGCCGGGGACATCAATCGTATAGCCGCCCATGCTTACAGGTATTTCGGGCAGACGGTAGCATAGTGATTCGGCCACACCGCCAAGGCCTCCACGGCGGATTGTGTCCGGCTGTGCCTCGCAGACAATATATTCCTTATTGGCATTGAAAAATGCCACACCCAGTGAACCGTAGGAGGAATCACCCGTATCTATATTCATAACCAACGGATTACCCAAAACGCTCCCTTTCACATTAAGTCCCATTCCGTCGCCAAAACACATATTGGGGCTTACGTCGTCTCGCACAGAAGCTTCGGATGGAACGGTGATTTCGCGTGTTATAAAATCTATTGTCAAATCCTTAAGCCGGAGCATTAGCTCGCTACCGACCACGAGATTGAAACTGCCGATAAAGCGGTCGGCCTTGGCATTGCCGGTTTCAAAGTTTACGATTACAAACGGCACATCTCTAACGGTTATATTGCCGATTTTTAGCTCTCGGGCGATAGCGACCTGCCCATTGCGCCTGCCGACTCCGGCCACTGTGATATAGCCGTCGATGGGGATAAGATTATAGGCTGTTGCAAGAGAATCACATATCATATTGACTCCCGCCCCGGTGTCAAATGTTATGTCAGCATCATGGCCATTGACACTGCTTTTTTCAAGATGCATCAGCACTGAACCGTGTTTTTCTTCCCCGACAGGGACAATTTTAAATGGTATGCGCCCGATTTCTTCCGAGAAAGCAATATTGTATGGCTTATACTCTGACAGCGCTCTATATCGTGAAATGCCTTGTTCTAAGCTTATCGTCCATGTCGAATCAAGATATTGCCGGGTAGATGTGAGCACGTTATTTATAAATTCTGATACCTCCTTGTTATATCCGATGCGACTCATGTCAGTTGCATACATAATTGTCGAGCTAAGCAAGTTTTCAAGACCGAGGGAGGAAGAGTGTGTATTAAACAGCTCTTCAAATGCCGGAATTGATATTTCGGGGCGATTGAAACGATTCCCGATAAGGCAGCGCGAAAAGACTTCAAGGAAGGGCATGACTGAATCTTTTGGAGTTGCGAGATGCAATGAATCCAGTATAAACCAGTCATTACGATTCATCGCGTCGGCAAATTTTTCGTCATGCGTCTGAGCCGGTATGCTTATCGCACTCCCGATGAGCATCAGCAAAAGTATCAATCGTCGCATATGTTATATAGTTTCTGTTTTTATTATGTTCATGTGCAAAAATACTCCAAGATGTTGACTCCCACAAGCGTATTGTTTTCAAAAAACGGGATTAGGTGGTAAATCGTTATCTGAGATATGTGTATCCTTGGTGGGATAACAATTCTTTATCCTTTAGATAATAAATTTATACTATGGGTGGTGGGAAATTTACGATAGTTTTATCTATGGAAATTGGCGAATATCATTATTTTTGCATTTGGAAAATCTAAACCTAATCAGTAGCGAGAAATAAATCAACTCCCACGCCATTGTGTGTGAAAAAAATATGGTAACTGATATGAAAAAATTAATTCTAAGCCTCGGCGTCATGCTTTCGGCAGGTGTGTGCGGTGCATCCGTCACTGTCAGCAGCCCTGACGGAAAGTTGAAAGTGGTGACCGACGTTGCCGGTGGGAAGCCGGTCTATTCTGTAAGTTATAATGGCAATACCATGCTCGAAAACTCCCCTCTCGGCCTGCGGTCCGACGTCGGTGACTTTTCGACAGGCATGTCGATTGTCGATTCAAAGACTTCGAAAGTTTCCAAGTCCTTCGACCAGGACAAGATCAAGAAGAGTCACATCGACTATGAGGCCAACCAGCTCGTGGTGGCAATGAAAAACGCTGCAGGACAGGAGATTGCTGTCGAGTGGCAGGTGGCCGACAATGATGCAACCTTCCGCTATGTGATTCCGCGCCAGGGCGAGACGCGCTCTATGGTTGTCGAGAGTGAGGCTTCCGGCTTCCGCTTCCCCCAGGAGACCACTGTATTTCTCACCCCGCAGAGCGAGGCTATGATTGGCTGGAAGCGCACCAAGCCGAGCTATGAGGAATTCTATATCACCGACGCCCCTATGGACACAAAGTCAAAGTTCGGCAAGGGCTTCACCTTCCCCGGCCTCTTCCGCGTGGGCGACAAGGGCTGGGTGCTCCTTTCGGAGACAGATGTCGACGGTTATTACTGCGCATCGCATCTGAGTGACTATAATGACGGTGTCTACACAATCGCCTACGCTATGCCTGAGGAGAACAACGGCAACGGCACGGCCTCCCCGGGTATAGCCCTCCCGCGTGCAACCCCGTGGCGCACAATTACCGTCGCCGATAATCTTGCCCCGATTGTCGAGACCACCATGCCCTGGAACCTCGTCGAGCCGCGCTATAAGACTTCGCGCCCCGGACGTCCCGGGCGCGGCACCTGGAGCTGGATTGTATGGCAGGACAACAGCATGAACATGGCTGACCAGAAGACATTTATCGACCTCGCAAAGGATTTGGGCTATGAGAACATCCTCATCGACGCAGGCTGGGACCAGAACATCGGCTACGACAAGATGCCCGAGCTCCTCGGCTATGCCAGGTCAAAGGGCGTGCGTCCGATTCTCTGGTACTCGTCGAGCGGCCCCTGGAACGACATCATCCAAAGCCCTATAAATAAGATGGACCGCCCTATTGTCCGTAAGAACGAGATGAAATGGCTCCGTGACAATGGTGTGGAGTGCATCAAGGTCGACTTCTTCGGTGGCGACAAGCAGGAGACCATGCGCCTTTATGAGGACATTCTCAGCGATGCCGCCGACTATGGTATCGACGTGATTTTCCACGGCTGCACTCTCCCTCGCGGCTGGGAGCGCATGTATCCCAACCATGTCGGCAGCGAGGCCGTGTTTGCATCAGAAAACCTTATCTTCGAGCAGATTTTCTGCGACATGGAGGCCTTCCACGCAACCCTCCATCCCTTCATCCGCAACTCTGTGGCCCTTATGGAATATGGCGGTACTATTTTCAACAACCGTATGTCGCGCGACAACAACAGTGGCAACACCCGCCGCACAAGCGATGCCTTCCAGCTTGCCACCGCTATATTGTTCCAGAACCCCGTGCAGAATTTCGGCCTCACGCCCAACAATCTGACCGAGACTCCCGAGGACGCAATCTCGTTTATGAAGAATGTGCCCACCACCTGGGACGACACCAAACTCATCGAGGGTTATCCGGGTCGTTATGTAGTGCTCGCGCGCCGTCACGCCGACAAGTGGTACATCGCCGGTGTCAATGCCCTCAAGGAGCCTCTCAAGCTCAAGCTCAATATTTCGTCTCTCGGCCTCAAATCCGATGCCGGCATGATTTATGCCGATGACAAGGAGAAGGGCGTGAAGGCTAAGGAGCTTAAAATCAAGAAGCAGGATTCTGTGCCTGTCGAGGTTCGTCCCGATTCAGGTTTTGTATTGGTCATTGAATAAAGCGTAGGGGGATATGAAAAAATTATTTGTATTCTGTCTGCTTCTTTCAAGCCTCGCTGCTGCCGCGCAGAGCAAGGTCGAGATGCTCCTGTGGGATGAAAATCCGGCCGACACATCAGCTGTCAAAACCGCGGCCATACGCGCCTCCGATTTCACCCGCGACCCGGCCATAACTGTCTATGTTCCCAAAAAGCCCAATGGCAAGGCCATAATCATGTGTCCCGGCGGAGGCTACGGATGGGAGGCTATGGATCATGAGGGACATGGCATGGCCGAATGGTTCAACACCCAGGGAATCACATATATCGTGCTCAAATACCGTCTTCCGCAGGGTAAGCATGAGATTCCCCTCACCGACGCCGAGCAGGCCGTGCGCCTCGTGCGCAGCCATGCCGGAGAGTGGGGTGTCAATCCCTCGAAGGTCGGCATCATGGGTGCCTCGGCAGGAGGACACCTCGCGTCGACCCTCGCCACGCACTATGGCAGCAAGGAGACACGCCCTGATTTCCAGGTGCTTTTCTATCCTGTTATAACGATGGATCCCAAGTACACCCACGGAGGCTCTCGCGAGAACCTCCTGGGTGCAAATCCCTCCAAGGAGCTTCAGGATAAGTATTCAAACGAGTTGCAGGTGACTCCCGACACCCCCAAGGCCTTCATCATGCTCTCGTCTGACGACAACGCCGTCCCGGTGGCCAACAGTGTCAACTACTATATGGCGCTTCTCGCCAACAATGTCCGTGCTTCTATCCATGCCTACCCCGAGGGTGGCCACGGCTGGGGCTATGGCGACGGATTCCTCTATAAACATCAGTGGAAGGAGGAGCTTGCAAAGTGGCTCCGTGAGGAAATCTGATTCTGTTTCTTTCAGATAAATATAGAATGGGGAGTCGCGGTGGTCGCGGCTCCCCGTTTTACTTTATCGCACTGTTTTCAGGCGTTTCATCCATTATCTTTGTGGCATGAATTATTAACCTCAAATTTTATAAGTCATGAACACATTTAATATTGAGCTTTTTATAATAAATCTCAGACAGTCTCTAAATCGACTCGTTGTATTTCTTGCCGTATTTCGTCTGATACTCCGACGGAAGGATGCCGAATTCGGCCTTAAAGTACTTTCTGAAAAGGTTCAGATTGTTAAAGCCGGTCTGATAGGTTATTTCGGCGATACTTAGCTGGCTCTCGGTCATTAGCTGTGCCGCGCGTTTCAGACGGATTATGCGGATGAACTCTATCGGGGTCTTGCCTGTGATTGACACCATCTTCTTGTAGAGGTGCACTCGGCTCATGCCAAGCTCGCTGCTCAGCTCCTCGACCGACAGCTCGCTGCGGCTCAGATTGTCCTCGACATAGCGGATTGCCTTCTGCATCAGTTTTTGGTCGAGGGGAGTGATGTTGATCTTGCTCGGAGCTATCTCCATTTGCTGTTTGTGGGAGTCGCGTCGGTATTGCAGGAGGTTTTTGACCTTGCGGGTGAATATGTCGAGATTGAATGGCTTGGTAATATAGTCGTCGGCACCGCTTTCGAGGCCCTTAAGTTCATGTTCCTTGGCGGCTCTCGCCGTGAGGAGGATTACGAGGATGTGCGAGGTGCGAATATCGTTCTTCACAAGGCGGCACAGCTCGTTTCCGTCCATCTCCGGCATCATGACATCGGAAATCACTATGTCGGGTTGCAGTTCGGGGATTAGCTTCCAGGCCGTCTCGCCGTTGTCGGCTTCATGGACGGTGTAATCCTTTCTGAGGCAGTCTTTCATGAAGTTGCGGAAGTCATCGTTGTCGTCGACAATGAGCACCACGGGGCGCTTGTTGGTCTCAGCGTTATCCTCCGGCTTCTTTTTGTCAGTTGAAGGCTCTGCTGCGACATTTTCAGCCGCTGTCTTCTCGCGCTTCTCCTCTGCCGGAGCCTCGACGACCTCCTCGGCCTTGATAATGGGGATGTTGACGATGAAGACTGCGCCCTTGCCGATGTTGTCGCACACGTCAATCGAACCGTTGTGCAGCGTCACAAACTCCTTGACGAGGTTGAGACCGACACCGCTGCCGGTCGCGGGGCGTCCACCCTTCTGCGGCACCTGGTAGAAGCGGTCGAATATCAGTTTCTTATGCTCGTCGCTGATGCCGCAGCCATTGTCGGCCACCTTCAGCTCCAGAATCTCGGGCGTGCTGCCGTTGGAGGGTATCACGTCGAGCGACACATCCACGCGTCCACCTTCGGGAGTGAACTTGAAGGCATTGGAGAGCAGGTTCATCACGATTTTGTTGACCTTGTCCTCGTCAAACATCATCCACAGGCTCTTCACCGACGAGTAGAACGTGAGGTTGATATTGCGGTGCTCCGAATACTCCATGAAGTTGTCGCATATCGTATGTACGGTTTCGACGATGTTGCCGCGCGTGGGGTTGAGATTGTGGCCGGTCATGTTGCTCTTGCGGAAGTCGAGAAGCTGGTTGACCATGTTGAGGAGGCGCACGGCGTTGTTGCGCGCCATCTCGAGCTTCTCTTTCAGCTCGGGATTGTCGATGTTTGAGATGACATACTCGATAGGGGTCAGGATGAGTGTGAGCGGCGTGCGCAGGTCATGGCTTATGTTGGTGAAGACGCGCATCTTCATGTCGTCAATCTCATGCTTCTTCCTCGCTTCCTGCTGGATTTCAAGGAGTTTGTATTTCTGCTTTTCGTTGTGCTTCATATAGGCTCTCAGCAGTAGGACTACGCATGCGAAGAGCAAGAAATAAATTACATATGCCATCCAAGAGCGGTAAAACGGGGGTGCGATTACTATCTTCAGCTCCGCGGCCTTCTCGCTCGCGTAGCCGTCGTTATTGACAGCCTTGATTTTCAGTGTGTATTCCCCCGGGGCGAGGTTGGTGTAGGTCAGCTTGTTGGAGTTCGACACTGTCCAGTCGGAGTCGAAGCCTTCGAGCATATACATATATGTCGTCTTCTCGGGGAGCACATAGTTCATGGCCGAGAAGGTCACCGAGAATACGTTTTGGTCATGGTTGAGGTGGAGGGCCTCGGTGTAGTCGAGAGCCATGTCCATGACCCGGCATCCGTCATAGATGCTGTCTATTCTGACGTCGCGGTTAAACAGCTGCACGGAGGTGAAATGTACCTGCGGAGTCGAGGTGTCATATTTCAGATTCGAGGGGTCGATTAGGCTTATTCCGTTCACACCCCCGGTGACAATGGTGCCTGATGAGTGGCGGAATATGGCTCTCGCGTTGAAATCGAAGTCATCGAGTATGCTCAGGTCGTTGTATTTCCTGTGTGAGAATGTGTAGGCTTGTGATTCCGGGTCACTGTTGACCACGATATGGAATAGTCCTTGCGACGTCGTGACCCATATATTTTTGTCGTTATCCTCGACTACGCCGTGGATTATGGCCTGCTTAAGCTGGTCGACAGGGGTGATTACCATGTCGTTGCGCCTGTCGTAGATGTCGACACCTTCGCGTGTCGAGAGCCACAGCAGCCCGCGGCTGTCCTCGTAGACATGGACCATGAGCGAGCTGTTGAACGACCTCTCACCCTTGCGGTCGCCGAGGATTTTTTCAAACTTTCTGTTTACTGGGTCGTAAATCAGGAGTCCGTAGGTGGTACCCATGTATATATTACCGTCCTTTGACAGGCAGATAGATGCAATCTGGTCATGGCTGTAGTCATCGTTGTAAGCCGTAATGCGCTCCGTCTCGGGGTCGATGCCGTAGAGACCGTCGCCCCAGGTACCGATCCATATATAGCCGTTCCTATCGCATGCGAGCGACCATATCGTCTTGTTGACAGCCGCCATCGGATTGGTACTGTCGAGGGCATGGTGGCGGAAGGCCTTTCCGTCGAAAGAGATGAGTCCGTGATTATATGTAGCGAGCCATATCCTCCCCTTCTTGTCGGTCAGCATACTCACTATGACATCGTCTGATTGCTGCGGGCCGCTTGCGAATGGGGAAGGGATGAATTCGCGACTCTTGCTTTCGCGGTCGACCCTCAGGATACCGTTGGGGACGCCCATACATAGGTTGCCCTCCTTGTCTTCTGTGATGGCCGAGACGTCGGGCGTGAAATTATGGCTGTTTCTTATTGTCTGGAAGCAGTCTGTGCGGAATTTGAAGAGGCTCTTGTTGTAGTACGACACTCCGCGCTTGAATGTGCCGGCCCACACCCCGCCGTCGCTGTCGGCATAGAGGCAGGTGACGCTGTTCTGGCTCAGACTCCTTGAATCGGACATGTCGTTTTGGATATACTCGACTCGGAGCGTGTTTTTGTCGACTATGTTGATGCCCCCGTTGTCTATCGCGAGCCAGGTGCGTCCGTTGTGGTCGCTGCATATATCGCGGACATTGTTGCCGCTTAGTTTGTAGCCTGAATCATTGCCCGTGAGGCGGGTCCACTCTTTTGATGCGCTTCGGAAGAGCCATGTGTCGTTGGCGCAATATATCCAGTAGTCCCCTCCCGGGTCGCAGAAGACTCTGAACACCACGCCTTGTCGAGGCTGCCCTGTAAGATAGTCGTTGCTGTAGTCTATTTTGTTTGAAGCGCGGTCGATGTGGTCGAAATAGCCGTCGGCATATATTCTGACAATACCTTTGGAATCGTCGTGCATGTCTGTTACCTGTATGCCGTGGCGCTTGCTGCCTGCTATGGTGTGGTTCTTACCGTTTTTTCTTTCATGACGGATGAGGGAGCCTCCGACAGTAGCGACCCAGAGGTTTTTGTGGGAGTCGATATAGATAAGTTCGGGTTTCTCGCTGATGCCGTATCTGTCCGAGAGGATTTTATCAGCATCCATGAATTTTTCCTTCCGCGGGTCGTAGCAGGCATATCTTGCCGAGGAGAATGATACCCACAGGAGGCCGTCGGCATCCTCCTGGACCTTGCTGACATTGTAGTAGGGGAGTGATTCGGGGTTGTCGCTGTCCTTCAGAAAATTCTTGAATGAGTATCCGTCGTAGCGGCAGAGACCGTGCGCCGTGGAAATCCATATGAAGCCGCGTGAGTCGCGGGCAATGTGGTTGATTTCGTTGTCGCTCAAGCCGTCCTTTATGGTGAGGTGCATGAACCTGATATCATCGACAGCGTAGGCCGTCAGTGATAGCAGGAGCAAGAGTGATGAAAGTATACGTTTCATTTCAGATGATCGGTTTACATTGACAAAGTTAATCAAAAATAATTCTTAAATTTGTCGGGACGGCAGCTTTATTGCTTGTTTCGGCTGTTTTGGCCGAGCTGTGCAAATGGCTGTGTGTTAATGGTATATTATGAGATGTTAACAAAAATACACCCTTTTTGCAACATTGTTTAGCCACGTTTTAACCAATGAGCCACATCTGTATATTATCGGATAGGAGGGACTTCGGGAGGAGAATGTAACTTTGTATTCGACAAGCGGTGGCGGCTGCGGCACGCGCCGGATAGTGCAAACTGAAGTAACTAAACGATAGTATTTATGAAGAAGACTTTTTTATCCTTAGCGGCATTTTTCGCCCTGACCTTCTCCTCGGCAGTCTCGGCGGAGACCTTCACCAATCCGATACTGACAGGCATGAATCCCGATCCGAGCATTTGCAGGGTAGGCGACGATTTTTATCTCGTGACTTCCACCTTCGAATACTATCCCGGACTTCCGATTTATCATAGCAAGGACCTCGTCAACTGGCGCCTCATCGGACATGCTGCGGCCACTCCGCAAAGCAATCCCCTGAAGGGTGCCGGCACCTCCGGCGGACAGTATGCCCCTACGCTCCGCTATCATGACGGCAAGTTTTATATTATAGGTACCAACTATGGCGGCGAGGGGACGCACGGCATCTCGATTATCACTGCTAAGAATCCAGCCGGTCCCTGGTCGGACCCGGTGTGGATGGACCAGTGGTGGGTCGACCCCTCGCTCGATTTCTATGACGGCAAGGCCTATTACCTCACGCCTGACAATGCCGGCAGCTTCCTTCTCGGGACGGTCGACGTCAAGACCGGCAAGGAGGAGGGTGAGCGCAAGAAGGTGGCCTCGGGACTCGGGGGCGCCTCTCCAGAAGGCCCGCATTTCTATAAAATCGGTGACTACTATTATATAATGTCTGCCGAAGGAGGCACGGGCTATGAGCATCGCGAGGTGATTCAGCGAAGCAAGGACCCATACGGCCCCTATGAGCCGAGCCCCGTCAACCCGGTGCTGTCCAACATGAACGTCCCCGACCACCCCTTCCAGGCCATCGGCCATGCCGACCTCTTCCAGCTTCAGGACGGTAGCTGGTGGGCGGTCTGTCTCGGCATCCGGCCGCAGAACGGCAAGTACCAGCACATCGGCCGCGAGACCTTCCTTGCGCCGGTGACATGGACTGCCGACGGCTGGCCCAAGGTGGGGACCGACGGCGTGGTCCGTGAGGAGTACGAGCGTCCCGCCCTCCCGTGGCATCCCTGGGAGAAGGAGCCGGCCCGCGATGATTTCGACGCCAAGAAACTGTCGCTCCACTGGAACTTCCTGCGCAATCCTTACGACAAGGACTGGTCGCTGAGCGCCAAGCCGGGGCATCTGCGCCTCAACGGTTCGGCCCTGTCGTTCAAGCAGAACGACTCACCCGCCTTCGTAGGCCGCAGGCAGACATCCATCAATGCCGACATATCGACCAAGATGTCCTTCGTCCCCGTAGCTGAAAACGAGGAGGCCGGCCTCGTCATCCGCGGCAACGACAAGAACCACTATGACCTGCTCGTGACCAGGCGCAATGGCCGCAGGGCTGTCATGATGAGGCAGTATCTCAACGATAAGGCCGAAGATTCTAAATATGAGTACATTCCCGACGGTGATGTCATCCTCGGCATCAGCGCCACCCCCGACGAATACACATTCCGAATCAAGGAGGCCGAGGACAAGCCTTGGCGCGTGGTCGGCAAGGCTCCGACACGCAGTCTCTCCAACGAGGTCATAAGCGGCTTCACGGGTGTCTATGTCGCCATGTATGCCTCCGGCAATGGACGTGACAACACCAATCCCGCTGATTTCGACTGGTTTGAATTCATCGAGAAGGACTGATAGACCTTGAATTAAAAAAATATAAGTGCCATGAAAAAATATCTCGTAGCATTACTCGCCGCGGCTGCCTCAATGCAGGTAGCTGCGGAATATCACTTCGACACACCTCTTTACGGCGCCGCGTACTATCACGAATATATGCCTTACAGCCGCCTCGACAAGGATATAGCCATGATGAAGGAGGCCGGGCTCAACGTGGTCCGTGTCGGCGAGTCGGCCTGGGGCCTGTTCGAGCCTCAGGAGGGGAAGTTTGATTTCGCTTGGATGGACACGATTATCGACAAGTTTCATGCCGCAGGCATAAAGGTGATTCTCGGAACTCCGACCTATTCTATCCCTGCGTGGCTCGCCCACAAGCACCCCGAAGTGCTCTCCGAGAAGATGAACGGGGAGAAGTCGCACTACGGCATCCGCCAGAATATGGACTTCACCAATCCGACCTACCTCTTCTACAGCGAGCGGATCATACGCAAGATGCTCGAGCGCTACGCGGGTCACCCAGCAGTGATTGGCTACCAGGTCGATAATGAGTTGGAGGCGAGAGGTATCAACAACCGTGACTATTTCGTCGGCTTCCGCAATTACATCAAGGATAAGTTTGGCGGCGACCTCGGCCTGCTTACCAAGGAGTGGGGCATGAACTACTGGGGCATGAACATAAACAGCTGGGAGGAGTTCTACGAGCGTGACGGCGTGACCAATCCCTCTTACAAGAACGAATGGGAGCGCTACAACCGCAAGCGTATAGCCGAATTCCTCAACTGGCAGTGCGACATAGTCAATGAATACAAGCGCGACGACCAATTTGTCACCCACTGCTTTATGCCCGCCTTCCACAATGTTGACCAGGTCGAGTCATTCCGTCAGATGACCTATCCGGCAATTAATGTGTATCACGGTGTGCAGGACGGCCAGGACGGCCAGCTTATCGCCTACGCGGGCGACTTCATGAGAAGCGTAGCCGGCAATAACTATCTTATCACCGAGACCAATGCGCAGGGCACCGGCTGGGATTCGGCAGGGCAGTATCCACCTTACGATAACCAGCTGCGTCAGAACGTCTATTCGCACTATGCCTCAGGAGCCAACATGGTCGAATACTGGCACTGGGCCACGCTCCACTACGGGCAGGAGACCTATTGGCGCGGTGTGATAGGCCACGACCTCGAACCGAACCGCATCTACAGGGAGTTCCAGCGCACGGCGTCGGAGCTTGGCAAGATCGGCAAGGAGATAGTAAATCTGAAGAAGGACAACAAGGTGGCCATTCTCTACAGCCATGACTCACACCATGCGCTCGGCTTCATGCCCCATTCGAAGGGTGGTGGCTACCCGACCGACAGCAACTATCCCGTACACCTCGCCCACAGGGCTCTCTACACACAGAACATTGAGACCGACATAGTTCCCTGCGACTCGAAGAGGGATTTCAGCCGGTATTCAATGCTCGTCATCCCGCCGCTCTATGTGGCCGATGACAGCCTGCTTGCAGCGATTGACAAGTTTGTCAGCGACGGAGGCACCGTGGTCATGATGCACAAGAGCGCCTACTGCAACGAACATTCGGCCGTGCGCCCCGTCTGCGCTCCCGGCCCGCTGCGCAAGGCTTGCGGATTTTATTATCAGGAATACTCCACAATCGGTGATATGAAGCTGCGTGACAATGCTTTCGGGCTTGGCGACAGCAACAGCATCGGCACATGGTATGAATTTCTGATTCCCGAGACGGCCAAGGCTCTTGCTTATGCCGACCACCCCTTCTTCGGCCAGTGGCCGGCAGTGACGGTCAACGAATATGGCAATGGACGTCTATATTACATAGGCACTTATCCTTCACAGGCGCTGATTGACAAGGTTGTCAGGCTTGCCGCAGTCGAGCGCGGGCTGATTCAGGAGGATGAATATAGGTTCCCCGTCATAATACGCTCCGGCCTTAACGATAAGGGTAAGGAAATCAACTATGTGTTCAACTACAGCGCCAATCCCGTCACCGTGGTTCATCGTCGTGACGCGGCTGTCAACCTCCTGACAAACGAAAGCGTCGGCAAGGGTGACAGCATCACCATCGGGCCGTGGGATGTGGCAGTGCTGCGAAAGAAATAAGCATGATGAGGAAGTTTTTAGTTTCAGCCATAGTCCTTACAGCTGCATTATGCTCGCTGGCAGACTCTGAGGCTGCTCCGCGTCTGACGGAGCGGCAATATCTGTCGGGCATAGACAAGGACAGCAACGTCGAATGGGACTTTATGTGCACTTCGGGACGCAACAGTGGACGGTGGACGCGTATAAAGGTGCCCTCATGCTGGGAAACCGAGGGCTTCGGCACTTATTACTATGGCTGGGAGGAACCTAAGGACTCGGATGAAACCGGCTACTACCGTCACCGCTTCACGGTTGACAAATCGCTGAAGGGAAGTGACATCAGTCTTATCTTCGAGGGGAGCATGACAGATACCGAGGTTAAAATCAACGGTCGTAAGGTCGGTGTGCCCCACGAGGGCGGTTTTTACCGTTTCTCCTATAACATAGGCGATTATCTGCGCTACGGTAAGGAAAATCTCTTGGAAGTGAAGGTGAGGAAATGCCCGGCCGACAGCTCGATATACCGAGCCGAGCGCCAGACCGATTTTTGGCTCTTCGGAGGAATCTACCGTCCTGTTTATCTTGAAATAAAGCCCTCGGAGCACATCAGTTCCGTAGCGGTCGATGCCCGTGCCGACGGCTCTCTCTCGGTAGCCCCCGTAGTTTCCGACAAGGGTAGGGGCCAGGTTGAAATCCGCGTCGAGACTCTCGACGGTGGCAGGGAGCTTGCCTGCTCGTCTGTCGCCGTTGGTGATACGCTCCGCACAAAGGTCGAGGGGGTCGAGCCTTGGAGTCACGAAAGCCCCACGCTCTACCGCCTCGTGGCCGAGCTGACCGAAAATGGCAAGGTGAAGCACCGCGTGGATGAAAAAATTGGCTTCCGTACGATCGAATTCCGTCCGGCTGACGGTTTTTATCTTAATGGTCGACACATCATTTTCAAAGGTGTCAACCGCCACTGCTTCTGGCCGGCGAGCGGACGCACGCTCTCACGCGCCGTGTCGCTCGCCGATGCGCAGCTCATCAAGGATATGAATATGAACGCCGTGCGCATGTCGCACTATCCGCCCGACAAGGATTTCCTGGAAATTTGCGACTCAATCGGCCTCCTGGTCATTGACGAGCTGTGCAGCTGGCAGAAAAGATATGACATGGATGTGGCGCGCCGGCTTGCGAAGTCTGTCGTGGAGCGTGACCGCAACCATCCGTCGATTGTCCTGTGGGCCAACGGCAACGAGGGGGGCTGGAACAGGGATGCCGATGACGACTATAAGATGTATGATCTTCAGCAACGCTTCGTAATCCACCCCTGGGAGCGCTTCCGCGGCACTGATACCAAGCATTATCCCGATTATAACTATGTCGTGAACGCCTCGATATATGACAGCGACGTATTCTTCCCGACCGAATTCATGCACGGAGTGTTTGACGGGGGCGCCGGAGCTTCGTTGCGCGATTTTTGGGAGGCGATGATGAGCCACCGCGCCCCTGCCGGAGGCTTCATTTGGGCGCTTCTTGACGAGGGTCTGGTGCGTGCCGACATGAATGACAGCATCGACTGCCGCTATGACCTCGCTCCCGACGGAATCGTCGGCCCCCACCGCGAGAAGGAGGGGAGTTTCTATGCCATAAGGGAAATCTGGTCACCCGTTAGGATTGCCGGTCGCTCGCTTTCGGAGGTGCAGGAGCCTATAATGTATGTCGAGAATGACTATATGTTTACGAATCTCTCAGATTGCGCTTTACGATATGCGCTTTACGATATTGAAAGTGACGGCAATGGCTCATTCGTGCAGAAATGCGTTGCCGAAGGGGCGCTTCCCTCGCCCGACGTGCTCCCGGGAGAGCGCAGGGAGGTGGATTTCAAGCTCCCTGAGCGCTGGTATGAGCATGATGTGCTTGCCGTGACGGTTACCGATCCGATAGGCAGGGAGGTTTACACCTACAGTCAGCCTCTCGGCAATGACCGTATGCAGAAGCGCTTTGCAAAAGTTTCCTCTACAGAGTCTGTCGACATGGCTGAGGATGAGAACACCGTCACCATAGCCAGGGCAGGTAAAAAATATGTATTCAGCAAGAAGAGTGGTCGCCTGGAGGGTATAGACACCCCCTCGGGGCACATCTCGCTCGGTGGATTCCCCTCGGTGGCCACGTCGGCCAACACTTTCAAGGAGCTTGCCTGTTACCGCGACGGCGACAATTGTGTGGTCGAGCCGCGCTTTGAGGAGGGGCAGTGGCTGAGGTGGGTATTCTCCCCCTCGGAGGCTCCGAGAGTCGACTACAGTTTCTCCGTCGGCGGCGAGACAGATTATATAGGTATAGGCTTCGACTATCCAGAAGAGAAGATTCGCTCGATGGAGTGGGTCGGAGATGGGCCTTACAGAGTATGGAAAAACCGTCTTGACGGCGTCACTTTCGGGCGACATGAGAAGGCATACAACAACACCGTCACAGGGGAGTCGTGGGACTATCCCGAATTCAAGGGTTATCATGGCGACTGCCGCGCGGTGACGGTGAGGACCTCGGAGGGCAGTTTCACCCTTGTCCCCTCGCGTCCGGGATTGTTTTTCCAGATGTCGAAGCCTCAGGCACCGAAGTCGGCCGGAAACGGCTACACGGTGCCTCCCTTCCCGGAAACAAATATCGGTTTCATGCACGCTATCCCCGCTATCGGAACCAAGTTCCAGTCGCCCGCACAGCTCGGCCCTTCGGGGCAGAAGAACATGCAGCTGAACTATGTACCCTTCAGCGGCAGCATCTACCTTATTATACAGAACTAACCAACTAAACATAAAAAGCAATGATTGAAAAAGGATTACGCAATGTCGCAGTGGCTGTGGCCGCTCTGGCATGCAGTGTCAGCGCATCGGCCCAGCGCGAGCCGGCGGAGCAGGGCAAATTTTCCCCGACATGGGAATCCCTCTCGCAGTATGAGACTCCCGAATGGTTTCGCGATGCCAAGTTCGGCATCTGGGCCCACTGGGGTCCCCAGTGCCAGCCTGAGGCCGGCGACTGGTACGGACGCGGGATGTATGAGGAGGGCAGCAATGCCTATAAGGCCCATATTGAAAAGTATGGCCACCCCTCGGAATTCGGATTCAAGGATGTGATCAACGAGTGGAAGGCCGATAAGTGGGAGCCTGAGAAGCTCGTGGCCCTCTATAAGAGGGTGGGCGCCCAGTACTTTTTCGCAATGGGTAACCACCATGACAATATGGACCTTTGGGACAGCAAGTACCAACGGTGGAACTCTGTCAACATGGGCCCCAGGCGTGATATTCTTGCCGAGTGGGAGAAGGCTGCCCGCAATGAGGGGCTTCCTTTCGGCGTGAGCATCCATTCGTCGCACGCATGGACATGGTATGAGACCGCGCAGGGTTCCGACAAGACAGGCCCTTATGCAGGCCGCTCCTACGATGCCCGCGTGGTGACCAAGGAAGATGGTAAGGGCAAATGGTGGGAAGGCTATGATCCGCAGGAGCTTTATGTGCAGAACCATTCATTGAGCGGCCATGCCTGGAATGTGTGGGACTGGCCTGAGGGCACGTCGGTTCCCTCGCAGGAGTACTATGACAACTTCTTCAACCGCACTGTCGACATGATTAACCGCTATAATCCCGACTTGGTATACTTTGACGATAGCGTGCTCCCATTCTGGCCGATAGATAATACGGGGCTTGACGTTGTGGCCCACTACTACAACCGCAACATGCGTCTCCATGACGGGAAGCTGTCCGCAGTCGTGTTCGGCAAGAAGCTCGAGGGCATGCACAAGGAGGCGCTCGTGTGGGATGTCGAGAAGGGTGTACCATCCGAAGGACAGGCAAAGCCCTGGCAGACATGCACATGTCTCGGAAACTGGCACTATGACATCTCCTGCTACAGGGACAATTGGTATAAGTCGGCCAAGACAGTGGTCCACATGCTCGTCGACATCGTGAGCAAGAATGGCAATATGCTCCTGAGTGTTCCAGTCAGGGGTGACGGTTCCATTGACGACAAGGAGGAGAAGATTCTCGAGGATATAGCCGCATGGATGGATGTCAATAAGGAAGGAATTTTCGGAACTCGCCCCTGGAAAGTCTACGGCGAAGGCCCCTCGACCATGAATACTGTGCCCCTCGACGGTGCCGGCTTCAATGAGAGCAAGAAAGAGCCCTATACCTCGGCCGACATCCGTTTTGTCGAAAAAGAGGGTACACTCTATGCCCATGTGCTCGAATGGCCGGCCGACGGCAAGGTGCTCATCAAGTCACTTGCTTCTGACAAAGGCCTTTATCCCGGCAAGGTGAGGAGAGTAGAGCTTCTTGGCGCCGGCAAGGTGAGCCATTGCCGCACAGCCGAGGGCTTGGAGGTGAGTCTCCCCTCCGGCAAGAAGCCCAATGACATATCACTCGTATTAAAAATCAAATAATAAGGATGAAAAAGAGCATACTTATAGTATCGGCAATGATGACGTCGCTCATCGCGAGCGCAGCCATTGAGCTGCCGGAGATATTCAGTGACAACATGGTGCTCCAGCAGCAGTCGGATGCCAGACTTTGGGGCTGGAGTAGTCCGAAAGCCACAATCAGTGTCAAACCCGACTGGAGCGAGAAGAGCTACAGCGCCAAGGCTGACGCCTCGGGCCGCTGGGAGCTTTCGGTAGCGACGCCGGAGGCGGGCTATACGCCGCACACAATCAGGCTTACGGGCGACGGTTCTGACATAGAGCTGAAAAATGTGCTTATCGGCGAGGTGTGGTTCTGCTCCGGGCAGTCCAACATGGAGATGCCCCTGAAGGGCTTTTGGTGCCAGCCGGTGGAAAATGCCGGGCGCGCGATAGCCTATTCGGGCAAGTATCCAGGAATCCGTGTGGCCACAATCAACCGCTGCGGCGAATACGAGCCGCAGTCAAAGGTGGCCGGCAAGTGGCAGGAGAGCAAGCCTGAAAATGCAGGAGAGTTCTCAGCCGTGGCATATTTCTTTGCCCGCTCGCTCACCGACATACTCAATGTGCCCGTGGGAGTGATTAACTGCTCGCTCGGAGGAAGCAAGGTAGAGGGCTGGATGCCAAAGTGGAAGCTCGACGAGTATGCCGACTGCGATGTCGACAAGGAGAAGGTGACTCCCGACTCGGTGCTCCATCTGTGGGAGCGAATCAACGTGATGTACAACGCCATGCTTCATCCGCTTGCCGGCTACACTGTCAAGGGTTTCCTCTGGAACCAGGGGGAGGCCAACGTGGGGCGCCACGCCGACTATCCCGCGCGCCTGTCAGACATGGTCAAAATCTGGCGCGACGAGTGGAAGCAGGGTGAGTTGCCGTTCTACTTCGTGGAGATTCCCGCCTGGAGCTACGGCAATCCCGAAGGATCGATGGCAGCCATGCTGCGCGAGTCGCAGCACAAGGCCGCGAAGATTATACCCAACAGCGGCTGTGTGAGCACGACCGACCTCATCTATCCCCGCGAGATTAATGACATCCACGGCTCGAAGAAGGAGGAAATCGGCGAGCGCCTGGCCTTCCTTGCCGCAACGCGTACATATAATGTGGCAGGTATCGACACGGACTACCCCGTATTCAAGTCCGTGGACCTCTACGGCAACAGGGCAATCATCCACCTCGACAATATAGAGAACGGCCTTACTCCCAACGGGGCCCTCGAGGGTTTCGAGGTGGCAGGTGAGGACAAGGTGTTCCATCCGGCGGACGCCAAGGAGCTATGGTATAACCGCGCCATCGAGGTTTCGTCGACAAAAGTAAGCGATATAAAGGCAGTCCGCTACTGTTTCAAGAATTTTTCGATAGGAGGCATACATAATCTCAAGGGGCTGCCGCTGGTGCCGTTCAGGACCGACGACTGGGCTGAATAGTATGTTGAAAAACATAAAATCAAACATATATTCACTCATGTTAACAAATCTACACCTATTAGACAACAAAAATTAACCCTATCGCGCGTGATAAACCTTGTATCGTTAACAAAGAATCAACGCCGTAGGCTTTAGAAAGGGTAATTTTGCCTAAGCGGAAAAATATATATATTAACACAATAAAATTTAACCTCAAATCTTATGAGCAATGAGTAAACTAATTTTGCGAAAAAAATTATCTCTTCGCTTGAGAGAGGCAGTGATGATGCTATGTCTGATGCTGCTTCCAGCCTTTTCACTCAATGCTGCCGGACCTAAAATCACAGTGTCGGGAACGGTAACATCCGAGTCTGACAGCGAGCCTCTGATCGGTGTCAGCGTACTTATCAAGGGTACTAACGACGGCGCTGCCACCGATGTCGACGGTCGTTACACTCTCAAAGCCTCCAAGGGCGATGTGCTGGTGTTCTCCTACATCGGCTATGCCACCCAGGAGGTGACTGTCGACGGCCCTGTCCTTAATGTCGTGCTGAAGGATGGTGCCCTCAAACTCGACGATATAGTCGTGATAGGTTACGGTACCATGAAGCGCAGCGACATCACCGGCTCGGTGGTCTCGGTGGGTGCCGACGACATCAAGAAGACGGTAGTCACCTCTGTCGACCAGGCTCTCCAGGGCCGTGCGGCAGGTGTGCAGGTGACACAGAACTCAGGTTCGCCCGGCGGCGGTATCTCGGTGGCTATCCGCGGTACCAACTCTCTTAACGGCAACGAGCCTCTCTATGTGATTGACGGTGTGGCTGTCGATGGAAAGTCGTCCGACGGCAAGACTTCGGCTCTTTCGACCATCAACCCCTCCGACATCGTATCGATGGAAGTGCTCAAGGATGCCTCAGCAACCGCTATCTATGGTTCGCGCGCGTCAAACGGCGTGGTCCTCATCACCACCAAGCGCGGCCAGGCAGGTAAGACCCGCATCACCTACGAGGGTTACTACGCCCTCCAGCAGATTCCCGAGCAGCTCGAGACAATGAATCTCCGCCAGTATGCCAAGCTCTACAACGAGCGTGTGGATGTCCTCGGCTGGGGCGAGCGTCCCGAGTTTGCCGATCCCTCAATCCTCGGCGACGGTACCAACTGGCAGAAGGAAATCTTCAACGATGCCGGTATGTGGAGCCACCAGGTGACTGTCAGCGGCGGTAGCGATGCCACCCAGTTCCTCATCAGCGGCGGCTACCTCGACCAGGACGGTATCGCCGTAGGTTCGAGCTTCGAGCGCTTCACGGCGCGTATCAATGTCGACACCCATGTGACCAATTGGTTGCAGGTCGGCGCCCAGTCATCGCTATCACGCACCAAGCGCAACAATACTATTGATGACAACAATGTGATCCTCACCGCCCTCCGCCAGCTCCCCGAGGTGCCGGCCAGAAACCCAGACGGCTCATGGGGTTACCAGGAGAACAACCAGCTCGGTATCTACTATACCAACCCCCTTGCCGACGCCCTCACCCGTGAGAACTACAACAAGGGTCTCCAGGCGCTCATCAATGCCTATGCCAACATCACCATCCTCCCCGGTCTCACCGCCCGCATCGAATATGGCGGCTCCTTTGACCGCGGCAACTCCTATTTCTTCCAGCCGGAGATGAAGCTCGGCGAGTTCAAGCAGACAAGCCAGAGCACACGCTCATCTTCCAGCAGCCGCTACACAAGCTTCAAGCAGTATGTGACCTACATGAAGGACCTCGGCAAGCACAGCATCAACATAATGGCAGGCCATGAGTCGCAGGAGTCACGTTGGGAGAACCTTACAGCCGGCCGAATGGGCTATCTCTTCAACAATATCCATTCAATCAACGTCGGCGACCTGAAGACTGCCACCAACGGAAGCGGCAGCGGTTCATTTGCAATCGAGTCGTACTACGGCCGTCTCAACTATAACTTTGACAACCGCTATCTTATCACAGCCACCCTCCGTGCCGACGGTTCATCGACCTTCGGTAAGGACAACCGCTGGGGCTGGTTCCCCTCGGCTGCCCTCGCATGGCGTGTGAAAAACGAGGCTTTCCTCCAGGATGTCAGCTGGCTCTCTGATGCCAAGCTCCGTCTAGGCTGGGGTCTCGTCGGCAACCAGAACGCCGGCAGCTTCGCCTACGGCGCATCCATGACCTCAGTTGCAACAGCTTGGGGCACAGGTTTCTTCCCCTCAAACTTCGCCAACAGTAAGCTGAAATGGGAGGAGACACATTCTTACAACGTCGGTCTCGACCTCACCATGCTTAACAACCGCATCGAGTTCATATTCGACGCATATCTGAAGAATACCGACAACCTCCTCATGCAGGCCGCTCTTCCCTCATATATCAGCGGTGTCATCGCTTCACCCTGGGTCAATGCGGGCAAGATGCGCAACAAGGGTTTTGAATTCACCCTCAACACTGTCAACATCTCCAACCGCGACTTCTCATGGTCATCGGGCCTCACTTTCTCGCTCAACCGCAACAAGGTGCTCGACCTCTACACCGAGAGCACAGGTATCCAGGGAAAGATTGGCAACGAGGTCTTTACCTATACGACTGTAGGCAACCCCGTGGCACAGTTCTACGGCTACAAGGTCATCGGCATGTTTGAAAAGGAGAGCGACTTCTACATGAAGGACGCCAACGGTGACTTCATCCTCGACGCCAACGGCAACCGCCGCTTCGTGGCCATCCCCGAAAACAAGGAAGTGGCCGAGGGCACCGGCGTATGGTACGGTGACTATATCTACGAGGATGTCAACAAGGACGGTGTCATTGACGAGAAGGACCGCGTGTTCATCGGTAACCCCGAACCCAAGTTCACATTCGGTTTCAATAACTCCATCACCTGGAAGGGCTTTGATTTCAACCTCTTCCTCACCGGCTCTGTCGGCAACGACGGCTACAACTACCTCCGCCAGGAGCAGAGCGACCCCGCAAACCGCTGGTCGACCCTCGTATCCGTCTGCGACTATGCCAAACTCGGACTCATCGACCCCGAGGGCGAGCGCACACTCGAAAATATGTATGTGACCAACCCGGGTGCCTCCACTTACCGTATCGACCAGGCCGCATCCAACCAGAACTCGCGTACAAGCAATGTATATGTCGAGGATGCCTCCTACCTGCGCATCAAGAACATCTCGCTTGGCTACACTGTCCCCGCCGCGTTTACCAAGAAGTTCAGCGTGGAGTCACTCCGAGTATACTGCAACATCCAGAATCTCCACACATTCACCAAGTATAAAGGTTATGACCCCGAAATCGGTGCCTATAACCAGCAGGTGCTCCTCCGCGGAGTCGACTATGCCCGCTATCCCTCGCAGCGCATGTTTACTTTCGGTCTGAATGTAACCCTTTAATCTTTAATCAACACCTATAGATTTAAAAACATGAAATTATCAAGATATATCATCGGATTGTCCGTGCTCCTCGGTGTCACTTCTTGTGGCGACGATTTTCTCAACAAGGTGCCGGACAATGAATATGTGGAGGACAACTACTATGCGTCGGACGCTGCGGTTGCCGCTGCGACAGCCCCGCTCTATAACCGTGCATGGTTCGACTATAACTCGCGTGCCATCTGGCAGCTGGGAAGTATGAGGGCTAATGACGTCTACTCCCCCTACAACTCTCCCCAGTTCGCGCTCTTCACTGTCGACGCCCTCAATACCGACCTCTCCAACGCATGGCAGGGTCTGTTCTCGGTGGTGACAATGGCCAATGCGGCTATGGACAACATCAACACCAAGTGTCTGCCCGAGGTTACCGAGAGTGCCAAGAAGGCCGCTCTCGCCGAGGCACGCCTCATGAGAGCCTGCGCATACTATTATGCAGTTCACATCTGGGGCCCCGTGATTCTGTTCGAGCACAACCAGGACGTGGTCGACAATCCCGTGCGTCCCCGCAACTACGAGGAGGATGTGTTCGAATTTATCATCCGCGACCTTGAGTTCGCAGCCGAGAATCTCCCGTCCTCGCCATCGGCAAAGGGTCGCGCCACCAGCTGGAGTGCCAAGGCCATGCTTGCCAAGACCTATCTGAGCCGTTCAGGCTGGGGCCGCTCCGAGCGCAACCAGGCCGACCTCGATAAATGTAAGGAAATCTGCCTCGACGTCATTCAGAACAGCGGCGCCGAGCTGATGGCCGACTATCATGACCTCTTCAAGTATCGCCACAACAACAATATCGAGTCATTGCTCCAGCTGCAGTGGTATGCTTCGGCCGACGGTCCCTGGTATGTCAAGAACACCCTCAACTCCGACCTTTGCGGTGACGCCAAGATGATGGGTGGCGTGGCTTCGTGGAGCGCGCTCAATCCGGGTGCCGACATGCTCATGCAGTATTGCTACGTCGGAAGCAACGGTCAGCAGAAGTGGGAGACCATACGTCGCGACGCCACTTTCGTGACCCCCGGCGTGCACTATGACTATATCTGCATCGCAGACGGCGGTTATACTTACGAAGGAACTTCTTCAATACTGAAGAAAGGTGTTCCCGGCGGCCCCGATGATGACAACGACGGCTATGTATCGTCAATGAACTCACCGCTCAACACCTATATCGTCCGCCTGGCCAACATCTATCTCGCTTATACCGAGGCATGTCTTGGCAACAAGGCTTCAATCTCGGGCGACGACATCAAATATTTCAATGCCCTCCGCCGCCGTGCCGGTATCGACGAGGCTACCACCGTCACTCTTGACGACCTCATTCGTGAGAACCGTGTGGAATTCTCGCTCGAGTATCAGAACTGGTATTACCTCATCGACCTCTACAAGTGGCAGCCTGACAAGATGATTGCTTATTTCAACAATCAGTATCGTGGCTACACCTGGGACGAGCTTGCAATCGGAGCCGACCAGGAAATCAGCTTCGTTTCCAAGGGTGAGGACTGGAAGACATATGTCGAGACACCCTGCGGTCCCCTCATCGAGCCGACCACCAAGGCCAATGTCACCCACAACAGCATCTTCCTCCCTTATCCTGAGACAGACGTGATTCAGAATCCTCTTCTCAAGGCTGATCCAGAACATTATAAATTTAACGATTAATTCAGCGTATCATGAACAGAATTTATATATTGTTGGCAGCCCTGCTTGCCAATATCGCACTTCTTTCGCTGGCTTCATGTTCCGATGATGACAACGGCGGCGGCCAGCCCGTGATCGAGTGCGTGCGCACTACCGATCCCGAACTTGCCGACTCGACCTTTACAGACGCCACGGTTGGACAGCTAATCCTTATCCAGGGCCGCAATCTTAACAATGCCAAGCATGTGTATATCAACGACCAGGATGTGTACTTCAACAGTAACTACAATACTGCCACGCACCTCATCGTGACAATCCCGTCCGACCTCGTGGTTCGCGGCGTGGACGAGAATGTCCCCCTCGAAATCAGGATTGAGACTTCGCACGGCACGGCCACCTATGCCTTCCATGTGATTGCCGGCTATCCCGAACTTGATCTTTACAAGGCCCAGCTCAGTGTCAACGACCAGGGCGTGGCCGAGATGGTTCCCGGACAGGAGGTGACACTCGTCGGCTCCACTCTCCACGAGGTTGAGCATATCTATGTCACCGACCTTGACACAGTGCCCCTCTATGAGGTCACTGACTACGCTGTCAATGCCGAGCGCACCGAAATCAAGCTCCGCATGCCCTCCAACCCGATTCCAGACAAGGGCCTCTTCATGGTCGAGTGCTATGCCGGAGATGCCTATTGCGGCTTCTCAAGGTCGCCTCAGAAGCCTATCCTGACCGACATTTCAAGCGATATGCCTATTCCGGGCCAGCGCGTCGAGATTTACGGTAAGTATCTCACAGATATCACCACACTTAACCTCGGCGGCGAAATCAACATCGACGTCAACACAGTGGAGACCAACGAGAATATGGACAAGCTCGTGTTCACCATGCCTGACCAGATTCCGTCAACTGCCTCCAACGGCCTTATCACCGTGGCTACCCTCGGCGGCCGCTCGACCCTCCAGTTCTATGACTACAGCCGCGTCTACGAAGACTTTGACGGCAACGGTACCGGCATGGCCTACGGCTGGGGTACCAACCACTATTGCAGCTATCCTGCCTGGGGCTGGGCTCCCGTGCCTGAGACATGTCCTGTCAAGAAATCGGCCGGATATTTCGTTTACTTCGACGGATTTACCGCATGGTGGGACCACAACCTTACCATCAACTCCAAACTTGCTCCCCAGGGTATTGATGCTTCGACCCCTCTTAACGATATCGAGCTGCGCTACGAGGTCTACATGCAGGATCAGTTCACTGCCGCCTCGAGCATGACCTCGACAATCACCGTATTGGGCAAGGAGAAGGCCGGTATACCCATTGTCGACCGTGTGACAGGCCAGCTCATGCCGGGCCAGTGGATGTCGGTTGCGGTTCCAATGACTGAGATGGCTCCCGGCGTCGCTATCTGGGGCGACCTCTGCGCTGCCGACCTCGGAGGTGACAACTTCAAGATTTTCCTCGGTTATGACAACACGGGCGATAACGTGCTCATCGCTTACGATAACTTCCGCTTCTACGTTAAATAACAGTAAACGAACATGAAATATAATTTTAAATCCATAGACAGGCTTATGCTTCTGATAAGCCTGCTGCTCCCCGCCGTCGGACTTGTGTCCTGTTCGGATGATGACGACAAATTTGTGCCCGACGGCCCCGTGGAGCTCTCCGTGACCCGCAACGGTGCCGATGTTAACGCTCTTGACTACGGCACCTACGGAGGCGAGACGCTTCTGACGCTTGAGACCAATGCCTATTGGGACATATCGGTGTCGGATGCCGCAGACTGGCTCGTACTTTCCAACCGCTCGGGAGACCCTACCAAGGGCCTCCCGGACAGGGAGGATGAACCTCGATATATCAAGCTGACAGTGGCTCCCCTCGGTCAGGATCAGAGCCGCAGCTGCACGGTGACATTCCGCGCCGCCAATGAGGTCAAGACCGTGACCGTGAATCAGAAGCAGCCTGCCGCTGCCGATGAGTCGGGATGGGAGAGCGCCTATGTGGCTAACCAGAACATGGCCGTAGGTATCAACCTCTTTAATACCCTTGATGCCGTCGGCGACTGGTTTGACCCTGAGGATGTCTCTGCATGGGAGACTTGCTGGGGCCAGCCTGTCACAACCCAGGGCTGGTTCGACGCTGTTGCAGCCGCCGGCTTCAAGGCCGTGCGCGTTCCCGTGACCTGGCATGTCCACATGGATGAGAACTGGGTCATCAAGGAGCCTTGGCTCAACCGCGTGGAAGAAGTGGTCAACTACGCCCTTAACTCAGGCCTCTACTGCATCCTCAATGTGCACCACGACACAGGCCAGGACGGCTGGCTCTGTGCTGATATGGAGAACATCGACGCTATCTCTGAGAAGTTCGGCAGTCTTTGGACACAGATTGCCACCCGCTTCAACAAGTATGGCGAGAAGCTCCTCTTCGAGGGCTACAACGAGATGCTTGACGCTGCCAATTCATGGGTTGAGCCTGTGGCCGGCGGCTATGAGGCGGTAAATACCCTCGCTCAGAAGTTTGTCGACACCGTCCGTGCGACCGGCGGCAACAATGCGCATCGTAACCTCGTCGTCAATACCTATGGCGGCGGCAACAGCCAGACCCGTTTCGACAATCTCCGCATTCCGTCGGACAATATCAACGGCCACCTTCTCGTCGAGGTCCATAACTACTCTCCTTCGAAGTTCTCGAACCTCAACGGTGAGATTGATGACGACAACCTGCCCACATGGACTCCCGAATTCGAGTCGATTCTCGGTAAGGAGCTTGATATCATGAATGAATTCTCCAATAAGTATAATATCCCGGTGATTATTGGCGAATGTGCCGCTTATGATAAGATTGCTGATGAGGAGAAGGGCAAGTATGGAGAGTTCCTCACCACTTATTCTAAGGGTAAAGCCAATATAAGCTACTTCTACTGGGGCGCCTTGATTGACAGGTCGACTTATGAAATCATCAGTCCGCTTCTCGTCAAGGGCTTCCTCAAAGGTGCTTAATGGTAATTTGTTTTTAGGTATGGGTATAGTTTGACAGACCTCCAAGTTTGTTAGATTTCTACCTTAATAGGCTCGGCCGGTGTGATGTGCACACCGGCCGAGTTGTATTTTATAACCGATATTTTGTAAATTATGAAAAATATTCAGCATTAGGGCTGTAATCCGAGATTTATAGCTAATTTTGTGGCTGGGTTAGCGCAAGTTAGCCCACGACATTTTGAAATAAGAAGCGGCATGCTCTCTTGTATTGACGAAACGTAAATGTCAGACAATTAAAAGAAAATAGTGATGAACAACGAAATTTTATATATTCTTTTGCCGGACTATGCGGCGCATGAGGTTGTCTTTCTTTCACAGGCTGTCGCCTCCGATGAATATGCCATGAAGGAGAATCCGAAATATATCAATAAGGTTGTCGCCCCGACATTGGAGCCGGTGAAATCAATAGGAGGATTCCGCACTGTGCCTGATTATTCGTTTGACACGATGCCCGATGATTATGCTGCATTGGTTCTGATTGGTGGTTTCGGCTGGAGCACGCCTGTGGCTGACAAAGTTTTGCCGATTGTTCGTCAAGCGATTGAAAAAGGCAGGATTGTCGGAGCAATCTGTAATGCTGCGTCGTTTATGGCAAAGCACGGATTCCTAAACTCCGTAAAGCATACCGGCAACGGTTTGGGGCAACTAAGAATTTGGGGTGGTGAAAATTATTCCAATTCCGATGGATATGTACATGCCCAAGCGGTAAGCGACAACAATATTGTGACCGCGAATGGTTCAGCAACTCTTGAATTTGCAAGAGAGCTGCTTCTGCTGCTCGAAAACGACACGCCGGAACGCATCGAAATGTACTATCAGTTCAACAAGCAGGGATTCTGCAATTTATTCCCTGAACAATGAATAACAATGTCCTTTAGCATAGGCATTCCCCTTTCAGGCAAACAGTTTGAGATGCGTTTGAAATTATAAGGAGCCACAAATTATAATTAAAACAAATGAGACCGAAAGAAATATTGAAAAAATGGATTGACTGCTTCAACACAGCGGATGTGGCGGGTCTCGTTGCATTGTATGCGGATGATGCTGTAAATCATCAGGTGGCCAAAGCTCCTGTAGATGAAATCAAACTCAACTATAAGCCATGAGTCTTGCCCTCAGACCATATCAGCCTACGGATGCCAATGTAATCATTACTTGGCTTAAAAGCGAATACCTTATGCGCCAATGGTGCGCTGACCGATATGGGCGTTATCCCGTAACTCCCGATGATATGAACTCTTATCATCAGCAATACATTGACGGACAAAATTCTCTTGCATTGACTTTGGTTGACGGTGAAGATATAGTTGGATATATCACCTTGCGCATCCTTGACGTTGATTCGGCTGAGCGACGTCTCGGTTTTGTTATTGTTGATGATTCAAAGCGAGGTCGAGGCTTTGGGAAAGCCCTTGTCAGTATGGTGGTTGATTATGCTTTCTCCAAACTCGGTGCCACGAAAGTATCCTTGGGCGTGTTTGAAAACAATCCGGCGGCAATTCGGTGCTATGAATCGGTTGGATTTCATCGAGTTGTTAAATATGAGACAGAGTGCTACATGTGTCTTGGTGAAATTTGGAATTGCATTGAAATGGAATTGTTCAGATGGGATAAATAATCAAGGACTAATCATGAGCTATCCAATAGCAACCGTCATACCGCCATGCCCTGGGTTGCGCCAATTCGTGCGTTATTATTGGGTGCTGAAAAGTCGGGAACGGTTCAGTGTACTGACTTTTCCTATTGGTTGTCCTCAGATCATTTTTCATAGGCAATCACCGCTGTTTATCCCGGAGCTGTCCGTTTCGCAGAATAAGTTTACCATTAGCGGTCAAGTTAATTTTCCGGCTCATATAGCGTCGGATGGTGATACGGAGATGATTGTGGCTGTGTTCTATCCTCATACAATCGGAATGTTTATCGACACTACGCCCTCCACATTTTACAACTCTGAAATATCGGGATTCGACATTGGAAACAGGGGCTTGAATGAAGTTGCCTCGCGGATTTTCGATTGTGAAAGCACACATCAATGTGTTAAGTACATTGAGAATTGGCTCTTGTCAAAGTTGAACTGCCGATATGACACTCTGAATTTGAAAAGAATAGCCACAGTCATAAGTTCTCTTATGCGGAAACCTGCTTTGCAAGTCAGTGAGTTGGCTGATATAGCCTGTTTTTCCCAAAAACAATTCGGGCGCATATTCAACAGTCTTGTCGGTATGAGGCCAAAAGAATATGCCAGGATTGCCCGTTTCCAGAAATCAATGTGGCTGTTGCAGAACCATTGCCATAATTATGCTGAGATAGCCTATTATTGCGGATATTCAGACCAATCGCATCTTATCCGTGATTTCCGGCAGTTCAGCGGGACCACGCCCTCGCAAATCGCCAACCCTTATTCAGACCTGTTTACGACTCCGGCATAATGTCCGTTTTTTTCTATCGGGTAGAAATTATTCGTTGTAACTTTGCCATAAAAAATGATAGAAGTAAATCCCAAAGACACTCCCCGTGCCTACGCATTTGAGATGTGGATGAAAGCACCCATGCCTATGGTTACGTTTTTCAAGACGCTTGATGTGTCGCGGTTAATAAAAGCCGGCAAGAAGAATGGCTTGAAATTCAATATGCTGATGTGTTGGTGCGTCGGCAAGGCGGCAAGCCGTGTCAAAGAGTTCTTCATGCTTCCCGTGGGGGATAAACTGATTCAGTATGACACACTTGCCGTCAATACTATCGTTGCTAACAGTCAAGGTGAGGTAAGTTCCTGCGACATTCCTTTTTCTAATGATTTGTCAAAATTCAACGCCGACTATCTCCGGCTCACGAGGCAAGTTGCCGATACCAGCGAGAATCATGACCTGATAGACAGCATGGTAATCGGTACATCGGCATTAGCGCAGTTCGATATTGACGGTGCAGTCGGAATGTATAGCGGTGTCTTCAACAATCCCTTTATGATTTGGGGCCGATACCGCAAAGGCTGGTTCAAGACAACCCTCACAGTATCATTCCAATTCCATCACACACAGATGGATGGAGCGCACGCCGCCCGATTCCTTGACTTGCTCCAAAAAGAAATCAATAAATTATAGGAAAATCCACCGCCAACGATGTGATTGGGCTGCTCGCAGGAGTGCGCAAGAATATTGACGGGTCTTTGAAGTGATGTCTGTTGACTATTCCGGGAAATTCAACACCGCACAACAGCTAGGGTTTGACTATCGGCATGGATTTCTTTCATTGTTTGGTACTTTCCGTTATGATTTCAGCCATTTGCGTCAGAGTGCCACCACTGATATAGACACACATATCAATAAGTTGTGGCAACAGACATCATCATCGAAAGACAGGAGTATCAATCAGACTTATTTTGCAGATTTCGGGATTTGATTTCAATCCGAGTCATTCAGTGGGCGCAAAGTACGAGCTGACCTCTCTGCCGAGATTCAAGACCGACAGCCGCAATCTGACGGATGTTGTGGTGGAGAAACTGCCATATGACAAGTGGGACACTCAGGAGATTTCGCAGCAAAACTCCACGACACATCACGTCAATGCATATTACGTCGGTTCATTTGGTGGATTGTCTGTCGATTTCAATGCCGATATGCTCTCTGGTTCAGGTGGAGGAAACTCTAAGGTAGATGACCAAAGTGAAAATTTCGATGACTTGTCGCTGGATACAGACGAGTGTTTCGATAATCGTCTGTTTGCTGCGAAACTTGTGCTGGCATACCAGGTGTGGAAAGGTCGCCTGTCTGTAGGCAGTGAATATACCGACACATACCGCCGCACCCGATCAAGCGGATTCGAGGGAGTTATCGAATCGTCCGCAGATAAGATTATCGACCGTAATGCAGCGACATTCTTCAATTATGAAGCTGGTTTCGGCGCGATAACTGCCAACCTGGGTCTGCGATATGAGCATATAACGTATGATTTTTATGATGCCGGTGTGTTTAACGAGGAGCGCAGCAAAGTATATGACAATCTGTTTCCGACCATCGCTGTCAATGCTGAAGCCGGGAACGTCAGGCTGTGGGGCGATTTCCATATTCGTACAATTCGCCCGCAATGTGAGATGTTGAACAGCGCTGTCCGTTATGGCAACCGGCTCACATATCTGGGCGGCACGCCCGACCTTCAGCCAACCTACATTACATCTGCATGCATAGGCACGATATGGAACAATGATTTGCAGTTTCAGGCGGGATACAATCACTACAAAGACGATATATTCTTCTCTTTCGAGCAATCTGAATCAAAACCTGAAATAACAATCAACAAATTCCGCAACGAGAGGAGCCGCAATGAACTGATGCTTTCGGCGGCTTATGCCCCGACTTTTGGAATATGGCAGCCACGATGGTCGGCTGTGAGTTCCACACAGTGGCTTGACATCGAATACCTCGGTGGTAGGAAGTGTGTGGACGGAACCGTTTTTCATCTTGCCTGGAGCAATGCGTTCACACTTCCTGCCGGATTTATTCTCCGTCTTGACTGCGCATGGAATAGTCCCGGATTCACACAGAACCGAAAGATGAAATCATCGGGATATGTAAATGTCAGTCTCAACAAAGAGTTTGACAATGGGCACTACAATATTCTTCTTGAAGGCAATGATCTGTTTCATACCATGCGCGACGCGTCCTGTTTCTATGACCGTCGGACTTTTGAATATCGCTCGACAAAGGACAACACACGCCAAATAAAAATCACATTCAGCTATAGATTTAATAATCAGTCAAGCAAATATAAAGGTTCAGAAGCCGGAGCAGATGAGATGCAGAGATTGTAAAAATCAAAAACAGTAGTTCAAACAATAAGGATAAGATAAAGAACATGATAGACAAGTCTTTTGGCTTAATCAGATTAATAAAACCACCGCCTAAACACAGGTTTATTACCATGCGCCGTTTATTACCATGCGCCATGACTATGAATGAATATGAAAATTTGAGGTTGGCGCGTCTGTTCAGTTGTGCAAATGTTGTGCGAAATAGACAAAAGAAAATCGCAACCAACTATCAATTAATTGATTGCGATTTAATTGTGTTGCCTTGGAAGGGCAACTTTTCTGAAACTTCGTGAAACTTCAAAGTTATATAATTCGCAATATCAACAAGTTATATATTTTAACAATCTCAGAAAATCGCAAAAAGTGCCATAAACAGCCATATAAAAGTATCAAATAAGTATCAACTCAACAACATTGTTTTATACCTTTGCGTTAGAGTAATGGACTTAGATACACCAGCTTATAATGGCAAAGAACGCATACACAAAATTTTTCCTCCGTACAAAAGCTGCTTCCGGCAATGCTTTCCTCTACACTCGTCGTCAAAGTGATGGAGAGAATCTATTGTTGAAATCCTTTGTAGAGGTAGATATAAAACAATGGAGTGACGCTATATCCTCGACTATCAAATGGAATAAATTTCGCTCTGGCGATGGGAAAGAGCTTTGCGACAAATTGGATGAGATTACCGCTACCATAGATTTGATATTATCGCAGCCTAATCCGACAAAGAAAAAATTAGAGAAAGCAATCGTATCTGTTGCCCAACGTGAGCAGATACAGGAACAGGCGGCCTTGAAAAAAGCGCAGATGGAAGCTCAAGAGCGAAAGAAAGCTCAACGTGAGGCGGAACAGCGGCGCAAAAAGGAAGAGCTTGATGCAATGCTCCGTCAGCGAGAGGAATCGTTTATTGTGGCTCTTGATGTGTTCATTGACGCTGCACCAGCCCGTACATGGCACGGCAAACCTATCGGGTTGAAAACAATTCAGCACTACAAGCATCTGCGCAGATACATCAAGGATTTCATGAAGAAAAAACATCTGACGGATATTCGCTTTGATGAACTCAACAAGTCGTTCTATTCCGAGTATCTTGCATTTGCCTATGGTGAGGGATTGAAACTAAATACTATCGGTGATCATATCAAGGTTATCAAGACAGTTATCCGTGACCAGCCTATGCGAATACAGTGTATGGCCGAAGATTTCTTACGTTGTGAGAAACTCAAAGAGGAATCGGAGAGTATTGCGTTGCTTGAAAGTGAGATTGCATTGATTGCAAAGCAGGAATTATCAACTGAGCATCTTCAGACAGTCCGTAATCTTTTCGTTTTGATGTGCTGGACAGGTGTCCGCCATTCAGATCTTGAACAACTCAATCACAATTCTATTCAAGTCACTGAAGATGGTGAGCGATATTTCCAGTTCAAGGCAAATAAGACCGATAAAACTTCGGTCGTTAAAATTTTGCCGGAGGCTCAGGCTATACTTGACCTCTATGATGACGGAAAGGCGATGCCGCGTGTTATCAGCAATCAGAAATTCAATGATGCGCTGAAAGAAATAATGAAAGCGGTGTATGAAGCCAATCCAGAAAGCACATTGGCCGGATATGTCACTAAATCCTATACCGCCGACATCGGCAATGGTCGTGCCGGGAGAAAGAAAGACATCTATCAGCGTTGGCAGATGGTTAGCTGCCATACAGCTCGCCGTTCATTCGCTACCAATATGCGGCTACGAGGAAATGACCGTGATGTAATTTGTGCCGCCACCGGCCACACCACGGAAGCATCGCTCAGTCGCTACATCAAGGAAGACCGCCTCTCCCGTGCATCACGATTGAAATGATGACTGTGCAAAAGAAGAATTTTTCTTTTCACCAGCCCCATATATATATATTGGTTTGGTTTAAGTCGGGTATATATATCCCGAACTAAACCAAACCCGTATGACAAAATCACGTCTTGAAATTATGTGCTATGTGAGATTGAAGATATGTCGATGTAATAATTTGCGTAATTGGAAATAAAGCACTAATTTTGCGCTATTCAAAAGTGAAAATTTTGCAAATATTTTCACTCGAATATAGTTTATGGAACAGAAAGAAACCATAATATCCAAAATCAATAGAAGCAAGAAGGGGTCAATCTTCCTGCCGGATAGCTTTTTGCCCATAGATTTGCAGTATGCCTCAAATATATTGGGCCAATTAGTCAAAGATGGGGTCTTAATCAGAGTATCTCAGGGCATATATCTGAAGCCTAAAATGACAAGATTCGGACCTCTTATGCCGACATTGTATGAAATAGCAGAAATAATCGCAAAACGAGACCATGCTAAGATATTGCCATGCGGCCCGGTTGCAGAGAACTATTTGGGATTCTCGACACAGGTTCCAATGAATGTCGTGTACATCACAAATGGAGCATCACGAAAGCTGCGCATTGGCAAACGTACATTAACATTCAAATATGGCGTGCCGACAAATTTTGCATACAAAGGAAAAACAATGCCGATTTTGGTGCTTGCTCTTAAAT
>CAJUIX010000024.1 GCA_910586665.1 uncultured Duncaniella sp.
ACAAACAAATGACATGCCTCATTATGTTAATTAATTTTTAAATCGTACTTAGAGTATAGAGTTTAAAGTATAGAGTATAGAGATTTGTAGTTATGTGATGTGTTGTGATATGATGCACCACGCCACTACAAATCTCTATACTCTATACTTTAAACTCTATACTCTACTCTCACTGTCACGCGGGGGCGAGCTGTACGGTGAAGTGGCGCATCAGCGGGGCCTCCCAGGTGATTTTCACGCCGCGGGTGATTTCGTGGCGGCGGTCAAATACGTTTTTGAGTGCCACGGCTACCACGTTCATGTGGTTGTCGGTATAGGTGCGGCGCGGGATTGCCAGGCGAAGCAGGTCGAGACCTCCGAAACGGTTCTCGCGGGTCACAGGGTCGCGGTCGGCAAGGATGTAGCCTATCTCGCAGCCGCGGATTCCAGCCTCGCGATACAGCTCGATGGTGAGCGTCTGAGCCGGAAACTCCTCCTTGGGCACATTGGTGAGGATTTTTGATGCGTCGACAAAGATAGCATGGCCTCCGGCAGGGCGCTGGTAGGGGATACCGAACTCGTCGAGGCGCTTGGCGAGATATTCCACCTGGTGGATGCGCGTGCGCAGGTTCTCAAATTCGGTATTCTCGTCCAGGCCGACTGCGAGCGCCTCCATGTCGCGGCCATTCATGCCGCCGTAGGTCAGATAGCCCTCGAAGGGGATTGAATAGCGCTGCGCGCCCTCGGCCCAGTCCTTGTGGCGTGTGGCGAAGAAGCCACCCATGTTGACTATGGCGTCCTTTTTTGCCGACATGGTCATGCCGTCGGCGAGGGCAAACATCTCGCGCACGATTTCCTTGATAGTCTTGTCGGCATAGCCCTCCTCCCTGGTCTTGATGAAGTAGGCGTTTTCGGCAAAGCGGGCCGAATCGAAAATCACGCGCAGCCCGTGGCGGTCTGCCACTTCGCGGACGGCGCGGAGGTTGGCCATAGACACGGGCTGGCCGCCGGCGGTGTTGTTGGTTATGGTCACGATGATGAATGGCACTCGCCCCTCATTCTCGCTCACTACCTTTTCGAGCTTGTCGATGTCGACATTGCCCTTGAAGGGATGCTCGAGCTGGGTGTCGCGCGCCTCGTCGATGGTGCAGTCGACAGCGAAGGCCTTGCGGCTCTCGATGTGGCCCTTGGTGGTGTCGAAGTGGGAGTTGCCGGGCACGATATGGCCCTCCTTCACGAGGGCGCTGAAGAGGACGTTCTCGGCAGCGCGACCCTGGTGTGTTGGTACCACGAGGGGGAAGCCTGTGATGCGCTCGATCATATTCTTCATGTTGAAGAAGGAGCGTGCACCGGCATAGCTTTCGTCGCCGGTCATCATGGCGGCCCACTGGCGGTCGCTCATGGCTCCTGTGCCTGAGTCGGTGAGGAGGTCGATGTAGACCTGCTCGGCCGGAAGTTGGAATACGTTGTAGTGTGCGGCCTTGATCCACTCCTCACGCTCTTCGCGGGTGCTGGTGCGGATAGGCTCGACCATCTTTATGCGCCATGATTCGGCAAATGGTAATTTCATGGTAGTAACTGATTATTAAAATGGGTGGTATTGATTAAATGTGTTTATGCAAATATATGAAAAATATTTTATTGCGCAAAAAATCGGCTCTCATCTCACCGAGTCGAGCAGCTTGGGCGAAGGGCACTCATAGTTGCTGATAGGGAGCTTGACTTTTTCGTAGTAATCAAGGCTGTGTGCCGGTTTGTCGACACCCTTGGGGAGCGGCATACCCGAGTATTGTCCGAAATAGAGCAGGCAGGCGTCGCGCCACCACTTCGCGTCGCGGCTCTGTGTGGCGAGGCGCTCCCTGACGTCGGCATAGACCTCCGGGTCGATGTAGGGGCGCGCCTCCTTCCAGACTTTTTCATAGTCCTCGACTGCGTCACACCCTTTCTGATACGACAGGCACAGCTCTTCCCAGAGAGTGCGGCCCGAGGAGAGCCGGCGGTCCCAGGGGACGTGGTGGAACCACAGCAGGAACTCTTCCGGGCAGGTCGACATGTCGGCAAGCTGGGAGCGCAGCGGCTCGGGATACTGCTCTACGGCGTTGCTCCCCGAGGGGGAGCGGTCGAAGCCGAGGCCGGCGCTGTCGGCCCGGTGATAATATTTCGGGAGCCAGTCGGCGCGCGCTCCGGGCACGTCGCACCACGGTTCCGGCCCGTAGTGGTGGCCGTAGGCGAAGATATGGTGCAGGCCGAGGGGCATCATGTAGTCTACTACTGCCTCATGGCTCGTAGTAAACATGTCGATAAGGCTCTCGACCACGCCGACGGGCGTTTTAGAGATGTCGACGAGGTTCTTGGTAATCCAGTCGCCCGCTATCTCGCGTGCCGTAAGGGCGGGGTTCCATGCGAGGCGTCCGAAGGCATACCAGTTGGCCTGTGCGAGCGGATGGCCGGTCCAGTTGGCGTCGTCGCCGATATTGGTGACGCCGGCAATCGCTTTCAGGCTTGCGGGATTGACATAGCGGAAAAACTCAGTCCACATCGGGGCGAGGAAGGCCAGGTGGTTGGAGTGGCCGAGATACTCCTGGGTGATTTGAAACTCAGCCATCTCGTCGGTTACAGGCATAGCCCCGAAGAGCGGGGAGTAAGGCTCGCGCGGTTGGAAGTCGATAGGGCCGTTTTTAATCTGTATGATGACATTGGGGTCAAACTTACCGTCGAGGGGCTGGAATTCCATATAGGCCTGCTTCGCGCGGTCGGCGTCGATTGGAGAGTAGACAAAGGCGCGCCACATGACAATGCCCTCGTGCGGCTTCAGGGCCTTGGCGAGCATGTTGGCGCCGTCGGCATGGCTGCGTCCGAAGTCCATCGGGCCTGGCTGTCCCTCGGAGTTTGCCTTCACGAGAAATCCTCCGAAGTCGGGGATGAGGCTGTAGATTTCGTCGGCCTTCCTTTCCCACCATTTGATGACCGCGGGGTCGAGCGGGTCGGCTGTCGGCAGTGAGTCAAGCACCATCGGGGAGGCGAAGTTGACTGAGAGGTAGACTCTGATGCCGTAGAGGCGGAATATGTCGGCGAGCGCGGCCACCTTGACGAGATACTCCCTTGAGAGCGTCTTGGGTGAGGCGTTGACATTGTTTATGACGGTGCCGTTGATGCCTATGGCCGCGTTGGCCCGTGCATACTCCTGATAGCGTGGTGAGAGCCTGTCGGGCAGCTCCTTCCACCTCCACAATGACTTCCCGGCATAGCCGCGCTCTATGGTGCCGTCGAGGTTGTCCCAGTGGTTGAGGATGCGGTGCTTGTAAAACGGTTTCTCCCTGACAGTGCCCTCGAAATCGGGATTTCGGAGCAGGTCGTATGTCCCGTAGAGCAGTCCGAGAGCCGAGCGCGAGCTGATGCTGACGCCGTTGTCGGCATCGCGGGCTATGGTGTAGCCGTCGTCGGCCGGCAGCGACTCCGAGGCGCTGATGCCGAGCCTCACCTCGGGGCCGTCCCAGTACTTTTGCAGTTCCTTGACGGCGATGTTGACCGTCGGGGTGGAGGGAGTCTTGTCGAGGAGCACTACCTTGGCTCTCTTCCTCACTTTGTCGACGGGCAGCCATGACACGGACTCGAAACGTCCTCCGGCCGAGGCCTGGAGGCAGATTAGGGCGGTTATCACCGATAAAAATATTCGATGCGGGGACATAGGTGGAATTTGTTGGTTTTAAGTGCGTTAATGGATTTTAACGAGTGGCGTTTTAGTCTAATTTATTGGCCGAAACGGCCACTCAATCAACTTTTTCGTAGTGAGACGAGTTTTATAATAAAAATTTGAACCCAAATTCAAGAAGTCATGAAACGAATAGCAGCAATAGCACTGTCAGCCGTCATAGCAGGCTCGACTCTTGCAGTAGGGCAGACGAATGTGTCGTTCTGGCTGGATCTTGGAGGAGCTGGAATTAGTGTAAATCATCATACAGGCCGTTATCTGCCTCCGCCTCCACGCCGGGTGGTCCACTATGTGGACTACGGTTGGGATGGCCCGGTCTATCATGACTACGGGCATCATCACCACGGCAAGAAACTGCAAAAGAAGTACAAGAAGTATCGTAAAGCCCAGAAGAAGTTCTACAAGGAGCTTTACAAGCATCACGGACGCCATCATCATGACTGGGATGATGATTGAAAAAAAGAATAATTCATGGCCGCGACTCGACAAACGATAGCCGCGGCCATGAACCGTTTAAACTACACCTTATTCGTCGTAGGGGTCACCGCCGCCGTCGATGGGGAGGATGCGGCCCTCGGCATCGTAGGTCAGCTCGCACACCTTGAGGCTGCGTAGCCATGACTTGCCGCCGGAGGGGACGCTGTCGTGGTGGAAGAGATACCACTTGCCCCCGTATTCGATGATGCAGTGGTGGGTGGTCCAGCCGACGACCGGGGTGAGGATGACACCCTGGTAGACGAAGGGCCCGTAGGGGTTGTCGCCGACTGCGTAGCAGAGCAGGTGGCTGTCGCCGGTGGAGTATGAGAGATAATATTTTCCGTTGTATTTATGCACCCACGAGGCTTCGAAGAAGCGGTGGGGGTCATTGGCCTTGAGGGGATTTCCCTCGGAGTCGAGCACGAGGATGGGGCGCGGCTCCTCGGCAAACTGGAGCATGTCCTTCGACAGGCGCACGCAGCGCGAGGGGAGTGCCGGCTCGTCACCCTCGGGAAGCTCGGTCGATTCGAGGGCCTTGTTGTCGCGGTAGCGCTGGAGCTGTCCGCCCCAGAGGCCGCCGAAGTAGAGATAGTACTCGCCACCGTCGGGGAGGACGCAGATGTCCATCGAGTATGAGCCGCGGATAGGGTCGGGCTGGGGGATGAAGGGGCCCTCGGGACGGTCGGCTATGGCGACGCCGATACGGAAGATGTCGTTTTGGTCCTTCAGCGGGAAGTAGAGATAGTATTTGCCGTCCTTCTCGGTGCAGTCGCAGTCCCAGAGCTGGCGTCCGGCCCAGGGGATGTCAGCTATGTCGAGAGCCTTTCCGTGGTCTGTCACCTTGCCTGTCATGGGGTCGCCGTCGATTGAGAGGACGTGCATGTCCTTCATGACATACTGGTCGCCGTTGTCGTTCTCCACGTTCTCGCACTCCCAGTCATGCGAGGGATAGATATATATCTTGCCGTTATAGACATGGACGCTCGGGTCGGCCATGTAGTCGTCGGGGAAAAGATAGCGCTTTTCGGGTGAAAGGAGTTTCATAGTTTCGCAGTGTTATGATTGTTGATAAGATATATCAGTGCCTGAACCCTTATTTGGCCGTGTTGGCGAGGCGGTTGGCCATGAAGGGCTTGAGATTGTAGTCGCGGTCGAAGAGGAGGGGATACTCGACGCGGCCGCGGACGGGGAAGTTGTTTTTCCACGACATGCCGTCGTCCACGCCCCAGGCGGTCACGCGTGTAATCACGTCGGAGTGGCGGATAAACATGTCGGTGATGCTGTCCATGCGTGCGTTCCACTGGTCGGACACCCCTGTCGGGAGCCCGTCGGGATAGGGATTTAGGAGCTTGCTGAAGGCCACGCTGTCGCCCACGTTGGCGCTGCGGCTGACGGTCGGGAGCGCGCTCATATCCCACTCGGTAATCATGACGTTGCAGCCTGTGGCGGCATAGGCATTGATCGAAGCCTCGAATTCATCAAGGTCGGGGTAGTCCATGCCCATGTGTCCCTGCATGCCGATGCCGTCGATGCGCAGCCCTCTTGATTTGAGGTCGTTGACGATTCTGACGTAGGCCTCGCGCTTGGCGGGGACGTTCATGGCGTAGTCGTTGATGTAAAGCTCGGCGTCGGGGTCGGCCTCATGGGCATATTGGAAGGCGAGGGGGATGAACTCTTCGCCAAGTATGTCGTAGAAGGGCGATTTGCGGTAGGAACCGTTCTCAAGGATAGGCTCGTTGACCACGTCCCAGCCCTTGATTTTGCCCTTATAGCGGGTCATGATGGTGGTAATGTGGTCGCGCATACGCTGTTTGAGCACGTCGGCACTTACATAGTTGCCGGCGGAGTCACGCGGAAACCAGCGGGCGAGCTGCGAGTGCCAGATGAGGGTGTGGCCGATGATGGTCATGTTGTTGCGCACGCCGTAGTCCACGAAGGCGTCGGCGTCATCCCAGAAATATCTGTCCTCTGCGGGATGTATTTTCTCGCATTTCATGCAGTTCTCGGCCACGATTGTGTTGAAGTGACGGCGCACCACCGAGTCGGCCTTCTGGTCGAATCCCTTTATGTGGCCGACGTTGAGGGCCGTGCCTATCAGGAAGTTGTCGGAGAAGTACTCTTTGAGTGTCGGTTCGTTCTTTTCGGCTGTGCACGAGGCGGTCATGAGTGCCACGGATGCCGCCAGGATTGCTATTCTCATAATAAACTTTGGATAGAAATATGATTGATGATTAGTGTCTTGATTCGATTTCGCGGTTGATGCGGTCGATTACGTCGTCGTCAAGCTCGTAGCGCGAGATAATGAACATGGCCAGCGCCAGGAGGATTGCGGGGATGACTGCGACCAGCCAAAGGATGCCCTGTTGGGCGAATACTGTCTGCGTGAGGCTGTCTTTCTCGAATCCCACGAAGGCGAGGACGAGGCCGGGGACCACGCCGCCGAGCGCCATACCGGCCTTGTAGAAGATGCCGGTGAGGGCGTTGACGATGCCGGAGATGCGGCGTCCGTGAGTGTACTCGCCGAAGGAGATGACTTCGGGTACGAGGGCCCACATATAGCCTGTGGCCACAATCACGCCTGTCGATTTGATGAACTGGGCGATGTAGACGAGAATCATGTACTGCTTGAGGGCCTCGATCATGGAGATTGCATAGAGCATGACCATGCCGACGATGGCGACGAGGAGGAAGATGTAGAACATCCCCTTCTTGCCGACCATTTTCTTAATCGGGGGAATCAGGGGCATGAAGATGAAGGCTGGTATGGAGCCGAGACCCATGAAGATGGACAGCTCTCCGGCGCTGCCGCCGAGGTTGTACTGGATATAATATGCTCCTGCGGCGTTGCCGATGGCCATCATGGCGAAGGCGGTCACGAAGAAGAAGGCAAGGATGCGCAGCGGGCGGTTGTGGACGAATTCCATCCAGAGGTCGGAGACGCTTACATTCTCAGTCTCCTTGGAGTCCATGACCACCCGCTCGCGGCTCTGCGAGAAGCAGAAGAGGAGGAGTCCGAGTCCCACACAGCCGTAGAGGGTCATGGTGGCGAACCATGCGCTGTCGTTCATCGACATGTCGGTGTTCTCGGTGGGGTCGAAGAGACGGAGGACGATGGGTATGCCCATGCCGACGGCGAGGCCGCCGACGTTGGCCATAAACATGCGCACGGCTGTCAGCTTGGTAATCTCGGCTGTGTCGCGGGTGAGCGAGGCGTTGAGCGCGCCGTAGGGGACGTTGACGAGGGTGTAGCACATCGAGAGTCCCACATAAGTTATATATGCGTAGAGAAGCGAGCCTGAGAAGCCGTTCCAGAAGCAGAGGATTGCGAAGCCGGTCAGGGGGATGCCGCCGAGGATGAGGTAGGCGCGGTATTTTCCGAGACGCGGGTTATGCTTGTCGACAAAGGTGCCCACGAGGGGGTCCCAGATGACGTCGACTATGCGGACTATGAGGAACATCACCGCCGCCACCGCCGGCGCGAGGCCGTAGACGTTGGTGTAGAAGAACAGCAGATACATGCTGATGGTCTGGTAGATCAGATTCTGGGCGAGGTCGCCTGATCCGAAGCCGATGCACTGTAGCATCGAGAGCTTGTAGAAGCCCCTGGCCTCCTGCGTTGCCTTTCCTTGCAATGTAGCTTCCATGACAAGAGATTTTTATGATAATGCGATGTGATAAAATTTATGGTATTGATTATTTCTGCTTCATGTCGGCGGTGATTGCGTCGGCCACGCGCTTTCCGAGGGTCTTCTTGTCGAGCGGGTGGATGTCGTTCCACTCTCCGAGGTCTGAATTGTGGATGAGTGTAGCCCCGGGGGTGTCGTTGCAAGCCTCGGCCTGGCGGTCGCGCATCTTCTGCCATGAGGCGCGCTGCCATTTGTCGTCCTTGTGGATGAAGTCGGCGAGCTCGACGACATAGAAGGGCATCGCGGCGTCGCCGGAGGCCTCGCGCCAGTTGGCTATCATCTTTTTGAGCAGGGTGGGATACTGGTTGCTGCGCCCTACGTTGGATTCGCCCTGGTACCACACGGCGCCGCGGACGGGATAGTCGATTATGGGGGAAATCATGGCGTTGTAGAGCACCGTCGGCTTATACTGGAAGGCTTCCGAGCTGAAGCCGCCGGGCATCGGGGTGCCCTTGTGGTAGCGCCACTTCCCTTCGAGGAGGATTTCGTCGGGGAGGGTCTGGCCGTAGATGGCGTATGGGCGGTCGCCGAAGATGAGCTTGTAGGGCTTCTCGGGGACGAAGTGGGGCTGCCCTCCCTGTGAAATCAGCCGGATGGTTATGACGTTCTTGCCCTCTTTGAGCACGCCTTCGGGGATGGTGTAGATGCGCGGGGGATACTGGTAGGAGGTGAAGCCGACCTGGCGTCCGTTGACCCATGTCGAATCGGCGTCGACGATGCAGCCAAGGCGCAGTGTGGCATTCTTGCCGGCGTGGGCGGCGTCGATGTCAACCGTCCTGCGGAACCAGTGGGAGCCGTTTTTGGAGCCCATCTCGTCGTTTGACCAGCCTGTCGAAAGGATGTCTACCTCCTCCCAGCCGCTGTCGTCGAGAGCGGGGGAGTAGAATTTCTCGGCTCCGTTGAGTCCGGGGTCGTTACGGTCAATCACGGAGTTCCATGCGGCATTGTTGCGGCCGGCCTGCTGCGACAGCGACTTGCGGAAGGCATCGTCCTCGAAGAGGCGCTTCTGGTTGATGTAGAAGGGGAGGTCTGCAAGATATTTTTCGGAAATCCATGATTCGATAGGTGTGCCGCCCCAGGCCGTGTTGATAACTCCGACGGGGAGGCCAGTCCGCTCGTTGAGGGCCTTGGCGGTGAAGTAGGCGAGGGCCGAGAAGTCCATAGCGGCCTCGTCGACCGACTTCCACGAGGCAGGGCTGAGGTCGGTGCGCTCGGTGGTGAAGTCGACTTCGCGCGGGACGTAGAACTGGCGGATGTCGGGGTTCCTGTATGCCAGAATCTCGTCGGCAAACATATCGGTGACGCGTCTGACGGGCAGTTCCATGTTCGACTGGCCGGAGCAGAGGAGGACGTCGCCGACGGCCACGTTGTCAATCGTCTCGTCGTTGACCTTTATCGTGTAGGTCTTGCCTGTCTTCAGCGCGGGGAGCTCCACGCTCCATCGTCCCTCGGCATCAGCCTTGACTGTGGCCTTTTTCCCTTTGACCACGCAGACGTTGACCTCCTCGCCGGGGTCGGCCGTGCCTCTCAGTGAGAGCGGGCGGTCGCGCTGCACGACCATGCCGTCAGAAAATATCTGTGGAAGCTTCACCTTGGCTTCCATGCCTGCGGAGCTGAGGGCAAGCAGTGCCCCGAGCAATACTATCCTGTTCATATCCTTGGAAGTTTAGATTTAAAATTTAAAATTTGCCTGTATCGTGTGAGTCATGGCGCTTCTCATGGTTGCGTCGCTGCTCGCCGGAGAGCATACTTACGATAGTACAAAATTAATTTTTATTTCAGATAAAGGTCTTCGGATATATCTCATGAGGGTGTTGATTCGTTGTCGGCGGATACACTGATGTCGCATTTTGTTGTCTATTTGTAACATTCCGCCTTTTTGGACCTGTCTACTGCCTGTTTCTGACCCTCTCGCCGTCAAGTTCTATCTCTCCGCTGTCGGCGAGGCGGCGGATTTCGGCCACGATCTCGTCGCGGCTCCCGGGGCAGTTGGCGAGGAGGGTGTGCAGGTCGCTTCCTCCCGGATGCGAGGCCTGGTAGAGTATGCTTTCGCGTATCGATGCGGGGGTCGGGTGCGAGACGCGCCGCGAGCGGCAGACGTCGCACTTGCCGCAGTCCCGGGCGTCCTTCTCGCCGAAATAGCGGAGCATGCCTCGGACTCGGCACTCAGAGGCGTTGAACACGAAGTCGCTCATGGCGTCGAGACGGCTCTTCATGCGCTCGCGCTGGCGCTCGTAGACCTCGGTCGGCATTATGATGTGTTTTGGAAGCTCTCGCGAGGTGGGGTAATATATATAAGGTGTGGTGCGGCGGGGAACGTAGTGTATGGCATGGATGCGCCCGAGGTAGAGCAGCGCCTGATAGACGCGCTCGGTCGACATCATGAGCCTGCGGCTGATTGACAGCTCGCTGATGTTGACATAGTCGGCGAAAAGCCCGGTATAGGTGCGGAGGACGCACTGAAACACCTCCTCGGCGTCGGGCGTCAGCTCCAGGTTGTAGAGGTCCTCCTTCTTCATGATTACCATCAGGCGGGAGTTGGAGGTGGTCTCCTCGATATACTCCATGTAGGCCGCGCGGCTGAGCAGTCCGAGGGCGCTGCGCGTCGCCACCGGGGGGAGGGAATAGGTGCGGCAGAAGAGTTCAAGGTTGAATTCGTAGAGGCTGTCATATCCGTCGCCCACGGCGACGTTGAGGAAGTTGCCCGCAAGCTCGTAGACCTCGGCTATGAAGTCCTTCTCGGGAAAGTTTTCATGGAGTCGGCGGGTGAGGGTGGCCTTGTCGCGGGCGGAGGCTATGACCACGGCGAATGATTCGCGCCCGTCACGCCCGGCTCGTCCCGCTTCCTGGTAATACTCTTCGAGCGACGAGGGTAGGTCGTAGTGGACTACCGAGCGGACGTCGGCCTTGTCGATACCCATGCCGAAGGCGTTGGTGGCTACCATTACGCGTATTCGGTCCTCTTTCCATTGGTTCTGGCGCTCGTTTTTTTCTTCGGCGTCAAGCCCGGCGTGGTAGTAGTCGGCGCTTATCCCCTCGCGGACGAGCAGCTGGGCCAGTTCGCGGCAGCGGCGGCGCGAGCGGGCGTAGACTATGGCTGAGCCGGTGGTGGCGCGGAGCACCCGCAGCAGCGTGTCCTCCTTGAAGTCGGCGTAGCGGACGATGTACGACAGATTTTCGCGCGTGAAAGAGCGGGAGAAGACCTTCGGCTCCCGGAATTTGAGACAGCGCATGATGTCGGCTGTCACCTCGGGTGTGGCGGAGGCGGTCAGTGCGAGCACGGGAACATCATCACCCACGATTTCGCGCAGCCTGGCCACTTTCAGATAGGAGGGGCGGAAGTCATAGCCCCACTGGGAGATGCAGTGGGCCTCGTCGACGACGATGAGGCTCACCTTCATGGCGCGCAGCTCGGCTATGAAGCGCTCGTTCTGTAGCCTTTCGGGCGACAGGTAGGCAAGCTTGCTCTTTCCGAGGCGGCAGCGGGTGAGTCCTAACTCGGTCTCGCGGCGGCTGAGGCCGGAGTGGAAGTGTACGGCGCGGATGCCGCGCTCGCGTAGGTTGTCCACCTGGTCCTTCATCAGCGAGATGAGCGGTGTCACCACTATCGTCAGCCCCGGCAGGAGCTGCGAGGGCACCTGGAAGGTGATTGACTTGCCGCCTCCGGTGGGCAGGAGGCCGAGGGTGTCATGTCCCGCAAGCACGGAGTCGATTATTTCCCGCTGAAGAGGGCGGAAATCGTCGTAACCCCAGTATTTTTTCAAAATGCTCAGTGGCATCGGCTCGCGGGATTAGGGGTGAGGGGTGGCAACAGGATCAGTCGAGGTGGATTTCCTTGACGAAGATCTGGATTGCCGAGCCTCCCTTGTGTTTGTTTTCCTCGATGGTGTAGCAGACGCTGAAGGGCTTGCCGGAATGGATGTGGTCGAAGAGCTCGGCGCGGTTGAAGACGATGCCGTTCATGACCTTTCCGCAGGTGGAGTCGACGAGGTCGAGCTTGATGTGCTCGTTGTGGCGGCCGACGAGTTTCGACGTGCCGAAGTCCGTGACCCCGCGTGTGCAGAAGACAGGCTTGCTGTTGCCGGGCCCAAAGGGGTTGAACTGGCGGAGCAGGCTGAGAAACTCGGGTGTTATTTCGGCGAAGGTCAGGTAGGCGTCGATGTCGAGCTGGGGGGTGAGCTGGTCGGGGCGGATGTTGTCACTGACAAACTTTTCAAACCTGCGGGTGAATTCGGGGATGTTCTCCTCCTTGAGCGAAAGGCCGACGGCGTATGTGTGGCCGCCGAAGTTCTCGAGCAGGTCGCGGGCCGACTCGACGGCGCGGTAGACGTCGAAACCCTGCACCGAGCGCGACGAGCCTGTCGCGAGGCCGTTGGAGTAGGTCAGGACGACCGAGGGCTTATAGTAAAGCTCGGTCAGGCGCGAGGCCACGATGCCGATGATGCCCTTGTGCCAGTTTTTGTTGTAGATGACGATTGACTTCATTTCCGACAGCATGTCGCTCTTCTCCTCGAGGATGGCGTTGGCCTCGTCGGTAATCTGCTTGTCGAGCTCCTTGCGGTCCTGGTTGTATCGGTCGATTTCCTTGGCGCGGGCGTAGGCGTCGGCGACGTCGCGGGCCACGAGCAGGTCCACTGCCTCCTTGCCGCTCTGCATGCGGCCCGAAGCGTTGATGCGCGGGCCGATTTTGAAGATTACGTCGCTGATTGTGATGTCGCGCCCGTTGAGCCCGCATATCCTGATGATGGCCCTCAGACCCATGTTGGGGTTGGAGTTGAGGCGCTTCAGTCCGTGGTAGGTCATGATGCGGTTCTCGCCGACCATCGGGACGATGTCGGCGGCGATGGAGACGGCCACGAGGTCGAGTATCCCCTCCAGGTCGGCGCTTCCGAGTCCGTTGGACATGGCGAAGGCCTGCATGAACTTGTAGCCCACGCCGCAGCCCGACAGGTGGGGGCAGGGGTAGGTCGATCCTTCCAGTTTCGGATTGAGTATGGCCACAGCCGGCGGGAGTGTCTCGTCGGGCACATGGTGGTCACAGATAATAAAGTCAATGCCTAATGTTTTGGCATATTCTATCTCCTCAGTCGCCTTGATGCCGCAATCAAGGATTATGAAGAGCTTGACCCCTTGACGGGCAGCCATGTCAATGGTGGCCTTCGAGATACCGTATCCGTCCTCGTTGCGGGTCGGGATGAGGTAGTCGATATGGGAGTAGAAATTGCGGAGATACTTGTAGACCAGAGCCACCGCTGTGGTTCCGTCCACGTCGTAGTCACCATAGACAATAATCTGCTCCTTAGCCCCCATAGCACGGTTAAGCCTGTGGACGGCTTTATCCATGTCGGGCATTAGGAACGGGTCGTGCATGTCCTTGAGCGAGGGGTGGAAGAATTTCTCCGCCTCTTCGACCGAGGAAATGCCCCGTTGCACAAGCAGCTCGCTAATGGGCGGCACTCCGGCGTAGCGCTTGGCCAGGCCGGACTCCACTTCTTGTTCGTCGGATGTAAGGGGACAGTAATTCCATTTACTTGTCATTTATGTTGTTTCTTTTTTATTTCAAAGAAAGCGGGGTGGCTGCGCGCGTGACCGCAGCCGGGGGGAGAGATGTATATGCGGAGGGCGCCTCAGCTTCGTCGGAGAGCGGTTGGGAGAGCGGGTCTATGGTAATAGACATGGTAATGTGACGATGCTTTTGCCCGATTATTTGCAAAAGTACGCAGAATATTTGGATAAATAGCTATAATAAATGTTATTTATCCTTTAATGACAAAGAAAATGTTGGAAAAGTGCTACCTTTTAGGGCGACGGTCGCGGGGCGCCTGCAATTGTTATTTCTCCCCGCTGAGGTGGACGTCGAGCTGCGGGAAGGGGAAGGAGAGTTCCTTCATGGAGCTGATGACGTTGTAGAATTCCTCGATGTGGTCGAAATATACACCCCAGAAGTCGGCGCTGGCCACCCATGCGCGCACGCTGAGGTTGACCGACGAGTCGGCGAGGGCGCTGACGACCACCACGGGGGCGGCCACGGTAGGACCGTCGGCCGGTTGCTCCTGAAGCACGCGGCTGTCCTTGGCCAGGAGTCCGAGGATTGTCTCGCGGGCGAGTTGCACGCTCTCGCCGTAGGAGATGCCTATGCTCCATTCGACGCGGCGGTAGGCCTGGGTGGAGTAGTTGTTGACGCTGCCGGTCGAGAGGCCGCCGTTGGGGATGATGATTGACTTATTGTCGGGCGTACAGATTATGGTGTTGAATATCTCGATGCGGGTGACGGTGCCTGCGAAGCCCTGTGCCTCGATGTAGTCGCCGACCTTGAAGGGTTTGAGCAGGAGTATCAGCACTCCGCCGGCAAAGTTCTGGAGTGTCCCGCTCAGTGCCATACCGATAGCGACACCGGCGGAGGCGAAGAGCGCCAGGAAGGAGCTTGTCTCGATGCCGAGGATGCCGATGACGGTCACGATGAGGATGAAGTAAAGCACGATTCTGACGAGCGAGAGCACGAAGGTGCTCAGCGAGGCGTCCACCTGGCGGCGGTGCAGAATCCTGAATACGAAGTCGTAGAGTTTCTTTATTATGAACTTGCCAGCGTAGAACACGAGGATTGCCACTGCGAGCGATATCGCGAAGTGGACCATGTCGTGCACGAGTGAGTCGACGAGCTGGTCAAACGACATGTTTTTGAGAGCGCTGGTCTCCTGCGCGACGGTGGGTATGGAATCTGTAGGAATAATGTTGTCGAACTGTAACATATTAAATTGTAGATGATTATATGGGCTGTTTAGTTGAATACCGGGGATTTCGACACGACGTCCTTCCACCAGGAGGTCTGCGTGTAGCCGCGGTAGTCCTTGTCGGAGGGGCGGCTTATGACGTAGGAGCCGAGGCCGCCGTAGCGCTTGATGGCTATGCCGTTGAACTCATAGTCGGTCGACGCCTTGTAGATGACGGCGTCGGCGAGCGTGCTCTTCCATTCATCGTATAGCCCGGTGTTGCCGGCACACATGGTTTCGTAATAGTGGTCCATGTCGTAGACGGGGCGGCAGCGGGAGTAGAGCTGCGACGAGGGGTCGAAGCGCTTTGACAGTCGCTGCACCGAGCCGAGAGCCACGGGGAAAGAGGTCTGGGTCATGAATACCTCGCGCGATACGTCGGCCAGGCGCTCGAGGGCGCCCGTGTTGATGACCACCATTTGGCACACCCCTCCGGGACGGCTGTCGTAGTACTCGTATGTGTTCCTGGCCGCGCCGACCACGTCGGCCTCCCCCTTGGCAAAGAGGGGGGCTATGTTGAGGTGGTAGGGCATGCCCTCCCCTTCAAGCTCTGTCGGGGAGGCTATGATGCGGGGGCTGAGGTGGCGCAGCTCATAGGCCACCTCGACTGTCCCCATGAGGCAGCAGTCGAAGTATATGAAGGAGAAATTATTGCCTTCGAGGGCGTCGCCGAGGGCCGACACGCTCATCCACTTGTTGCGGTCATTGCCGTAGGAGCGTTTCTGCGGCGCCTGTGAGCGGTTGGGGTAGTCATCGGGGTGGGTGAGCCACGACGTCGCGTGTCCCCAGAATATGATGCCGTACTCGTCGGCCGGGCAGAGCTGCTTCATGTCGGCGAGGACGAGGCGCATCCTTTCGGCATCAACCGAGTAGAGCGCCGGGTCGTCGGGATAGGTCTTGACGATGTTTGTGCCCTCGGGAGTGATTTCGAGGAGTCGCGGCGCCAGGCCCGATGCAGTGCCGGGGCGGTTGTGGTAGACGAGCAGGCGGCCTCCGCCGAGGGCGCCGTTCTGCACCCCGCGCTCCATCTCCTTGAGATCGGCGCTGTCGAAGTGGTGGCTGGAGCCGAGATTGTTGTCGGCAAGCATGTAGACGAGCACCGTGCGGTGGGCTTTCTCGGCGCCGGGCTTGTCAGGCTCGTCGGATGAGCCTCCGCAGGCACCTAAGGCGATGAAGACCGACAGGCAGAGAGATATGCGTAGGATTATCTTTAGCATTTGGCTGGTTGGATAAGAGAGAATTGAATTGTGTGATGGATTTGAACGGATGTTTGTTATGCAAAGTTACAAACTTTTCGCAGCTAAAGTCCCGTATTTCATGTTTTTTGAACAATAGTCAGCCACTTTTCGTTAAAAATCATATCAACACACTGCCGGCTTTAACTAATGTTAACCATATTAAGGCCTTGATTTGGCAAAAGCTGAGCTAACTTTGAAGACAATATCTAATTCATCGCATCATGAGCAAGCAATTGAAAGTCTACTGTGTCAACATTGGCGAGTATCTTCCTATAGAGGGTGGTATGACCCTCAGCGAGATATACGAGGGAATCCGTGAGCGCATCCCCTTCACCCCCTTGTGCGCGAGGGTCAACAACAAGGCCGAGGATCTCTCCTTCCAGGTGTTCATGCCCAAGCAGGTGGAGTTTCTCCCCTATGAATCCCCCTCGGGCCACCGTTGCTACATCCGCTCGCTCTGCATGGTGCTCTACCGAGCTGTGTCGACCGTCCTCCCGGGGACGCGCCTCGTCATAAGCCACTCCGTGTCGCGCGGCTATTACTGCCGCCTCGCCGGCATGGTGCCCGATACGTCCCTCTGCGACAGGATTAAGGCCGAGATGCGCTCCATAGTCGGGCGCGACCTCCCCTTCGAGCGCAAGGAGCGCCTGACCAAGGATGTAATCGAGCTGATGAGGCAGCAGGGACTCCACGAGAAGGTGAAACTGCTCGAAAGCCTCCATGAGCTCTATACTGTATATTACCGTCTTGACGGCCTTGTGGACACCTATAGCGGCAACCTTGTCCCCAACACGGGGATGCTCCGGGTGTTCGACCTCGTGCCCTATGAGGAGGGTCTCCTGCTGCTCGGTCCCGACAAGGATGATCCCTCGCGCCCGACCCTCCCGCTCTTCCAGCCGAAGCTCTACCGCGCCTTCACGGACTACATGAAGTTCAACTCTATCATAGGCATACGCGATGCCGGGGATGTCAACGAGATTGTCGCCGCCAAGGGGACGGCGATGATGATTAATGTCGCCGAGGCCCTCCACACAAAGTATATCGGTGCCATTGCCGACCGCATCACCGAGCGCTACAACGAGGGTGGTGCCCGCGTGGTGCTCATCGCCGGCCCGTCGTCGTCGGGCAAGACAACCTTCACCAAGCGCCTGGCCGTGCAGCTGCTCACCAACCTCCTGCAGCCGGTGATGATCTCGCTGGACAATTATTTCGTCGACCGCCACCATACGCCTAAGGACGAGACCGGCGAGTATGACTACGAGTCGCTTTTCGCTCTCGACCTCGAGCTGTTCAATGACCACCTCAACCGCCTCATCAAGGGGGAGGAGGTGGAGCTGCCCTATTATAATTTCGAGCGCGGGGAGAGGGAGTACCGCGGCGATGTCATACGCCTCGATTCCCACTCGGTGCTGCTCATCGAGGGTATCCACGGACTGAATCCCGAGCTGACGCGCGACGTCGCCGCTTCGATGAAGTATCGTATCTATGTCTCGGCGCTGACTACCCTCGCCATAGACGACCACAACTGGGTGTCGACCACCGACAACCGCCTCCTGCGCCGCATCATACGCGACTATAAGTATCGCGGGACAAATGCCCTGGAGACCATACGCCGCTGGCCGAGTGTGCGCCGTGGCGAGGAGAAGTGGATATTCCCATATCAGGAAAATGCTGACTCGATGTTCAACTCATCACTGCTCTTCGAACTTGGCGTGATGCGCGACGAGGCCGACATGGTGCTGCGAAGCGTCCCGGGCGACCTCCCGGAGTATGCCGAGGCCCACCGCCTGCGCAAATTCCTCTCCTGCTTCTCGCCCATACCCTCGACCCTCATCCCCCCGACCTCCCTCCTCCGTGAATTCCTCGGCGGCTCGTCGTTTCATTATTAGATGAATCGGATTATTAGATGAATCGGACTAATCCGGCTGTAGGGACGCGGCGTGCCGAAAATAGCATTAGTAATATGCGTGCCGAAAATATCATTAATGCGTGTAGAAAATAGTATTGGTAATACAAACCGAAAATAGCATTAGCAATGCAATAGAAAATAGCATAATCGCTGCGTGAAAATTCATTATATGGCTCGAAGAGCCTATACAAGAGAAGCCCCAGGGTTAGCGAAGGCCGGTAGGCCGTAGCGATGCCTGGGGTTATATGTTAGCCGGATGTAACCATTGCATCGGAGATGCTAATCATCAAAATGACAAGGCTCTCCGAGCCATGAACCATATATGTTTTTCCAACCCCAGGCATCGCTACGGCCTACCGGCCTTCGCTAACCCTGGGGTTTCTCTTGCCTAAGGTCTTCGACCTATTTGATAGCGTATACAACTTTGATAGCGTATACAACGCTTGCTTCTGTGCATAATGCTTTTTAATTCCGGTTCTTTTCTAATTTCCGGCGGAGGCTGTTGCAAAACCACTGTTTGTAGGGACGCGGCGTGCATATTTTGCAACACCTTCTACATGCCTCTGTTATTCCGGCTGTTGGATTTGCACAATCAGGGTTTTGCAATCTTTCAAACCTGATTTAATCAGTTCATTGCATTTGGCTGTTTCGTCGGGGATGCCGGTGGTGAGGGGCGTTTCGTACAGCTCCGTCACCCTTGCACCCGGAATCAGGTTGGCCATGATTTCTTCCGGGCTTGGTGCCGACTGCATCTCGGCATACTCCGCATAGGTCCAGCGGGTGAAGGCCGTGTTGACCCCGACGCCGCGACGGTCGAGCAGGAAGCCGTCGTCGAGCTTCACCGGGGAGGCGCCGTGCAGGTCAGAGGGGGCTGGATAGCTGACGAGCCCGTCGCGGCTGTCGTTGAGCGTCACAGGCACATAGTTGTCATAGTCGCCGTTGGTCTTGTAGATACGCACCTTTGCCAGTACCGCCACGGGGCTTCCCCCGCGGACATTGTCCGTAATCGGCTTCATGGCTATGACGGTCGACCCGTCGGCATTGCTCTGCTCATGTTTGGTGTGCCAGCCGACGGCCATAGCCTTTTCGGGGGGCACGGTGTCCTTGGTTGTAGAACAACCCGCAGCCATCGTCAACAGGGCGACAGCTGCGGGGAGTATTTTTGTGTTGTTTGTCATTTCTTGATTATTTTGACTGGTTGTGTACCGTCGGCAGTCACCACTCGCCCTACATAGAGGCCGGGAGCGAGCGTGCTGACGTCGACGCGGGCATTGCTGCCATCTATGTCGACCGGCACATTGACCATAGCGCCGCCGAGCGAGGCTATGTCGACACGGATAATCTCCTGCGATGCGGAAATCACCGTATAGTCAGCAGCCGGGTTGGGGCTTGCGCTGATGCCCTTGTCGCTGTCGGCGGCTATGTCTTCGATGCCGCTGGCGGTGCTGATTACGATTTCCTGCGATTTCTGTAAATAGGTGCCCTTGGAGTTAAAGAGTTGCACTATATATCGCTTGCCGGGAGTGACGTTGGTGAGTACGCCCTTGACTGTCAGTTGCGCCTTCTTGTTGGCCTCGATAGGAACAGCATTGGTGTAGAACTGGCCTACGTTTGCTCCGGTGGTCTTGTCGAAGACAGCCACGATGATATTGCCGAAGAAGTAACCTGCCTGGCAATAGAGGTTGATAGTCGCGCTGAAATTATCGGGATTGACATTGTTGGCATCCTTGATGTCGAAGTCGAGTACGGTGATGCTCGTTGTCATCGGTTCGGGCTGTATTTTCACCTGTATAGGCGTGGATATGAGCTTGAAGCCGTCGTAATAACCTTTCTCGATACCGAAGGCGAAGTAATAGTTTCCGGCGGTGACATTTGCCTTGTCAATAGAGATGCCGTTGTCGTCGTTGGTCATTTTCAGCCAGTTGGACGACACATATTCGAATTGCAGCGGCTCACCGTTGGCGAGGAATTCGAGGGGCATTGTCGCGCCGTAGCCGACGACTGATTCAGCGCTCGTGCCGCTCAGGAGCAGACCGTAGACAGGGGTCTGTACGCTCTCCTTGCCGGTCCATACAGCCTTGCCGCTCACGAGGAACTTGGAGTTGAGATACATAGGCGTCTCAAGCTTCATGTCGGCGATGCTGTATGTGCCGAGTTCGGGAGTGGAGACTGTGACAGTGCTGCCGCTCTTGCGATAGTCGAGGTAGCCGGCCTGGTCGGCATGGCAGGGGATTATGGCAATCTCGCCGCCTGAGTATTTGATAATCGGGTAGAGCTTGCCGGAGCCGCTTGGGAGGTCGCCGGAGATTGTATAGGCCGAATAACCGCTTTGGGCATTGATAGTGCTGCTTTGTGAGTGGATGATATCCTTGGTGGATCCGTTGTCCATGACGAAGCGCGCTCCCACAGCCCCGGTTATAGAGCCGTTTGAGAGGTTGAAGAAGGGGCCGTTGAGTCTGATGTAGGTCTCTCCGCCCTCCTTGCCTGCCTCGCCGCTGAAGTCGCCGAAGCAGAGGAAGATTTTCTTCATGGTGGTGACGCCGGAAGCGGGCTTGATGCCGAGGATGATTTCCTGGTTGTTGTTGAAGCCCGATGTGCTGCCTCCGATGCCTTGGAGTTCGGGATCGAGGGCGCTGAGGAGGTAGTAGCCGTTGCTCACTCCGCTCCAGCCCCAGTTGAAGTGGAAGTAACCGTTCTCCGAGTAGCCGTCGCATACGAAGCTGTGGCCGCTCGAGTCGTTGTCGCCCGAGTAGACCACCGGGCCTACATTCTTTAGGTTGTCATAGATGAGGTTTTCCCACTCTGTGAGGGTATAGAAAGGGCGGTAGGCATTGTAGACACCTTTGTCATACTTGAAATACTTGGCCAGGGCGCTTGCAATCAGTGATGACACCGCTCCCGAGCCGCCCTTGGAGGAGACGTTGTAGTTCATGTTGACGGAGTAGCCGCAGGCCTTCATGAGATTGGCCACGGCGTTGCCCTGCGCCATTGTATAGGAGACGTTCTTATACGACGGGAGCATGTTGTTCCAGTCGAGGACAACATTTTGTGCCGACCATTTAAGGCTGGTGTTGCCCGCCGCCCACGAATAGTCGAAGAGGGCATTGAATTTCTCCGGCCACTTGTGGTAATACATCACCTGGGCCATCGCCGTGGCGACGCAGCCGGTGACGGTGCGCTGTCCGAGTATCGAGGGAGCATAGTTGTTGTAGGGCGTGCCCTGGTCCCATGTTGTTTTCATCAGCGGGGCTATCGGGGCGCGCTCCGCGCGAGAGACTTTACCATATTCAGGGGCATTGTCCCTGACGGCGGCCTCGATCTGCTCGCGGTACTGTCCGAGCCACCAGCGGAGGTTGTCGGGGATGCTGTCGGGGTCGAATATGCCGCTGTCGCTGTAGCCGAGCACCGGGGCGGCGACGTCGTCGGCCGATACCACGAGGTAGCCCTCCTTTCCCTGGTCGAAGACGTAGAGGGCCGGGGTCTCTGAGGAGCCTACCGTCATCATCGGGATTGCGCGCGATGGTGCGCGGTGCTGTGTCGGGGAGCTGCTGTTGCCGCTGTTCATTGCGCGGGCGAGCGCCTCGGAGGGTGTCAGGCTGCGCGCACCTGCGGAGCCGCATGTCAATGCCACTAACGACAGAATAAGTAAAGATTTTCGCATAAAAATGAATCGTGATTGTAGTTGGAAACGGATTAAGAGGCGGTGTTGCGGAACCGCCTCTTAATTATAACTCGTGAATAATCAAATTGGTTTAATCGAAATCGCATATCCTCCTCCGGCGAGGGCCGAGAGGGTGAGTTTGGACTTCGAGGTCACAGTCTTTCTGGTGATTGTGTAGCGCGTCTGGCCGTCTACGGTGTTGGCGTCGGGGGCCTCGGCATAGATTGTGGCCTCATATTTGCGTCCGGGGTCGAGGAAGGAGAGGGAGATTGTGCTCTTGCGGTCGGCTGTACCGGCCGTAGACCCTACATACCACTCGTCGGAGTTCTTGTCCTTGCGGGCCACGGTCACATATTCCATCGGTTCGGCCTCGAGGTAGACCGACTTCTCCCATTCGACGGGGACATCCTTGATAAACTGGAAGGCGTCGAGGTGCTTCTCATAGTGCTCGGGAAGGTCGGCTGCCATCTGGAGAGGACTGTACATGGTCACATACAGGGCCAGCTGTCCGGGGATGGTCGAGGCTATTTTTGAATTGTTGCCGGGGGTGAAGGTCGAGAGGTCAAACTCGAAGATGCCGGGTGTGTAGTCCATCGGGCCCCCTTGCAGACGGGTGAAGGGGAGGATGGAGGTGTGCCACTTGTCGTTGCCACCCATAGCCTGATATTCTGTTCCGCGGGCGCTCTCGTTGCCGATGAGGTTGGGATAGGTGCGCGCGAGGCCTGTCGGACGGCTTGCTTCGTGGGCGTTGACCATGATTTTGTGCTTGGCAGCCTCCTTGACGGCATGGAGATAGTGGTTGTTGAGCCACTGTGAGTAGTGATACTCGCCGCGGGGGATGATGTTGCCCACATAGCCGCTCTTGACGGCGTTGTAGCCATAATCGTTCATGAGCTTGTAGGCATTTTCGAGGTGGCGCTCATAGTTGCGGACAGAGCCGGAGGTCTCGTGGTGCATCATGAGCTTCACCCCTTTGGAGTGGGCGTAGTCGTTGAGATATTTCAGGTCGAAGTCGGGGTAGGGGGTGACGAAGTCAAAGACATAGTCCTTCGACTGCCCGAACCAGTCCTCCCAGCCCTCGTTCCAGCCCTCGACGAGCACCTGGTCGAAGCCGTGTTCGGCAGCGAAGTCGATGTAGCGCTTCACCTTGGCGGTGTTGGCGCTGTGGCGGCCGTTGGGTTTGGTCTTGGTGTAGTCGGTCTCGCCGAGTTTCACGGAGTAGACGTCGTCGGTGTAGTTCCACGAGCCTGCGCCGGTAATCATCTCCCACCAGACGCCTATGTACTTAACGGGCTTGATCCATGAGGTGTCCTCGTAGCTCGTCGGGTCGTTGAGGTTGTAGATGAGGCGCGAGGCAAGTATGTCGCGGGCGTCGTCGGTGATGATTACCGAGCGCCACGGGGTCTTGGTCGGGGTCTGCATGTAGCCCTTGCGCCCCTGGTTGTCGGGAGTGAGCCATGACTTGAAAGTCATTGTGGTGTCGTTGAGGTTGAGGTGCATCGTGGGGTAGTCCGTTGTCCCTGCCTCGTGGATGTTGAGATATATGCCGTCGTCGCTCTTGAGCTGGAGCGCGGTCTGGACACCTGTCGGGGAGAAGGTGGTTGTCGACGCGTTGTCGGGGTTGACCTTCGAGGGGAAGAGGTCCCGGATCTCGCTCAGGCGCGATTTGGTGTAGTTGTACTCCTGCGTGTCGTAGTCGCCGGGAATCCAGTAGGCGTAGTGGTCGCCTGTCATGGCAAACTCGCTGTCCTCCTCGGCTATCACGAAGTAGTTGAGGTTTGGCTGTCCTGGAAACTCGTAGCGGAAGCCGATGCCGTCGTCATATACGCGGAAGTCTATAATCATTGTGCGGTCAAACTGCGGCTGGCGCAGGGTTACGGACATCTCGTTGTAATTGTTGCGCACGAGCACTTCCTCGCCCCACACAGGCTCCCAGTTCTCGTCGACGCTGTCGCGGGTGGTCTTGACCAGCTCGAAACCATTGTTGAGCGAGAGGGCGTCGGCGGCTGTCTTCTTTCCTTGATGCTCGAAACTGTTGCGTCCCGACTCGCTGAAGAGGGTAAAGCCCAGGTGGGAAGGAGCTATGACCTCTTTCCCTTTGAAATCCACGAAATATGTCGGACGTCCGTCGCGAAGCTCGAAAGTGAGCGCGATGTCGCCGTCGGGGGAGGTCAGTCGCTCGGCTCCGATAAGGCTTCCTGCGCCCATCGCGACCAGACCTGCCGCTAAAAATACACGATGCTTCATGTCGAAAAGGTGATAAAAATTAAAATTTGTGAAAATGGAGTAAGTATGATAATCATGCAAACTTACAAAAAATCCGTCAAGCGTTCAATAATTTAAGTAATTTTCACAACGCATTTACCAATCAAATTTCAGTCTTGATAATTTTTTGTACCTTTGCATTTGAAAATGGGACGATTACTCGCTATAGACTACGGACGGAAGCGCTGCGGCCTCGCTGTGACGGATGTGTTGCAGATTGTGGCCACGGCCCTTGACACTGTGCCTTCCGCACAACTAATTCCTTACGTCAAATCCTACCTCTCGCGGGAGCAGGTCGATGAAATCATTGTCGGACTACCTAAGACGCTCGACGGACGCCCGTCGGAATCAATGAACTACATCACCCCCGCTGTCAACCGTCTGCGAAAGGAGCTCCCCGGCGTCAAAATCAGTTTCTTCGACGAGCGTTTCACCTCGACGCTCGCCCACAGGGCCATGATTGACTCCGGCGTGAAGAAGAGTGACCGTCGCGACAAGGGGGCCATCGATCGCATGGCCGCCGTCATCATTCTCAACGGCTATCTCGAAAGCCGCGACATGAGAATCTGAATCATGAACATCAAAAAACTGTAATTTTAAGAAATGCGTTTACCTGTTTACCTGTACGGCCACCCCGTGCTTCGTAAGACTGCCGCCCCGGTCACCCCTGACTACGAGGGGCTTAAAGAGCTGGTCGAGCAGATGTATTCCACCATGTATGACAGCGAGGGCGTAGGCCTCGCCGCCCCCCAGATAGGGCGCTCCGACAGAATCGTGGTCATTGATGCCGACCCCGTCAAGGACAACTTTCCCGACTGCGCCGGCCGCAAGCTCACCCTTATAAATCCCGAAATCGAAATCCTCGGCGACGAGGAAATCAGCCGCGAGGAGGGCTGCCTCAGCCTTCCCGGACTTTCCGAAAAGGTGCCCCGCGTCGAGAACATCCGCCTGCGCTGGGTCGACGAGGACTTCCAGCCCCATGAGGAGGTAATCACCGGCTTCCTCGCCCGCATCGTCCAGCACGAGTGTGACCACCTCGAGGGAAAGCTCTACATCGACCACATATCGATGATACGCAAGCAGCTCATCAAGGGGAAGCTCAACAATATCATAGCCGGTAAGACCCGCTGTGACTACCCTGTCAAATACGCGCCCAAGAAACGATAACACAAAGAATCAAAGAAATATCATGGCTGACGATAAGAAAGTTATATTTTCAATGGTGGGTGTCTCAAAGACCTACCCCCCGCAGAAGCAGGTGTTGAAGAATATCTACCTGTCATTCTTCTACGGTGCCAAGATTGGCATCATCGGTCTCAACGGCTCAGGCAAGTCATCGCTGCTCAAGATTATCGCCGGACTCGACAAGAGCTACCAGGGCGAGGTGGTCTTCTCGCCCGGCTACTCTGTAGGCTACCTCGAGCAGGACCCGCAGCTCGACCCCTCGAAGACCGTCATCGAGGTCGTCCGCGAGGGCGTGCAGCCCATTATGGACCTCCTCGCCGAGTTTGACAAGGTCAACGAGAGCTTCGGCGACCCCGACGTCCTCGAGGACCCCGACAAGATGGACGCCCTCCTCGCCCGCCAGGCCGAGCTTCAGGACAAGCTCGACGCCGCCGACGCCTGGAACATCGACTCCAAGCTCGAGCGTGCTATGGACGCCCTCCAATGTCCCCCCGACGACCAGAGCGTGACCACCCTCTCCGGCGGCGAGCGTCGCCGTGTGGCCCTCTGCCGCCTCCTCCTCCAGCAGCCCGACATCCTGCTCCTCGACGAGCCTACCAACCACCTCGACGCCGAGTCAATCGACTGGCTTGAGCAGCATCTCCAGCAGTACCCCGGCACTGTCATAGCCATCACCCACGACCGTTACTTCCTCGACCACGTCGCCGGCTGGATTCTCGAACTCGACCGCGGCGAGGGCATACCCTGGAAGGGCAACTACTCCTCATGGCTCGACCAGAAGACCAAGCGCATGGCCCAGGAGGAGAAGCAGGCTTCCAAGCGCCGCAAGACTCTCGAGCGCGAGCTTGAATGGGTGCGCATGGCTCCCAAGGCCCGTCAGGCCAAGGGCAAGGCCCGTCTGTCGAGCTACGACCGCCTCCTCAACGAGGACCAGAAGGAGAAGGAGGAGCGCCTCGAAATCTTCATCCCCAACGGCCCGCGCCTCGGCAGCAAGGTGATTGACGTGCAGGGCTTCTCGAAGGCCTTCGGCAAGAAGCAGCTCTTCAAGGACCTCAGCTTCTCTCTCCCGCAGGGCGGCATCGTCGGTGTCATTGGTCCCAACGGTGCCGGCAAGACCACACTCTTCCGCCTCATCATGGGGCAGGAGACTCCCGACGAGGGCACATTTGACGTCGGCGAGACCGTCAAGATTGCCTACGTCGACCAGACCCACCACGACCTCCTCCCCGACAAGAGCGTCTATGAGGTTATCTCGCAGGGAGTGGAGAGTTTCCGCATGGGTGGCCGCGACGTCAACGCCCGCGCCTATCTCTCGCGCTTCAACTTCACGGGTGCCGACCAGGAGAAGAAGATTGCTGTCCTCTCCGGCGGCGAGCGCAACCGTCTCCACCTCGCTATGGCACTCAAAGAGGAGGGCAACGTGCTCCTGCTCGACGAGCCGACCAACGATATCGACGTCAACACTCTCCGCGCTCTCGAGGAGGGTCTCGACGACTTCGCCGGCTGCGCTGTGGTAGTGAGCCACGACCGCTGGTTCCTCGACCGCATCTGTACCCACATCCTCTCATTCGAGGGTGACGGCAACGTCGTGTTCTACGAAGGTTCCTATTCCGACTACGAGGAGTTCAAGAAAGCCCACAACGACGGCAAGGAACCGCCCCGCCGCCGCTACCGCAAGTTGATGGAATAATACATATCATCAGCATACATAATATGTATGCGATATATATATGCGCCAGTAGGGACGCTTTTAAAAGCGTCCACATCCCACTGCATCGCAAGCTGAAATCTACTGTGATTCAGACTGTTGTATCTATGTTGATGTGGACGCTTTTAAAAGCGTCCCTACTGATAAAATACTATGTTACAGCTTGTTGACCCTGCCTGTGAAGAGGATTGCGCCTGTCGAGCTTTCCTCTATTATGAAGGCGAAGGGGCGGTCGGCGTGAAATGTGATAGGGGCGCTCGGCATGGCCATCGTATCACCGCCTATTATTGTCACCGCCGCTGCTTCTGTCCCCTTTTCGTCTACAGCGATTTCCGTCATCTGTTTTGCCAGGCTTACGAATGTGGCAATATCTGACATGGCAAGAAAATCGGCTCTGTCCTTGTCAAAGGCATCCTTGATTCCGAGGCTTAAAAGATAGTCGGTAAGGTCAAAATCGGTACTGATTTTGAATTTAGGAAGCTCGATGTCACAATCATGTGCGTAGCTGCTTGATTTCCACTGCTGCCACAGCTCGGCATCAATTGAGCCTACGGCACGGTCGAGCGTCACTCCCTCCGCCGGCAGGATAATCGTCATGGCGTATGCCCCGTTGCCATACTCGAGTTTGCCGAGCATATAGTCCGTCATATCCATGAATTTGATGTATTCCTTCTTCCTCATCATGTCGACTGTGGAATTTGAGCCGTCCGTATTGTTGAATTTCTTTTTCTGTGTACTGCTTTCTTTGAAAGGTTCAGCCCACTCCCCTTTAAAATAGAGGGCGTTAATGAGCGCGAATACGACATTCTCTGAAAAAGGCTCCTTCAATACCTGTGGAAGCATACCGTTGGTGTGTTTCGAGCACCATGAATTGATTTTCTTCATAGCTTCCTCGCTCGACAGCTTTACGCTCGCGCTCTCGGCACGGTAATAGTCGGCCACGGCGCGTGAATACGACGGCAGTACATTGAAGCTCTCGTCGAGCCATACAGAGTTGGCGCTGTGCAGCGTGGTTTTCTTGTCGACTTTGGGAAGCTCCTCTAATAGGCGCTTGTTGAGCGAGTTGAGCTCGTCAAGCGAACTGATTTTGAGCGCCGCGGTGATTTCGTCGAGCGTATTGCCCTGCGCACCGTTGGCAAGCATACCGAGGGCAAACTGGAGGCTCAGCGGCGACACCATGAAGTTGTCTTTGTCAGAATTCTCATTGAAATAGCGCAGCATCTCGAAGGCTGTCCCGTGTTGCTTTGCAACGATTTCTGTTTCCCCTGCCGTGAGCACTATGTCTTTACGCTCGTTGCTGCCGCCGTCATCGTCATGGCTATTGTTGCATGCACCCATCAGCAGCCCGAGGCCGAGCAATAAATAGTTGTACGTTTTCATCGTCTTATAAAGGTATTTTTGGTTAATATCTATTTATTAAATCCGCTGAAAGGCAAATCCTTGCATCAAAAGTACTGTTTTTAACACATATTAACCGTGAAATGCCGCTCCCTTTTGCTTTATCGCACTTTTTGGGGGAGCGGCGCTTTGTAACTTTGCGCTGTGGGGCGATTTCCTCCGCTCAGCGCTTGATTTCGTGCAGGTAGGTGTAGACGGCGCCTACGAGGAGGGCGCCCCCGATGATATTGCCTATGGTCGCGGGGACGAGGTTGCACCATACGGCTTGCCAGACGCCTACATCGGCGCCTTCGAGCATCCCTAAGGGGATGAAAAACATATTGGCTATCGAGTGCTCGTAGCCGAGGGCCACGAAGGCCATGACCGGGAGCCAGCAGCCCAGGGCTTTCTCGAAAAATGTCTTGCCGGAGAGGGCGAGCCATACGGCGAGGCAGACACACCAGTTGGCTCCGATTCCCTTGAGCATGACGGTCAGCCAGGGCATCGACACCTTCGCTTCGGCGATTCCGCGGATGGCGCTTCCGTAGGGGTCGGCGGAGCTCAGCCCGCAGCTGTAGACCATGAGGAAGGTAAAGGCCACGGCTCCGGCGAAGTTGCCGAGGTAGACGAGGACCCAGTTGCGGACCACTGTCCCGAAACCATGCTTCCCCCTGGCGTAGGAGGGGATGAGCAGGGCATTGTTGCCGGTGAAGAGCTCGGCGCCGAGCACGACGACGAGGATAAGCCCTATCGGGAACATGCAGCCGCTGAGGAGCTTCTGCATCGCGGGATTCGTGGCGGTGATTTCGGGGAAGCCGTAGCCCACGATGAGCGAGAGGGTGCCTCCGAAGGCTATGTAGGCTCCCGCCAGGACCGACGCCAGCATCAGGCGTGGGAGGTTGTCGACTGTCAGTCGGGCTTTGGCGGCGCCTGCGCCTGCGGCAGCCTCTGTGATTTCGCGTGGGGTCCTTATCTGCATGTCTGGTGGCTTGGTGGTGGGTTGGTTTATCGGACTTTCTGTTGCCGCTCGCGCTTCTTCAGGAAGAGGTGGAGCACGGCGATTATGGCCAGCGTCACTCCTATGACGCCGAAATAGTAGAAGTAGTTTCCCTGCTGGTATTCGGGATAGCCGATGTAGCTCATGACGCCGAGGTAAAGCAGCAGGATTGCGGGGATGAGAGTGGAACGTCGCAGTTTCATGGTTTTTAAGTTAAGTGGTTTAAGATGCTTTTAAGCGTGATGGTGGTGATAGATGTATGTGTAGGGTAGTTTCTTTATTCCCGGCTGTTGCTGTTGTCGGGGTGTGATCGTTAGATGTCCTGTATGGGTCTGTCCCCTTCCTGGGGTCAGTCTGAAATGTTCCCTCCCTCTTTTTCGGGGAGTATATATTCCGATTCCGCCGGGTCGAAGCATCCTGCCATGAGGTGGCGGTAGATTCTCAGACAAGCCCAGGCGTCGATAGAGGCGTAGATCATCTGCCCCGGGCTTAGCTGCGCAGCCTCCCAGTTGCTCAGCCGCTGGCTCTTGGAGATGCGTCCGTTGAAGATGATGCCGTAGATTTTCTGGAGGCTGGAGTCGGCGATGTGGAATGACTTGACCACGTTCTGCAGGTCGATGAAGTTGGTCGGCTCGAAGGCGGCTATCCGATGGAGCACATGGAAGTCGTCGCGCAGCGAGAGCCCCACCTTCACCACCTTGTCGGACTCCATGAAGTCGCGCAGCTCCTTGAAAAATCCGAGCTTGTTGAGCCGGAAGAGGAAGGAGTGGTCGAGCGTCGAGAGCTGGATGAGCGAGACGGTGTTGGTCTGTCCCTTGCGGAAATTGGGCTTTGTCTCCGTGTCGAAGCCCACCGCCTTGCAGGTGCTCAGATAGCTGAGGGCTTCCAGGGCATCGGGTATGGTCTCAACCACCGTTATAGAGCCGGGAAATTCGACCGTCGGGAGACCCGACAGCTGCTCTTTTGAGATTGAGATGCTGAATGAGTTGATGTCCATTGGAAATAAAGCGCTTTTTGCTGACACAAAGTTAGTGATTATTGTTGGATTAGAGCATATTTATGTCAAAAAAAGCGGTGTCCGCGGACGATATTGGCCTTTTGTCACCCCTTATTTTATGCTTTGAGCGATGGGATGGTGGCGAAGCGGGCCTCGGGGAAGTGCCGGGCCACATAGCGGCGCAGGAAGGCCTGGGTGTCGGCTCCTATGATGCGGTCGGTGTCGAAGTGCTCGTTGTAGACCACCGCCTCGAGCTTTATCCCTCGCGCTTTTATGGCTTCAAGTGACAGGACGGCGTGGTTTATAGAGCCGAGGACACCGTTGACGGTCAGTATGAGAGGGAGCTTGCGCGAGCTGACATAGTCAATGGTGAAGAAGTCGTCGGTGATGGGTACCATCAGTCCTCCCGCGCCCTCGACGAGCACTATGTCATAACGGCTTTTGAGTGTCTCGGTGGCTTTGTCGATGACTCCGAGGTCGATTTCGCGTCCGTCCATGCGCGCGGCGAGCTGCGCCGAGGCTGGATATGAGAAGATGACGGGTGCAGTCAGTCCCTCCTCGTCCTCGGGGAGCGGGGGGATACTCATGAGCCGGCGGTGGAGCTGGATGTCCTCGGAGTAGCCGACGTTGCCGGTCTGTATGAATTTCTGGGTCACTACCTTTTTACCCTCTTTCATAAGCAGGGAGGCTATGTGGCCTGTGACGTAGCTCTTGCCGGCGTCGGTGTCGATGCCTGATATGAAATATGCCTGTGACATGGTCTGTGTATTTTCTATATTTTTTTGAAAACGATATATATCGGCTGGTAGGTCAGCGGGGCGTTACCGTCGGGGAGGAGGGGATAGCTGCTGATGACCTCCCGCGCGGTCTGCCCGGAGTGGGAACTGCTGAGGGCGTTGACCCCGGTGAGTTTGGCGTGGCGCAGGGCCTCTACGGCTGAGGGGAAGAGCAGTGTGTGCTCCTCCTGCGAGAGGTGGAGCAGCCGGCATCCTTCGGGAATCATCTTTCCGACAGCCGTGGCGTCGGGATAGCGGACGGGGTGGGGGAGGCGTCCTCGTATTTCGCTCATGGTCTTCGGGCCGAATGTCGACAGGACGGCGACGGCCCCGGGCCGGAGCGCGCGGGCGCAGCGGCGCATGAAGGCCGGCAGCGAGTTGAACCACTGCACGGTCGAGGCGGAGAAGAGCAGGTCGAGCGAGCCTTCGGGCAGCAGTCCGATTTCGGTCTCGGCGTCGCACTCCCTCTGCCGCAGCGTGCAGCCTGGGAGTGTGTCGGCTATGTTTGCGGCTATGTGGAGGTCCCAGGCCTCTATTTCTCCAAGCCCTAATTTCTTAGTCAGAAGGCGGGTGGTCAGTCCCGTCCCGCAGCCGATTTCGAGCACCGCGGGCGCATCCTTGCCGGCGAGGGCATCGGAGGGAATGAGCGAGCAGAGCTTTTCGGCAATCTCGCGCTGGACGGTGGCATTGGCCTCGTAGGTCGACTCGGCGCGGGTGAATTTTTCAGCCACAAGCCCCTTCTCGGTCAGTAGCGAGCGCAGTATTGAGTCGAAGTCGGGCAGATGCGCGCCCGGTATGTCGATGATTTCGTATGTCTCCCCGCCCCAAGCCTCACGCTGGTTGGCAGGGGGGATGATTCGGTCGGCGTCGCAGACGATGGCGCAGTCCCACAGCCCCTTTGGCGCGACCACGGGTGCTGCCTCTATAGCGCGCAGCTCCTCGCGCAGCTCTTCGAGGCCGCGCGCGGGAAGTGTGGCCGAGAATTCATGGTAGGCATCGCCCGACCCGGCCATGCGGAGGTGGAATTTCGATAGCGACTTCTCGCTGAGTCCTTCGAGTGTCCCGCGGAATATGTCGCGGGGGATGCCGAGGCGGTCGTCCACCGGGTGCATCGACCCGTTGATGGCTATAGCCGCCGTAATCGGGAGTCGCGGGTGAGAGAGGATGAAGCGCGTCGCCGCCGGCACGCCGAATGACCATGCCACTACCACGATTTCCTCACACTTCTCCAGTTCCCTCTCCGGGCCGTCGGGCAGGGAGGGGTCGCGGTAGTCCCAGAGGATTATGAGGCGGTAGCCCTTCACGGAGAGCCGTCGGAAGGGCTTCTCGTCCATTCCCCAGCCGGCGAAAAGGACTATGGTGCGGGGCGACGTTGCGACGTCGGCAGTCGGATATATATGAAATTTCATCGTCAGGACATGAGTTTTGCGAGTGTGGCGCCGAAGCGCTCGATTTCTTCCACCGGCAGGGCGGCGCTGAGGCTGATGCGCAGGCGCTCCGTGCCGGGCGGGACGGTCGGGGTGCGTATCGGGAGCACCTTGAAGCCCTCCTCGCGCAGCCGTTGCGAAAGGCGCACGGCTTTCTCTGCCGAGCCGGTCACGAGGGGCTGGATATGGCTCGCGGTGATAGGGAATGAGGGGGAGAGGGGTTGCAGAAGCTCTCTGAGCCGCGAGCCGAGGGCGCGCAGCCGGGCGCGCTCGGTGTCCATGCCTGTGAATGTCTCGACCATGAACTGTGTCCACGCCGCGGACATCGGCGGTAGGGAGGTCGAGAAGATGAAGCTTCGGGCACGGTTGACGAGATAGTCGCGCACTGTCGCCGAAACGGCACAGAACGCGCCCGCCGAGGCGCAGGCCTTGCCGAATGTGCCCATGACTACGTCGACCTCCGCGAAATCACTGCTCCCGGCGGCGAGTCCGAGCCCTCCGGCGCCTTCGACTCCGAAGGCGTGGGCCTCGTCAACGTAGAGGAGCACGTTGGGGTAGCGCTTCTTTATTTCTATGAGCCGGTCTATGTCGGCGCGGTCGCCGTCCATGCTGTAGACGCTCTCCACTGCGAGCACCACGCAGTCATAGCCGGCGGCATCCTTGGCGAGTATGCGCTCTAAGTGTGCGTAGTCATTGTGACGGAAGCGGCTGAAGGGGGCCTTGGAGAGGGTGATGCCGTCGATGATGCTCGCGTGGACGAGCTTGTCGGCCACGATGATGCTCTTGCCGGCGGCAAGGGCCTGGATCATGCCGGTGTTGGCGTGGTAGCCGCTGTTGAAGAGGAGGCAGGGGCGCCCGTAGAGTGAGCCGAGCAGGCGCTCGAGGCTCTCATATTCCCTCTGCCGCCCGCTAAGGAGGCGTGAGGCCGACGAGGTCAGCGGTATGCGGCGGTTGGCTGCCGAGTCGAAGAACCGCTCCTGGAGGTCGGCGCGGGCGGCGAGGCCGAGATAGTCGTTGGACGAGAGGTCGGTCACCCCCTCGCCGCTCTCCGCGGGGATGTGGCGGAAGTTGCCCTCCGCGCGCAGGCGGTCGAGTATGTCGGAGTAGCGATTCACTTTATGCACTCGATCATGTTTTCGATAAGGTATTTCAGCTCGCCGTCCGAGATGATGTAGGGGGGCATGATGTAGACGTTGCGTCCGAAGGGGCGCACCCATATCCCGCGCTCTACGCAGCGCTTCTGGAACTCGCCTACATCCACCGGCTCCTTCATCTCGATTACGCCTATGGCGCCGAGCACCCTGACATCCTTCACCCCCTTGACGAGGGCGGCAGGGGCGATGTGGCGGCGGATTACGGCCTCGATGTAGGCCACGCGGCGCCCCATGTCATATTTCTTCATCAGCCCGAGGGAGGCCACGGCCACCGCGCAGGCCAGCGGGTTGGCCATGAATGTCGGGCCGTGCATCATCACTCCGGCCTCTCCGCGAGAGATTGTGTCGGCCACCTCGCGGGTGGTCATGACGGCGCTCATGGTCATATAGCCGGCGGTCAGCCCCTTGCCTATGCACATGATGTCCGGCTCGACCCCGGCATGTTCGGAGGCGAAGCACTTACCGGTGCGCCAAAATCCGGTGGCTATCTCGTCGAATATCAAATAGATGCCGGCCTCGTCGCAGAGCCGGCGGGCGCGACGCAGATATTCGGGGTGGTAGAACCTCATGCCCCCCGCGCCCTGGACTATCGGCTCGAGAATCAGGGCTGCGAGCTCGTCCTTGTGCTCGCGGATGATTTCGGCGAGCGGCTCTATGTCCTCCTCGCGCCACTTGCCCCCGAAGGTCACCTGTGGCGCCGGGGCGAAGAAGCGGATAGGGAGGGCGGAGCCGAAGGCGCCGTGCATGCCGGTGACGGGGTCACAGACACTCATAGCGTTCCATGTGTCGCCGTGGTATCCGCTGCGTATGGTGACGAAGTTGGTCTTCCTGTGGTCGCCCGAGCGGGATATGGCGGCCTGCACCGCCATTTTCATGGCCACCTCGACGGCCACGGAGCCTGAGTCGGCATAGAAGATGTTGTGCATGGAGGGGGGAGCCATCTCGAGCAGCATCTTTCCAAGCTTGATGGCCGGTTCGTGGGTGAGGCCGCCAAACATGATGTGGCTCATCTTGTCGATCTGACTTCTGACGGCCTCGTTGATTACGGGGTGGTTGTAGCCGTGGACGGCACTCCACCATGAGGCCATGCCGTCAATAAGTTCGCGCCCGTCGGCGAGGCGTATCCTTACACCCCGGGCTGAATCGACCTTGTAGGTCGGCAGGGGGTTGATTGTAGAGGTGTAGGGGTGCCACAGATGCTCGCGGTCGAAGGGGTCGTGGAGCACCTGCTCGGTCGTATTTATATTATATGTGGCATTTTGTGTTTCGGTATCAGTATGCATGGCTAAAATATTTATAATAGTCGCTGCAAAGTTACATTTTTTTTACGAGAAAGCGAGCGCATGACTCTCTGGCTTTGATTTGAGTTTGAATTGAAGATAAATTTGTATTTTTTTTAACTTGATTTGAACTTTTTATATTAACGATTGTTTGTAAAGTGTAAAAAGTGATTTGCTATGAGGAGCAACATTCGTCACTGACCCTCCGCCTGCCAATCGCTTTGAGCCGATTCAGCAAATTAATAAATAATCAAATCATATAAACTTAAATTCAACCATTATGAAGAAGTTTTTATTATTCGCCCTCGTTGCGATTATGGCAATCAGTGCATCTGCCCAGTCGACTTGGTATGCAGGTGGCCAGGTAACATTCGGAAGAACCACTACAGAGCTTAGCGGTGTCAGCCTCAAGAGCACACAGATCGCCGTCCTCCCCGAACTCGGTTATAATCTGACCGACAATGTGGCCGTGGGTGCCATTTTCGGCGTCGACTACCGCAAGACCGGCGACAGCAAGCTCACCACTTTTGACATCAAGCCCTATCTCCGCTATACTTACTTCAAGTCCGAGCTTGTCAACCTCTTCATGGACGGCGGTGTCGGCTTCGGTATCGGTCGTGCCAACGGTCACACAGCCGTGGCCTACAGCATCGGTCTCCGTCCCGGCGTGGCTCTCAACCTGAGCGAGCGTTTCAGCCTTGTGGCTCATGTCGGCTTCCTCGGCTACGAGAGTGGCAACCGCCCCGCCAAGCACAACGGCGTCCCCGAAAACTGGGGCCTCAACCTCGACAGCAACAACCTGATGTTTGGTTTCTACTACAATTTCTAAACACCCGTGAGCTGCGCGAAGTCTGAGCAAGACTTACAACTGCATTTGATTACGATTTGTTTCCAATAGGTACCAACCCCCCCAGGAGCCACCGCCCGCCATCACGCGGACAGTGGCTCCTGCCGGGTTTGATTGTATAATTGTACATTTGATAGAAAAAATCGTTTAATTTTACATATATGTGAAATATTTGTCGTATATTTGCGTTATTAAATCAAATTCTCAAATATACGGATAATGAGTGAAGTCGAACTCCTACTTTTAGACCAAAGTGATAATTGTACGGTATAACTATTCAATTCTTGTCTGACGACCTGAATGAATTCGAAAAATTTGTTGCGAAATTTCAGGCTGGCGGAGAACTTAATAAGGATTATCGTATAATAGCAAAGTTTATTGACCAAATTCTTGATTTCGGTGCGTTGGAGAGATACTTTCGGCCTGAAGGAAAAATCAAGGACTCGGTTGTGGCTTTGCCGACATTGCGTTCTCGGCTGAGACTGTATGGCCTACGTCTTTCCGATAAAATCTTAATCCTTGGAAACGGTGGAGAAAAGAAAACTCGAACCTACGATGAAGATGATTCATTGAGGGGTTATGTGGTGACTCTTCAACGGTTTGAGGAGCTGCTTAGGGAAGGTGTTGAAGACGGGAGTGTTCTCATTACAGAAAATGAAATTGAAACTGATAAAATTTTTGAAATATGAAAAGAGCAAAAACATCTCTGCGGGAACTTCTCTGCGACATCAGCCCGGAGGAGAGAGCTGAAGCGCGGCTTTCTTTTCAGATTTCCAACCGCCTGGATATGCTCATGCATGAGAGAGGTCTCTCAAAAAAACAGTTTGCTGACGCTGTCGGTAAGCGTCCCAGCGAGATTACGCGCTGGCTGAGCGGTGAGCACAATTTTACTATATCGACCATTGCCATGCTGTCGACTTTCTTTGGAAAGCCGATTGTGACTGTTGCCTGTTAATTTATTTCGAGGTGGGGGAGACAATTTTTGACCGGCGAGGCGTTATATATCTGTATATAATTTTCAATATCAAAAAAAACTTTCAACTATGAAAAAGTTAGTAATGGCGGCGGTGGCTGCAATTATGGCTCTCGGCGCCTCCGCACAGGTGACATTCTGGGACAACGGTCGTCCGGCGCAGCGAGTGGAGTTCGGAGTGCGCGCGGGCGTCGACATTTCGTCCATCAGCGCTGACGACATCTTCGGTGTCAAGTCAAAATTAGGTTTCTACGGCGGTCTTTCAGCCGATTTCAGGATAATCAACAGTTTCGCTATCAATTCGGGTATATTTTTCGCACAGAAAGGCTATAAGACCGATCTGCTTGCCTCGTTTTCCGGGGAAGAAATGATATATTTCCACACCCGTATAAATTTTATTGAGATTCCAGTCTACGCCTCCTACCGCATCATTGCTGACGAGGACAACAGTTTCCAGATTTTCGCCGGTCCCTACTTTGATTTCGGCGTCTACGGCAAGATGAAGGCCAAGGGCAATCTGGCAGGCACCGGCGTGGAGTCGTCAGCGGATGTCTTCAATGATAAATACGGCTATCGCCGCTTCCAGATGGGCATCGGCGTCGGGGGCGCCTACACCTATCAGCGCGTCACGCTTTCCGCTTCCTACCAGTGGGGCATCACAGACGTGGCCAAAAATGCCGACGCCAAGTGGGGCAACGCCTGCATCACCCTCGGCTATAACTTCTAAGAGGAGAATCCTGCAATATCCCCGCCCGGCTCCCCCCTTAGCCGGGATTTCCACAATATTGGCCTTTCATTTCATGTCGCTAAAAACAGACTTGAAAATTTTTGCCCTAATTCGGAAAAATTTCAGTATATTTGCACTGCGTTTTATGCCCTCTTCGGACGCGGTTCCGCTGAGTTGTGCCTAATTCCATGATACACAAGCTGTTGACAAAACAAAATCAGTATTTGATACAATATGATAGCATTGGCAATTCAAAATGCGACATTGGCCGTGGTAGCCCTCCTGACAGGTGTGGCTCTCGTGGCCATAGCTCTATGGCTTGCGGGTCTGATTTCGCCCCGCTCGTTTAACCCACAGAAAGGGGAGGCTTACGAGTGCGGTATCCCCACCCGCGGTGAGTCGATGGCACAGTTTAAGGTTGGCTACTATCTTTTTGCCATTCTCTTCCTGATGTTCGACGTCGAAACAGTATTCCTCTATCCCTGGGCAGTGCGCGTGCATGAGCTCGGGACCTCGGGTCTGACCGCCATAGCAGTCTTTTTTGGAATCATAGTGCTGGGTCTCGTATATGCCTGGCGGAAAGGAGCTCTCGAATGGAAGTAACTACCAAGGGCATGCCCTACGAGGCGTGGAAAGACAATGAATACATCGAGCAGCTCGTGAAGCAGCTCCAGGAGAGCGGCACCAACGTGGTCGTCGGTTCTCTCGACAAACTTATCAACTGGGGGCGTTCCAACTCTATCTGGCCGCTCACCTTCGCCACCAGTTGCTGCGGCATCGAATTCGTGTCGCTCGGAGCAGCGCGCTATGACATGGCGCGCTTTGGCTGGGAAGTAGCCCGCGCCTCGCCCCGCCAGGCCGACTTCATGATGGTGGCCGGCACGATTGTCCACCGCATGGTCCCGGTGTTCCGCCGCCTCTACGACCAGCTGGCCGAGCCTAAATATGTCATCGCCTGCGGCAGCTGCGCCATCTCCGGCGGCCCCTTCAAGAAGAGCTACCATGTGGCTATGGGTATCGAGGACATCGTCCCTGTCGACGTCTTCATCCCCGGCTGTCCTCCCCGTCCCGAGGCCATGATTTACGGCATCATGCAGCTCTCGCGCAAAATCAAGGTGGAGAAATTCTTCGGCGGCGTCAACCGCCAGGAAAAGCAGGAGGAATTCCTCAAGGCCCACCCCGTGCCCGGCGTCAACGACTGAGCGCCGCGACCGCAATCCCACCACCACCGCTCCCCTCAGAAGTAAGAATCAAGAATAACGATCATACACCTATTTATATATTATGTCCAACATCCGGGAAAAGATTTCAACCGTGTTGCCCGAGGCCGTCATTGAGGATGGCGACATCATGCAGGTGACCGTCCCTGACGCAAAGTGGCATGACTTCGCCAAGACTCTTCGCGACGACAGTGAGCTTGCCTTCGACTTCCTCATAACCATCGTCGGTATGGACTGGAAGGAAAACGGCATGGGCTGTATCTATTATCTCGCATCAACGAAGCACAACGAGCGCATCTCCGTCAAGGTTATGGCAACCGGCGACCGCGAGCGTCCGCTCGTCCACTCGATCCACGACCTGTGGGCCATCGCTACCGTCTTCGAGCGCGAGGTCTATGACTTCTTCGGCATAATCTTCATCAATAATCCTGACATGCGCCGCCTCTTCCTCAACATCGACTGGAAGGGCTTCCCCCTGCGCAAGGACTATGACGAGAACCCCGACATCAACCCCGTGTCCATCGAAAACGAGCGTCAGACCGACTTCACCGATGTCTGGACAGAGACCCCCGACGGGAAGGTCGAGAAGCACGAGCGCCGCATCTTCCAGCCCGAGGATTTCGTGGTCAACATCGGCCCGCAGCACCCCGCCACCCACGGCGTGCTCCGCTTCCGCACCGCTGTCGACGGTGAGATTATCAAGAAAATCGACATCTATCTCGGCTACATCCACCGCGGCGTCGAGAAAATATGCGAGAAGGATACCTATCCCCAGACCCTCCATTTCATGGACCGTCTCGACTACTTCTCGGCCCACCCCTACCACCATTGCCTCTGCATGCTCATCGAGGAGGCCGCCGGCATCCAGATTTCGCGCCGCGCCCAGGTGATCCGCGTGCTCATGGACGAGCTTTCGCGCATCGCCTCCCACTGTCTCTTCATCGGCACATACTGCATGGACCTCGGTGCGACGACGATGCTCTTCTACACCCTCCGCGTCCGCGAGCAGATTCTCGACATCATGGAGCGCACCTGCGGCGCCCGCATGACATTCAACTATGACTGCATCGGCGGCGTCATGCAGGACCTCCACCCCGACTTCGTCAAGGATGTCCACGCCCTGCTCGACGTGCTCCCCGCCAACATCAAGGAATACAATAAAATCTTCACCGGTAACGTCATTGCCAAAAACCGTATGGAGAACGTCGGCGTCCTCACACGCCACGACGCCATCTCCTGGGCTGTCACCGGTCCTAACGGCCGCGGCTCCGGCTGGGCTTGCGACGTGCGCAAGTGTGTCCCCTACAGCATCTACTCCGAGCTTGACTTCGACGAGGTCGTGCGCGAGGAGGGTGACTCTATGGCCCGCTTCAAGGTGCGCATGGACGAGATGGTCCAGAGCGCGCGCATAATCGCCCAGCTCATCGACAATATCCCCGAGGGTGACTACTGTGTCAAGGTCCCCAAGGTGTTGAAGCTCCCCGTAGGCCACTGGTTCAAGATGGTCGAGGGCTGCCGCGGCACTTTCGGCATCTATCTCGAGAGCGACGGCACCATCAGCCCCTACCGTCTGAAGATCGCGCCCCCCTGCCTCCCCGCGGCAGCCGTGGTCGACCACATCACCGAAGGCCAGAAGATTGCCGACCTTATCACAATCGGCGGCTCGCTCGACTATATCGTCCCCGATATCGACCGCTAAGCCCCGCCACCCCGCACGACCAATCAATGGAATTTTCCCTTAGAGTGAATTAACACAGAAGAGAAATAAAAAGTAATTTTATATAGACATTATGCAAGACCTATCAGTCGGAACCGCATGGCTTCACTCCTTCCTCACTGATTACATCCCCGAATGGGCGGCAGTCACCCTCGAGTGTCTGCTTATAGGTGTGGGCCTGATGCTGCTTTACGCAGTGCTCGCGCTATTCTATATCCTCTTTGAACGCAAGGTGTGTGCCTATTTCCAGTGCCGCCTCGGCCCGAACCGCGTCGGTCCCTGGGGATTGATGCAGAGTATCGCCGACATGTTCAAGATTCTCATCAAGGAGCTTATCTCGCTCAACCATGTCGACAAGTTCCTCTTCGCCCTTGCACCCTACCTCGTGATTATAGCGTCGATGCTCGCCTTCGCCGTGCTCCCCTGGGGCAACGGGCTCCAGATTATTGACTTCAACGTCGGCATCTTCTTCCTGCTGGCAGTCTCGTCGATAGGCGTCCTCGGCATCCTTCTCGCAGGTTGGTCGTCAAACAATAAGTTCACCCTTATCGGCGCCCTCCGCTCCGGCGCGCAGATGGTCAGCTATGAACTATCAATGGGCCTCTGCGTTGTAACAATGGTTGTCATGGCCGGCACGATGTCGGTCGGCGGCATCGTCGAGGCGCAGAGCCACCTCTGGTTTATCTTCTCGGGACATATCCCCGCCATTATCGCCTTCGTGATATTCATGATTGCTGGCACGGCTGAGACCAACCGCGGCCCCTTCGACCTCCCCGAGGCCGAGAGCGAGCTGACCGCCGGTTACCACACCGAGTATTCAGGTATCCACTTCGGCTTCTTCTATCTCGCCGAGTATCTCAACCTCTTCATCGTCTCCGGCGTCGCCGCGCTCCTCTTCTTCGGCGGCTGGATGCCTCTCCACATCCCCGGTCTCGACGCCTTCAACGCCGTCATGGACTATATCCCCTCTGTCATATGGTTCATCGGTAAGGCAGTCGTCCTCTCCTTCATCATCATCTGGTTCAAGTGGACCTTCCCTCGTCTGCGAATCGACCAGCTGCTCTCGCTGGAGTGGAAATACCTCCTCCCGATCAATCTCTTCAACCTCGTGCTTATGGTCCTCATCGTGACCTTCAAGCTCTACCTCTAAGATAATTTCCTCAAAACTCTAATCCCCATACCCGGCAGCGCGCGGTCACCGACCGCTCCTCCTGCCGCCCAAAAATCTAAACGCGATGAGTGAAAAATACGGCAAAATCGCCCAGGTGATCGGCCCTGTAGTCGATGTGATTTTCGAAGGTGATGACAACCTCATCCCGCCTATCTACACAGCCCTCAGCGTGCCCCACGACAACGGCTCGCAGACAATTCTCGAGGTCGAGCAGCATATCGGTGAGGACACTGTCCGCTGCGTCTCGATGGAGAGCACCGACGGTCTCCGCCGAGGCATGCGTGTCGACAACCTCGAGCGCCCGATTGCCGTGCCCACCGGCGACCAGGTCAAGGGCCGTCTGCTCAACGTGCTCGGCGACGCCATTGACCGTCTCCCCGAGCTGAAGCGCGACGACCTCCGCCCAATCCACCAGCCCGCTCCCAAGTTTGACGACCTCACTATCGGTACCGAGATTCTCTTCACGGGTATCAAGGTGATTGACCTCCTCGAGCCTTACAGCAAGGGTGGCAAGATTGGTCTCTTCGGTGGCGCGGGTGTCGGCAAGACCGTGCTCATCATGGAGCTTATCAACAATATCGCCAAGGGTCATAGCGGCTTCTCCGTATTCACCGGCGTCGGCGAGCGTACCCGCGAGGGCAACGACCTTCTGCGCGAGATGATTGAGAGCGGCGTCATGAAGTATGGCAAGAAATTTGAGGAAGGAATGGAGAAAGGCGAGTGGAATCTTGCCGACGTCGACATGGACCAGGTGGCCCAGTCGCAGGCGACCCTCGTGTTCGGCCAGATGAACGAGCCCCCGGGCGCACGTCTGCGCGTGGCCCTCTCGGGTCTTACGGTCGCCGAGCAGTTCCGCGACCAGGACGGCGGCGGTAAGGACATCCTCCTCTTCATCGACAACATCTTCCGTTTCACCCAGGCAGGTTCGGAGGTGTCGGCTCTTCTCGGCCGTATGCCCTCCGCCGTGGGCTACCAGCCCACCCTCGCATCCGAAATGGGTGCCCTCCAGGAGCGAATCACCTCGACCAAGAACGGTTCTATCACCTCCGTTCAGGCCATCTATGTGCCTGCCGACGACTTGACCGACCCCGCTCCCGCGACCACATTCAGCTTCCTCGACGCCACCACGGTGCTCTCGCGTAAGATTTCCGAGCTCGGCATCTATCCCGCCGTCGACCCCCTCGAGTCGACATCGCGAATCCTCGACCCCAACATCATCGGCGAGGACCACTACAATACCGCCCAGGCCGTCAAGCAGCTCCTCCAGAAGTACAACGAGCTTCAGGATATCATCGCCATCCTCGGTGTCGACGAGCTTTCCGACGACGACAAGCTCGTCGTGGCCCGCGCACGCCGCGCACAGCGCTTCCTCTCGCAGCCCTTCCACGTTGCCGAGCAGTTCACCGGCCTTCCCGGCGTCATGGTGCCGCTGAGCGAGACAATCCGCGGTTTCAAGATGATTCTTTCCGGCGAGATGGACGAATATCCCGAGCAGGCCTTCCTCAATGTCGGCACAATTGACGAGGCTATCGAGAAGGGCAAGAAGCTCCTCGCGGAGGTGGCAAAATAATTCCGCTCCCTCCCCTCTCCCCGGAAACAACAGAAGCATAACCAACTCTCATACTCATCAGCAGCAACAGCACAATGATACTCAAAATCATATCGGCAGAAGACATCGTGTTTCAGGGCGAAGTCAAGGTGGTGCACCTTCCCGGCACCCTCGGAGCCTTTACTGTCCTCCCCGGCCACGCCTCCCTGATTTCCACACTCACTCCCGGCGACATCCGCTACACCGCCGCCGCTGACGGCGAGGAGCACAAGGTCGCGGTCGAAGGCGGCATCGTCGACGTCGATTCCAACATTGTGTCCGTCTGCATTTATTAATACCCCCAACGGTGATGATGAAAAGAAACATATTGACAGCGCTACTCCTGGCAGTCTTCTCGCTGGCCCTCCCGCTGAGAGTCTGTGCGGCGGAGGAAACCCCGCTTGACTCCCTCGTCGAGAAGGACAGCTCCATCGACGCCCAGGGTATCATCTTTGACCACCTCGGCGACCGCTACGGCTGGGAGGTGCCTTTCAATCACCACAAGTCAATCCCCCTCCCGGTCATCGTCTGGGGTAGCGACGGCCTCCACGTCTTCTCCTCCGCCCGCATCGACCACGGCCAGACCTACCGCGACGGCAACGCAGAGTTCCGCCTCGCCGGTGCCGGCAGCCCCCACAAGGGGAAGGTCATAGAGATTGTCGACGGCAAGGAGGTCAAGCCCGTCCTCGACATTTCGATTACCAAGAACGTCTGCGGCATCTTCATTGCCGTGCTCCTTGTCATCTGGGCTATCCTCAACGTGGCCCGCTGGCACCGCACACAGGGCATGAAGGGCCCGCGCAAGATGACGGGCGCCGTCGAGTTTGTCATACTCTTCATATATGACGGCGTCATCAAGCCCACCCTCAAGTCGAGGGCCGATAAGTTTGCCCCCTATCTGCTGACGGTGTTCTTCTTCATCCTCGTGATGAACCTCCTCGGCCTCATCGTCATCTTCCCCGGTGGCGCAAACCTTACGGGCAACATCGCCGTCACCCTCGTGCTCGCGATTATCACCTTCCTCATCACCAACATCTTCGCCACGAAGCACTACTGGAAGGAGATTTTCAACCCCGACGTCCCCTGGTGGCTCAAGTGGCCCCTCCCGATTATGCCTATCATCGAGATATTCGGCATCTTCACAAAGCCCGCGGCCCTCACTGTCCGTCTCTTCGCCAACATGATGGGCGGCCACATGATTGTCATCGTGCTCACGCTCCTGATTTTCATCTTTGCCGCAATGGGCCCCGTGGTCACCGGCGCCACCGCCGTGGTGAGCATCATATTCTCGATATTCATGCTCCTCATCGACGTCCTCGTCAGCTTCATCCAGGCCTACGTCTTCACCATGCTCTCCACCCTATTCATAGCCCTCGGGCAGGAGGAAGGCCATGAGGAGCACAAGAAGGAAGGCGACGAGGCCCACGGAAAGAAAGCTCCCGCCCAGACCCTCGCCGCAGCTCCCGCCCAAACCAACCAAGCATAATTTATAAAAAAATACATAAACCCTTTTAATCTCCCGCAATTATGTTAGCAATGATTTTAGCAGCTATCGAAGGAACCCTTGGCATCGGCGTATGTATCGGTGCAGCAATCGCAGCAATTGGTGCCGGCATCGGCATCGGTAAAATCGGTGGCTCCGCAATGGAGGCAATCGCCCGCCAGCCCGAGTCGACAGGCGACATCCGCAGTAACATGATCGTTATCGCTGCCCTTATCGAAGGTGTGGCCCTCTTCGCTGTTATCGTTTGTATCCTCGCAATGTTTGTGGGCTGATTCCACGCTTCAATTCTTTGAAAAATGGAACTTTTCACGCCTGATTTCGGTCTGGTATTCTGGATGTTCGTGTCATTCGCCGTCCTCTTCTTCATCCTGTGGAAGTGGGGCTGGCCGGTGATCATGAAGGGAGTGTCTGACCGAGCCGACCTCATCGACAAAGGTGTGGAGTATGCTCAAAATGCCAAACAACAGCTTGACCATGCCCGCGAAGAGGCGGATAAATACATAGCCGACGCACGTCGCCAGCAGGCCGACATGCTCCGCGAGGCCGACAAGATGAAGTCACAGATCATCGAGGAAGCCCGCTCAGCAGCCCAGTCAGAGGCCAAGAAGGTGATGGACGCCGCAAAAGTCTCTATCGAACAGGAGCGCAAGCAGGCCGAACAGCAGTTCCGCAACGAGGTCTCCTCATTCGCCCTCGACATCGCGCAGAAAGTCGTGCGCAACCAGATGAAGGACGAGAAGGCCCAGGAACAGCTCGTCAGCTCGCTGCTCGACGAAATGGAGAAGCAGAACTAAGGCCCACCCGCCTCCCCCGGTAGCCGCGCCGCCGCCGGGGGAGGCAGGACGCCGGAAGCTCAGCGCCCCCGTCTCCGACCCCTCCCCCTGTAAACCAAAAAATTCTCTAAGATTACAATCCTCTAAGGCTCTCATCTCCACGCAATGAACCAAGGTCTCATCCCCAGCCGCTACGCAAAGGCCCTCTTTGAGTTCGCCTCAGAAAAAGGCGCCGACACCCGTATCTATGAGCTGATGCACACCCTCGAAAGCTCCTTCGCTTCCGAGACGTCGATGCAGCAGGTCGTGGCCAATCCCTTTATCCCGGCCGCTGACAAGGAGAAGCTCCTCGCATCAGCCGCAGGTGCCGACAAGAAGGATGAAGTGTTTGAGCGCTTTATGCGGCTCCTGGCCGACAACAACCGCCTCGACGCCGCACGCGACATCGCGCTCGCATACATGAAACTCTACCGTAGCGAGCACCGCATCTACCTTGTGACCGTAACGTCGGCCGCTCCAATGGGTGCAGCTGAGGAGGATCGTCTGAAATCACTCATCGAGCGCCACCTCGGAGGCGCCACTATGGAGTATCACCACCGTGTCGACCCCGACCTGATTGGCGGATTCACCGTCACTATCAACAACGAGAAGCTCGACGCTTCCGTGGCCGATGAGCTGAAGCAATTGCGTCTAAAACTTTTAAGCAACTAACCATTTTCACACCCCCTATATCACAATGATTAACCCAAGCGAGATATCTCAGGTATTAAAACAGCAACTCGAGAATATCAACTCCAAAGTTTCCTTCGAGGAGACGGGAGTCGTACTTGAAGTCGGCGACGGTGTGGCCCATGTCTATGGACTTGACAACGTCTGCGCCAACGAGCTTGTAGAATTTGAAAACGGAGTGAAAGGTGTAGCCCTCAACCTTGAGGAGAGTAATGTGGGTGTCATCCTGCTCAATAATGTCAACAAGGTCACCGAGAACATGACCGTCAAGCGCACCGGCGAGATTGCGTCAATCCACGTCGGCGAAGGCGTCTTCGGCCGCGTCATCAACGTCCTCGGCGAGCCTATCGACGGCCGCGGACCAATCCAGGGCGAGCTCCTGCCCATGCCCCTCGAGCGCAAGGCCCCCGGCGTCATCTTCCGCCAGCCCGTGAAGCAGCCCCTCCAGACAGGCCTCAAGGCCATTGACTCTATGGTGCCCATAGGCCGCGGACAGCGCGAGCTCATCATCGGCGACCGCCAGATCGGCAAGACCGCCATCGCCATTGACACCATTATCAACCAGCGCGCCAACTTTGAAGCCGGTAAGCCCGTCTACTGTATCTATGTGGCTATCGGACAGAAAGCATCATCGGTAGCCTCCACCGTCGAGACCCTCCGCCAGCACGGAGCGCTCGACTACACCGTGGTCGTTGCCGCTACAGCCGCCGACTCCGCCTCCATGCGCTACTACGCGCCCTTCGCAGGCGTCGCAATCGGCGAATACATCCGCGACACGGGCCGTGACGCCCTCATCGTCTACGACGACCTCTCGAAGCAGGCCGTGGCCTATCGCGAAATCTCGCTCATCCTCAAGCGCCCCTCCGGCCGCGAGGCATATCCGGGCGACATCTTCTATCTTCACAGCCGCCTGCTCGAGCGCGCAGCCAAGATTATCGACAACCAGCAGGTGGCCGCCAACATGAACGACCTCCCCGAGTCGCTCAAAGGCCGCGTCAAGGGAGGTGGCTCGCTCACAGCGCTCCCGATTATCGAGACACAGGCAGGCGACGTGTCGGCCTACATCCCGACCAACGTAATCTCAATCACCGACGGCCAGATCTTCCTCGAGACAGCCCTCTTCAACCGCGGTATCCGCCCGGCCATCAACGTGGGTATCTCCGTGTCGCGTGTGGGTGGCAATGCCCAGATCAAGTCGATGAAGAAGGTCGCAGGTACGCTCAAAATCGACCAAGCACAGTTCCGCGAGCTCGAATCGTTCACCAAGTTCGGCGGCGACATCGACCCCGTCACCGCACGCGTCATCGACAAGGGCCGTAAGAACGAGCGCCTACTCATCCAGCCCCAGTACTCCCCGATGAAGGTCGAGGACGAGGTCGCAGTCATCTACTGCGGCACCCGCGGACTCCTTGAGAACGTTCCCCTCGACAAGGTGGCCGAATTTGAGAAAAACTTCCTCCAGCTCGTCGCAGCCAAGTATCCCGAAGTCATGGAGACAATCCGTGCCGGCAAGCTCGACGACGACGTGACTGCCAAGCTCGCCGAGGCTGCTGAAGAAATCTCCGCTTCATATAAATAAATCCCCTCACAATATCCCCTGACATCCAAGCATCAGTTTTATGGCAACACTTCGCGAACTTAAAGGACGCATCGGCTCCGTGGCCTCGAGTGAGAAAATCACGGGAGCCATGAAGATGATTTCCTCGGCCAAGATGCACCGCGCCGAGGGCGATCTCCGACGCCTCCTGCCCTTCCGCCAACAGATTGAGAACATCATCGGCAACCTTCTTTCGGCCGATGCGGAGTTCTCGTCACCCCTCACGGCCGAGCGCGATGTCAAGTCAGCCGCAATAGTGGTGTTTGGTTCCGACGACGGCCTCTGCGGTGCCTACAATATCAACATATTCAAGGACCTGCTCGGTGTCATCGCCAACTTCCGTCAGAAATATGGCACGTCGCCGCGCCTGACGGTCATAGCCGTAGGCCGCAAGATGTTCAAGGCATGTTCGAAGCTCAGACTGCCCGGTGTCACGGTCGAAGCCGCCCCGGGTGTCGACTCCAAGTCGACAGGAGCCGAGGTCAAGGCCTTCACCCTCGGGCTGGAGCAGCGCTTCCTCGACGGCGAGTTTGACAAAGTGGACCTTCTCTACATGAATTTCCAGTCCGTCAGTCGCCAGCGCGTCAAGTGCGACCCCCTTCTCCCCGTGAGTGCCGACACATTCACCACCGAGGGTGTCACCGCCCTCTGCCGCCCCTACATCTTCGAGCCTGACGCCGCTACGATTTTCGTCTCCGTGCTCCCGATGTTCCTCCTCGCGGTCATGCAGGAGATTTTCACCGAGAACCGCGCTTCGGAGCAGGCCGCGCGCATCATGGCCATGCAGAGCGCCAACGACAACGCCAAAAAACTCCTCGACCAGCTCCGGCTCGAGTACAACAAGCTCCGCCAGGCTGCAATCACGACTGAACTCCTTGACATTGTCGGCGGCCAGATCCGCGATTAGCCCGGACCCGGCCCCCGCCGCAAAGTCATCACCCCAACCACTACGAATAATTAAAGCACAACAGATAATAAACCGACATGGGAAGTGTAAAAGAGTATTTCTCAAATCTTGGCTCCGGCATCGCAAGCCTTGTCAAAGGCATGCAGGTGACCGGTAAGGAATTTGTCACACCCAAAATTACCGAAGAGTATCCCGACAACCGCGACAACCTCCCTGTGGCCGACCGCTTCAGGGCCGTCCTTACTTTGAAGTATGACGACCAGGGCAACCACAAGTGTATCGCCTGCGGCACATGCGAGCGCGTCTGCCCCAACGGGACCATCTCGCTCGACATCAAGACTGTCGACACCTGGGACGGCAAGAAGAAAAAGAAACTTGACAAGTATATCTACGACCTCGGAAGCTGCACATTCTGCCAGCTATGCGTCACAAACTGCCCCACCGACGCCCTCGAATTCTCCAACGACTTCGAGCAGGCCGTCTTCACCCGTGGCAAACTCGTTGAGCAGCTCAATTACCTTCCCGAGAAGGAAGAGCCCCAGCCCACACCCGAGCAGATTGCCAGGATGAAGGCTGAGAAGGAGGCCAAGATTGCCGCAGCCAAGGCCGCAGCCGAGGCCAAGAAAGCCGCAGCAGCAGCCGGCGCCACCCCCGCTCCCGCAGCAGCCCCGGCTCCCAAGCCCGCTGCCGACGACGCTGCCGCCAAAGCTCTCGCTGCCGCTGCCGGCGACCCCGTCAAAGAAGCCAAAATCCGCGCGGCCCTCGAGAAAGCCGCCGCGCTCAAAGCCCAGCGTGAGGCAGCCAAAGGCTCCGACGCACAATAAAGAAATTAATTACTATCACAGTATATGGAA
>CAJUIX010000025.1 GCA_910586665.1 uncultured Duncaniella sp.
ATCGCCAACTCTTTTGGAATTAGCGATTTAACTTTCTTGGAGGTGGTGCCACCAGGAATCGAACCGGGGACACAAGGATTTTCAGTCCTTTGCTCTACCAACTGAGCTATGGCACCTTTTGCATTTGAGATTCTCTTCTGTCTCTCTGTTTTTGCGATGCAAAGGTAGGCATTTTATAAATTCCCTGCAAATTTTTTAAAACATTTTTTTCACTTCAAATGCTCTTTTATTATTTCAAAATATATTCCAATACACATTAATTCGCTGATGAATAAATCGTTAACATCAATACATAATTATATTACAATCAAAGCCCCAATTTGAAATATCATTCCAACATTCCTATCCAGAACGCTACACATCGGATAAAAACAGGCACTAATACATCGAACTAAATCTTTCAAATATATTTGCTTCTTTGACAATTTACCACTAATTTTGCCGTGAAAGCAATTCCATAAGAATTGCCAATATCCGCCTTCATCTCCGCCAAATTATACCAACCAACGTTTCATCACTTGATTTCATCCAACATGACACTCCTAAAGTCCTGTGCTACCTCATTGCTCCTTGCCGCAACCGCAAGCTTTTCCTATGCCGCCGCCTCGACCGATTCGATAACTGTCAGTGGCAGGATATTCAACGTTCCTGAAAACGGCTCGCTAACAGCAATTATAAACGAGTGTGACATCTCCGACAAAAGCGAGCGCCGCGTTGTCGAGACTGATTCCCTCGGCTGGTTCTGTGAGCGCATACCCTTCTCCTCCGCCCACACGTTTACCGTCAACTACAACCGCAAACTCTTCATCAATGCATTTGCCGAACCGGGCGACTCAATCCATGTCGAGATTGACTCCTCCAAGTCGCCGGCCGAGTTCCACCTGTCAGGCTCCCATGCAGACACCAACGAGATCTATTCCCATGCCTTCCAAGCCCTCGCTCCGATATATTACGACGTCAAACTTCTCCCCGACGCCACACCGCTCTCCGAATACATGGAGCGTTTCAAGAGTGAATGTGCAAAAAACCGAGCCATCGTCGAAGACTATATAACCAAAAACTCCGTCCCCGACGAAATAGCCCAGATGCTCTATGCCGACAACATCTTCTCTATCGCCAACCAGGCCATCGGCTTCAGAGGAGCAAACCGCGACGAGCAATTGGCATTTTTCACCGACCCGATATTTGACATCCTCAACGAGGCCAACTCACGAGTGATGATTTTCCCCTACCACCTCAGCGCACTCTGCCGTAGATTTCCCGAACTGATTTCCCAGCAGCCCAAAGGCCACATCCGCGACCTCATGTATGCCTCCACAAAGGGGAAACAGAAACCGCCACGCGAAGACTTTGCCGACCCTGCCTACTATGACCGCATATACGCCGTGCCACCCTTTGAAATCAACATTGCCGACATCCGCACCGGCGACCTGCTCGTGATGCTCAACGGCTCCGTCACTGAAATCCCCAATCAGAACCCGCTCGAATGGCTCACCAACCATTTCACCGGACGCCCTATCTACCTCGATGCCAGCGCCACATGGTGCGGTCCCTGCCGTGCGGCACTGACTGCGAGCGAGGGAGTGAGAGAGCATTTCAAGGACAGCAAGATTGTCTTCGCCGTCCTTTGGCTGAAATCCGACCTCGAAGCATGGAAAAAGATAGCCCCGACAATCCACAACGCCGTCCACATCTTCATCTCCGACGAAGACATGTCGAACCGCCTCATGGGCAACCTTAAAATATTAGGAGTCCCCGCCTACTTCTTCATCTCGCCCGACGGCAAGGTCTCCCGCGAAGGTGTCCCCAGCTTCCATAGCCCCGAGCTTCCAGATTTTTTGAATTCAAAACTCTGACTTTCCATCAATTTTAATCATAAATCAGCTGATTTTAACACAATTCGTGTCAATTTGCTTAAAATTTCCGTATCTTTGCAGCCCGAATCATAACCATTTTTGGAAAAATGACATATCCACGAAATGTCAACCAATTCTTTTAAGATATGAAAATACCCTTTAAATCACTTATCTTATTGGCACTTTCTTCTGGTTGTTTTTCTCTAAACGCAGCTGTCAACATTTCAGTCACTCTGGCCGAAAACAACCCGGACGCAAAGTTAAATCTGGATGTCCACAACTTCGGAAGCTACACCCTCACACCCTCAGAGGAAGGAAAAGCCTTCGATGCCACAATCGACATTGACTCATCTCGCTACGCCACGTTATATTATAACAACGTCCCCACGCTATTATGGCTCACGCCAGACACCGACATCAGAATCGTCCTTGGGACTGAAAGCAAACCGTCACTCATCGAGGGCCATGATTCCGATATAAACAACTATCTAAATAAAGCCAATTACCACTTTGCGGGCATCAACGATACGGGCCGCGACGAAGAGGATTTCCTCAACTACACTGACAGCGTCAACCGGGCGAACCTATCGATACTGACAGCCGCTGCCCTCCCTGCCGAATTCAAAGCACGAGAGGCCGACAGAATATTTTATGAAAATGCCCTCGCACTGTCGTTTTATCCCGAATTCCACCCTCGACTTTCAAAAGACTCGACATACCGTGCATCGGAGAAATTTTATGACCATCTGAAATCCGCCACGCGTTACGAAGCCCCACTCCTCATAAGCAGCCAATACACCGACTACATAATAAACTCTCTCGGACTTCTGTCCGCCCACGAAGTAAAGGGCCACAATGGATTTAACAGATTCACGACCTATCTCGACTCATGCGTAACCGATCCGAAGGTAAAAGAATACATCTTCAACCGCTACGCCACATCCAGGCTCAAACGCCTCGGCATCGAAAAAGCGAAAGAATATATCGACGCCTATACCAGCTACGTCAACGACATCAGACTGACTGAAAATTTCCAAAAGCTATACAACGAAATACTCAGCCTCTCTCCCGGACAACCATCCCCTGCCTTTGACTGCGAGACCACCGACGGCTCGCGCCGGACACTCGGCGACTATGCAGGAAAATGGGTCTATATAGACATTTGGGCCACCTGGTGCGGTCCATGCCGACGCGAAATTCCACATCTTCGAAAACTCGAGGAGAGATATGCCGGCCAGCCGATATGCTTCGTCAGCATCTCTGTCGACTCTGGCCGCGACGCATGGAAATCACTGGTCGAGAAGCAGAAAATGACGGGAGAGCAGCTCCACTTCGACGGCAAAGACACTTTCTGCGAAAGCTACAAAGTGGCAGGAATCCCCCGCTTCATCCTCATCGACCCCGAAGGACGCATTGTCAATCCCGACATGACGCGCCCCTCCGACCAAGCAACAGCCGAAGCCATAGACAAGCTCCTGAAACTCAGATAATTCACATTTATATCCAACCTATCACATTCTGTTTTTTTATGCTAATGACAAGGTATCTATCCGACATCCGGTCAGGTATACTGCACCCTATCGTATGTCTTGCCGTCATGCTCTTCGCAGGAAGTGCGATCACGGCCCGGGCCGCCGCCGTTGCAGAAAATGTAACCGCCAAAGGCATTGTCACCGACATTGATGACGAACCACTGCCTGGTGTCACCGTCACACAGGTCGGAACATCAAACATTGTTGCAACCAACATCGACGGCGAATATACCATCACAGTGCCGAAAGGAAGCAAAGTTGAATTTTCCTATATCGGCAAAAACTCATCCACAATAACAGTCGACCAGTCCAAGGACTACAATATCACCCTCTATGACAACGAGACCATGCTCGACGAAGTCATGGTCACCGGCTATGCCACGATATCAAAAGCACAGTCAACCGGCGCCTATCAGAAGATTTCGGGCGAAACTCTGCAGCTGCGCCGAATGGACAACCTCGAATCCATACTCGAAGGCAACATTGCCGGCTATGTCGACGGTAAAATCCGCGGCGTCACGACTATGAATGCCATCGCCAACCCCCTCGTGGTCATCGACGGCTTCCCCGTGGAAAACTCCTCGCTCAACCGCATAGGTGAAACCAAGGAACTCATGCCCGACCTCAACCCCGAGGACATCGAGAGTGTGACTGTGCTCAAAGATGCTGCCGCCACATCTATCTATGGTGCTCGCGCAGCCAACGGCGTGATTGTCATCACTACCAAGAAAGCAGCACTCGGACGCCCGGAAGTCAGCTTCTCGGCCACTCTGACCACTCAGAAATATTCCCAGTATGTTGACAACATCACCAACTCATCCGACATCATATCTCTTGAACGCGCATGGGCCGCACAATATCCCGACCTTTTGGCCGGCGGCACAAGCGCCGGCAAGGTGGCCGACGACCTCCGCCTCGGGACAATGCCGAGTCTTGGAGTCAATACTCTCCTCGACATGTATACAGGCAAGCTGTCAATGGACGAAGGAAATGCGCGTCTGAATTCACTTGCCACGCTCGGCTATCATTACTACAACCAGGCCAAAGAATTCGGCAAACGCAACCCTTTCCACCAACAGTACAACCTCCGTGTGGCCCAGTCATCTGACAGAAACAGCTTCAACGCCTCAGCCACATTCTGGAAACACAACTTCGAGGACGTCAACCACGGCGACCACTCTCTCGGCATAAACATCACCGACCAGCTGAAAGTCACTGACTGGATCACAGCAGACTTAGGCGCGTACATCAAATATGGCCGCGAAAAAAACCAGACATATGACCTGCTTAATCCCGGCTACAACTTCCTCCCTTACGACGGGCTCGTCGGCAGCGACGGCAGCTACATCACTGCTCCCGCCCAGGGTGATGCATCCCGCCGCGAAACAATCGCCCAGTACGGCATGGTCCAGGAGGACCTCACTCCTATGAACGAATTGAAATGGGGACAATCAAAGGCAAAGTCACTCGAGACCCGCGTCTTCGCCAAGCTTCGATTCAACTTCACTTCATGGCTCAACTATAACGTGCAGTTCCAATACGAGACCTCCAATATTGACACAGAGTACCTGCAGGACCGTTACAGTTATAACATCGCGAGCAGAATCAACAACTTCGTCACACTCAATCCCTACTCTGGAGCATTGCAATACAACCTGCCGGAAGGCGACGTCATGTACCGCACAAGCCTCAAACAGCGCGGGTACAATTTCCGTCATCAGCTCAACTTCAACTACAACCTTGCCGACATGCACAACTTCCTTGTCTTCATCGGTCAGGAAGTTCGTGACAGCCGTATGACCTACAACGACAACACCTACTTCGGCTATGACCCCGAACTGCTCACCTGGAAACCTTACGACCAAAACACCCTCGGAGGTTACTTTTCAGGACTTCTCGGCGCAACGAGCCTGAAAATGTCCGACCTTGAGTCTCTGCGTGAGATTTCAAACCGCTTCGTGTCATTTTACGGCAATGCATCTTATTCATTGGCCGACAAGTACAACATAACCGGAAGTCTCCGATGGGACCGATCCAATCTTTGGGGGACAAGCTCAAAATACCAGAACAAGCCAATCTGGTCCGTCGGAGCAAGCTGGAACATCAACCGCGAGGCCTTCCTGAGCGAAATTGACTGGATCAACAACCTCCAGCTCCGCGCATCCTACGGCATCGGCGGCAACATCGGCCGCAACACCGCCCCCTATATGACCGCACAATACTTCACAGGCTCATTCGGCACCACAGGCATGGTGATTGCACCTCCTAACAAGGACATACGCTGGGAGAAGACGCGCACCGTCAACATCGGAGTCGACTTCGACCTCCTGCGCAACAGACTCTGGGGTAGCTTCGACTACTACCACAAGAAGAGCACAGACCTTCTCGCCCTCATCAGCGGATCACCGACCCAGGGCTTCGGCTATACCACCCTCACGACCAATAACGGCGCAATGAACAACTCGGGTTTCGAGCTTAACATTTCAGGCCAGCCCATACAAAATGCAAACGTTGTCTGGACATCGACCCTCCTCTACGCCCTCAACCACAATAAAGTCAAGAGCATCTCAATCCAGCCGTCGAACTATGACTCCCGTCTCACCCTCCCGACATCCTACCCCACAATCGGCAATCCTTACAACGCCCTTTATGCCTACCGCTGGGCAGGCGTAAGCCCTGAAGGTGAACCGCAGATACTCGACGCCGAAGGCAATGTGACAACCGAGAATGTGCGCGATGTCGATGCTATCGTCTACAGCGGAACAACCGTCCCCGTCCACAGCGGCTCGTTCAACAACGTCGTGCGCTGGAAGGGGCTTGAATTCTCAGCCATGATAACTTTCGCCTTCGGCCACAAGATTCGCGACTATGTCACCCCCACCATTTCTATGGCATCAGGACGAATCGCTACAACAGGCAAGGACATCATGAAAGCATGGACAAAACCGGGCGACGAGAAATTCACCGACGTTCCCCGCCTCCTTTTCTCTAACGATACTGAGAACTATAACTCATATCGCAACACCCTCTACCGTTATTCAGACCTCTTCATCTACGATGCCTCCAATATCCGCATCCGCGACATAGGCGTAGCCTACATCCTACCTGCTCAGATTAGCCGCCAGGCCTACCTGAAACTTGTAAAATTCAGATTCTCGGTAGAAAATGTCGCCACTATAGCAATGGATAGCAAGGCTCACTATCTGCTTGACGGCAAACAGAACCCGAATTTCGTATTCGGCATCAACCTCGGTTTCTAATCTTTCTTCTCACTCAAAGCATCTAATATAAATGAGACTTATACATAAAATTCTATCCAAAGCTGCATTAGTAGGAGCCATTCTAACGACCGCCACATCGTGCGACAGCTTCCTCAACGAGATTCCCAAAGGACAGAAAATCCCGACAACGTGGGAGGACTACAACGCCTTCATGCGCAACAACAATATCTCCTACTTCGAAATAGACCAGCTCCTCTTCCTCACAGGTGACTACTTCCGCTCTCCTTCCGCTCTCAACAACAGCGAGCTGACCAGAGCCAACTATCTCTACCTTGAGGACGTCAACCGCACATTGATCAACAACGGCGACTACCAGGGCTATTACAGTGCCTACGAAATGATGTTCTACTGGAACCTGATCATCGAGGACGGAATGAACACCACCGAAGCCACCGAACAGCAGCGCCGCATGCTCGTAGCACAAGCCCGCGTACTCCGGGCCATGACATATTTCTACGTCGTCAACTACCATGCCGACCAATATTGGGAGACCACAAAAGACCTCCTGTCAGTCCCCCTCGCCACATCGGCATCTGTCGAGTCTGCTTCGCCACAGGGCACACTCCGCGAAGTCTATGACCTCATGCTCTCCGACCTCGACAAGGCCATCCCCGACCTGCCCAAGTATGGCGAGACAATACTCCACCCGACCAAGGCCGCAGGCTATGGTATACTCGCCCGCGTACTCCTCTCGATGGGTCGCTACGACGAAGCTCTGAAAGCTGCCGAAAATGCCCTCGGTGAAAACTCCGCTCTCTTCGACTGGGTTAAGTTCTACAACGATGAAAAAGCCCGCATCGAAGACACCAGCACATGGAACTCAGCCACCGGTGTTGACCCCGAGAGCGAAAATCCGGAAAACTACATCTATCACCAGGCATCCATGAGTTTCTGGCAGGGCATCAGCGGCGGCTGTCTGACAATGCCTGTCGAACGCGCTGAAAAATTCGAACCGGGCGACATACGCCTCATAGGCAAATGGCGCTACTATGTAACCGGCGCCGGCGTGGAATACTACCGCGGCATCTATGCCAACGTCCCCAACTACGGCGGCATGCGCTCTGCCGAGATGTATTATATCAAAGCCGAATGTCTCGCCCGCGCAGGGCAGATACAGGAAGCTCTCGAGACCGTCAACACCGTACGTCGCACCCGCTTCCTACCCGAATATTATCATGACCTCACCGCAGCCGACAAGACCGAGGCCATCAACAAGATTATCGACGATAAGGCCAACGAATTTGTCCAGACACAGGTAATCTTCTGCGACTACCGCCGCCTCAACAAGGAAGGTCTCTATCCGCGCACCCTCACCAAGACAGTCGAAGGCGTGACACACACACTCACACCCGACTCCCACCTCTGGATTATGCCCTACTCTATCCAGGTTCTCAACAACCCCGGCAACAATCCCATCCAGCAAACTGTCGACATGTAATTCCTGAATATTACATTTCCGACAAATATCCAGACCTCAGACCGTCCCCGCCCGGCACACTTAGCCGCGACGGGGACGTCTTTATTAATAATCACAGTATCAATCATGTGGATATATAAAGACAACACCGTTGACAATATATCTTATCAACGGTGTTGCTATCCGTGCGCATGAAGGGACTCGAACCCCCACGTCCTGAGACATTAGATCCTAAGTCTAACGCGGCTACCAATTACGCCACATGCGCATCGCTTTAGGATGATTACCGGCTGCAAAGGTAGCATTTTTTATCTTACATTCCAAATATTTTTCTCATAACTCAAACCAATGCCGCCACCTGCTCTGGAGTCAGACAGTTGGCTTCCAACACTTCGGCCACGTCGTAGCGGTCGAGGAATTCCTTCTTCAAGCCGAGTGTGACAACTCTCACAGGGGACTCTCCGAGATAGGCAGCCACCTTCTGCCCGAAGCCGCCGTCAAGGATACCGTCCTCAAGAGTAATCACGGTCTTGTAGCTCTTGAAACGGTCAAGACACTCGGTGTCAAGCTGCGAAAGGATGCGCGGATTGACCACTGTCGGCCTCACACCACGAGCTTTCAATATTTCGGCAGCCTTCATGGCTGTCGCAAGGAAGTCACCCTCGCCGATGATAGCGACCTCCTCACCCTCGTCGACCACATCATAGCGGAAGAAATCTTTGTTAACAGGCCGGTCGGTATGCGTGACGGCTCCACCCGGAGTGCGCAGCAACACCGGGTGCTCCTCCTGCCCGACGGCCCAGTCGAGCATGGCAAGATACTCCTCTGCATTGGCCGGTGCGAGAAACACGAACTCGGGGATGTTTGAAATCATCGCTATATCGAAAAATCCGAGGTGTGTCATGTCAGGGATACCGTAGACACCACCTGCGAAGTCGACAATGACGGCCGGCAGCTTGTTGATAGCTATGTCCTGCGAAAGCTGGTCGTAGGAGCGCTGTATGAACGTGGCCATTACACCGAACACAGGCCGTGAGCCACCCTTGGCGAGACCGGCGGCAAGCCCCGTCGCAGCCTGCTCGCAGATGCCTACGTCCACAAACTGCTTCCGGGCCCGCTCCCTGCGCTCAGGGCTGAAACCGAAGGCACCCGGCGTGCCTGCCGTTATGGTGACCACCTTCGGGTCAGCCTTCATCTTTTCAAGGATATGTTCGGCAAAAATATCGGTATAGTCCTCCGCATTGTCAGCCACGAGCGGCGCGCCGCTCTTCAGGTCAAATGGCCCGGTGTAGTGAAACTCCTCCTTGTGAGCCTCGGCCACCGGCAGACCCTCCCCCTTCATCGTATTTATATGTATGAGCACGGCGTGGTCCGTATCGCGGGCGCTCTCGAAAGCATGTATGAGCGAGCGGAGGTCATTGCCATCCTCGACATAGATATACTGGTAGCCCAGCGCGCGGAAGATATTGTTGGCTGCAGCGCCGTTGCTCTTGCGCAGCTCGGCAAGATGCTCATAGAGCGCACCGTGGTTCTCGGCAATCGACATCTGGTTGTCATTGAGTATGACAATAAAATTGCTACCGAGCGTAGGCGCAAAGTCAAGAGCCTCCAGCGCCTCGCCTCCACCCAGGGATGCGTCGCCGATGAAGGCTACCACATTTTCCTTACCCCCTTCGAGGTCGCGGGCCTTCGCCAGACCCGAAGCGAGCGCTATCGAGGTCGAGGTATGACCGATTTCAAAGAGGTCATAGTCACTCTCGCGCGGACAGGTGTATCCCGTCACGTCGTCATAGTGCGCCGGGTCGATAAAAGCCTCGATTCGCCCCGTCAGCATCTTGTGGACGTAGCTCTGGTGGCTCACATCGAAGACAATCTTGTCAGTAGGCGCGTCAAACACATAGTGGAGCGCCACCGTAGCCTCGACCACGCCGAGATTAGGCCCGACATGGCCGCCGTGGGCCGAAAGTTTCTTCATCAGATGTGCCCTTAGTTCCTCACTTAGGTCCCGCAGCTCTTCGAGCGTGAGCCCCTTTATATCCTCGGGAGAGTGAATTGATTTGAGATCTATTTCCATAAATTTAATTGTAATTCTGTTTTTTCACGATAAAATTCGAGACTACAAAATTAACATTTCTCACGGATAATAGTTTTACCCCTTTTACAGCTAAAACTACCAGAATTACATTAATTTTGCACTATGGAAACCACAGAGACACTCACCCTCGAAGAATTCACCTCGCGCATATCGGGCCTCATGGCCGCGGAACCCACGCTGCGCAACGTATGGGTCACCGCCGAGACCTCCGACCTCCGCCGCGCCATGCACTGCTACCTCGAACTCGTCCAAAAGCACCCCGCGACCGGCGAACCCGTGGCGCGTATGCGTGCCACTATATGGCGCTCCGTCCTCCCGCGCATCGACGCCGACTTTGCCGCGGCCACCGGCAGCCGGCTCGCGAGCGGAATGAAGGTGAGAGTGCTCGTCAGCGCGAACTTCCACCCTTCCTACGGCCTCTCGCTCAACATCACCGATATCGACCCGGCCTACACGATGGGCGACCTTATGCGCCTGCGCCTCGAAATCCTCGCCCGACTTCAGAAAGAGGGTGTGCTCGAGATGAACCGCAGCCTCGAGTGGCCCGACGTTCCCCTGCGCATGGCTGTCATCTCTGCTCCGGGCGCCGCCGGCTACGGCGACTTCATCCACCAGCTCTACTCCAACAGCCGGCGTCTCCGATTCGCCACCCGCCTCTTCCCCGCGACCATGCAGGGGCAGAAAGCACCCGCTTCAATCATCGCAGCCCTCGAGGAGATTGCCGCCGAGGAGGAGATGTGGGACGGCGTGGTCATAATCCGCGGAGGAGGCGCCACCAGTGACCTTACAGCCTTCGAAAACTATGACCTCGCGGCCAACATTGCCCAGTTTCCACTCCCAGTCATCATCGGCATCGGCCACGAGCGCGACATCACCGTCCTCGACTATGTCGCCAACATGCGCGTGAAGACCCCGACCGCCGCGGCAGAGTGGCTTATCTCACGCGGGACAGCCGCCCTCGACCGTCTCGACACCCTCGCATCCGAAATCCACCACACAGCTTCCTCCCTCATAGCCGGCTCACGCGAACAGATAGCATATATTACCGCCCAACTCCCCTATCTCCCTCTCGCCGCCGTGACCAACGCCCGCAAGCGGCTCGACAAGTCGCTCGTCCTCCTCTCCGAGACCGCCCGTCTGCGCCTGCGCCCGCAGTTCTCACAGCTCGACATGGCCGCCGGACGTCTCTCGGCCGCATCGACAGCCCTCATCGACCGCCGCCGCGCACGCCTCGATGCATTCGACCAGCTCATAGCCGTCCTATCGCCCGACGCCACCCTCCGCCGGGGCTACTCAATAACCCGCGTCGACGGCCATGCCGTCACCTCCGTGGCTGCCCTCGCCCCCGGCACGACCATCGAGACCACCCTCGCCGACGGCTGCGTAAGCTCTAACATTCTTTAAAGTCATTTAATACAATCGCCGCAACCCGCGCCGACGCCGGGATGTTGTAAGGGTATATAGTTTATTAACGACTTAAAACGATATAGATATGAACACCCAGCAGAACATCGCAGACCGCGCGGGCGAACTTTCAGCCCAGGCCGCAAAAGTCAGTGCCGAGGCCGCTAAGGTGGCGGCGAAGGCCCAGATCAGTGCCGACAAGGAGCAGATCAAGGACAGTGTGACGGAAGCCAAGGAAAAGGCTGCCGACAAGCTGTCGGACGCCAAAGAAAGCATTGCCGACAAACTCTCCGACGCAAAGGACAACATTGCCGACAAAGTCGGCGATGCCAAGGAAGCCATATCCGACAAAGTCGACGACCTTAAGGAAAAGGCCTCCCCGCTCATCGACAAAATCAAATCAGGTGCTGCAAGCGCACTCAATTCGATAGCCGACACAGCGTCGAACCTCGCCGACAAGCTCGATTAATCGCTTCACCACCTATATTTATTATTAATAGAGTATCCCTCTAATATCATAACTTCAAAACACATCCCCGACCTCCGGCCGACAGTTCCACCACCGCGGCATCAGGAGCGCCGGGGATTTTTTGCACCCATACCTGATATTTTCTTATTAAACGACACGTTTTGACACATTTATTCCTTATCTTTACAGCAACTAAAAAAACACTATCATGAATAACACCAATTTTGACACATCAATCTTACAGGATTTCAGACTCTTTAATCCAATGGAAGACGACCTAAAAAGCCTCCCTGATATGCCCGGAAACTATATTATTGTACTAAAACATGATGTAGAACTGCCATCTATCATCAATGTGAAACCGATATTCAAATACTTGGACTCCTATCCCATCCTCTATACGGGAATAGCCTCAAAAAGCTTGAGAAATCGCGACTACAAACAGCACTTCACAGGTAACGCCGGAAGTTCGACCCTGCGTAAATCATTAGGTTGTTTGATGGGATTCCGTCAGATTCCGAGAGACAAAAATCCCGAATCAAAGAAAACTAAATTTGAAAATGAGGATGAGTCTAAACTGTCTGAATGGATGAGTAATAATCTTATTCTTTTCTATTTACCAGGACAGAGTGACTACGATAAATTGGAGACTGCCCTAATTGACATTCTTAATCCTCCTTTGAATATCTCAAAGAATCACAACGAAATCAATAAACTGTTCAGACAAGAATTAACCCTACTGAGAACCAATAGGAAATAACCTGACATGTATATCTTCAATGCGGTATATCAAACTCTACCTCCTCAGCGGTAAATTTTTGAATTCTCCTTTGGCTGTATGGACTTTCCCGTCCTTATCATAGGAGAACTGAAAGGAACCGAAATATCTGGGGCGGGAGTTATCGTCGGTGTAAACCTTTGTAACCGTAAGCGTCCCGTTGTCAATGAACACTCCTATTTCCTCCATTGGAAACCCTATAATGGCGTAATTTATCCTATTGGCTATGCAGTAATCCGTATATTTCTTGTAGTCAAGATCTTCCTTCGTTTTGTCAAGGCGGAATTCTATCGTTTGTCCCTCAACATCAATCCTCTCGAAATCAAAAATATTAGCACCGATTGAAAGCTCTACAGCACCTCCCCGCTTTCGACTACAATTCGCACGGAAACTATACCATTCCACTCTCGGGGCGGGCATACCTTCGCTATCAAATCCTAGATTGGATTGAATTCTAATATCGGGAGTGCTACCCGGGCCCAAAATGTCATCTCCCAACCGAGCCTGCTCTATATAATGAATCCCGTCAACCTCAACCTCACATATATTAGAGGCATAGTAGACACCATCATGTTTTTCACATGACGAAAGACATATTGCCATCACAGCCAATAGAATCTTAAGAATGTTCTTCATAATGTAATTTTGATTGGTTATGCCACAAAGTTATGAAATTTTTTTCATATCACCCGTACAGGCCCCACACTCCGTAATATTCGCAAATTAATGTTAAATAAGGTGCAGGCGGGTTGGGGATGTGGATTATTGTCCTTATCTTTGCATCGGTCAATGGCCGTGCATAGCGTCGGCTTGCGTCCGCTTGATGTCATTACAGCCCCTTCAGGGCCGACATTTTACATTTTAGCAGCCAGCCGATTGGTCTGCCGGTCAAAATCCCCCTTTGAGGATTAGGCGTCAGGGCAGCCTTAAAGGCTGATAGAGTCAGGGTCTCGTAGCCGAAAAGCGGCGGGATTCCTTATTTTTTAATCGCCCTGCCGAAATTCATCCCCAGTGATTATTTCTAAAACTAAAAAACAATATCTAACAAAAAATATTCATACCATCATGGCTATTACCTACATGACCAAGGAAGGTTATAAGAAGAAAATGGAAGAAATCGCGTTTCTCGAATCAGTGGAACGCCCCCGCATATCTGCCGCTATCGCCGAAGCCCGCGACAAGGGCGACCTCTCGGAAAATTCCGAGTACGACGCCGCCAAGGAGGCCCAGGGCATGCTCGAAATGAAGATTGCCCAGCTGAAGGACCTTGTGGCCAACTCGCGCATCATCGACGAAAGCAACCTCAACAACGAGGAAGTGCAGATCCTCAACCGCGTCAAAATCAAGAACACCGCCAACGGCATGGTGATGGAGTATACCATCGTCGCCGACTCCGAGGCCAACCTCAAGGAGAAGAAAATCGGCTCGAGCACCCCTATCGCCCAGGGCCTCCTCGGCCACAAACTCGGCGAGATTGTCGAAATCAAGGTGCCCGCAGGCCTGATGAAGTTCGAAATTGTAGAAATCAACTTCTAAACTCCCCTAAACCCTAAACCTTAACCCTTAAACCTTAAACCATTTCTCATGTCGACAATATTCAGCAAGATAGCCGCAGGAGAGATACCCTCCTACCCCGTTGCGGCCGATGACCGCCACTATGCCTTTCTCGACATCAACCCAGTGGCACCCGGCCATGTCCTCGTGATTCCCCGCAAGGAGGAGGACTATATCTTCAACCTCTCCGACGAGGACTACCTGGCCCTGACCCTCTTTGCCAAGCGAGTGGCCAAGGCCATAGAGAAAGCCGTCCCCTGCAAGCGCGTAGGCGTCGCAATAATCGGCCTCGAGGTGCCCCACACCCACATCCACCTCATCCCTATCAACTCCGAGGCCGACATGGACTTCCGCCACAAGACGGAACTTGCCCCCGGGGAGATGGCAGCAATCGCCAAGTCGATTGCCGAAAAGTTTGACGAGCTTTATCCCGCAGACTGATGAGCCGTAGCAGGACAGCATGCTGGATTGAGGCCATGAGGCTGCGGACACTGCCGGTGTCGATTGCCGGCGTGCTCTATGCCGTCGGTCTCGGAGTGGTGACGTGGCGCTTCAGCCTCGTCCCCGCCGCGCTCTGCCTGCTCTTCGCCCTGCTGGCGCAGATAGCCTCAAACTTCGCCAACGAATACTACGATTTCAAAGCCGGTCTTGACCGCGCGGGTCGCGAAGGCCCCCGCCGCGGAGTGACCGAAGGCGACATAAGCCCCGCTGCCATGAAGCGGGCCACATTTGCAACCCTCGGCGCGGCCTGCGCTGTGGGTTGCGTACTTGTAGCCCTCTACGGCCAGTGGTGGATGTATGTCGTCGGCATCCTCACCGCCCTCGGCGTCATGGCCTACAGCACGGGCCCCTACCCGCTGTCGCACCACGGCCTCGGGGAGCTGGCTGTCATATTCTTCTTCGGCATCATCCCCGTCTGCCTGACCTATATGCTCATGGGTGGCTATGCCGGCTGGTGGCTCCTCGCCGCAGCGGCAGGCATAGGGCTAATGGGAGCCAACGTCCTCGTGGTCAACAACTACCGCGATGCCGATGACGACTGTGCCGTAGGCAAACGGACGCTCGCCGTGAAGCTCGGCCGCCGCGCTATGGCTGCAATCTACTGCACCAACGGCTTCCTGGCCTTGATGCTCACCCTCCCCCCCTGGCTGGCCGCGAGCCGTCTGTGGTGGATAGTCCCGGTGCTCTATCTCGCCGGCCACAGCCTCCTCACCCTGCGCCTGACGCGACTCAGCGGCTCACGCCTCAACCCCCTGCTCGGCATGACGGCAATGCTGATGCTCATCTACGCCCTCGGCTTCCTGCTGACAGTCATCCTATCGTGACACAATCGGACAACTCAAAATATATCATACCCCTCAATCCTCCCCGGAAATGACTAATTTCTACGCATGGTGCAAACGCTACCTCTCACTCACGCTGCTGGCGACGATTATCGTCGGCGCAATCGTACTCTTCTTCAATGAGAACTCAATCCTCAGGACGGTCGAGCAGGAGCGCCGCATCGACGAGCTGCAGGCCGCCATCAGCGACGCCACCGACACCCTCGAATATTACCGAGGCCTCAACCACTCCCTCGACACCGACAAGGAGACTATGGAGAGAATCGTGCGCGAGCAATACCACATGCAACACCCTGACGAAGACGTCTATATCTATGAGTAAGAACAAAACCAACCCCGCCAATAACACTTCCCCGGCCAAGCGCCGCGAGACCATATCGCTAATAATGGTGACGGTCGGACTGCTGTCAATCATGGCGGCCGCCCTCCTCCCCCTCCTCCACATCGGCACGACAACGATGCGCTACGTCTATGCCGCCGGCGCGCTGCTCCTGCTCGTCGGGCGATTCGTCGCTCCCCCTCTGAAGGAGGGCCCGCTGCGTCTGCGCCGCCTGCTGCGTGTCGAAATCTGGACAGCGCTCATCTTCGTGGCCGGAGCGGTCTTCCTCTTCCTCCCCTCGGCCGGAGCTAAGGACTGGCTCGCCTTCACACTTGCCGGAGGCCTGCTGACGGTCTACACCTCCATTATGATTCACCGCCAGAAGCTGAAATAACCTTCTCTGACTGATTGTAGGGGTATTTATACGCCTATACTCAAAAAAAATCTCAATTTTAGGGTAAATTGCCGCATTTTGAGTAATTTTGCCCCGAAAATCAAAGAACACAGGTCCTAATGTCGCAATATCTGACAATAGATCAAGGAAATTCAGAGGCAAAGATTTCGCTGTGGGACGATATGACTATCGTCGACACGGTAATTGAGGCGCGCCTCACACCCTCCTCGGTCGAGCGATTCGTGGCCGGCAGGGCGCTGTCGGGTGCGATTTACTGCTCCGTCGTGCAGAACAACGGACCTGTCATCAACAAGCTCAGCCACCTGGCCCGCTGCGTCTATCGTCTCAGCCCCTCAACACCCCTCCCAATCAAGATTGACTATTCCACCCCTGCCACTCTCGGCGCCGACCGCGTCGCAGCAGCCGTCGGGGCATGGAGCGACTTCAAGGGGCGCGACATCCTCGTCATCGACGCCGGGACAGCCGTAACCTACGACTATGTCGACGCCTCGGGGACATACCGCGGCGGCAATATAGCCCCCGGCATCACTATGGAGCTGAAGGCCCTCAACCAGTTCACCGCCCGCCTGCCCCTCATCCCCTTCCCCGAGAACATGGGCAGCCTGCGCGGGAACCTCATCGGACGCGACACCGCCGAGGCCATCACCCTTGGCGCCGTCTACAGCGTCGTGGCATCAATCGGATATTATCGTAGCCGCCTCCCCGAAGGCACCGTGGTCGTGCTCGGCGGAGGATGCGGACATCATCTTGCACCCCTTTGCGACTTTGACGTCACTGTCGACGAGCACCTTGTCAGCAAAGGTCTAAACAGAATTTTGCTTTACAATGAAAATTAAGACTTTTCTCATCCTCGCCCTCATAGCCGCGGCCGCAGCGTCGGGGCTTTCGGCACAAAACGTCACAAGCCCCTATTCAAAATTCGGCTACGGCCTCCTCGGCGACAACGCCACATCCGCACAGCGACAGATGGGCGGAGTCGGCTATGCCATGCGCTCAGGCCGCCAGGTCAACGTCATGAACCCGGCCGCCTACGCAGCTATGGACTCGCTGACCTTCCTCTTCGACATAGGCACGGACATCTCCATGTACTGGCGCCAGGATGAGACCGGCAAGACCCATGACTGGGGCGGAGGTCTGGACTACATCACCATGCAGTTTCCCGTCACCCGCTATATCGGCGTCAGCGCCGGCCTTCTACCCTATTCGTCGGTAGGCTATTCATTCGGCTCCGAGATTGACAACGGCGTGTCCAACCACCAGGGCACCGGCGGCCTCAACCAGCTCTACCTCGGTGCCGGCGTGATGCCCTTCAAGAACTTCTCGGTAGGCTTCAACATCAGCTACCTCTTCGGCAACATCTTCAACGACGTCTATGCCACCCAGACCGGCTCCACATCGCAGTCGCTCTTCGAGCAAGTGATGGAGGTGAAGGACTATCACTTCCTGTTCGGCGCACAGTACACCCTCCGGCTCTCGCGCAAGAACTCCGTGACACTCGGCGTCACCTACAGCCCCGGCAAATCGCTCCTCGGCAAGACATATATGCTCAAATACCACAGCGTCAGCACCGGTGTCGCCCCCGATACCGTGGCCCCCGGAGTCGTGAAGCTCCGCGACAAGTTCTCCCTCCCCGACACATGGGGCGTGGGCCTCGCCTACGACTGGAACCGTCAGCTCCAGGCCGAGGTCGACGTGACCTATCAGAACTGGGCCGATGTCAAGTATGAGCAGATTGAAAACTTCTCAGGCACCAAGTTTGCCAACCGTTGGCGCATCGGTGCCGGCGCAAGCTACCTCCCCGACCCGCGCGGCAGCTACCTCAGACGCGTCACCTACCGTGCCGGCGGCTTCTACAACCGTGACTATGTCATGGTCGACGGCAACTACGTCAAGGACTACGGCTTCTCCTGCGGTCTGGGCTTCCCGGCAAGCTCCGCCAAGACCATCATCAACCTCGGCTTCGAGTACCACCAGCGCCAGGCCACACCCAACCCCCTCCTAAAGGAGAAGTACTTCAACATCACCCTCGGTGTCAACTTCAACCAGGTCTGGTTCTTCCAGAACAAGTTGCGCTAACCAACCCACAGTCACCCCATGCACAGCTCTTCGGCCACATCACGCCTGCGTCTGCTCCCACTCTTGTGCCTCGCGGCCTTTGCGGGAACAGCGACCGTCGTGACCGGCTGCAAGGAGGGTGACCCGGTAGGCATGGGGGATGTCGACGCAGCCCACACCCCGACCATGCTGACGCGCGACGTCGAGACCCTCATCTCCGACTCCGGCATCATGCGCTACCGCATCGTGACCCCTATATGGTATGTCTACGACGAGGTCGACGAACCCTACTGGCGCTTCCCCGAAGGGCTGGACCTCGACAGATATGACAACTTCTTCCGCCGCGAGGCAAGCGTGAGAGCCGACTCCGCCCTCTATCTCAAAAACAAGCAGCTCTGGCGGCTCGACGGCAACGTCAGCATCACCAATGTCATGGGCGAGAAGTTTCTCACCAACCAGCTTTTCTGGGACCAGAGGATGAAGAAGATATACTCTGACTCATTCATCCACATCGAGCGCCCCGACAAGGTGCTCGAGGGCTACGGCTTCGACTCCAACGAACAGCTGACGCGCTACACCGTGCGCAACGTCTCGGGCATCTTCCCCGCAGGAGCCTTCCGCCCGGGAGCGAAGAAAGCCGATGCCCCCTCACCCGCCTCTGACGCGGAGCAAAACGACAACGACAGCACTAAAATCGCAGATACGAAATGACACTTACAGCCTGGTTGATTCTCTCGATAGTATCACTGTGTTTCTCGGCCCTCTTCTCGGGAGTCGAGATTGCCTATATCTCGGCTGACCGCGTCCGTGTAGGCCTCGACACGAGCCGTGGCGGACTCATCAACCGCATCATAGGGCGCTACTACTCCCACCAGGACTTCTTCATATCCACAATCCTTGTCGGCAACAACATCATGCTCGTCATCTACGGCATGGGGGCAGCCGCCCTGCTCGAACCCTGGATTGAGGCACACATATCCGACAACCAGGCCGTCATTCTTCTCTTGCAGACCATTATCTCGACCCTCATCATCCTCTTCACGGGTGAGTTTCTGCCGAAATCGGTGTTCCGCATCAACCCCAACACATCGCTGAGAATCTCGGCCCTGCCGGTCTATATGTTCTACATCATCCTCTATCCGATAGCATGGTTCACATCATGGCTCTCGAAGGTGCTGATGAAGCTCGCCGGCGTACAGGCCGAGGATACCCGTCTCGGCGTCCTCTCAATCACCGACCTCAACGACTATCTCGAGACCAAGATTGACGACCTCGAAAATCCCCAGGAGGTCGAAGTCGAGAAAGAGGTGAAGATTTTCCACAACGCGCTCGACTTCTCTACCACGCAGCTCCGCGACTGCATGGCTCCGCGCAACGAGCTTGTGGCTGTAGACATCGACACCACCACCCGCGAGGAACTGTCGGACCTCTTCACTTCGTCGGGGCGCAGCAAAATTCTCGTCTACAACGAGGATATCGACAACGTCGTGGGCTATGTCCATGTCTCCGAGCTGTTTGACCCTGAATGTGACTGGAAGAAACATATCAAGGAGGTGCTCTACGCCCCCGAGACCCTGCTCGCCAACACCATGATGCGCCGTCTGCTCAGCGAGAAACGCTCAATGGCCGTGGTGGTCGACGAATTCGGCGGCACAGCCGGCCTCGTGACCCTCGAGGACCTCGTGGAGGAAATCTTCGGCGACATCCAGGACGAGCATGACAAGAACGGCGTCACCGCCAACGAGATTGCCCCCGGCATCTATGAATTCTCAGGCCGCATAGAGGTCAGAACCCTGCGCGACGACTACCGCCTCGACATTCCCGAGGAGGACGAATACCAGACCCTCGCCGGCTACATCATTTTCAAGACTGGCTCCCTCCCCGCCCAGGGCGAGATTATCGAGATTGATGACCTGCGCTTCACAATCGTCACCCGCAGCGCCACCCGCCTCGACCTCATCCGCGTGGAAGTTCCCCAGGAAGAGAAAAAGGAGGAGGAATAAGCCCCGGGGACACCTCTGATACACATAATATAGGCTTGAAACAATGCCGGGCAGCCTTACCTCAATCCGTGATGTATTGACGCAGGGCAAAACAGACCAATTTTTCGTTTGTTTGGATTAATTATCATTCCTTAAATTTAAACTTTTAATCTCAAAAAGAGGTTATATTTGCAAGCCGGTTTGCCTCGCGGCCTGAGCTGCGTCATGCCTATGCACGGACACCGGCAGTTTCAACCATGTTTCAACTATGTTTCCAAACAAACACATCATGGCAACACGAAGAATTTTTCTTGCACTAACAACCTTATTCGCCTTAGCCGGCTCCGCCCGGGCTGCCGACATCCCCGAAGGGAGCGTGGTCACGCTCGAACAATGTCGGGGGATGGCGCTTGCCAACAATAAAAACCTTCGAAAATCCGCACAACAAATCAAGGTGGCCAGCTATGAGAAAGACCAGGCTTTCGCCGCCTATCTCCCCGCACTCGACTTCGCGGGCGGCTACATGTATAATCAGAAAGGTGTGTCGGTATTCGGCTCCGACCAGCTCCTCCCGATCAAGAATTTCAACCTTGAAAAGCAGGACTACGAGTTCGGCCTTGTCAAGAACCCCGTGACCGGCGAGCCCATACTCGTCGACGGCAAGCCTATCCCCGAGCAGATGGCCTATCTCCCCAAGGATGCGCTGAGCTATGACCTGCACAACGTCTTCTTCGGGGCAGTGACGCTCACCCAGCCAATATTCATGGGCGGAAAGATTGTGGCCATGAACAAGATTACCGGCTATGCCGAAAACCTCGCCCGCGCCATGCACGACAATACGGCTCAGGACGTGGTCTATGCCGTCGACGCCGCCTACTGGCAGGTGGTATCGCTCAAAGCCAAGCAGAAGCTTGCCGTCAGCTATGTCAACCTCCTTGACACGCTCAGCCACAACGTGTCACTCATGGTCAAAGAAGGTGTGGCCACCAAGCGCGACCAGCTGACGGTCGATGTCAAGCTCAACTCCGCCCAGGTCGACCTCACTAAGGTCAACAACGGACTCGTGCTCTCGCGCATGGCCCTTGCACAGGTGTGCGGCCTGCCGGTCCACACTGCGTTCACCCTCGCCGACGAGGATGCCGACATAGCCGCCGTATCTACCCCCGCAGCCAACAGCTACAACATGCAGGAGGTCTATGCGGCCCGCGACGACCTCCGCGCCCTCGAATTGGGAGTGAAGATATATAAGGAGAAGGAAAATGTGGCACGCGCCGCCATGATGCCCAACCTCGCCCTCGTCGGGACATACACTTTCTCGAATCCCAACATGTTCGACGGCTTCGAAAAAAAGTTCAGCGGCATGTTCTCTGTCGGCGCCATGCTGACAGTGCCCATCTGGCACTGGGGCGGCAACTACAACAAGCTCCGCGCAGCCAAGGCACAGACAGTGGCCGCCACTCTCGAGCTTGACGACGCCAAGGAGATCGTGGAGCTGCAGGTCAACCAGGCCTCCTTCAAGGCACAGGAAGCTGTCAAGACCTACAATATGACCGAGACCAATCTCGCCAAGGCCGACGAGAACCTGCGCAGCGCCGAACTCGGCTTCCGCGACGGTGTGATGACCGTCAACGACGTCATGGAGGCACAGACTGCCTGGCTCAAAGCCCATTCGGAGAATGTCGACGCCCGCATCGACGTATATCTCTGCGACGTATATCTTTCCAAGGTGCTCGGACGGCTCGACGTAGGCGCTCCGGTCGAATAAAAATTGATTGAAAACAAGAAAATAAACCGCTATAAATCACCCGAAGTCATGTCAGATACAAAGAACAGCCCCGCTGCCACACCCGAACAGCGTGAAAACAAAATATTGATGGCCGCACTCGGAGTCATGGTGCTCATCTGCATCGTGCTCGCCATTCTCGGCTTCTGCTTCCTCAACAAGAGCGACCAGATCATAGAGGGACAGGCCGACGCCACCTCCATTAAGATTTCAGGCAAGCTCCCCGGACGAGTGGTGAAGCTCTACGTCCACGAAGGTGACCTTGTGAAGGCAGGCGACACCCTCGTCCACATCCACTCATCGCTCGCCGACGCAAAGCTCATGCAGGCCGAGGGAATGGAGACAGTGGCCCGCACGCAGAATCAGAAAATTGACGCCGGCACGCGCTCACAGATCATCCAGGCCGCACGCGACATGGTCAGCCAGGCCGAGGCAGCCGTCGACATTACCAAGAAGACCTACACCCGTATGCAGAACCTCTACTCCGAAGGAGTAATGTCGGAGCAGAAGCGCGACGAGGCCAAGGCCGCATATGACGCAGCCGTCGCAGCCCACCGCGCTGCCAAAAGCCAGCTCGACCTCGCGATAGCCGGCGCGCAGAAGGAGGACAAGGAGAGCGCCGCCGCTATGGTCAATGTGGCCAAAGGCGGTGTGGCAGAGGTGCAGAGCCTCCTCGAAGACCAGTATCTCTTAGCACCCTGCGACGGGCAGATTGACCAGGTGTATCCCGAGGCAAGCGAACTTGTGTCGCTCGGCGCACCAATCATGAGCCTCCTGAAGCTCGACGACAAGTGGGTCACCTTCAATGTCCGCGAGGAACTGCTCAACGACATGCCCCTCGGAGGTGAGATAGAGGTGATGATTCCCGCCCTCGACAAGAAAAAAGTCAAGGCAAAGATATACTATGTGCGCGACCTCGGCAGCTATGCCACCTGGCAGGCCACCAAGGCCACCGGCCAGTGGGACAGCAAGACCTTCGAGGTGAAGGCTCACCCGACAGAAAAACTTCCCGAGCTGCGCCCGGGCATGACTGTGGTCTATCTCAAATAAATAATGCGAGCGGTGTTGCAGAAACATCCTCAGCCCAAACCCTATCGCCACAATGCTTCTGAATTTGTTCAAACGAGAACTCCGACGCCTTTGCTCGCGCAGGATCTACATCGTCATGATGCTGATCGTGCCCCTGGTGTGTGCCTTCTTCTTCCTCGACCTGATGAAGGAGGGACTCCCGCTCAGGGTACCGGTCGGAATGGTGGACCTCGACCACTCCTCCATGTCGCGAAAGATCGGGCGCTCGCTCAACGCCACGGAGCTGACCGAGATTACCGGCGAGTTTGAGAGCTTCCACGATGCCATGTCAAAGGTGAGGAGCGGCGAGATTTACGGCTTCTTCCTCATCCCTTCCGACTTCCAGAAGAAAGCAATAGCCGGAAAGACCCCGACGCTCTCGTTTTACTCCAACATGGCCATATTCGTCCCCGGCTCCCTCTCCTACAAGGGATTCAAGACAATAGCGGTGTCCACCAGCGGCTCCATAGTCAAGACCACGCTCATAAGCGTCGGTGCCGACGAGGATGCAGCCGGCTCGATGCTACAGCCGGTGGTCATCAAGACCCACCCGCTCAACAACCCCTGGACCAACTACTCGATCTATCTCTCACAGTCCTTCCTCCCGTGTATGATAGCGCTGATAGTGCTGCTTGTGACAGTGTTCAGCATCTGCGAGGAGCAGAAACGGGGTACGTCGCCCGAATGGCTCCGCGAGGCCGGCGGCAACATGGCGCTCGCCCTCGCCGGGAAGCTCCTGCCGCAGACATTCATCTTCACCAGCGTCGGAGTGGCCATACAGGCCGTAATGTTCGGCTTCCTCGGCTTCCCGCTCAACAACCACCCGCTCCATGTCGTCTTCGCGATGCTCCTGCTGGTTATGGCCACACAGAGTTTCGCGGTCTGCATCGTCGAAATCGTCCCCAATCTGCGCCTGGCGCTCAGCATGGTGTCGCTGACGGGCATACTCTGCTTCTCGATTGCAGGCTTCTCGTTCCCGGTCGAAAAAATGTATGGCGGCATAGCGATTTTTTCATACATCGTCCCTATCCGCTACTACTTTCTCATCTATATCGACCAGGCGCTCAACGGTATACCCATCTATTACTCGCGCTTCTACTACATGGCGCTCCTCTGCTTCCTCCTCCTGCCACTACTCGGGCTGAGGCGCCTGAAAAAACATTGCGAGGCGCCTGTCTACGTCCCCTGAAAAGTGACTTCAATCTCTAAAACCGATTGTCATGAACTGGATAAAAAGTCTGTTCTATGTGTGGCGCCGTGAGACGCGACTGGTGTTTACCGACATCGGCGTCATGCTCTTCTTCTTCGCGCTCCCGCTGGCCTACCCGGTGGTCTACACACTCATATACAACCCCGAAGTCGTCAAGAAAATCGACACAGTCGTGGTCGACAACTCCCGCAGCGTCGAGAGCCGCGAACTCGTGCGCGAACTCGGGGCCACTCAGGGCATCAACGTCATCGGCTATGCGGCCAACATGGGTGAGGCGCGCGAGGCATGGATGGAGAAGAAGTGCTACGGTGTCCTTGAAATCCCCGCCGACTACGGGCGCCGCATCGGCCGCGGCGAACAGGCGGTGGCGTCCTTCTACTCCGACATGTCGCTGCTGCTGAGATACCGACAGTATCTTTTCGCCATCACCGACGTACAGATGAACGAGGCCACGCGCATAACCGCCCGGCGCCTTGCCGACGGAGGACTGCTGACAAGCTCCATAGGCGGACTTCCGGTCAACACCCAGGCCAACTTCCTCGGCGACGTCTCGCAGGGCTTCGCATCCTTCATCATGCCGGGACTGGTGGTGCTCATCCTCCAGCAAAGCATGCTCTTAGGCATAACAATGATTGCCGGCACAGCCCGTGACCGCCGCCGTCGCAACGGCTGGACCGACCCGCTCGACTACCGCGCGGGGACTCTCGCGACAGTGCTCGGAAAATCGCTCTGCTACCTCATGGTCTACCTCCCCATGAGCTACTATATCCTCGAAATCATACCCTACATGTTCTCGCTCCCCCACGTCGGGCGCTTCCTCGACTTCATGCCTATGATATTAGTAGTGCTCCTCGCGACGAGCTTCCTCGGACAGACGCTCCAGGTATTCGTCCGCGAGCGTGAGACCTCGCTATTGGTGATAGTGTTCACATCACTGATATTCCTCTTCCTGTCAGGACTGACCTGGCCGCGCTATGCCTTCAGCAAGTTCTGGTATATGGTTTCGGACCTCGTCCCGGCCACATGGGGAATCGAGGGCATCGTCAGGATAAACAGCAACGGGGCCGACCTCTCGGATGTCAGCCACTACTACTGGGGGCTGTGGGCGCTGACGGGGATTTACTTAGTCACCGCGCTCCTGATACGCCATTTCACAGACCGCGCCTATCGCGGCGTTCCCGCCACGGCCGCTACGCCGTCAGAACCTCATGCCGACTGTCAGTGTGAGCGATGAGAAGGTGCTGAAATGTGTGAAGCTCGAATTAAAAAACAGATAGCCGTTGAATTTAGCCTGCGCCGAGGCGAAGAGCTTGCGGTGGTTGTAGACAAGGCTGCTTGAAATCTTGTAATTGTTGGCGAGCAGATTGCGACGGCCGTATGTGGCGTCCTGGAAAGTGCGCTTATAGCCTATGGCACCCATAGCCGTGAGGTTGACGAGCCAGCGGCGCGGCTTGAGCACCCAGTTGTGTCCGTAGCCACCGAGAGCGGCGATATCATAGTGGTGGAAGGTGTAGTTCGGATCCTCCAAGGGCAGATATTCCAGCATATCAGGCGGAAGCTTGGAGAAATCCATTCGGAAGTCCTGGTCGTTATAGTTCAGTCCGACAATAGCCGTGCCCGCTGACTTGAGCTGGTATTTGGAATAGCTGTAGGCCGCGGCATGGGAATAGCGCCTGTGGTTGAAGAAATAATAAGCGTCGAGATTCACGGAATTGACACTGATGTCGTCAAACTTATAGCGGAAATCATGGTTGTCGTTATACCCGCCGAAGTGCGTGAGAATCATACCGCCTTCCGACGACACCTTACTATAGTTGATCGAGAAGCGCGAGCATGTGAAGTCAAACATGAAGGTGTGGCGCTTGGTATCGCGGTCAAAGAGCTTGTCCATGTTCCACATATAGCCTATGCTGACCGCCATGAAGCTTATGTATGCACCCGCGTCCATGAAGAGGTCAGAGTGCATTGAGATGCGGGAGTTTTTCGGGAAAAGCATGGTCTGTGACTCCATCCAGCCGTAGGTCTTACCCTGTAACTTCCAGTTCATGCCGGTGCCGACGACATAGTCGGTATCATAGGAGTTGAATGTGCGGTCGCCCCAGTTGTAGACATTTAGGGCGAAGCGGGGGAAGGCCGGATAGCAGATTGTGGTATCGTGAATCATGAATCCGTTGTCGATAAGCTGCTTTATCCAATAGGTCGACTTATGGCGTATGGTGTCGCAGGCTGTCTCAGACGCATGAACCGCCCTCCCTCCGGCGGCAAAAAGCGTCAGAAGGACAATCACAGTCCTGATATGGCTCGCTATTCTCCTCAACATGGTAATACTGATGCAAAATTACTCAATTCCTTGCAAATAAACTTAACTTAAATTAATTTTGTGAGACAAAAGACTAACTTTGGACTATAAACGACTACTATTATGAATATCCTGCTCAATATTATATGGGTTGTGTTCGGCGGACTGATGATTGCTATCGAATATGCTGTCTCGAGCCTCGTGATGATGATTACCATAATCGGTATCCCCTTCGGCTTGCAGACCCTGAAGCTCGCGAAGGTGGCGCTGTGGCCCTTCGGGACAGAGATTGTTGACAAAGGGTGGCCCTCGGGCTGTCTGGCGGGGGTTATGAACGTGATATGGTGGTTCGTCGGCGGCTTCGCAATCGCCCTGACCCACCTCCTGTGGGGGCTGGTGTTCTGCGTGACCATAGTCGGCATCCCCTTCGGCCTCCAGCACTTCAAGCTCATGCGCCTCGCCCTCTTCCCCTTCGGCATGGGAATCAGGTGACGGCAAAATCCCTCCTCTGGAGCCTCCTGCCGGGGGGAGGGGGAGCTGGTGGTGAATTTATGTGAAAAACCGATAAAAATCCGCACGGTAATTGCTTGTGGATTGGAATATTATTCGTAACTTTGCAGCGCTTTACGGGCATCCCCGCAAGGCGCTTAATTAACCTTATTTATTAACCCCATTTTTTAATGACTGAAGAAGTAAAAAACTCCCCGATCGCTGATTTTGATTGGGAAGCGTATGCAAACGGTGAGACCAAGGGCGAAAAGACCCGCGAGGAACTCACCAAAACCTATGATGAATCGCTCAACACCGTGCGTGACAAGGACGTAATCGAAGGTACCATCATCTCGCTCAACAAGCGCGAGGCCGTGGTTAACATCGGCTACAAGAGCGACGGCATCATCCCCATGAGCGAATTCCGCTACAACCCCGACATCAAGGTGGGCGACACCGTAGAAGTCTTCATCGAAAACCAGGAAGACAAGAAGGGCCAGCTCATCCTTTCTCACCGCAAAGCCCGCGCAGCCCGCTCCTGGGACCGCATCAACGAGGCTCTCGAGAAAGACGAAGTCATCAAGGGCTACATCAAGTGCCGCACCAAAGGCGGCATGATTGTCGACGTGTTCGGCATCGAGGCCTTCCTCCCCGGCTCACAGATCGACGTGAAACCCATCCGCGACTACGACATCTTCGTGGGCAAGACCATGGAGTTCAAGGTCGTGAAGATCAATCAGGAATTCAAGAACGTGGTCGTATCCCACAAGGCACTCATCGAGGCCGAGCTTGAGCAGCAGAAGCGCGAGATCATCGCCAAGCTCGAGAAGGGCCAGGTGCTCGAGGGCTCCGTCAAGAACATCACCTCCTACGGTGTATTCATCGACCTTGGCGGCGTAGACGGCCTCATCCACATCACCGACCTCTCCTGGGGCCGCGTAAGCCACCCCGAAGAAGTGGTTCAGCTCGACCAGAAGCTCAATGTCGTTATTCTCGACTTCGACGACGAGAAGAAGCGCATCGCCCTCGGTCTCAAGCAGCTCCAGCCCCATCCCTGGGATGCCCTCGACGCAAACCTCAAGGTTGGCGACAAGGTCAAGGGCCGCGTAGTGGTTATGGCAGACTACGGTGCGTTTGTTGAAATCGCCCCCGGCGTCGAAGGCCTCATCCACGTCAGCGAAATGTCATGGAGCCAGCACCTCCGCTCAGCTCAGGACTTCCTGAAGGTAGGCGACGAAATCGAGGCTGTCATCCTCACCCTCGACCGCGAGGACCGCAAGATGTCACTCGGTCTCAAGCAGCTCAAGAACGATCCCTGGGAGAACATCGAGACCAAATACCCCGTCGGCAGCAAGCACACCGCCAAGGTACGCAACTTCACCAACTTCGGCGTATTCGTTGAAATCGAAGAAGGTGTCGACGGCCTCATCCACATCAGCGACCTCTCTTGGACCAAGAAGGTTAAACACCCCAGCGAATTCACCCAGATCGGCGCCGACATCGACGTCCAGGTTCTCGAAATCGACAAGGACAACCGTCGCCTCTCACTCGGCCACAAGCAGCTCGAGGAGAACCCCTGGGATGTATTCGAGACAGTATTCACTGTAGGCTCAATCCACGAAGGCACCATCATCGAGATGGTCGAGAAGGGCGCAGTCATCGCACTCCCCTACGGCGTGGAAGGCTTCGCAACTCCCAAGCACCTCGTCAAGGAAGACGGCTCCAAGGCACAGGTTGACGAGAAGCTCAACTTCAAGGTCATCGAGTTCAACAAGGACAGCAAGCGCATCATCCTCTCCCACAGCCGCATCTTCGAAGATGAGCAGAAGGGCGAGCGCGCAGAGGCCCCCAAGAAGGCAGCAGCACCCCGCCGCGGCGGCAACCGTCGTCAGGAAGAGGCTCCCGCCCTCACCACACCGCTCGAGAAGACCACTCTCGGCGACCTCGAGGCCCTCGCAGAGCTCAAGCAGAAGTTCTCAGGTAAGTAATCTCTGTATCGAAAGATAAGAGTCACTGAATAACCGGCGCAGGACAGACTATTAACAGTCTATCCTGCGCTTTTTGTTTCTATCAACTGACATGAGCTTTCAGTTTTAAAATTAATTCATTAACTTTGCAGTTGTCAGACATTTTTATATTCCGAATATGAAAAAAACAGCCATAATTTTATTTCTTGCCGTACTCGCCTGGGCGACCGTAAGCTCCTGCGGCGGTTCGAAGAAGGGGGGCGAGGCCCCCGTCAGCGAGGAAGTCGTGGTCGAGAGGCAGTCGCAGCTCGAAGAGGCGCTCTCGTCGGGCAATCTGCGCCAGGCCTCGGTCATGGCCGACAGCATGTCGCTCTTCGTCGACGATTTCACCCCCGAGCAGACCGTGCAGGTATTGACAGCCTTCATCAGTATCCACAACGACGCAGTGTCGAAGCGCGAGACGCGCCGCGACCTCGAGACCCTGCGCAAATATGTCGACGTCTACGACATCGCGCTCAGCGTCAACCCCAACGATACCCGCGCAGCCTTCAAGAAGGCCCACAGCCGCAACCCGGAGATTGACTTCGACGCTGTGGCCAAGGAGTTTCGCGCCAAGCTCTCGCAGTATGACGCCATGCAGGACGGCTCGCTCGTGAAGTCCGGGCCGGCTCCCGCCGACAGCACTTCCGCCGCGCCTGACACTGTCGCAGCCAAGGCCGCCAAGCCGGAACTGCCACTCGAGCTGCGCCCCGCAGAGTGACGCTCGCGCCAGCAAGACCAAGACTAACACATATACACACATACACCAAGCACAGATTCTCCATGCAGGAATTTCTAAAAAAATACGGCTCCGTCGCGACATTTCTCGGCGGACTCGTCGTCATTGCAGTCATCGCATTTGCATTTTTCTATCCCGACGCCTCCGAGGGCAACGAGCTGCGCCAGCACGACATGCAGCAGGGCGCGGCCATAGGCCAGGAAGCCAAGACCTACGCCGAGGCCACTGGCGAGGTCTCTCGCTGGACCAACTCCCTCTTCTCCGGCATGCCCACATTCCAGATTTCGCCCTCCTACCCCTCGAGCGGGCTTTACAAGTGGGTCAACTCGGTCATGGGCCTCGGACTCCCATCACCCTCCTCGCTCCCGGCCATGATGATGGTCGGATTCTTCATCCTGCTCCTGGCCATGAGGATGCGGTGGTATGTGGCACTGCTCGGCGCCATTGCCTACGGCTTCTCCTCCTACTTCATAATCATCATCGGCGCGGGCCATATATGGAAATTCGTCACCCTCGCCTACATCCCGCCGACCATCGCGGGCATAATCCTCTGCTATCGCGGGCGCTACCTATGGGGCGCGGCCCTCGCGGCGCTCTTCGCCATGATGCAGATCGCGTCGAACCACGTCCAGATGTCCTACTACTTCCTCTTCGTCATCATCGGCATAGTCATAGCCTACCTTATCGACGCCCTCAGGGATAAGAAGATGAAGCAGTGGGGCATAGCCACAGGCTCCCTCGCCGTCGCAGCCATGCTCGCCGTCGCGGCCAACTCCCCCAACCTCTATCTGACCTACGAATACTCCAAGGAGACTATGCGCGGCCGCCACAGCGAGCTGACGCAGCCCGGCAACGGAGCCTCACAGCAGGCCACTGCCGGTCTCGACAAGGACTATATCACACAATACAGCTACCAGCCCTCGGAAACATTCTCGCTCCTCATCCCCAACATCAAGGGTGGCGCCTCAGCCAAGCCCGAGAAGGGGCGCTTCATAGCCCTCAACCTCGCCGACCTCCCAGAGGCGCAGAAAATGGCGCAGGAGGGGAAGATTGACTCCATGCAGCAGCAGTATCTCGGCTACATGAGCCACTACTTCGGCGACCCCGAGGGGACAAACGGCCCCGTCTACGTCGGAGCCCTCATCTTCGCCTTCTTCATCCTCGGCTGTATCATCGTGCGCGGCCCGATGAAGTGGGTGCTCCTCATCCTGACCGTCTTCTCGATAGTCCTCGCGTGGGGACGCCACGCTATGGTCTTCACCGACATAATGCTGTCGGTGGTACCGATGTACTCCAAGTTCCGCACCGTCGAGAGCATCCTCGTAATAGCCGAGTTCACCATTCCCCTGCTCGCCGTCATGGGCTTGCAGAAGCTCCTGACCGACCCCGACCCCTGGAAGCACTACCGCAAGGCCGTCTGGTGGAGCTTCGGCACCACCCTCGCCGTATGCGCCATAGGCTTCTGTGTGCCTGAGTTCTTCGGCAGCGTCATTTCCGACAATGACCGCCAGATCGACGCCTATATCGGCGCCTCGCTCATGCAGCAGGGCTACGATGCAGCCACCGCACGCCAGTTCAGCCTCCAGAACCCGGCTATCTACTCCGCCGTCGAGAGCCTCCGCCTCGACCTCCTCAGCTCCGACGCCATCCGCAGCTTCCTCATCGTGGCCGTCGGCTGCTTCATCCTCGTCGCCTTCCTCCGCCGCAAGCTCAGCGCCGGAGTGACCGTGGCTATTCTCGGAGTCATAGCCCTCGCCGACCTCTACACCGTCAACAAGCGCTACATCAACCATGAGAGCTTCGTACCGAAGCAACTGACCGTCGGTGCCCCGATAGCCAAGACCCCGGTCGACGACGTAATCCTTCAGGATACCGCCATGAACTACCGCGTCATGGACATCCCCCGCTTCTACTCGGCCGACCCCTCATATTACCACAAAATGATCGGCGGCTACCACGCTGCCAAGCTCACACGCTACCAGGACCTCATCGACCGCCACCTCTCCCACTTCACGCAGGGCACGGAGACTGACGCCGACTGGAATGTGCTCAACATGCTCAACGCGCGCTACATCGTCAGCCTCGACGGGCAGGTGCTCCGCAATCCTGAGGCCTACGGCAACGCATGGTTTGTCGAGCACGTCGACTATGTCGACAGCCCCGACAAGGAGATGGCTGCCCTCTCCTCGATCATGCCCCGCCTCACGGCCGTGGCCGACAAGAAATTCGAGCAGGTGCTCGGCAAGTCGCTCGCCGGCTCCCCGACCGACACAATCATAGCCACGAGCTATGCCCCCAACCGCCTGACCTACCGCGCCCGCAGCGCCAACGGAGGCGTGGCCATATTCTCCGAGGTCTACTTCCCCTGGGGCTGGACGGCGACTATCGACGGCAAGGAGGCTCCCCTCGGCCGCGTCGACTACCTGCTCCGCGCCCTCAAGGTGCCCGCCGGAGAGCATGAGATTGTGATGACCTTCGACCCGCAGTCGCTCCACACCACCGACACCCTCGCGACCACTGCCATTATTATAATATATGTGGCCTTCGCAGCCGCGGCCGTCCTCGGCGTGAGGAAATTTGTCAGACGCAAGGACGCCGCCGATGTGGAGGGCCGCTAAAGTCTACCGCCGCGTGCCCGGCTTCCGTGCCGTCAAGCGAGCATGGCGCAGCCGGGGCTTCGGCATCCACTCCCCCTTTGCCTTCCGCTTCATCCGCTTCGTGCTGCGGGAGCACGGGGAGTACTACGCCTACGCCGAACTGCGACGCATCTCCCACTGCAAAGCCGACTTCAGCCGCCTCAGCCTCCTTTTCCGTCTCGTCTGTGCCTTCACACCCCGCAGGGTCATCCTCGCAGGCGACGCCGGAGTCCGGGAGTGCAAAGCCGTCACCCTCGCCGACTCCCGGACTGCGGTCATTGGACAAGTCGGTTATGGCTACGGCGGTGCAAATTGCGACCGCGACGATGCAAATTGCGACCGCGACAATGCAAAATATGCAAACTGTAGGGACGCTGCGTGCAGCGTCCGAAATCAGCAGGAATACAATCGTCGAATTCCAGCCCCATTCCCCGCGGCACGCAGCGTCCCTACAACCAACAACGGCGAAACAACCCTGCTCTACATCCGAGGCGCCGACGACGAAGGGCTACTGTCGCTCGCGGGCGACATCCTCACCGAGGGCGGCGTGGTCGTGTGCAGCGGCATATCTCCCACCCGCTATCCCCGCTTCCGCTCCCTTCTCGCCGACGGCATGAGCTTCAGCAGCGGCGACACCCTCATCCTCGTCAGCCGCCCCGACCTCCCCCGCCAGGACTTCGAAATCAACTTCTGACAATACATGAAATCAGTAGGGACGCGGCGTGCCGCGTATGCCCGATTGAATACATCTAGCAATACCCAATTTTATCTGGCATACGCGGCACGCCGCGTCCCTACAGACACCTCCCAATATTAAAAATGACCGGGCGACAGATTCTTGACACTGAGAAAGTCCTCACGGACTACGCGCTCTATCTCCAAATGGAGAAAGGCATGTCGGCCAACACCCGCGAGGCCTACGACCGCGACGTCCGCAAGTTTCTCGTCTACCTCGCCGAGTCAGGCCTCACGCTGCGCGACGTTACAGTCGACACCATGCGCTACTTCATCGGCGAGCTCCACGACCTCGGCATCGCCGAGCGCTCACAGGCACGCATCGTCTCCGGCCTGCGCTCATTTTTCCGCTACCTCAGCCTCGAGGACTACCTCAACCCCGACCCCACCGAGCTGCTCGAGTCGCCCAAGACAGGCCTCCACCTCCCCGAAGTGCTCACAATCGAGGAAATCGACTCGATGATTGCCGCCATCGACCCCGCCAAGGCCGAGGCGCAGCGCGACCGCGCCATGATAGAGACCCTCTACGGCTGCGGTCTGCGCGTCAGCGAGCTCGTCGGGCTGGAAATCTCCAAAATCTTCGGCGACGAGGGCTACATCGTCATCCGCGGCAAGGGCAACAAGGAGCGCATGGTCCCGATATCCGACGTCGCCCTCCGCGAAATCCGCGACTACCTCCGCGACCGCGAGCTGCTCGACATCAAGCCCGACAGCCGCAACATCCTCTTCCTCAACCGCCGCGGCGGCAAGATGACCCGCATGAGAGTCTTCCAGATAGTCAAAGCCCTCGCCGAGGCCGCCGGCATACGCAAAAGCATCTCCCCCCACACCCTGCGCCACTCCTTCGCCACCCACCTGCTCGAGGGGGGCGCCAACCTCCGCGCAATCCAACAGATGCTCGGCCACGAGACCATAGCCACCACCCAGATCTACATCCACCTCGACCGCAGCGCCCTCCGCAAAGACATCCTCACCTTCCACCCCCGCAACAAATTGTAACTATATTCCCGACCGCTCCACCTGAAATCGCCCATGCGTAGGGACGCTTTTCAAAGCGTCCACATCAGATTATGAACCAACTAACTACGCACAACAATGGCTCGAATAGTTTGTAGAACCATTAGAGTAAACGAATAGCCGCAGGCCGCAGCGATGCCTGGGGCTTCTCCTGCATAGACTAATCACAATATGCTTTATCCCCACATATTAACTATACATTAATAATACAACATCTAGATTTAACTAAAAAATTAGCAAAAATAGCGAATAAAAAGAAAAAATTGTATTAACTATAAATCAAATAAGATTCATATCTTTGCAGAACTACAAACAAAATTAAACTAACATGAAAAAGATCTTAAAATTTATACAGAAGTTACAGATTATATATTAAAAAATTGCACAAAATTGCCGGATTATACTTTTGGAAATAAACCCGCTTATTCTAGAGGAACCTGGAATGAAGAAGTCGGATACGGATTATTAAATATATACAGCACCCTAAATGATGCTTTACAAATAAGTTCCTCAATATCATTAGAAGGGCCTGAGAACATTACTAATATGAGGTCATCTTTTATTGTAAGAGGAGTGCCAAGTGGAGGATATGTAGAGTGGAATGTAACTGAAAACTTCAAAGTATCACAATCTGGATATAACTCTGCCTATGTATGGGCTACCAAAAGTGGCGTTAAAGGAGGCGTGACTGCTATTGTACGAACAAGAAGTGGTAGTATAATAGCAAATTTATCAAAACAAATATTCTCATTATATTAATAATATGCGTAAAATTTCTTTGAAAAAAAAGCTATTTATATTATTATCACATATATGTTTGATAATATTTATTACTTCATGTAGTAAGGATTCAGATAATAATGACGATAGTCCAGCACAATATACAATTGAAGGAGCCAACCCAATTGGAAACGAATATACTATTTATACTGTTACAGGAGTCCCATCTGGAGCTTCTGTGAAGTGGTCCGTTTCAGATGCAAGATTCGTATTATCTCAGAATGGCTATAATTCTACATATATTAAAGCAAATCAATCGGGAGTAGAGGCAATTCTAACTGCTAAGGTTCTTCGTGGAGACGAACTTATAGGTTGGCTCACAAAAGTTATCTATTCATCTTACTAGAGATTAATAACTATTTTTACAACGAATAGATATGACCAGGTGACAGATTCTTGACACTGAAAAATCCTCACGGACTACGCGCTCTATCTTCAAATAGAGATAGGTATGTCGGCCAGCACGCAGGAAACCTACTACCGCGATGTCCGCAAGTTTCTCGTCTAACTCGCCGAGTCGGGCATTGCTAACCCCGGGGCTTCTCCTGCATAGGCTCTCCGAGCCACAGCCAAACCAATCCACAAGCAATGCCAACACCAACAAAAGTTATGCAATTTGGAAGTTGAACTTCCAAATTGCATAACTTTTTCATCCTCCCGGCCTGTTGGAGGCTATAAAAACATCACCTTACTTCCTGCCGAAGTCGGCCGGAATTTCGCCCCATTCGGGGGTGTTCCACACGAGGATAGGGTTGGTGATTTCATGAGTCTGGAGCCACGCCGTCGCGCGGCGAATCATCTCGAAGAGCACAGCATTTCCGGCATTTGGCTGCAGCGAGGTCTTCGGCTGCCGGTTTCTGACCCACGCACGCGCCGTCTTCGAGTCGGTATAGATAGGGGTGTTCGGCCTCCCCTGCCTATGGAGCAGTGCCAGGCCGTGGACGAGAGCGAGATACTCCCCGATATTGTTCGTCCCCCCCTCGAAAGGCCCCGCGTGGAAGATTCGCTCCCCGGTGCGCACCCACACACCCTGGTACTCCACCGGCCCCGGATTCTTCGAGCACGCCGCGTCGACCGCCAGCGCGTCTACCTGGATTTCGGGAATAGCCTCATAGTTCACGCTCACCTTCGGCCCGCGGGCTATCGACTTGAGAATCTCCAGCTGCTCCACCGGATCACCGCGATAGGCCTCGACAGCCGCCTCCTGCGAATCGTAGCTCTTGAACTTCGCGTTGGGGTAGCCCACCACCTGCAGCTGACACTCCTCCCAGGAGTCGAAAACCCCGGTTGCATGACCGGCCCACACGACATAAAATTTCCTTCTCGGCGCCATAAATTCCTTTCCTACGATAGTGTCAGATAAATACTTATGTCAACACTGCGCATCCCCGCGGCCTTGGCTATGCGCGGGTTGACGATGCGTCCGAAAAACGTGAACGTCGCCTTCTGCATCCCCGGCAGTAGCTTGAGCGCATTGTTGACCCCCTCGCAGCTCACGATTGAGTTCATCAGGGTGATAAACGTATTGCTCAGCGCCATAGCAGCGGTCCTGGCGACGGCGCAGCCCGCATGGGTGTAGCACACTCGCTCCCCCTCCTGACCCTCGCCCCTCTTGGTGAAGGCCACGGCCAAGTCGACAGGCCTCATTGACGGGAACGACTCCCCCGTCTCCGACGCCAGGTCGAAGCAGAGCACGCCGCGCTTCATCACCCCCGTCAGCTCCCGCCCGATAGCGAAAGGCTCCGAGGTCGGGGTGACAATGGCCACGTCGGCCGCGCGCAGGGCGTTTTCGAGCGTGTGGGGGTGGAGTGCCGAGCTGATCACCCCCGCGCCGAGCTCCTGCGTGGTCCGGCGGAGCGAGTAGACATCGTCGTCATACATCCTCACCGTCGCGCCAAGCCCCGTGGCCGACCGTGCGGCCGCGCAGGCGGCGATACCCGACCCGATGATGAGCACCTCGCAGGGGACGATACCCGCGACGCCGCCAAGCAGTATCCCCTTCCCCCTCGACGAGTCGGCCAGCAGCGACGAGGCCATAGCCACCGACGCGCGCCCGTCAATCTCGGCAAGGATGTCGGCAAAGGGGGTGCAGCCGCGCGAATCCTCGATGAGGTCCACGGCTATTGATATGATATGCCTCCGCAGCAGCTCGCGGAGGGCGGCAGGATCGGTCTGCAGTGGCTTGAACAGCGTCAGCAGCATCGCCCCGCGGCGCATCCCCCTGACATCGGCCGGGGTCATGGGCGCGAGGTGTATCACGATGTCGCAGCGCAGCGCCTCCTGGCGCGTGCATATCTCCACCCCGGCGCGCATATAGCTGTTGTCGCCATAGTTTATACAGCCGGCGGCATTTTCCTGCATCCTTATCCTGAAACCGCGCTCAATCAGGCGCGCGGCAGCCTCGGGCGTCAGCGGGAATCGGCGCTCCGAGCAGTGGTCACAGGCCGGCAGGCCTATCGTGAAGCCCCGGTGGGCGGTGCAGGCCTCTACCGGCTGCTCCAGTGGTGTGGGAGTCTCCTGCGTCATGGCTTATAATTGTTTTGGTTCAAGCTCCGCCGTCCTTCTCGGCAGTCCGAAGCAGCTGATAAAGGCCTCGCACTTCTCCTCGATCTGGTCCTCATCCTCGAGGCAGGTGCTGTCAAAGGTGGCGGCGGCCTTCGAATAGTGGGGCATACGCAGAGCGAGCTGCCGGGTGATAAACTCGTCAAGCTCCCCGTCGGTCAGCGACGCTATGAGCGGGCGCTTGTGGCGTCCGCGCTTCAGGCGCTCGAGCAGGCGCTCGTGCGACGCGTTGAGCAGCACCGTCAGCCCGCGGCTGTTCATCAGCGCCATGTTGTCGCCGAAGCAGGGCGTGCCCCCGCCGCAGGCCACGAGCACATTCTCCCTCTCCGCCACCTCCAGGAGCGTCTTTCGTTCAAGCTCGCGGAAGGCGGCCTCGCCCTCGTCGGCAAAGATTTCGCGGATTTTCTTGCCCGCCTTGGCCTCGATATAGTCATCAAGGTCGATAAACTCTATGTCGCATCTCCGGGCAAGGTTGCGGCCCAGAGTCGACTTGCCGCAGCCCATGTATCCGATTAAAAATATTGTCTTCATTAAGTCTATGAGGGTAGGGATTTCTGCAAAAGTAGCAAAATTCCATGAAAAAATCCAATCCTCAAAAAACAAAATCTCACTCCTGTCCCTATCTCGATTTTTTTTGCTACCTTTGCCTTACATGTAGCTCTCCCCGCACAATATTGACAGCCGTTGCTCCACGGCACCCCCTCATCAGATTCATCAATTTCACGTTTCCGAAATCTAAACCATATAAACTTATGAAACAATGCAAGTATCGCGGCGTGGTTGTACCGATGGTCACCCCCGTCACCGTCACCGGCTCGCTCGACGTCGCCGCAGTTGAACGAATCATCGAATTCTTCGCCCAGAACAGTGTCGCACCCCTCCTCATGGGCACCACCGGCGAGGGCAACAGTGTCTCCGCCGCCGACGGCCTCCTCCTCGTGGAGACCGCCGTCAAGGCCGCCAAGGGACGCATACTAATCTACGCCGGACTGACCGGCAACTGCTTCGCCGAGCAGCTCACCCAGGCCGAGGCCTACACCTGCGCCGGCGCCGACGTAATTGTGGCCACCCTCCCCTCCTACTATGCCCTCACTGAGGAGCAGATGTATGGCTACTACAAGACCCTCGCCGACAGCATCACAGGTCCCCTCATGCTCTACAACATCCTCGCCACGACCCACATGACCATACCCGTAGGGGTCGTCCGGCGCCTCGCCGACCACCCCAACATCGTCGGACTCAAAGACTCCGAGCGCGACCTCGAGCGCATGCAGCAGTGCATCGCCATCTCCAAGCACCGTGAGGACTTCGCCTACTTCTGCGGCTGGGCGGCACAGTCGGCCTACTCACTCTCTATCGGAGGCGACGGCATCGTCCCCAGCACCGGCAACTACATCCCCGAGATGTTCAACGAGCTTTACCAAGCCGCCGTCCGCGGAGACATGGACACCGCCAACCGTCTCCAGGACGAGACCAACGAGATTGCCAAAATCTACCAGGCAGGCCGCACCCTCGGCCAGTCGCTCACAGCGCTCAAGGTGATGATGCAGACCAAGGGTCTCTGCGAGCCGTGGATGCTAATGCCCCTCACACGCCTCTCGGCTGAAGAAGAACAATCAATACGCGAGAAGCTATGAACGACATCCACTGGATTGACTACGCGATAGTCTTCCTCTCCGTAGCCGCGGCTATCGGGGTCGGTGTCTACTTCGCCCACCGTCAGAAGGACACAAGCACATATTTTGCCGCCGGCGGACGCATCCCCGCCTGGGCGGTCGGCATGTCGATTTTCGCCACCCTGATTTCGAGCGTCACCTTCCTCGCCTACCCTGGCGCGGCCTACGCCGACAACTGGATTCTCCTCGTCCAGGGCCTCATGGTGCCCCTCGTGCTCCTCGCCCTCATCGGCGTCATCGTCCCGCTCTTCCGCAAGGTGGTGCGCCTGTCGACCTACGAGTACTTCGAGCGCCGCTTCGGCATCTTTGCCCGCATGTATAGCTCCTTCGCCTTCACCCTCGGCCACTTCTCCAAGGCGGGCACAGTCTTCTTCCTCGTCTCGATGGCGCTCTCTACCTTCCTCGACTTCAATATCTATGCCATCGTCATCATCCTCGGCGTCACTATCATCATCCTGACCCTCCTCGGAGGCATGGAGGCAATCGTGTGGATGGACGTAGCCCAGGGAGGACTCCTCATCGGCGGCGGCCTCATCTGCGTGGCTCTCCTACTCTTCCTCCCCGAGGGCGGCCCCGGAGAGGTGCTCCGCATAGCCGGCGAGTACAACAAGATTGACGTCGGCCCCTACGACTGGGACCTCACACAGCTCACATTCATCGTCATGGCCCTCAACGGCGTCTTCTACGCGCTTCAGAAATACGGCACCGACCAGACTATCGTCCAGCGCTACCTCGCTGCCAAGAATGACCGCGACGCCAAGAAGGCAGCCTACATCGGCGTGATGATGAGCGTGCCTATCTGGGCCATGTTCATGTTTATCGGCACCTGCCTCTTCGCCTACTACCACTCATCGGGCGCACCCGCCCTCCCCGACGGCCTGAAAGCCGACGAGGTCTTCCCCTACTTCATCAGCAACGAACTCCCCGTAGGCATCCGCGGCCTCATCATAGCCGCCCTCGCGGCTGCCGCGATCTCCAGCCTCGACACCGACCTCAACTGCCTCTCGGCAATCGCCGTCCAGGACTACTATGTGCGCTTCAAGAAGCACAGCACCGACCGCCAGCAGCTCCGTTTCGGCCGCCTCATGGTGGTTCTCTCCGGCATCGGTGCCGTCGGAGTCGCCATCCTCTACATCTCCTGGGGAGGCGAGGGTGTGCTCGGCGCGCTCTTCTCGCTCTATGCCATCTTCTCCGCCGGCATCGTCGGCATCTTCCTCCTCGGCCTCTTCAGCCGCCGTGCCAACAAGCAGGGACTCTACGTCGGCATCGTCGCTGCCGTCCTATTTACTGCCTACGCCGTACTCACCTCGACCAAGGTCGACATCCACGGCACGGGCGTCAAGGAGACCCTCCTTGACCTCGGCACATGGAACTTCACCCACCACAAATACATGCTCGGTGTCTACAGCCACCTCATCGTCCTCGTCGTGGGCTACCTCGCCAGCTATCTCTTCGCCGCCCCGCTCGCCGACAAGGAGCTGACCATCTTCGGCTACCTCGAGGAGCGCCGCAAAGAGAAGGAGAAGGAAAAGCAACCCGCCGGCCTCCAGCTGGACTAACCCTCAAAATATAACATCAATTCCAAAATATGAAACCAATCACACTCCTACAGCCCCAGAAAATAGTATTCGGAACAGGCTGCATACAGACTTTCGTCGACGACTATCTCAAACTCGGCTTCAAGCGCCTCTTCGTGCTGACCGCGCCCCCTATCATCCCCCTCATCGAACCTGCCCTCGCGCAGCTCAGGGATAAGGGTGTCAGCATAGAGGTCTTCCGGGACATCGTGGCCGAGCCCTCGCTCAGTGACTTCAACGCAATCCTTGCCAAAGCCCGCGACTTCGGCGCCGACAGCGTGGCCGGCATCGGCGGCGGCTCCGTACTCGACGTCGCCAAGCTCGTCGCTGCCTTCATCGACAGCGAACAGAAAGCCGAGGACTGCTTCGGCACCGGCTTCATCCGTAAGAAAGGCCTCTGGCTCGCCTGCCTCCCCACCACGGCAGGCACCGGCAGCGAGGTTTCGCCCAACGCAATCCTCCTCGACGAGCGCGACAAGCTCAAGAAGGGCATCGTCAGCCCCTATCTCCTCGCCGACGCCGCCTACGTCGACCCCGGACTCACCATGACAGTGCCCGCAAAGGTGACAGCCGACACCGGCATGGACGCCCTCACCCACTGCATCGAGGCCTACACCAATAAGTTTGCCCACCCCTGCGCCGACATCTACGCCCTGCAGGGCATCAGGCTCATCGCCGCCAACCTCCTCCGCGCCGTCCGCGACGGCAAGGACGTCGAGGCACGCGAGGCCCTCGCCCTCGGCTCGCTCTACGGCGGCCTCGTCCTCGGCCCGGTCAACACTGCTGCCGTCCATGCCCTCAGCTACCCCCTCGGCGGCGAGTTCCACATCCCCCACGGCCTCTCCAACGCCATCCTCCTCCCCCCGGTGATGAAGTTCAACCGCCCCGCCAACCTCCGCAAGTATGCCGAGGTAGCCATAGCCTGCGGCGCACCGCAAGGCAAGGATGACGACGAGACCGCACAGAACGGCGTCGACTTCATCTGCGAGCTGTCAAAAGCCGTGGGTATCCCTCAGAAGCTCTCCGAGCTCGGCATCCCACAAAGCGCTGTCGACGGCATGGCCAAGGCAGCTATGGAGGTGCAGCGACTCCTCAAAAACAACCCCCGCGAGGTCACCGAGCAGGACGCCAGGGACATCTACAACTCACTCTATTGATTCACCACCGACATATAAGCATGAAACCGATTTTAGCTATCACTATGGGCGACCCCGCCGGCATCGGCCCGGAAATCATCGTGCGCGCCCTGAGCCATAAAGAGACCTACGGGCAGTGCCGCCCCATCGTCACCGGCGACGCTGCCGTGATGAGGGAGGCTGTCCGGCTTCTCGGCTATGACTTCGAGGTCAACGCCGTCGACAAGGTCAGCGACGCCAAGTTTGAATACGGCACTATCGACGTCTACGATCTCCACTGCGTCGACATGTCCACCTTCCGCTTCGGCGAGGTGCAGCCCCAGTGCGGCAACGCAGCCTTCGTCAGCATCCGCAAGGCTATCGACCTCGCTATGACCGGCGAGGTCGACGGAACTGTCACCGCTCCGCTCAACAAGGAGGCACTCAACCTTGCCGGCCACCACTTCGACGGCCACACCGAGATTTATGCCACCTTCACCGGCACCAAGAAGTATGCCATGATGCTTGCCGACGAGAACATCCGCGTGATCCACGTCTCGACCCACGTTCCCCTCCGCAAAGCCTGCGACCTCGTCAAGAAAGCCCGCGTCATAGAGGTGACGGAACTGATTTCCGACGCCTGCCGCCAGTTCGGCATAGAAAATCCCCGCATCGGCATAGCCGGACTCAACCCCCACAGCAGCGAGAACGGCATGTTTGGCGACGAAGAGGCTCTCGAGATTATCCCTGCAATCGAGGAACTGCGCTCGCGCGGCTTCAACGTCGACGGTCCCGTGCCCCCCGACTCGATTTTTGCCAAGGCCAAGTGCGGCAAATATGACGGCTGCGTGGCCATGTACCACGATCAGGGCCACATCCCCCTGAAAGTCTGCGCCTTCAACTGGGACAAGGAGACCGGCAAGATGCAGAGCGCCAAGGGCGTCAACATCACCCTCGGACTCCCGATTATCCGCGTCAGCGTCGACCACGGCACCGCCTTCGACGTCGCCGGCAAGGGTATCGCAAGCGAGGACGCGATGATGCTCAGCATCGACTACGCCACCCGCATGGCCATATACCGTTCAGCCTCGAAAAAATGATTGCAGTAATAGCAGATGACATTACAGGAGCTGCCGAGATGGGAGGTATCGCCTTCCGTCTCGGCCTTCATGTCAGCCTCTCCATGCAGCCCGACTGCGCCGGCTCCGATGCTGATGTCTTCGTCATAGCCTCCGACACCCGTTCCATGAGCGAGGCCGACGCCGCTGCCGAATCTGCCCGCATAGCCTCGGTCCTAAAAGCCAATCCCGCCGTCAGCCGCATCTTCAAGAAGACCGACTCCGCTCTGCGCGGCCATGTCGTGGCCGAGCTCGAGTCGCTCATCAAAACCGCCGGCTACACCGACGCTCTCTACATCCCCGCCAACCCTTCGAAGGGGCGCACCATCCGCGACGGCATATATTACATCGGCGATACTCCCCTCCACCTGACCGACTTCTCATTCGACCCGGAGTTTCCCGCCACTTTCTCGGCACTCGCCGAGCGCTTCCCCGACGCGGCAGCCCGGGGTGTCCGCTATGCCGACGCAGTCACCGCAGCCGACATCCGCGCAGCCGTTGCCTCGGCCTCCCGCTCGACCCTACTTGCCGGCGCCGCCGATCTGTTCACTGAATTTCTCCGTCAGAATCTCCCCGCCCGCGAAAATTCGCAGCCCAAACCCGACATCACCCTCTCCGACACCCTCATCATCTGCGGAAGCACCCAGAGCAAGGCCATAGACTGCGGCATACACGTCTCCTATATGCCGACTCCGCTCTACGACGGCGAGGCCACCATAGACAGCTGGCTCGACGAGATAGCCCCCACCTACGCCTCGACCCATCGCCTCATCCTCTCTATGCGCGACCGCCACCGCACAGGCCGCGAAGCCGCCGTATACCTCCGGGAGACAATCGCCGAGACCGTCAGCCGCCTCGTCGACCTCCACCGTCCGCAGGAACTAATCATCGAAGGGGGCGCCACCGCCTACGCCATCCTCAGCCGCCTCGGCTGGAACAGCTTCGGCATAACAAACGAAATCGCCCCCGGCGTCATCCGCATGCAGGCCCCCTCCGGCACCCGCATCACCATGAAACCCGGCAGCTACCCCTGGGGCAACCTGTTCTAAAATCTATTCTATAGCTCATACCCCCAGCATTTTACTTATTTCTTCCATTGTATATGAAACAGTCTTACCCTCCTTGTGTTGGCGTATGGCTTCATCGAGTTCAGCCATATTCTCCGGGGCGTCAAACCACGGGTCGCCCGAGGGGGAGGGATTCTCGCTCACCTCGACCGACACGGAGTTAGCCTTCGAAATCAGGACTGTCTCGATATACTTCTTCAGACTCTTCCCTTGCGCCGCCGCCATAATGGAGAGTTTCTGCAATACGTCTACTGGGAGGTCGATATTCTTACGCTTGATATTCAATGCTGTTGCCATAATAATTCAGTTTTTACTTTTTACACAACACAAAGATATAAAATATACATTGTATACACAATATACCTCCTCGGAAAGTTCAATATCGCCCTACCTCCTCCTCCTCGGAATCAGATCCGACACACATATACGCTCAATCCGCATAGCCATAAGGACATAGCCTATCAGCAACGGGGTACGGATTATCATATTGAGCCACGGGCGGTGGCCGAAGGCTATCAGTTCGGCAAAGAACCACAGCACTATGGCCGACACGAAGTAGAACAAAAGCTTCGGGACGTCATAGCCAATCGGATACTTAACCCGCCCGACCAGATAGCTCACGAGCATCATAGTCCCATAGCAGCCAAACGACGCCCAGGCGCAGCCCATATAACCGATACGCGGGACGAGCAGGACATTGAGCGCAATTGTGATAGCCAGCCCTAACAGCGAGAACCACATCCCCCACACCGTCTTGTCGGTGAGCTTATACCACAGCGAGAGATTGAAGAATATCCCGAAAAACAATTCCGCAATCATCACTATCGGCACCACTTTCAGACCGCTGAAATAGCTCGAGGCAATGAAGTGGCGCAGGATGTCCATGTAGAACATCACCGCGAGGAAAATCACCATAGCGAATATCACGAAATACTTCATCGCGTCCCTGTAGCTCTGCATCCTGTCCTCCCCGCGGTCCTTCGCCTTCGCGAAGATAAAGGGCTCGTAGGCGAAGCGGAAAGCCTGGATAAACATCACCATGACAATGGCTATCTTCAGATTGGCCCCGTAGATACCGAGCTGCGACATAGCCTCGGCCTTGTCGGGATAGAGAAGCGGGAAGAGAATCGAATAGAGCGTCTGATTCATGATGCCCGCCAGGCCGAGCACCAGCAGCGGCGCGGAATAGGCAATCATCTCCCTCCACAGCGCCGGGTTAAACCTGTAGCGGAAGCCCCGCAGCTCCGGCAGGAGAAGCAGCAGCCCCGCAGCCGACGAAATCAGGTTGGCAAGGAAGATATAGCCAATGCCGAAATCCGGGTCATAGAACCACGAAATCCACCCCGGAGCCTGCTCCCAGAGCCAGGGGCAGATGAGGATGAAAAACAGGTTGAAGCCGATATTAAGCCCGATGCCCACTAAGCGCAGCGACGCGAAACGCATCGGCCTCTTGCGGAAGCGCAGATAGGAGAACGGCAGGCAGCAAAAGGCGTCGATAGCCACCGTCAGAGCCATCATGACGACGTAGCTCTCATGCCCCTCGCAGTGCATGGCCGACGTGACAGGCCCTATCAGCGACAGCACTATCGCCACGAAGGCCGTCGAGCTGACAGCCAGCGATATGAGCGAGGTCGAATAGACCTCCGTCGGATCCTTGTAGCGCTCATGGTTGGCGAAGCGGAAGAAACCCGTCTCCATACCGTAGGTAAGTATGATAAGCGCCAGCGCCACAATTGAATAGACGTAGGTCACCACGCCGTACTCCGACGAGGGAAACATCTGCGTGTACAGCGGTACCAGGCACCAGTTTAAAAACCTCCCGACTATACTGCTCAGTCCATAAATAGCCGTATCCTTGGCCAGCGATTTAATTCCTGCCATAATAAACGAAATGTAGGGACGCGGCGTGCCGCGTATGCCATATTAAATTAAAAAAACATTCAAAACAGACTCCCCATCGCCGTCGGGGGATTGATTTTCAGATGCGTGTAGGCCAGCGAAGTCACCTCGCGCCCGCGCGGGGTGCGCCTCAGGAAGCCCTCCATGATGAGGAAAGGCTCGTAGACCTCCTCGATAGTGTCCTGCTCCTCGCCGATAGCCGTCGCAATGGTCGACAGCCCGACCGGGCCGCCCTCAAACTTGTTGATCATCGTCAGCAGCAGCTTGTGGTCCATCTCGTCGAGCCCGTAGCGGTCGATGTTGAGCGCCTCCAAGGCGAAGCGGGCAATCTGCGGGTCTATGTCCCCGTCCCCCTTCACCTGCGCGAAGTCCCTCACGCGCCGCAGCAGCGAGTTGGCTATTCGGGGCGTCCCCCGGCTGCGCATCGCTATCTCGTGGGCAGCCTCGGCCGTACACCTCACCCCCAGCAGTGCCGCCGAGCGGGCTATGATGCGCTCCAACACCTCGTGGCTGTAATACTCTAAGTGGCAGTTGATACCGAAACGCGCGCGCATCGGCGCCGTCAGCATCCCCGAGCGCGTCGTGGCACCGACGAGCGTGAACGGCGACAGCGACAGCTGCACCGAGCGCGCCCCCGGCCCCTTGTCAATCATGATGTCGATTCGGTAGTCCTCCATAGCCGAATAGAGATACTCCTCCACAACGCGGCTCAGGCGGTGGATCTCGTCGATGAAGAGCACATCGTTCTCCTCGAGCGACGTCAGTATCCCCGCCAGGTCACCCGGCTTGTCGAGCACAGGCCCGGAAGTCACCTTGAAATTCACGCCCAGCTCGTTGGCAATGATGCCCGCCAGCGTAGTCTTGCCCAGGCCCGGAGGACCGAACAGCAGCAGATGGTCAAGAGCCTCACCGCGCATCCGTGCGGCCTGCACGAACACCTTGAGATTCTCCACCACCTTTTCCTGGCCGTTGAACGCGTCAAAGTGCGAAGGCCTCAGCGCCCTCTCGAAATCCTTGTCCGCACTCACCCGGTCATGTATATCAAAATCAGAATCCATTAATCGTTACAATGACATTTTTATCGTCAAGACACAAAATTAACAAAATTCCCCCTCACCAACAAACAAACATTCAATCATGAAAGAACATATATTCAAAAATAGTCTCATTCTTGCCATAAGGAAACTGTATAAATGATATTGCTGTAATAAGCATTACAAAAAATATACAGATAACCGCTATCCCCCAACGCACTAATCCATTAGGGACTTCGCTTAATATATTTCTTACTTTCTCGGATCGAAGTTCTATTTTATCATGTGTTGATGTGTATTTTGAATTATCCATATCTAATTGCCTAATTCTAACTGATTTTTCACTAGATTGAAATATGTACATTCTTTATTTATTAACTCTCTATGAGTTCCGATTTCAACAATTCTTCCATCTTCTATAACTATAATTTTGTCAGCATTTTTAACAGTAGAAAGCCGATGTGCAACAACAATAACAGTTCTTCCTTTATAGAATTTTTCAAGATTCTCTACAATCTGTCTTTCATTCTTTGCATCCAACGAATTGGTTGCTTCGTCAAGAAATATGAAATCAGGATTTTTATATACCGCTCTTGCTATAAGTATGCGCTGTTTCTGTCCCTGACTAATGCCAACTCCATCACAGCCAATTATTGTATTATATTTCAATGGAAGAGACATAATATAATCGTGGATACAAGCTATTTTAGCTGCATTTTCCAACTGATCAATACTAATTTCCCCATCATCAACGGCAATATTTCTTGCAATTGATTCTGAGAATATAACACCATCTTGCATAACAACACCACAATGTCTTCTCCACCATTTTAAGTTGTATTTATTTATATCGACTCCTGCTATCGTTATGTTTCCTTTTTGCGCTCTGTAATAACCGAGCATCAGTTTGATTAACGTTGTCTTTCCGCTGCCGCTCGCGCCAACAATCGCGGTGACCTTTCCGGAGGGTATCAAAAAGGAAACATTCGACAATGTCTTCTTTAAAGAATGTATATCATATTTAAAATCAACATTTTCTAAAATAATAGATTTTTTTTGTGGAAATATTTTTAAATTATTTTCTTTTGATTCTTCATTCTTTGATTCATGAATTTCGTTTATACGTTCTAATGAAATTTTAACATCTTGAAGCGAATATACAAATCGAATCAATTGTTCAACTGGGGAATTAAGCTGACCGACAATATATTGAATTGCCAACATAGCACCCAATGAGATATGCCCGTCAATTACAGCTGTTGCCGCAAATACGGTAATAAGAATATTTTTGATTTCATTTATAAATATATTTCCAGCTTCCTGAGTTTGTTGCAGTTTCATCGACTTCATCTGGATATTAAAAAGATCCGCCTGAGTATCTTCCCATTCCCATCGCCTTCTACACTCACAATCTTGTAATTTAATTTCAGGTATATTGGTAATAAATTGATACGTCTTGTTTTGACTAATAGCTTGCTGTTCAAATAATTGATAATCCAAAACTTTCCTTTTGTTGAGAAAAATAGAAATCCAAAAACCATAAATAAAGCAGATTCCAAAGAAAATACAAAAAATGAGATTATTATAAATAAATAACACTAAGTACGATTTAAAAATTAATTAACATAATGAGGCATGTCATTTGTTTGTTGA
>CAJUIX010000026.1 GCA_910586665.1 uncultured Duncaniella sp.
TCCGACTTATACCCCAAAATTCGATGTTTTCAAATTTTTGTCATCTACTTAAATGATTTTAATAACATTTAGCAACACAACAGCAGTATATGTTAATCCAAATTAACACATACTGCAAATTATTAGCATAGCTACAAAATATATGAGCTGTAGGGATGCCGCATGCGGCGTATGCCAAACTGAAATAACCTCAACCTCTACAGGCACACATGTATTTAATCCGACATACGCCGCACGCGGCGTCCCTACTCTCAATTACATTTGCAATAACCCATTAATTATTCGTTAACAATAAATTCCCATTTTATAAACTCACTCTGCCAACCAGCACCCTTCATAAACTTAGTTTTAATTGATGCATCATACACGCAAACAGTAATATTCCAATCTAGTTTACCACCATATAATGCACTACCATTGATAACATGTGGATTTGTAACCCTTGATAAGTCAACATAATTTACATTGGGACAAGCAGTAAATAAGAATGAGCTGAAATCCTCGACATCACCAAGTACAATCTTCTTAAGATTTGGACAATCATATAAAATATCATAACCCAAATTGCTTACATTTGAGGCATTAAGCTCTTCAATACCACAATAATTGAAGGCATAATGACCTATTGATGTGACAGAAGAAGGAATATCAACCGTTGTCAAATTAGGACAAGCGGCAAAAGCCCTTGCCGGTATAGTTCTAATACCCTCTGGTAAAATTATTGAGACTAATGATTCTAACTTATTTTTATTTTCTGGCAATTCTGTTCCGTCCTCAGCCAAATAAAATGCTCCGTCAGGCATGGTGGTGAAGCTTGCGCCGCTAAGGTCAAGGTTTATACTCTTGCTTCCACCTGCTCCGCTCGGCGAAAGGTAGGCTCTGAGCGTCACAAAGTCATCACTACTCATCGGGCCATTGATTTTTAGGTTGTTACCGCTGCCGACAGCACTGGCAAGCTGGGTGGCGGTAAGCGAACCGGCTGAGCTGAGTGTAATTGTCGAACCACCCGGCTGCGGGTCATCGGGCAGCTCAGGACCTGGAGGTGTCACAGGCTCATCAGGCGTAGGTGTAACGGGACCCGGGGTTTCCGTACCGCTCCCTTCGCCACCGGCCACATCAATATTGCCTCCCCACTGGCTGTCAAGGGATATGGCAAATGACTGGCCGCCAATCGACATGGTCTTGAACGAACCCTTGATCACCGTCTGCGAATTGGACTTGAATGTAACATTCGGGATAGCCTTCTCATGCTTCGTATCAGTCCCGGCGGCCTTATAGCCAAGTTTGAAATCGCTCACAATCATAGCCGGGTCGCTCCCGCACGGCATCGCATCATTTGGAGCAAGCAGATACTCGGTAATAATAACGCCGCTGGTGCTGTTGGTAGTCGACACTGTATAGGTCTTGCTGATGCCTGCCGTGGTCGAAGTAGAGATATACTTCTGCCCAAGCGCATCAAATTTATAATTCTGAGCCGTGAAGTAAGCCGTCACAACATCCCCCGTAGCAAGAGTGCCTGTCTCCTGCACCACGAGCTTTGCCACGGCATGCTTCAACGTCACACTGACAGAACCCTCCGTCGGCTTGCCACTGTGAATCCCGGTAAAAGCTATCTGTCCGTCACCACGACCGGCCACTATTTCACGCAGATTCGTGGCCGTATATGACTCGATGCCGGTATCCGCCCAAAATACGAAATTGTAATCCTTGGATTTTTCAAGATTACTGATTGTGAATGTGAACCCACCGCCCGAAGCAGCCACGCCGGTATGCAAATCACCTACGAGTTCATTAGTTACCTTGTCATATATGCCCATAACGCAGCGGGTCGGAACCTCGTCTGTGCCCAGGCTCGCGGCACGAGAGCTTATTTGTGTGTCGAAACCTACGTCAAAAGCCATTCCTACCACGGACTTCCCAAGCGGCATAACACTGTCCTCGCTACATGACACAATCATCAGTGACATAATTGCGGACCCTAAAAAATAAATTCTTTTATTCATGGCAAAATATTTTTTGTTCTAAAATATGATTACTATATCATCGTCCCACTCTGTGTCGACGCTTATGCCTCCCGACGAATGTGACGAAGTCAGGAAATTGCCTGTGACGGTGGTTAGGCAGCCTCTCCGACAGTCCACCCTGACTCCCTCGCAACGGCCTATCTCTCCCCCACCCCTGTCACGGATAATCAGCGTCAAGCTCACGAATGAATCAATCTCCGGCGCGAATATATAGTCACATCCGACCTCCAAGGCTTCATCATCGGCGTAGCCTTCGGCCGGCATAGGCACCGATTTATAGGAAATCCCCTGCGACGAATCGTTGGGACGCCCTGTTGATAATGAAAATGATGAGGGGAGAAAGTACTCGTAGCGGATTCCAAACTCCAGATCTGCCGCGTCAGGGTATTTGTCGGGGACTTCGGCACACATCTTCCTGTATTTTGCGAGGTCGGTTGCCACGAGGCGGTATTTAGCCAACGGGCGCTGCATACTCAACCTGTGCGCAGATCCACCCTCACCATGATTTACCCCGACCTTATAAGCATAAAGGGCCTCTTTGCCGGAGCTTCCGGCAAGGTAAGCCGACGTGACGAGACCTACAGACCGAATATCGGCAGCGCTGTAATACAAATCTGTAAGCGTTGAAGACTTTACACAGTCGAGCCAGACATATATGTCGTAACTGCCCGCATCGAGTGGAAATTTCAGTTCATGGCTTCCGTCTGTACCGATTTCAAGGGGCGTCACACTTCGCTTCACGCGGATTTCGCTCCCTGACCTATAAAGCTCCACGATACAACGCTTTGCCAACCCGTCTACGCCACCCTCTCCCCTCGGGGCGTACTGACCTACAGGCATCAGAAGTGTCAATGTCATCTGCGGGGACTCATCATCACCGCCCGGCACACTGCTATGCGAACTTTTATGACATGCGGGAAACATAGCCATTGCAAGCACACTAAGTATGAGACATATATCCGTAGGCCTAAACATAATATGGTTCATGTTAAGTTTGTGCCACAAATATAAACAAGGGTATAAAAAACGGCATCGTAAGAATCAGTATTTGTGATTCTTACGATGCCATTTTTGGATATTGGCCGCAAATTGTGAATATTATTACGGCGTCTGCATCAGATGCGTTCAAGAACCGTTGCGACGAGGTCGCGGACAGCGGTTTTATAGTTCGGATTGGCGTCGTTGTTCATTCTGTTGGCTATGATTGAGCACACTGTCATGGCGCGGTGCCCCATGAGGCGTCCGAGGCCCTGGAGCGGAGCGGATTCCATTTCATAGTTGGTAATCTTGCGTCCGTTGTGGCGGAAACGCTCGATACGCTCGTTGAGGTCCGGGTTGGCAAGCGGGAGTCGCAGCTCGCGTCCCTGCGGGCCGTAGAAACCGACGGCCGAGATAGTGTTGCCGCGAACCATGTCGTCACGCCCTATCTGCTCGACAAGCTCCGCGTCGGCATCGACGACGTAAGGCTTGGCCCAGAGGGGATTCCAACCGACCGACTGGCAGAAGTCATGCTCGAAATCAAGGTCAGCCACCTCATTGCGTCCGGCATAGTAGTTGAGTACACCGTCAAAACCGATGGACTTCTCGGCAATCACGGGGGTACCGAGCTTCAGTTCGGGCTGGAGCGCGCCGGAGGTGCCGATGCGCACGAGTGTCAGACGGCGCTTCTGGTCACGGACCTCGCGGGTCTTAAAGTCGACGTTGGCCAGTGCATCAAGCTCATTGATGACGATGTCAATGTTGTCGGGACCGATACCGTGGGAAAGACACATGATGGGCTTCCCCTGATATGTGCCACCTATGGTATGGAACTCTCGCGACGAGACCTCGAAATCGGTAGTGTCGAAGAAGGAGGCCACCATGTCGACACGTCCGGGGTCGCCGACGAGAATCACACGGTCGGTCAGCTGCTCCGGGCGGAGGTGGAGGTGAAACACTGAACCGTCAGGATTAATGATCAACTCTGACGGGGCTATGACTTTCTTTTCCATGACAGATAAATTTAGCAGGTGATGGGTAATGTAAGTGTTGGGTAATGTAGATGTAATGTATTAACGCCGATGGCTCAATGTATGTTTCCGGGAGAGGCGGCCTTTTACCTCGGACGGTAACGGCCGCCGGGGATATTGAGTATGAGCGACCTGAATTCCATATCGACAAGCATCGCCATGAGACGTGGAACGGGGATGTCTATACGGCATCCAAGTTCAGCGAGAGTCACCTCTCCGCGCTCCGTCATGATATCAAGCACAGCCTGTTCATCGGCAGTCAGTTCCACGAAGAGGGAGGGCTGCTCGGACTCACGGCTCACCACCTGCCAGCGCATCTGGCTACAGAAATCGGAGGCGGAGGTGACAAGCCCGGCGACGTGATTGGATATGAGAGAGTTGCAGCCGGCGGAATACTTGTCGGATATGCGTCCGGGGAGGGCGAAGACATCGCGGTTGTAGCCCGCGGAGAGGCCGGCTGTGACCAATGCGCCTCCCTTCGAGGCCGACTCCACCACCACGAGTGCGTCCGACAACCCGGCCACAATGCGGTTGCGCGCAAGAAAGTTGCCTTTGTGTATGGCTGTCGACGAGCGGTAGTCAGTGAGCAGGCACCCGCCACTGCGGACAATCTCCACCGCCGTGTGGCGATGCTGGGAGGGATAAATCATATTCAGACCGTGGGCGAGGACAGCCACCGTCGGCAGTCCTGCCTTGAGAGCCGCGCGATGTGCACATATATCAATCCCGTAGGCCAGGCCGCTGACGATTACAGCCTTCTCCGGGAGGAGCGACGCAAGGTCAGAGACAAAGTTTTCGACGAAATCAGTGCCGTAGGCCGTGGCGTGACGCGTGCCTACCACGGATATGAAGCGCGAGTGGTTGAGATCGCAGTCGCCAAGCCCGTAGAGCATCAGCGGCGCATCCTCACAGTTCAGGAGCCTCTTGGGATAAGCGGCATCGGTGAAGTAGTGGCAGGATATGGAATTGTTCTCTATGAAGACCAGCTCCGCCTCAGCCTGACGCAGGGCCTCCGAGCGGGCTGCGGCGCCAAAAAGACGGTTGCCGAAGCCCATCATGGCCGACAGCTGCCTTTCGGATAGGGTGAAGAACGCCCTCTCCGAGCCTGCCCGTTCCAAAATATTGGTAGCAAGCGCGGGAGTCAGGGAGCGCAGAGCCGAAAAGGCCAAGCGGTACAGAAGGCGGTCGTCGCAGTCGTTCATAGGTAATCCTTGAAAGCCTCGGCGAGGATGTCGCCGCGCGAGAGACGCCCGTTTTCAAGACAGACGACAGTCACAAGCGCATGAACCACCGGCGCACCGCCGTCGGCGTTGAAAATATCCTGAACGAAGATGAAGCGCGCACCCTTGCGCTCCATGCGTAGGCGCGAAATCATCGTGTCGCCGAGTGTCAGCGACGAGAGATACTCTATTTCGATTTTACGCACCACCGGGTCAATCCCGCGCTCCTGCATGGCACGGAAAGTCGTACCGGCATGCTCGCAGAAGTCGTGGCGGGTAATCTCGAGGTAGTGAAGATAGTTGGCATTGTTGACAATACCTTGGGAATCAACCTCGTAATCGCGAACTTTGATAGTCTGTTCGTAATCCATATAAATATATTACTGTAAGTGCACTGTGTCGGGTGATAGACGTCCGTGAGCCTGGCGCCTCAGGCATTGTAGAGATACCTCTTGATTGACCTCTTGGGGGTCTTTTCAAACTCATTGGCAATTAGCTGTATGCGGTCGATGCGCTCGTAGGGGGCCACGAGCTTGTTGAGGTCGGTGCGCACCTGCTCCATCATCTCCGGGAGCTTCTCGTTGGCAATCTTGTCGCGGTCCATAGCCTCATAGTCGGGATAGACGAGGGCTATAAGGTGCTTACCGCGCTCGACTACGAGGCTTTCGGAGACGTAGGGCATATTGTTGAGCTTCGCCTCAATCTCCTCGGGATATATATTCTGGCCGCTCGCTCCGAGAATCATAGTCTTGTAGCGTCCGCGGATGAAGATTGTGCCCTGGTTGGAAATTGTGCCCATGTCGCCCGTGTGGAGCCAGCCCTCGGCGTCGATGACAGCCTCCGTAGCCTCCGGGTTCTTGAAATAACCGCGCATGACGTTCTCACCCCTCACGCAGATTTCGCCCGGAACCTTGGCCGGGTCAACGCTCTCGGCAATCTTGCTCTCCATGATAGGGAGCGTGCGCCCTGATGACGACGGGATAAACTGGCGCCAGGGGGTGTAGCTAATAAGCGGGCCGCATTCGGTCATGCCGTAGCCGACGGTGAAGGGGAATTTGATACGGTGGAGGAATTCCTCGACCTCGCGGTTGAGCGGCGCGCCGCCGACAATCACCTCCTCAAACTCGCCGCCGAAGGCCTCGACAAGCTGGTTGCGGATCTTGCGGAATATGAGTGTCTTCAGCCCCGGCATTTTCAGAGCGCGCCTTATGGCGGGCTTCTCTATGACGGGACGAAGCTTGTTGCGATAGATTTTTTCAAGAATCAGCGGCACGCATATAATAAGGTTGGGACGCACCTCGGCAAAGGCCTTGAGCAAGAGCTTCGGCGTCGGGAGCTTGCCGAGGATAGTGACATGGGTGCCGACTGCAAGAGGGGTCAGCATGTCGAAGGCACAGCCGTAGGCGTGGGCCAGGGGAAGGAATGAGAGCGCCCGCGAGCCGCGATAGTGCAGACGCGAGTTGATTCCGAAGCGGACATTGCCTCCGAGGTTGCCAAGGGTGAGCATTACGCCCTTCGAGAAGCCTGTAGTGCCGGACGTATAATTGATTTCGGCCAATTCACCCTCGTCGATGAGCGGATAGTCGACGTCGGCAGTCGTGAACCCGTGGGGATACTTGCGGCGCATCTTCTCGGTCAGTCGCGAGAGAAATTTCTCAGCCAGACGGTTGTTGGCAGGATGCTCTGCGAGTACGGCACGACGCTCGAGGGAGAACACAGCCTTGACCTGCGGAATTTTTTCAAACTCCATGTTGTCAAAGATGCTCTCGTTGATAAAGAGCATCACACTGTCGGAGTGATTGATGATATGCTGGGCGTCCTGCACATTGAAATCATGGAGCACCGGCACGACGACTGCACCATAGGTCAGGGTGGCCATGTAGACCACCACCCATGAGAAAGAATTTTTCCCCATGAGAGCTATCTTGTCGCCCCGCTTAACGCCGCACTCCTTGAACAGCAGGTGGAGCGCCGCGATTCGGCGCGACAGATCGGCATAGGTCATCGTCTGACCCGAACCGAATTCGGTCAGGGCCGGAAGCTCCCAGTTCTTTCGGAAACTTGCGGCATAGATTTGCAGAAGATTATCATTATTGCTCATGGTTCTCTCTCATAAACGTTTATTAACATACAACACAGTCTGACAGCGCATTGTTTAATCCCGGCCGGTCAAAATAAGCTATCCCCCGGAAATTATTGACAAAAGCCCCGCGCGCCCGAAACTGAGGGCGGACGCGGGGCCTGTATTCATATTAATTCAAATAATAGCTCCTTAGTTGAGTTTCTTAAGCACTTCCTGCACGGGAGTGTTCTCGGGATCAATCTCGAGAACCTTCTGGAAGTATTCGCGAGCCTGTGCGTTATCGCCCTCCTGCATGAAGTAGGAACCCATACGGGTGTAGGCAGTCTTGTAAGCGTCGGCATACTTCTCCTTGTTGGCGGGATCCTCGTCGTAGGCGGCAAGCATGTCCTTATAAGTCTGAATCAGCTCGGGAGTTGTCTCTGCTCCGTCGCGAACCATGATGAGGGTCGCCTTGTTGCGGTAGAGCGGGCCCTTGTTGGCAGCGCCCTCGAGAGCGAGGTCAATGTACTTGATACCGTTGTTGGCAGCCTCGGCACGCTCGGGAGAACCTTCGGGAAGCGAGAGGCCGAGGTTCTTGTAGCGGTTCGAGAGGATGAAGTAGTCATTGAGCGAAGCATCACCTGCATCAACATACTTCTGCATGAACTCTACAGCCTTCACGTCGTTGGCAAGGTCATTGTACATCGACGAGATTTCGGCAAGCATCTGCTTGTTCTTTTCAGGGTTAAGCTCATAAGCCTTGGTGTAGGCGTCGATAGCCTCCTGGGGGCGCTTAAGCTCGCTGAGGATGTCGCCGTAGGTAGAGTAGTCGGTAGCGGTAAACTTGGCGTTGGTGTGGGCGAAGAGCTTGGCAGCAGCAGCCTCAGCACCCGTGAAGTCCTTCAGGGCAGCCTTGTTGAGCATGACCATACGCTGCATGTACTCGTTGTCGGGGTCGGCCGCAAGCACCTGGGTGGCCACGTCGAGTGACTCCTGATACTTCTTGCCGAAGTAGAGAAGGCCAGAATAGCGCTGCTCGTCACCCTGGAAGTGGTTGGGGTTCTTGATATACTTGCCGTACTGCTCGGCAGCCTTGGTGAACTGGTTGCCGTCGTAGTACTTCTCTGCAAGCTCGCTCTGTGCAAGGGCGGAGGTGGGGAGCTTCTCGTTAAGTTCGACGAGCTTGGCAATAGCGAAGTCGGGGTTGACCTTGTTGTAGAGGTTGGAATACTTGACGTAAGCCTCGGGATTCACATCGCCCGATTCCTCATCGTAGATAATGGCCTGCTCGTAGAAACCGGCAGCCTGGCCGATGTCAGTGCCCTTGGCCATGTCACCCTTGAGGACATAAATCTGTGCTTCCTTGTTCTTGGAAGCCTTCATGGCATTCTGTATGTTCTTGTCGATTTCCTTTGCATAGAGAGTGGGGTCGACATTGAAGTATGCGCGGGCGATAGCTGCCATCACTGAAGCATCCTTCTTGTTGCCTTCGAGAGCCTGCTTGAAGAGCTTCTCTGCCTCTGACTTATTGCCGTTCTTTATAGCAATCTCTCCGAGGCCCACATAGTTGTAACCATAGGCGGGATTTGCCTGCACACCCTTGTTGAAATTTTCAGTAGCGCCGGCGATGTTGTTGTCGCGCATGGCGAGCGAGCCGAGATAGAAATAGGAAGTTGCCTTGTCGGTCGAGGCGTCATTCAGAGTTTTTTCGAGAATGGTCTTGGCCTTGTCAAAACGGTCGGCGTTGTAGTAGTCAACTCCGTCCTGATAACCTCCCTGAGCGAAAGCTGCGAAGGCAAAGCCTCCGAGAAACAATGAGAAAATGGTACGAATTTTCATGTCCGTTGGTTTACTATTTTTATTTGTTTTGTTCTTCTATTTATTAGTTGCCTTAAGTCAAATATTCAAAGTTACAGTAGCGCTTGTGAGTTATTTGGCCGTATGCGTACTTAATAGCGTCTATTCTTTAGATAAACGGAGAAGAGTAAAGTTTATTTCCACATACAAGAAAAATATATCTGCCACACATAGCGGACAGCAAGGAGGAGGACAACCCTACTCTACCACAACCATGCGCGGGCGCACCGTCGCGGGAAGTATGCCTGTCATCTGTATGAGCTTCTGACCCTGGAAGCCGGTCACGAAGCTGTAGAAGCGGTGTGAAATCGTGCCGCCGGGGGCTGTCGAAACCATATAGACGGAGCGGAAGAGAGGATAGCTGCCGTCAAATATATATGCCTGGTAAGGCTTGTAGGCGCTGACGAGACCGTTACCACGAATCTTGAGCACCTTCACATCCTGGTTGAAGTCAAGCTGGGTGGTGTCACTCTTCTCGACGGCCTTGGCAAGCTCCTCGACCGACTTCTCGCGTCCCTGCATGTCACTTGACACCCAGCTGACACCTATGACACCCATAGCATTTTTATTTTCAGCCACGGCCTTGAACACATCGGGATTTGTCTTCACGGCTGAGACATTCGGCCCGAAGGGACGGCCGTTGAGAATAGAGTCGCGCATGTATTTGACCGTCGACGAGCCTTGATGGTCAAAGATTACAGAAATCTCGCCGAGCTTGCAAGGCTCGACCTGGTCCCATCGGGTGACGTCGCCCGAAAGAATCTCGGCAATATCCTTGCGCGACATAATCTCGACCGGGTTGGCGGGATTGACAATTATTGCAAGGGCATCGACAGCTATACGCTGCTGATGGACCACCTTCTTATGGCTGCGGAGATAGCTGACCTCCTGATCGGTGAGCGGACGGGTGATGACGGCGCTCTTCACGTCGCCCATAGCCATAATCGAGTCGATACAGGCATTTTCGGGAAGATAGTAAGCGAGCACATCCTCCTTGGGATAAATATACTCGTAGACATTAATTTCCTGCTCGATGATGTTCTCAAACGATTCGTCGCAGGCGACCTTGGCGAGGGTCGCGGGCTTCATGGCAGAAGAATTTTTGTTGCCGCAGGCGCCGAGCGTCACAAGTAACGAGAGCGAGAGTACAGCGGCTATGCTTCGGAATATCTTGGTCATGCTGTTCGGTTTTGGAGGATGCTTCGTGTGTGCGTTACATATACTACTATGGCCTAATCTTCGCGCTCGTTGCCGTAGCCGGGGTCTATGCCCTTAAACTGACGGTATGCACGCCAGAGACCGTAGGCCGTAAACAAACCGCCGGCAACCCAGCGGACCCATGTCCACGAGGGAAACAATATATCAAAATAACCGCAGAAGAACAATACACCGACACCGACATATATCACTATCATAATGATACCGAAGATGTTGCGCATAGTGGCGGGAGTTCCGCTTGAGTTTCGTTGAGCACTCATAGTCGTATAGTTTAAAACGTTAATTTTACCTAATAATTCAAGCCTCAAAGAGGGAGTCTATTTATAAAACTAACAATCATTCATAACGAAAGTTCGCGCGCTACACGCGGCTATACGCCCTGGCGTGGAACCATATCGCGGACTTTCGCCGTAAAATTAATGAAAAAAACTTAAAAGCGCCTCATCTCACTGCCGATTTCAGAACCTTTAACACTCTGCTACAGTATAGACACAGCCGCCACCACTGAATAAGAATAGTAGTGACGGCTGCATCAATAAGTTTTTTTCTTGCATTAAGCCCTATCGCCCGGTGATTTCATCAATCCGCCTTAGCTCATCCTCCGAGAAGGCAAGATTGTCGACGGCCTTAATCGAGTCGGCAAGCTGACAGACAGAACTGCTGCCGACAATCACAGAGGTTACACGGGCATCGTTGAGCACCCACGAAAGCGACATTTCGGCCAAAGACTGACCGCGCGAGGCAGCCAGTTCATCAAGCGCCCTGACGCGCGCAAGCATCTCGTCGTCGAGCTGTGAGGGCTTGAGGAATTTACCTTGAGAAGCCCGAGAACCCTCGGGGATACCGTTGAGATAGCGGTTGGTCAGGACTCCCTGGGCCAAGGGTGAGAAAGCCACGAAGCCGACACCCGACCCGGCCGCGGCATCAAGCACACCGCTCTCTACCACCGCGCGGTCAAGCATATTGTAGCGGTCCTGGAAGAGGAGGCAGGGAGTGTCATGCTCACGCAGATAGCCGTATGCGGACCGGGATGCCTCCAAAGGCCAGCGGGATATGCCGACATAGAGCGCCTTGCCGCGACGCACTATGTCGACCAGCGCCTGCAAGGTCTCCTCGAGCGGCGTCTCCGGGTCGTAACGGTGGCTGTAGAACACATCTACATAGTCCAGCCCCATGCGTCGGAGACTCTGGTCGACAGAGGCCATAAGATACTTTCGCGAGCCCCAGTTGCCGTAAGGTCCTGGCCACATGTCGTAGCCGGCCTTCGTAGCTATGAACATCTCGTCGCGGTAGGGGCGGAAAGACTTGTTGAAAACATAGCCGAAGGTCTCCTCGGCAGTTCCGTAGCCGGGTCCGTAGTTATTGGCAAGATCGAATGACACCACACCGTGGTCGAAAGCATAACGGATCATCTCCTTGCTGCGCGACAGAGGGTCTACCTCGCCGAAGTTGTGCCACAGACCAAGTGAGACACGCGGGAGCATGACGCCGCTGCGCCCGCAGCGGGCGTAGCTCATTCCTGACTCGTAGCGGTCATCTGCCGCACGATAAATGGGTTCTATCATATTTTCTAATTCCTTAAAATTAATAATCCAAAAGGCGTCCGCCGTCATTCCAGTCTCCAATCATGACACCTCTCTCACTGGCGTCTATCAATTTATCAAGACGGGAAGTGAAAAGCTCCCAAGAAGCCTTGTTGCGCTGGATATTGTCGATTCTCACGCGGCGATAGAGAGGGTGAAATGACATAAAATTATTCCGGGCAACAGGTCTGGCCTCGAAAGCGGCAAGGATTTCGGAGTCAATTTCAAACTCCTCAGCCAAAGGGCGCGCGCAAACCTCACGGCCGCTGTCGGTCATCAGTCCGAGGGCTTGCAGACGTCGGCAGCGCTCCTTGTTAAGCTCCGTCCACCTGCTTGCTTTCGACCTTCGGCCGAAGCGCTGGAGGGTGACACCGTCCACAGTTTTGACTGTCGAGTCAATCCAACCGAAGCACAAGGCTTCTTCGACGGCGTCGAGATACCACAGCCCGTCATCCGGGGGAGTTTTGCCGCGCCGCGCCTCAACCCAACATTCCGACTCCCGTTTATGATTTTCGGCCAGCCACCTGCGAAAGTCTTCGCGGCAACTGACCGAAAGTATATTCTTAGGGTTCATCTATACATCCTTACTTGGCCGGCTCCTCGGCGCGGGTGAGGACGATATATTCCGAAGCCTCGCCATTGAGACGCACAACGCTGTCATTGACAAGGTTGACGGTACGGATGGCAGGGAGCACCTTCTTCAGCATATCCTCGACACGCATGTTTTCACATGCCATTTCGGTGCAGAGGCCGGGATTCATGGCAATGGAATCACCGTTGACAGAGTAGCTGCCCTGGATACTGTTGCAATTTGTGGCGATAGCGTAATTCCCGTCCTCAAAAACGATTGATGATTTCCGGTCAGGAGTCTCCTCCGACGGACGGGCATAAAGAGTGTCGTTCACAACCACATTATCAATATTCCACTTGCCGTCAAGCACTATGGCCGGGGCGGTCTGGACAGAATCCGCATCGGCCTGGGTGGCAGGCTGGTTTTGTGAACGGTTGCCGCTGCATGAGCAAGTCACGGCGGCGAGAGCAATACATGTAGCAAAAATTGTCTTCATTTTCTATAAAAATCAATAATGATTATGTCTGCGAAAGCGCAGACAGTCTTTCACGAATACAAAATTACACATTTTCTAAATAAAACAACCGCGGCTCCAACCAAATTCCGTCTGAAGCTAAACCATAGTAACACCGCTGGTGTTAAATAAAATGAGACAACCCGTTTTAACTAATTTAAATTAACAAAAAATTCAAATCTATGGAAAAATACATCTGCACCGTATGCGACTGGGTATATGACCCTGCTATCGGAGATCCCGACAACGGAATCGAGCCCGGCACAGCATTTGCCGACCTCCCCGACGACTGGGTATGCCCTGAATGTGGCGTCGGCAAAGACATGTTCGAGCCGGTAGCCTGAACAAAGGGAAACAAGAAAGACCCCTCAAAGCCTTCATGAAGGCTTTGAGGGGTCTTTCTTCGGTGCTCGAAGCGGGACTTGAACCCGCACGGTCGCAATGACCAAAGGATTTTAAGTCCTTCGTGTCTACCATTCCACCATTCGAGCTAACCTTGGTGCAAAATGGTTTTTGCGCTGCAAAGATAGTATATTTTTTCTTTACATGCAACAAATAAGAATTCATGCGCGCAAAAACAGAGCCGGCCAAAGACCCCAATTGCCACATTCAACCCTTTGTCAGATAGTCTCGGCCTCGATACCGCTCATAAGCTTGAGGGCGTCGACATACTGCATGATGCCGTCGGCCACCTTGCGTGCATCCTGCATGGCATGAACCACCGTCGCCGGGCGGTTGGTCACGTCGCCACCTGCAAAAACGCCCTTTCGGCTGGTCATGCCATAAGGAGTCTCACGCACGAGCACATAGCCCTTATCATCCACCTTTATGCCCTCGGTAGAGGAGACGATGCGGCTCGCCGGCTGGCTTCCGACAGCCATGATGACCTTGTCGGCGGGGACTACCATTTCCTCACCCTCGCGCTCTATGACAACTTCTTTGATAACGCCCTCCACTCCCTTGATTTCACGAATTGAGGAGTTCCACATGAACTTGACACCCTCCTCGACAGCCTCGTCATACTCGGCACGCAGGGCGCTCATATTCTCGATAGAGCGGTGGTAGACCACTGTCACCTCCGATGCCTCCATGCGCAGGGCTGTGCGGGCGGCATCCATAGCAGTGTTGCCGCAGCCTATGACGAAGACCTTGTCGCCGGCCTTGACGGGAATCTCATCGCGGCTGATAAGGCCTGAATTGTAGAGACCCACGCGACGCAGGAAGTAAATGGCCTGGCGGACACCCTCGAAGTGGTTGCCGAGCATTGGAAGCTTCTTGGGTTTGCCAGTGCCGGTGCCCATGAAAATGGCATCGAAGCCCTGGGCAAAGAGATCATCCACAGTGAAGTCACGGCCAATGGTGGTGTTGCAATGTATGCGCACCCCGAGCTCGCAGATTTTCCTGACCTCATTGGCTACAACAGTCTTAGGCAATCGGTATTCGGGGATGCCGAGCATGAGGACGCCTCCCGGCTCCGGCTCCATTTCAAAAATCTCCACGTCAAATCCCTTGCGCGACAGCTCGCCGGCCACGGTGAGTCCGGCGGGGCCGCTGCCTATGACAGCCACACGTCCGCGGGTCTTGGGGACGAGGTTTTCATGAGTGAGCTTCATCGCGCTGTCGAAGTCGGCCACGAAGCGCTCGAGCTTGCCGATGTTGATGTGCGCGCCTTTCTTATTAAGTATGCAATGCCCCTCGCACTGGCGCTCATGGGCACAGACACGTCCGCAGACTGCGGGAAGGTTACTCCTGGCATTGATGATTGCCATCGCATTGCCGAGGTTACCCATAGAAAGTTCCCGAATCCATTCGGGCATGTCGTTGCTGATAGGGCAGCCTTTCTTACACAGAGGATTCTTGCAATGCAGACAGCGCTTGGCTTCCTCGATGGCTTCAAGCATCGTGTAGCCGTCAGAGGAAGATTCGTTGATATTCATATTCATTTTATGGATTTTGTATTGATTACAAATTTGTTATCGCCGACGGCCTCCGACGGGCCGTCATGATTGTAACGGTAATAATCGAAGTATGTCTTGCCCGGGGTCTCGGACAGACTGTAGGCATAGATACCGGCGCGGACACCCTTCCAGAAGCCGGCCTCCATTGCAAACGGCTCTCCGAGAGGGAGCCAGTCCTTGCCGTCGAGACTGTAGGAGTAAGCAAACTCATTTGCAGGAGTGTCGATTGACAAGCGCAGGCAGACCGTACGGTCACCGCCGGCAACTTTGAGCGGGCGGCTGAAAGCTACGAGGCTGTCACACTCCATATATAGCATAGACGAGCCATCGGCTGCTATCATAACGCCGGCACCTACGAATTTCTTTCCGAGACATTCAAGACCGCTGCGGTCACCCGGCTTCATTGCCGAAAAATCAAGACGTATTTCAGCCTCTGAACGGAAGCCCATTATTTTTTGTGAGAGCTGGTTGCGAGCCTCGCGCAGCTTGTCGGCCTTCATGGAGATTATGGTCAGCCATCCCTCACGCTCACCGGGGATAATATGGCCCGGCTGCGGGTTGTGGTTGGTCTGCCACTGTATGCCGAGGCTGCGGCCTGAAAACTCGTCGGAGGTGGCGGGCGTGTTGGCGCCCGCACTTCTGCCCAAGGGCATAGGGCAGACCTTCATAGGCTCGCCGACACCGTTGCCGTCATAGTCTGTGCCTATAACCGGGAAACCGTCTGTCCAACTGACAGGCTGAAGGTGCAGCACACGTCCGCGCACGCCGGCAGACTGGAAGTGGTAGAACCACCAACTGCCGTCAGGGTTCTCGACAAGCGAACCCTGGTGGGGGCCGTTGACATCTGTCGAACCGCGCTCGAGCACACGCTTGGCCTCGTATGGACCATAGACATTCTTCGAGCGCAGAATTGTCTGCCACCCCTTGCTCACACCCCCTTCGGGTATACTTATATAGTAATAGCCATCCTTCTTGAACATCTTCGGCCCCTCGGCCACAGGTCCTTTGTAGACGGTGACGCCCTCGTCGAGCAGGTAGCGCCCGTCGGGACTCATTTTGTGGATAATGATAGGGCCGGCCCTGTGACGGCTTCTGACGAGATAGGCCTCGCCATCCTCATCCCAGAAGGGACAGGGATCCTCCCACTTGTCGACATCGACCACCTGGTGGAACTTGCTCCAAGGTCCGGCGGGATTTTCGGCAGTGGTCATGAGCAGCCCCTCGTCGGGAGTGCAGACAAAGATCCAGAACCTACCTTCGTGATAACGGAGTGCCGGCGCCCAGGTCCCCTCGGCATAGCGCTGCATGTCGGCATAACCGGGGAAATCAATGCTGTCATAGACCTGACCGATGATGTGCCAGTTGACCATGTCGTCCGACTCGAGCACGGGCATACCCATGAAATGGAACTCGGAGCAGGTCATATAGTACTTGTCGCCGACACGGATGATGTCCGGGTCGGAATAATCGGCATTGAGGACAGGGTTTGCAAAGGTGCCGTCGCCGAGATCGCCCCAACGGAAATCATTGCCAGGCTGCACTGCAAAGGCAGAGACGGCAGACGCCAGTCCCGCGATAAATAGAGCTATTTTTTTCAAGGTATATGGGTAGATGACTGTTTCGGATTCTTTCAGTGTGCAAATTTACATAGATTTTTTATCTCTTTTGGGGTATTTCGTTACAATTGTGTGTTAAGAATGGTGTATTTTAGATTTTTTCATCTAACTTTGCAATGTGACGTCGTAGGGCCCAGCCAAAGCATAGCGCAGGAACCATATGACGGCACCATTAAATCATTCGATACTCTGAAACCGATAAGGAAGGCCATGAAAGGCCGCTCCGCTTCTAAAAACACTGTGCATTTATGTCGATACTGACAAGTTTACGCCGCGCCTTCGGATTCTCTCCTGAAACAGAGGAGGAAGACGGTGAATATGACCCCACGGTTCCGACCTATGCTGTAGGCAAGGAAATCCCCGGAAAGCCCGAGGTCGCAGCCACGCGCGAAGAGAACCGTCCGCCGCAGTTCAACGGCCGTCATTCGTATGTCCATGAGGCAGTGACTACCGACGAGAAACTTCCCGCCGACATCTTTGATGCCGTAATCGAGATATTCAACCGCACCCAGCCTGAGTTTGTCAGGGAATGTCTCAATGTGGAAGCGCAGCGCCAGTATATATTGAACTCCCTATCGGAAAACCTGCGCAAGAGGGTCAGCATTGCAATCTCAGACAACAACTCCCGTTGGGAACACGAAAAAGAATTGCTTGAAAAGAAAATCTCCGAACTTGAGGGTGACGACAACGAGGTGACGCGTCTGCGCAAGGACAACCATCGGCTGCAGCTCAGTGTCGACCGCCAGAAGCGTGCCCTGCTCGACCGCATCAACGACCTCGAAAGCCAGGTGGTGCGCTATTCGGAGGAGAAGGAGCGCCTGTTCAGCCGCAAACTCAAGCCTGACAGCGAGTCAATCGTCAAAAGCGACGCACATGTCAAAGAAATCGAATCAAAATATATCGAACAGCTCGCGAGTCTCCAACGCGAGAAAGCCGAACTGTGTGCCGAGTGCGAAAAACTGCGCGAGGAGGTGAAACGACAGACAATCCTCAAAGAGCAGCTCGAGGTCAAGACCTCGATGAGCGACAACATGATCAACGACCTGCGCAACCAGGCAGCCTCGGCCCGCAACGAGCTTGAACGCCTGCAACACGAGCAGGAAACCGTCATGGTGCAAATCCAGGAACAGCTCGACAGCTTCGAGCAGCTCAAGGCCCGAAAGGATTCCAAGATTATAGAACTCCAGGAGAGCAACGCATCCCTGCGTAAGACCATAGAGACCAACCTCTACAACCAGGCCAACAGCGAAATGCGCCTGCGCTCCGAAATCAAGGAGCTGAAGGCCGAACTCGCGAGGCTCGGTGAGGCCGTCGCTCCAGTTACCGTGCCGCTTCCCACTCCCGCCCCGGCTACAGGGCCGATTGAGGAGTCTGATGTCGCCCCAATACCCGTGCCCTCATCGGCACTCCCCACATCTCCGGCTTCAGCTGGCGAGCTTGCGTCCATGTCCGACGAAGCCCTCGTCAAAGAACAGCGCCCCCGGCGCCGCGGACGCCCGAAAAAGGTGAAGTCCGACAACGACCTCGACAGCACCGAATGGTTTGCCGGGAGCAGCAAGGATGACCCGGACTTCGGATACCACGAACCACCCCACCGTCCTGCCAACGACAACGAGGCCCAGCTCTCGCTCTTCTGACGTCGTCACATTCCTCCCTCCTACCCTACCCTCTCCCTCCTACCCTGCTCTTTGTGAAAAGTACATATATATCCGACGAAGAAACATGAAAAAGTTATTAACATATCTGCTGATGGCCGCTTTCGCTTATCCGGCAACTTCGGCCAATATATCAAATGACCCCGGGCTTGCACCGTATGTCTACCCCGAGAATTCGGCCAAGAAGCTTGACAAGCCGGCATACCTGCCCGACGGGCTTACATATCTCGCCCTGTCGGACGACGGCAAGCGCGTGGTCAAATTCGACACCCGCACCGGCAAGGAGGTGGAGACAGTCATGGATGTGACCAACACCCGCGAGGTCACCATATCTTCTATTGAAAGCTTCCAGCTCAGCCCCGACGGCAAGAAGCTGCTCGTCGGCCGCGAGTCGAAACCCATATACCGCCGATCGTCAATGGCCAAATTCTATGTCTACGAAATCCGCACCCGACTGCTCCACCCGCTGTCGGAGAAGTTCGAATACCAGCGCGAGCCCCTTTTCTCCCCCGACGGCAGAATGATTGCCTTTGTCGGCTCTGACAACAATATCCACCTCCACAAAATCGACTACGGTACCGAAGTCGACGTCACCACCGACGGAAAGATTGATGCCGTAATCAACGGTGTCCCCGACTGGGTCTACGAAGAGGAGTTCACCACCTCGTCGTCAATGAGCTGGTCGCCCGACAATCTCACCCTTTGCTACATCAAGTATAACGAGAGCGAGGTCCCGGCCTACAGCTTCACCATGTATGAAGGCACCTGCGAACCGATGACGCAATACGCCCTCTATCCGGGCAAGTTTACATATAAGTATCCCGTGGCCGGAGAGCCGAACTCAAAAGTAAGCGTCCACAGCTACGATGTCGACAACCGCAAAACAAAGAATCTCGACATTCCCGCCCCCAATGTCGAATATATCCCCCGCATTGCCTACGCCGGCTCTCCCGACCGCCTCATCGTCGCCACTCTCAACCGCGCACAGACACGCATGGAGCTGTTCAGCATGAATCCGCGCTCCAATGTGGCAAAATCACTCCTCGTCGAGGAGGAGAAGGCCTGGCTCGAGCCTTGCACATACGAGAATCTCACCTTCAATGCCGACAACTTCGTGGTGCTGTCGGCCCGAAGCGGCTATGTCCACGCCTACCAGTACACCTACGCAGGCGCCCTGACCCGCACTATCACCAAGGGTGACTTCGATGTGCTCGCCTACTACGGGAGCGACGCCAGGGGTAACCACTATGTGCAGTCGACTGCCACGGGAGCAATCAACCGCGTGGTCTCGCGCATAGACATCAAGGGCGTCATGACCAACATCACCCCTGACAATGGCTCGGCATCGGCATGGTTCACCCCGACAAAGAATTTCTATGTCGTTAACTACAGCAACGCCAAGCAGCCCCCGGTCTACACCCTCCGCACCACCGCAGACAACAAGGATGTGCGCGTCCTCGAGGACAACAAGGCAGTGGCCGGCAAGTATGCCTCCGCTCCCAAGCGCGAGTTCATCACTGTCAACACCAACGAGGGCAACAGCATCAATGCCTATATGGTCAAGCCCGCCAATTTTGACAGCTCGCGCCGCTATCCCGTCATTATGACCCAGTACAGCGGTCCAGGCTCGCAGCAGGTGCTCGACACATGGGCCATTGACTGGATGCAGTATGCTGCCATGCAGGGCTACATCGTCATCTGTGCCGACGGACGAGGCACTGGGGGACGAGGCCGGGCATGGGAGACCGTCGTCTACAAGAATCTCGGCTACTACGAGACTATCGACCAACAGGCCGTGGCCCGCTGGGCTGCCTCGCAGCCCTACATCGACGGCAGCAAAATCGGCATCTGTGGCTGGAGCTATGGCGGATATGAGACTCTCATGTGTGTATCCACACCCTCCACCCCCTTCGCCGCAGCGGTGGCCATCGCTCCTGTGACCGACTGGAGGTACTATGACACAATCTATGCCGAGCGCTATATGCTCACCCCGCAGGAAAACGAGGACGGCTACAACTCATCGGCACCGATTTCAGCTGTCAGAAACCTTTCCGTCCCACTGCTCATGGTGCACGGCACGGCTGATGACAACGTCCATTTCATGAACACCGTCCAGTATACCTCGGCCCTACAGTCAACCGGGAAGTGGTGTGATTTGTTTATATATCCCAACATGAATCATTCCATCTACGGATGCGGCGCACGCCTGTCTGTATACTCACGCATGCTTGCTTATTTTAACTCACATCTCCGTTAAAGAAACCTGTAATGTCAAACCAGCATATAACAAACGAGCGAGCGATATTCACTCTATGGCTCAACTGGTCCATAGCAGTCGGAGCGCTCGCTATGCCAGAATTTCTGGCCATCTTCGTCCCACGGTCATGGATTCCGTTAATAACCATAGCAGTGATGCTCCTGCTTATCGTCTACCGCAACACCGGGGCGAAATTCAGGGCGTCGTCATGCGACCTCATACAATCAATCTGCGTACGCACTCTCTGCATCTCTGCCCTGATAATGATCCTCATCGGCATCATCTATGCCCGTCACCTGATATCGCTTTTCTACCCGGACGAACAGATCAATGCAAACATTCCATACCTGACCATCCTCATTATAGGCCCGGTAGGAGCCATTGTCAGCGGTGTTGCGCTCTTGCGGGGCAATAGCGAAAGTGTATGCCGAGAGTGCATAATCCGTTATGGCTCCGCATCGGAGCGTGGATTTCTCGGCAAGATATTTTCACAGGAGAGCCGCTACCAGCTGCGCTTCCTACTGTTCACTTCGCTTATTCTCTCGGTGACCAGTTGGACATATTACGCACTATTCTATGTCAATGTCAATATCAACGAGATTGACCGTTTCATGTTCAACTGGGTTCCGAGTATCATCTTCATATTCACGACTGTCTTCTTCGGCATGCGCTACTTCTCTCTGTGGGGTTATTACTACAACTTCATGGAAGTGAATCCGAGAGTAAGGAACAACGGCACCGGGGTAAGATACCTGCTGTTATGCGATGACAACATATTCCTCAACCGAATGGAGGATTTTCATGACACTCCCGACGGAAACAAATATGACACTCCGCTGGAAGTCGACCTCGCCCACATAGACAAGCTCGGCATCGAAGAAGCCGAGGAGTATCTGTGCAATCTCAGCGGGCTGAAAGAGGAGGACTATACACTGCGCTTCATGTATAAGAGCACCGACCTGTCAGGGCTGGCCGACATGTTGCACTACATCTGCACGCTCCCCTCGAAGGAGGTCATTAACGAAACCTCGCTCAAAGGGAAGTGGTTCACACTCTCCCAGCTGCAGCGTCTGCTTTATAACCATGACCTCTCCCCCATGCTTGCGACCGAAATCCATAGGCTCTATACTATCACTATGGCGTGGAAGACATATGACATCGAAGGACGGCGCCTCTACAAAATCAAGAACTACCACCCGGCCTTCCGCCTGAAGGGTATCAGTGAATGGGAGGTTGACTTCAACAACCCGCGCTGGCTCGACGTGGCCCGCTTCAACGAAGACAAGCCTCTATTCAAAATCCGCAATCTCTTCCGAGGCCGCAACATGGACAAGGCCTGACAAGAAAAATTTTTCACACGCTCTCAGACATGCAGAGACCGCTGATAGTAATCACCGGCCCGACCGCGTCGGGCAAGACCCGTCGGGCAGTCGACCTGGCGCGGGCTATTGATGCCGAAATCATCAGTGCCGACTCACGCCAGATTTATCGCGGTATGGACATTGGCACCGGCAAGGACATAGAGGAGTATGGCGAGGTGCCCGTGCACCTTATTGATATATGTCCGGCCGGATATAAATATAATCTCTATGAATTTCTGCGCGACTTCGGGCGTGCAAGCGAAGAGATAGAGTCGCGGGGCAGGCGGGTGATACTCTGCGGCGGCACCGGGCTTTACGTCGAGAGCGTGCTCAAAGGGCTGCGTCTGCCCGAGGTGCCTGAAAATCCCGAACTGCGCCGCAGCCTCGAAGGGAGGAGCCTCGAGGAACTTACAGAAATACTCGCGTCGATGAAGGCGCTTCACAATGTCACTGATGTCGATACCGCGAAACGGGCAATCAGGGCTATCGAGATTCAGACTTACTACTCCGAGCATCTCGACGCAGCGAAGCAGGCCGAACCGCATCCGCTGACTGATGCGGTGGTCATAGGTGTTGGCATAGACCGTGAATCACGACGCCGGCGCATCACTGAGCGACTTCATGCGCGCCTCGAAGCGGGAATGGTCGACGAGGTCCGCCGTCTGCTTGACTCAGGCATCCCTGCTGACGACCTTATCTACTATGGGCTCGAATACAAGTTCCTCACGCTCTATCTCACAGGGAAGATGACATACGAGGAAATGTCGGGCGGACTCGAAATCGCTATTCATCAGTTCGCAAAACGGCAGATGACGTGGTTCCGCGGCATGGAGAACCGAGGATTTCCTATCAACTGGCTCCCCTTTGACCTCCCGGCGGAAGAATTCACCGCCCGCGCATTAGAATTGATTGGGGATTAGCATTATTCGTCAAAAAATGCCGGCAGGGACGCTTTTGAAAGCGTCCACAACCGGCAGGGGTATTATTCCTGAGGACGATGTGGACGCTTTTAAAGGCGTCCTTACAAAGGATTTACATTATTATTATTCGAATCGGGGATTGGAGAGGCGGGAACCGCGTAGGAAATCAGCCACGGCCATACGGCGCTTGCCGGGAGCCTGGAGGCTCAGTATCTTTATGACCTTGCCCTCTTCGGCACAACCCACAGTCATGTCCGAGGAATCAATCCGTATTTCGCCCGGGGCGAGAGAGCCGCTGCATATCTCTGTCTCAAAAATTTTCACAGCACCAACTTCGTCGGCACCGTCCATTAGCGTGGCCCATGCGGCCGGATAGGGTGAAAGTCCGCGCACAAGGTTGTGGATAACCTCGGCAGGGCGGTTCCAGTCAATCTTGCAGGTCTCCTTAAAAATTTTCGGCGCGGGTGTCGGCTCGGTGTCACCAATCAACTGCTCCTGCGGGACAGGACGCAGGCTACCGGCAATAATATCGTCAATAGTCTTAATTGTGAGGTCGGCACCAAGCATCATGAGGCGGTCATGGACGTCGCCGACATTGTCGGTAGGCATTATTTCGACGCGCTCCTGGGCAATGATGTCGCCGGTGTCAATCTCGTGTTTGAGAAAGAAGGTGGTGACGCCGGTCTCGGTGTCACCATTGATGACAGCCCAGTTGATAGGCGCCGCGCCGCGGTAGCGCGGGAGCAGGGATGCGTGGAGATTGAAGGTGCCGAGGCGCGGCATGGTCCACACGACCTCGGGGAGCATGCGGAAGGCTATGACCACGAAGAGGTCGGCATTGAGCGAGCGGAGTTCCTCGACAAAATCCGGGTCTTTGAGCCTGACAGGTTGCATGAGATGCAATCCCCGCTCGAGAGCGAACTCCTTGACCGGGGAATGATACATCTTGTGGCCGCGCCCGGCAGGCTTGTCCGGCATAGTCACCACGCCGACCACGTTGTAGCCGCCGTCGACAATCCGGCGCAGGCTCTCCACAGCAAAGTCGGGAGTGCCGAGAAATACGATTCGTAGGTCCTGTTTCGTCATAGTTCAGACTTCAACTGTGCGCGATTTGGCAAAATTAGCTTCGATGTCCTCGTCGGTGACAGTGTAGTTCACAAGATCGCCAGAGAGATACTTGTCATAAGAGGCCATGTCGACGAGACCGTGGCCTGAAAGGTTGAAGAGTATCACCTTCTCCTCTCCCGGTTTGAGCTTCCTGACCTCGCGGATTGTCGCAGCAATCGCATGGCACGACTCGGGGGCGGGAATGATGCCCTCGGCACGGGCAAAGAGACAGCCGGCCTCGAAGGATTCAATCTGCTGGATGTCGACAGCCTCCATGAGCTTGTCCTTCAGGAGCTGGCTGACGATGACACCGGCACCGTGATAGCGGAGACCTCCGGCATGGATGTTGGCGGGAGAGAATTTGTGGCCGAGGGAGAACATCGGGAGGAGGGGCGTATAGCCGGCCTCGTCGCCAAAGTCGTAGCAGAATTTGCCCTTGGTCAACTTGGGGCATGATGCCGGTTCGGCAGCGATGAAGCGAGTATGGGTCTTGCCCTCCTCCCCTGCAATCTTATGACGCATGAAGGGGAAGGATATGCCGCCGAAGTTCGAGCCTCCGCCGAAACAGGCAATGACCATGTCGGGGTATTCTCCGGCCATCTCCATCTGCTTCTCGGCCTCGAGGCCGATGACGGTCTGGTGGAGCGTCACATGGCTCAGCACCGAGCCGAGGGCATACTTGCAGTCGGGAGTGGTACGGGCAAGCTCAACCGCCTCGGAGATAGCCGTGCCGAGAGAGCCTTGGTAGTTAGGATTGACGGTAAGTATATCCTTGCCGGCACGAGTCGACATTGAGGGTGAAGGGGTCACCTGAGCGCCGTAGGTCTGCATGATGCTGCGACGGTAGGGCTTCTGCTCGTAGGAAATCTTCACCTGGTAGACAGCCGCCTCAAGACCGAAGAGCGATGCGGCGTAAGAGAGTGATGCACCCCACTGGCCCGCGCCTGTCTCGGTAGTGACATTCTTCACACCCTCCTTCTTGCAATAGTAAGCCTGGGGGATAGCCGAATTAAGCTTGTGGGAACCCATAGGCGACACGCTCTCGTTCTTGAAATAGATATGAGCGGAAGTGCCGAGAGCCTTCTCGAGACCATAGGCACGCACGAGGGGGGTCGAGCGGTAGTATTTATACATCTCCCTGACCTCATCGGGAATCGGAATCCAGCGGTCGGTCATGTTAAGCTCCTGATCGCAACACTCACGGGCAAAAATAGGATAAAGATCCTCGGCCATCATCGGCTCGTGGGTCTGCGGATTGAGCGGCGGCAGCGGCTTGACCGGCATATCTGCCTGTATATTATACCAGTTACGGGGGATTTCTTCCTCATCGAGGAAATATCTCTTTCGTTGTTCTTTCATTTCCGTGATTTTGAATTAGTTAGACTAAGCACCATGATGTAATCAGCCACCCGTTATGACATGGCAGCCTTTTGACGAGTGCAAAATTAATGATAATCGGCAAGTAGGCAAAATTCATACCCAATAAAATGACCGCAGCTGCCTACGAACAGACAGCTGCGGCGTGTGTAAGCAACGCAAGAAACAAAATTATGAGTTGCCGTCGAGCATTAGATTGCTTGATGTCACATTATTTTAATATTTTACAAGCCTTGTCACCCTGGCGGATGATATAGACTCCGGCAGGAAGAGCTGCAATGGATTTGGCATTAACCGACTTCATTATCAGAACGCCTTTGACCGAATAGATGTCAATCGGAGATTCATCCGAAATAATATCTGTGATTCCAGACAGTCCCGATATGAGGCATATAGCCTCCAGGCCGCTTCCGTCAAGTGTGCACACACGGATAGAGGTCGAGCCTTCAGAGAGGACTGTCACTGTTCCCTCCTGGTCGACAGTGGCGACAGCCTCATTGTCAGAACTCCATTGGACAGACTTGTCAGTAGCATTGTCAGGGTTGATATGCACTGTCAGACGCTGCGAATTGCCTACAGCAAGTTCCAAAGTTGACGGCTCTACCATAATATTGCTGACAAGAATCGGAAGCACCTTTATCAAACATGTCGCTGACACGCCAGAACCGTCAGTTGAGGAAACAGTTATTGTTGCCTGACCGGGAGCGTGGGCACTGACATTGCCTTTTTCATCAACTGTAACTATATTGGTATCGCTTGATTCCCAACGCAGAGATTTTTCCGTAGCATCCCAAGGCTCAACTGCGACATCTAGTTGCCATGACTCTCCGGGCTTTAATTCTAAAGAGCCATAGTTGATATATATGTTAGACACAAAGATTGGCTGCACTTTTACCTGACATGTTGCAGACACTCCTGATCCATCAGTTGCAGAAACAGTGATAACAGCCTCGCCAACAGCACGGGCTGTGACAGATGCACCCCCCTCATTACCTTTGACTGACACAACGTCAGGATTACTTGAGGTCCATTTCAATTGTTTGTTTGAGGCATCATAAGGGTCTATACTTACCTCAATCCAACTGTTTTCTCCAGGATGCATCTCTAATGAAGGACTAATCGAGATTGAATTTATAAACTTATAGTTCCAACCTCCGATATAGCTGCCATGCTCAAGGACATTCTGCGCTACTGTAGAGCCTTTTGCAATAACCTGGCTATTATTAAAGATGATGTCACCCCAAGCGTCATTAGTGGTTTTATAAACCAAACGTCCGATAGGGGCGGATTCTTTACCGAGGACTTCGAGCGTAGGAGAGAACACGATGAATCGCAAACGCTTTTCCCATTCGGAATCTTGCTTTACGACGGGGATACCGTAGATAGCATGTCCGGGGAGAAGCTCGCTGTATAACTCCACATATTTACCGGCTTCAAATTCTACGTCATTAGGGACCTGGAGATTAAACAGGATAGCGCAAAGGTCTTCGGAAGCGGACTGTATCCCGAAATCAATATAGGGCAGGGACTTATCCATGTCATATTTCGGGCCTTCGGCATAGAACATGGCTTCAGAGGTTCCGTTGCGGCGAGCAGGCGCACCGACAGAACCGCCAAAGTCCTCTCCGCTGTCCTCCCAGCCGCCGATTCCGATATTCAAGCCGGTATCCTCGATGAGCTTTTCGGAAAGAATTATGTTGGCAAGGGCGTGGAGGTCGGCATCGTCAACACTGCCGGAGGCATTGAGGTCTTGAAGAGTCTTGTCGGTCTTGCCTTCGTTAATTGCAGTGGCGAGCACAACCATGTCGGCAAGGTCGACCTTACCGTCGTTATTAAGGTCGCCCTTGTAGCGGGCAGCGGCCGAAACCGAACCGACACCCGCAGCAAGAAGGCATATTAATGTCAAAATTCTGTTCATAGGAATAGTGGTTTTCAATTCCAGCCGCCGATAGAGCCGCCAATTTCAATCTTGGTCTGGGTAGGATTCTTGCTCAGAGTAACAACAAGGGTGTGGCTATAGCCTTGTTTGAACGAAATCTTGCCCTCCATAAGATAGCTGACTCCCTGGGTCACTACCTCAACGAGCGGACGGCGCGACTCAATATTCTGCGGGACCACTATAGCGTGGAATTCTGTATTAGAGACTTTGTGAGCACGGATTGACATAGTGCCGGAGTAGGAATCTTTCGATACACCGCCTGTGGCGAGATTAATCGAGGCAGTGCCTACGGTGCTGTGGATATATACCTCGCAGTCAGCAGGGATTTCACCCTCGAAATCCTCACTCTTCTCGAGTTTCACGACAGCCTTACTCATGCGATGTGAAAAAGTGAGGCGCACGGGGTCGGACGAAGCCTCGACTCCCTCCTTGGTGCTCCAAAGAAAGTCTGAGGCGGTGTAGCCCTCGCGGGTCGACTGGTCGACAGCTATGGAGAAGGTATAGTCCTCCGTATCGTTGACCTTTACAGCATAGGGATAGTAGGCATAGACGGTATGCTTCCCATTGTTCCAATAGACTTTACGGGCGGAGGTCCATGCCGAGCCGTTGAACGAGAACTGCTCGTTGTTAAGCTCATTGCCGCCAAGCTGGAGCGCGGAGCCTTCCGCCACCATATAGATACCTATCCGGTCATTGTTTTCAAAGTTCGTGTCTGTGGCACGCGATGAATTTTCATAGTCGCAGATGAATGAGACTTCGTTCTGACCATTATTAGCGCGGGGAGCGTCGTCTGAGCTGCATGCTCCCACCATTGCAGCGGCTCCGAGGAGGAGCAGGTTGTAATATAGTTTCATGATGGTTTAATATTTATTCGATTTGATAATTCTTACTGGGTGATGTATGCCGGAGGCGGCGTAGCTCTGGCTCTCGTCGACCATTGCGGCGCGGCTTGTGCCAGTCGTGCCCCACTTGTCGGAATCCTTGGCATAGAATTTTTCCATAGTGAATTCCTCGCCGGAGTATTCGAGAATGCGGCGCACAATGTCCTGACGGCTGATTGCGTTAAAATAGGGGATACCGTAGTTCATACACGAATTGATTTCCGCACGGTAGGCTCCGCGGGTCTTGCCGTAGGCTCCTTCGAAGACGTCGACCTTGTCGCTGTAGCGCGGGTCGAATATGAAGTGGCTCCAGGCAATCTCAGCCATCTTGCCGGTGAGGGAGATGTTCTGGTACCAGCCGCGCCAGTGAGCTTCGGTAATATCCTGCTTTTCTTTATTTGAAATATACATATTTTTCACAATTCGCTCCTCGGCGAGCTTGCCGAAGGCGTGACCGCAGGCTTCGTGCTGAATGATGCCTCGGGTATCCATAGGATAGACGTCGCCACGACAGCAGATAGCAATCGGGCTGCCGTCCCATGTCATGGTGGTCTCACTGCCGTACTCGTCGGAGTTGAGCGACATGATGATGAGCGAGCGCGACATCTTGTCGGCAGTCAGGGGCGAATGGGCGACTGCGTAGTCAAACACATAGTCGGCATCTTCGGGCTGGAGGTGTCCATTGCCGAAGCAGTCGATGGTGTAGAGGGTGGTGAAGCGGGTATTGCGCCAGGTGTTGGCAGTGTTGACGCCCGACTCCTGCGAGAGACTGACGCAGGCATAGACGTTGAAGTAGTCGCGATAGGTGGTGTAAGGCTCAACGCCGAAGAAGGCCTCCATCTGCTCGTTGACAAGCTCGAGATACTTGCCGGTAGAAATAGCCTCGCCGTCGAAGCCGTCGCCGAGGAAGAGGATGTCGATGCCGTTGCCGCGGGTGGCTTTCTGAAGGGTGATGCACTCGTCCTCGCTATACTGGTAGTCATACTGACTGACGGCACACTTTGTAGTGAAGTCGGTGCCCTTCAGTGAGAATTCCACATAGTCGCTGCGGTTGCCGGAGCCTTTGGCCAACTCGTTGACGGTGAGGGTCAGCTCGGTCTTGCCGCTGCCGGATGCCTTGCTGATGTCACACCAGTCGGGCTTGTGGGTGACTTCCCAGTCGCCGTCACTGTTGAGGACGAGGGTTTCCTGGTGGCGTGTAGTGAGCGCACAGGCCGAAGCCGGACGGCAGACGAAGTTGGAGTATTCAGCAATACGCTTGAATTCTTTCCAACCGTCAGCCTGGCGATAGATTTCAACTGACTTACCGGGTACCTGAAGAGTGAAGTTGTCTTTAGGGATGCCTACGAAAGCATCATAATTACCTCCATTCCATTGGTAATAAGTTAGTAGCGGTGGCTCCGGGTTATTTACTATAACCGATGATAAATTATAGCATCCACCAAAGGCCTCACCCTCTATTTTTGTAATATTCTCACTTATAACAATTTCATCAAGAAGCGTACAACCGCTAAACGTGCCATGATGAATGGCTGACAATTTTTCGGGAATAGAAAGTGTCCCGGACAGGCGATTGTTGTTTTTGAAACACTCAGCTCCCATATAGGTGAGTTCCGCAGGAAATATAATCGACGAAAATTTATTCGATTCAAAGGCTCTCTCTCCAATGTATCTTAGTGCGGAAGGCAGCTTTAACTCGCCTCTGAAACCACACTCCAGGAAGGATTCGTTTTTAATCTCCGTTATTCCGTCGGGGAGATAAAGAAGATTATAATTACCCCCTGAGAATGTATACTCTCGGATGATTTTGATCCCTGCCGGTATTTTCAGGTCGCCTGTAAACGGGACTCTGAAAAAAGCACCTTTACCAATTTCACGGATATTTTCAGGTAAATTCAGTGTACCGTTAAATTTAGCTCCATCAAATGCGATAGACCCAATAAAACGAACTTTTTCAGGAAGAATCAATTCTCCAGTAAGATTTGTTCTACAAAAGGCTCCGCTCTCGATAAATTCAAGAGTTGACGGAAGCACGAGGTTACCTACAAGTGAAGCACAGTTTGTAAAGACACCGGCACCTCCGCCCCAATGACCCGGAGAAGCTTCGTCCAAGTCAGAACCGAGACCGATATGAGTCACGCCTTCCGGGATAATCATATCGCCTATAAGACCACAATCAGAAAATGCACAACTTCCTATAACCGTAAGATTTTTAGGGAAGGTGATATGGTTAAGCGTACTTTTACCTGATAGAGCACCATTAGGAATCATTGCTTTTTTCCCTTCAGCATAGACCTCTGCATTATAGAGATTAAGAGACTTGAGATATATGAATTTTTCTCTCATATAAGTGAAATCATTTTCATCAATTTCACCTTCAATCTTTATATTCTCTATATCTTCCTCTTTCAATGACTGGTTTTTGATACAATCTTCAAGAGTGCCCCTTTTATCAACCTTTACAATTATATATTCACGCATGATTCCATCGCGGAAGTCCACATCGTCAATCCACGCAGTAATAGCCTCGTCGGTGAGCTTGAATTCATAGTTATCGTCACCCGATACCGCGCGCTTGTTAACTGTAATGGTATAGGTATGGAGTTTGCCTGACTGATATGTCACAGCCTCAGTTTTGGAAAGATTATAGCTCGTACCGTCGACGCTGACAGCAATTATATTGCCTGCATTGACTGTCTGGGGCACTACAATGGCTCGCCATTCGCCGTTATACTCATAGGGCGTGACACTTATCGGACTCTCATCCCCAACTTTGACTGATCCGTCAGCCAAATTGACTGTCGCATAAGGAATAACATTGGAAACAAGCACATTTTTTTCCAATTTTGCCCATTCACCTTCGGCAAAGCCGCTTCCTTCGGCCAAAGTCACTCGGATTCCTGCCATTAGGTGACGGAAAGTCAGATCTACGCGCGAGGTCGTAGGCATGGCTTTCTGAGCCTTTGCCCAAAGGAAGTCACTGGCCTCGTAACCGCCCAATGCGGTCACGCTTCCGCTCAAATCCTGACGGCGGGAGATTGAGAAGGTCACCGCCGTAGGATCTTCTACGGAGGAGTTGAAGGGATAATAGCCTATAATGTCCGCCGGAGTGGATTTTGATGTCCAGTATATGGTCGTCGCACCGTTCCATGTATTGTTGGTGCCGTCAAACTGAAACCTTACGTTTCCGGCATGGACATCGGCATCAGCTATCCCCTGCGGCGTCCCTCCGAGATAGTCGAGAACATATACACCCATATTGTCGTTATCCTCAAAACCGGCGTCCGAAGCACGCGAGGTTGTCGGATAGGCAGCGGAGAGGCTTATAGGCAAACGCTCATCACCGTTGCCGCCGGGAGTATTCATGCTATCCTCCGCACAAGCCGCAAGCATTAGCGGAAGGGAGCAGAGAAGGGTATATTTATAAGTAGTTTTCATCGTTTAGCTCCTTTCTTACCATATTTATAATTGGTGATTCGGATTGGCGCATTGCCGTGGCGCGCCGGAGTGGTGACATTTGTCGCACCTGTGCGGCTCGTGCTTGTGAAGTCACGGCCTACGGCGCGGCTGTCCTTGGCATAGAAACTGTTAAGGTCAAAAGGCTCACCTGCCATTTTCATAATGCGCTGCACAATCAACTGCCGACTCCATGTCGAGAAATAGGGCACATTATTGTTCATACAAGAATTATGTTCCGATCGATAGACGCCTCTTGAATGAAAATAGCCTCCCTCGTAGATATCGACTATATCACCATAGTCCGGGTTGAATATCAGATGAGTCCAGGGGACTTCTTTGTATCTTCCAGTCAAGGATAAATTCAGGCCAAATCCAGTCGCATGATTAGCTTTAAGTTCATCCACATGCCCGCAGCAAATACAAGTACATTTATTTATGAAAGCAATGTGATATCTATATTCATCAGCAAGCCAACCGATACCATGTCCTCCTGCCTCATGCTGTATAAGACCTCGGGCATCGTAAGGATAATCCTGATCACTTTTTGTTACGACAGCACAGAATATATCGCTATTAGTCATAGAATATGTAATACCCTCATATATATTGGTATTACCCAAGAGGATACATCCCAAATTTGGATTAGCACCACCTACTGTCGGAGTTATAACCTTTGCACAATAATCTAATGCCCCTTGATAATCAGCAGTAAGACGTGTATTCCCGTCTCCAGTACAAGTATGGAATTTTGTATTTCTCCAACGATTAAGTGTTTCCACCCCGCTGTCCTCCGAAAGCGGAAATGCGGTATATACATTGAAATATTCCTTATAAGTTGAATACGGCTCAACCGCAAAGAAATATTCAATTTCCTGCTTCATATCTTCCAAGTATGTCCCCGCTGCGATATCTGCTGCGTCGTATCCGTCGCCAATAAAGGCAAGGTTGACCCCTTGTCCCTTAGTCGCAGATTGAAGCGCCAGATACTGGTCTTCATCATACTCATAATCGTATTGACCAACATTGATATGAGTCAGATAATCCTGTGCCCCCTTCAATCGGAATGTAATCTCTCCGAAGCGATTGGCCTGACCATGAGCCATTTGATCGACTGTCAGATTGATTGCTGTCTTCTTGAATCCGGATGTTTTGTCAATATGGCACCATGAGGGACATTCAATCATCTCCCATTCAGCATCGGCATTAAGAATAATTTCCTTTTTGCCACCTTTGTTGAGTACATTGTACTTAGACGGACGGGCAACGAAGTTTCTATATGCCGCGATTCGCTTGAATTCACGCCAACCTGATGCATTGCGATAGGCATCAACACTTTCTTCAGGCACTTCTACCGTAAAGTTATCTTTATTTACACCATAAAAGGCACTTTCCTCCAAGGCGGGTGGCTCGACCGCCTGACTGTGGATATAACTTAGGGAGTAGCAGTTTTGGAAAGCCTCTTTTTTTATTCTTAAAAGGCCTTTAGGTAGTATTACTGCATCAAGTTTCTCACATTCGGCAAATGCCCGCTCTCCGATTGTTTCAATCAGAGGAGGAATAATGATTGTATCCTGTAAATTTTTATTCCATGAGCACAAATTATCATCAATAAATTCAAGCTTTTGAGGGAAAATTATATGGCTTATTTCTGAGGCGGCAAACGCAGCACGTCCAATACGCGTAACTGTCTCAGGGATTTTGATGTCACCTCTGAATTTTGACTCCCAAAAAGCTTCATCTGCAATAGTCGTAGGTGCATCAGGGAAAGTAATTGATACAAAACCTGTTCCTCCACCAATCGCATTTATTTTGGTCAAATGACGAGGAAATACTAGATTCCCTTGCAAACCTTTCATTTTTGCAAAGGCTTGTGTACCAATATCTTTAAGTGTATGGGGCAGATGAAGCTCTCCAGTCATGTTTTCACAACCATAGAACGCCCTTTCCCCTATATATTCAAGCCCTTCTGGAAGAATTAACGATCCCGTAAAATCACAATCAGCAAAAGCTTCATAGCCAATATATTTTAGAGTAGACGGCAGTGTGAGAGTACCTGTCAGATTGTTATAGACCTGGGGCCCTCCGGGAAATACAGAACTACCATATCCTGGCCATAAAGAATTATGAAAAGCCTCAGAACCAATATATTCCAGACCCTCAGGAAGATCAAGCGATCCCGAGATATGCGTCCCAAGAAAAGCCATATCTCCAATACGTTTCAATTTTTCCGGGAATACAACTGATTGAAGCAACTTCATGCCCGCAAAAGCCATAAACGGCAAAGTATATTCAACTTGGTTTTCCTCACCCTCGCCGTCTTTAACATTGCCTTTGGACAAAGTAACATTTTTCAGATTTATGGCCTCAAGATATTCCACATTCTTTCTAAGATATTCAAAATCTTGAGAATTAAGAAATCCCTCTATTTTGAGATTTTTAATCACACCTGCATCAAGATTTGCCATACTGACAGCTTCTCCAAGTGTTCCGGCCTCAGGGACAGTTACCACAACATATTCCTTAGCCTTCCCGTCATGAGAAGTAGGGTCACTCTCCCAGGCAGTGATTGATTCCTCTATGAGAGAAAATTCATAATCTCCTCCCGACATTGATTTCAACACCTCGATTGTGAACTTGTGCATTTTTGACGACAGATAGTTCATCGAAACATCTTTCTTCAATTCATAACTTTTGCCGTCGACTGTAATTGTTATGAGAGACTTTCCTGCTTCTATAGACTGAGGAATCACAATAGCCCTAAAATCATTTTTATAGGGATTGGTAATGATACCGCTATCATCGACCTGACCAACCAATTTAGTTTCACCTGTGGCAAGATTGATTGTGGCATTTCGATTTGTGTTAGAAATAATGACGTTCTTATCAAGTTTGGCCCATTCTCCTGGCTCAAATCCGTTTCCTTCAAGTAATGTTACTTGTACCGAAGCAAGAATATGTTTAAAGACCATCGACACAAGCGGTGTTGAGGGAGTAACACCCAGTGTTTTACCCCAAAGGAAATCAGATGCTTCATAACCAGATAATTTTCCGTTTGCAGCTTCTGTTGATTGATTCTTTTCAACCGAGAACTGGATATTGCTAATATCCGAAATATCATTCATAAAAGGATAGTATCCGTAGAAATCCACAGGTGTTTTATCATCAGTAAAATAGAGACTGCGGTCACCCACCCATTTGCCGTCCACACCATTAAAAGTGAATCCTATATTGTCTGCAAGATTGCCAGTTGTATTTAATGCACCTGGATTCCCATTGGATTCAAAGTTTACAGCATAGACGCCCACGCGGTCACCACCGGCAAAACCGTTGTCGTCTGCACGCGACACATTTGCCTGATCAATCTCAGCCTGAAGCCGTATCTCAGTTTTCAAGCCATCGACCGGGCCGGTCTGTATAACCGAATCCTCGCTACACGCCACAGTCAACAGCGTGGCAATGGAACAAATTGATAAATATATATTTCTGCGTTTCATTATTGTGGTATTTCAATTTTATCATTAGCAATAAAATCTTCCAAAGAAGCCTGGCGGCCTGCGCGACGCATTATTTGCTTATAAATCGCGTAGCGGGATATCGTGTTGTAATATGCGATATAGGTACTCATAACGCTGTTAGCCTCACTTCGCCAAACACCTCTGAAATGGTTGTAACCGCCCTCCCACATATCAACCATCTGACTATATTTTGAGTGAAAAATGAATTGGCTCCAGGGAGCGTCGGCCATCTTCGAAGATAAAGTTACATTCTCAAAGTAGCCTCTGTCTTTCATATCCAAATACTTTTGATAACCCTGGCAACACGGGCAAGTACACCCTTTAATATGCTCGAAATGCCCTATATATTCATAGGCTAATCCTGCAAAAGCGGCTCCGCCGGCATAGTGCTGCACAAGACCTCGCTGGTCATAGGGGTATACATCATCCACGATACCTACTCCTGACATAGAACAGTTTTCCCAGTCAATGTCATGCCAACCCTGGAAGTTAGGATAATTGGCCACCATTATTATAAGTGAATTCCCTAAATCCTTACCTGCGTGTGATGAGACATTTCTTACATACTGTTTCAGCTTTTTGGGGTTGGGAGTGGCACCATCAGAGTCAAAGCAGTTTACTTTGCTGTTGAAGATATCGGCAACACCATCGTCGGGAGAGCAAGCCAAGGCTGTCGTGACCGTGAAATAGTTGCGGTATGTCTTATATGGTTCGATTGCAAACAGTTGCTCCATAGTCTCATTCATACGGCGCATGTATTCCCCATTGATAATCTTATCGGCTCCAAAACCTTCGCCGACAATGAATACAGGGATTTCACGCGCGCCTGCTGAAGCCTGCTGAAGCACAATCTCCGCATCCTCTTTGCCTTCCGAGCAGGCATATTGACGCACAGATGTGTAAGTCGTGTAATTTTTACCGTTAAGACTGAACACTATACGTCCCTCTCGATTATCGGCTCCCGCAGGAAGCTGATCTACTTTAATTGTAAGTTCTTCCTTATAATCAGCATGGTCAGGCGTCACTTTGACCCAGTCGGGACATTCTGTAATAGTCCAGGCACCCTCTGAACGTACAATCCCGGTTCGTGTAACACCTTTCTCAAGGCAAGCGATATCGGTTATATTGAAAGCTAGTTCACGATGTGGCGTTATACTCTGGAATTCTCTCCATCCCTCCGCATTACGATACAGATCAACGGATTTTTCGGGGACTTCAAGAATACATTTATCAAAATATACACCCCGGAAGACATTACTGCCCATTTTTGGAGGTTCCGGTGCCAAGCAGACAAGCGTTTCCAAATCCAATGCTTGATTTAATGGATCGTCGACAGCAAAGGCTTCATCTCCGATAAAGTTGACATTTTTGCCGATTTCGATATGTCGGAGTGCGAGGTTAAGCTTAAATGCCCGGCTTTCTATTTGCATGATATTGTCACCTATAACCAACCGATCAATACTTGTCCCACAAAATGCACCTGAATTATCTCCCTCTCCTCCAAGAATTACATCCAAAGAGGCCGGATATTCAAGCGTCCCTGATATGTTGGTTCCCGCAAAGGCATGCCTACCAAGATATTTCAGATTGGAAGGCAATTTTAACGAGCCCTGAGGCATACGCGTGTTTTTAAAGGCCCATCTTTCAATTACCGTCATATTATTCGGAAAAACGAGGGGCGATAAAAATTTGATAGAGGAAAATGCGTTAACTCCAATTTTGCCTACACCTTCATGTAAGGTAAGATTAGTACCGTTCTTGAAACCGATATCCCTAAATGCTTGTTCAGGAATCTCTTTTATATTTATTGGAATTACAATATCCCCGACCAAATCATGTCCACAGCTTCCAAACGCAGTGTTTCCAAGATATTCAAGCTTAGTAGGAAGGTTGAATGTTCCTGTTGCTCCTCGTGCATCCTGAAATGCACCAATACCTATATGTTTCAACGTGTTCGAAAGTTTTAGCTCAAAATTGGCATTAGTGGATAGAAAAGCATAATTTCCAATAAATTCAAGAGAGGATGGCATGACGATACCGGCTTCGTCGCCGATTCCGGAGAAAGCCCATTCGTCAATTATCGTGACGCTTTCAGGTATTATTACGGTCGATGTTAAGCGCGTGTTGGTGAGAGCATGGTCACCTACACGGGTTATCCCGGCAGGAAGTATGATGCGTCTGAGTGTTTCCTTGTGCGAGAAAGCATCGTTTGGAAGCATATTGTCGACATGGCTTTCAGGCCACTCCCAATAATCCTTGCCAACAATAGGTATACGACATTCCACATTCACCATCTTCGCCTCCTTAAGGTTGACGGCGGTAAGCATGGACATTTCTTCGCGCATGAAGCGGAAGTCTTCGTCGGTGAGCTGGCCGGTGATTTTGAGGTTTTTGACGGTGGAATAGTCGGCTCGGGCTTTGGCGAGGCAGTCTTTGAGGGTGCCGGCGACGGGGACGTCAATGACGAGATATGAGTTGGCCTCGAAGTCGTGCGACGAGCTGTCGGCCACCCAGGGAGTAATGTCCTCGCTGACGAGGGTCAGGCTGTAGCCACCAGACTGTTGCTTCTTATCGACACGGATTGTGAACGAGTGGAGGCGCCCGGCGGTGTAGCTCATGCCACCCTCGCGGGTGTAGGCATAGTTGTAGCCGTCAATCGTGATGCCGATTGTGGTCTTGCCCGCGTCGACACTCTGGGGGATGACGACGGCGCGGTATGTGTCGGCGCCCTCCGGGTTCATTACCACGTTGCGGTCAAAGGAGCCGGTGGGGGTGGCGACGCCGGTCGAGAGGTCGATAGCGGCAGTGCGCAGGGTGTTGTCGACAGTGACGATGCGCGGGAGCTTCTCCCACTCGTCGCCAGTGAAGCCCTCACCTTTCTCAAGCGTTACCCTGACTCCGGCGAGACGGTGGGTAAAGGGGAGGGTGATCTTGGTGCCGGGAGTCACACGCGCGGCCTTGGCCCAAAGGAAGTCGGAAGCCTCGTAGGCGCCCATGTCGCCGTCACCGCCGGCTATGCTCTGGTCGCCGCGGACTTCGAAGCTGTATGTCTCGACGTCGCCGAGACCGTTGTTGAAGGGGTAGTAGCCGTAGACGTCGGCGGGGGTCTGGGCGTCGCGCCAGTAGATGTCGGTCGCCGGCGTCCAGCGGTTGGCATCCGCATTGTAGACTATAGCCACGTTGTTGACCTGGTTGTCCGAGATGGTCAGGCCGCCGGGCTGGCCGGCGGAGTAGTTGACCACGAAGGCGCCGAAGCGGTCACCGTCGGCAAACCCGCTCTCGTCGGCTCGCGAGCTATTGTCCTGCTCTATGCTCGCAGTGAATTCAAATCCGAGACGGTCGTCGCCCGGGATGTCGGGACCGGCGATTTCGTCGGAACAGGAAGCAAGAATCATTGGCATCAGTACGGCTGCCAGGACTCTGATTTTTCCGCAATGGTGAATTTTCATTGGTGAAATGTGATGGGATGATTAGTCTGTTTTCAATGGTTAGCGGCATAAAGTTAAAACTTTAATTTTGAAAAATTAGCATAAATTTAAGAGTAAATTTGTTAAAAATAAGCACCTTAGGGAAATCCCTAAATTATTTTTAGGGATTTCCCTAAGGTGCTTCCGCATCGTAAAAATTCAGTCACGACACGGATTCGTGCGGGCGCCCGGAATGACGACCCGACCATACCTTTCGGCAATCTTATTTCTTCAATATTTTCTCGCGCGAACCGTCGGCGCGGAGGATTATGTAGACTCCGGGGACGGAGAGACGCCCTGTATCCGCCCCGAGCGCGCGACCGTCGAGCGAGTAAATCTGACGGATAGTCTTGTCTGAGCCGATGACAGGTGAAACGACTGCCGACGAGTCTTTATCCCTCACGGGACGTATGCTGATGCCAAGATGAGGGGAGCCATAGTCGACAAAGGATACATCGCCATTCATCAACAGCGAATATGGGCCAAGCTCGCTCCACTCCTCTCCGGCTTCAGAATAATATTCATACTCACAATTAGAAGTGGTGTAGACTCCGTTTTTGTTTAGTCCCACTGTCTTTGAGCCTGATTTCGAGCCTCCGAAGGGGAGGATGATACGATTGCCGTTGGGCGCAGTGAACACGGCGGCTTTCATCTCACCGAACACCTCCATCGTCCGGCCACACGCCTGTATCAGTTCCTCACATTCAGCCGCCGTCGGAAGGCGCCAACCGTTGCCGAGGATGACAGCTGCCGCGTCATAAGCGGTAGCGCTGATCGTGCCTGTACCGAGGTCATGGCAGGTACCGATTTCACCGTTGCAGTGAGAATAATTCTCCCACCCATAGACTTCCTTCTCCACCAGCTCGCCAAACGCGAAGTAACCACCACAATCAGTCATGGATTCTGCACCGAGATTCCTGTCGGCCCAATAAACACTAAGTCCGAGGTCCACCGCCTCAGGTTGCGTCTGTGCTATAGCAGACTGCGGAATTATTATCGCGGCAAGAATTACCGATACATAGATTATACCCAGCGCAATGGCGCGTTTGGTAGCCTCAAGCATGGTCTTGGCACAGAGTTTGCGCAGGATGTTGGAGCGGTGATACTCTACGGTCTTCTCGCTAATCTGCATGTCGGCAGCAATTTCCTTATTACCTTCGCCCGACGAGAGGCGGCGCAGAATCTCTATGTCCTTCGACGACAGTATGCCGTTGGTGTTCAAAGCCTCTCGGCGTTTTTCATCAAAGGCAGCGCTCATATAGCGCTCCCCGTCAGCCACACTCTTTATTCCGTAGAGAAGCTCATTGATATTGTCACCTTTCAGGACTATGCCTTCCACATCGGCCTTCATGAGTATGGATATGTTCCAAAGCTCCTCGTGCATGGTATAGATGACTGTCGGCTTATACAGGCCGCGTTCTCGGAGTTTTTCGACGAGGTCAAGGCCGTCGGTCCCCTCGACAAGGGATAAATCGACCACATACATGTCTATACCGGCCACCTGGCCGGCGAGAGCGAGCGCCTGCGACGCGGTGGAAGCCTTCAGGACTTTGAAGCCGTTTTTCGACAGCACGCTCTGAATTCCTTCAAGCACTATGGGGTGGTCATCGACCACGAGGAGGGTTTTCATCGTTGTTTTATGCTAAGTGTGAATTTACAACCATTGATTGACATAGATATATCGGCATCTATGATGTCAGCACGGGCGCGAAGCGTCTGCATCCCTATCCCGTCGCCCGCTGTCCCGGCCATATCTCCGACGCCGTCGTTCTCAATAGTGAGCGAGAAGCGCTCGTCGCCGTCAAGACGTATGTCTATCCGTGTCGGGGCGGCATGCTTAATTGCATTATTAACCGCTTCCTGGACTATGCGGTATAATTCATAGCTCCTCTGAGGCGCGAGAGAGGCCCAGTCGTAAGAACCCTCGTCGGTTAGAGCTATAAGCGGGGAACCGTGACGCTCATTGGTGCGTCGCACATAGTCGACGAGCAGCGGCGTAAGGCTGTTATCACCGAACTGCGGCGGCATAAGCTCGTGGGAGAGCCGGCGCACCTTCCCCGCAATCTCCAACAGACGCGCACCTTGCTCGGCCCGTGGCAGCCTGTCAAGTTCCAGCTGCATACCGACCAGTTCGCCCGCCACATCGTCATGAAGCTCACGGGCCATACGCGCACGCTCCTCCTCGAGTCCGCGGATATACTGCCGATGCTTCTCACGTTCTAACCGCAGATGCCCACGCCTACGCATATTAGCTGCCACCAGGACAATTATCACAACGAAAAACACACATCCTATGGCTATTGCAGCAAGAGCACGCCTATGATTGGTGAGGCGCTCGATTTCAAGCTCCTTGTTCAACGTATCATAGCGAACCGAAAGCTCGCTCAACTGCGTATCTATGTCTGATTCCCTTATCGAGTCGAGAGCGGTATATGCTTTCCACATCATATCGTAGGCCCGACGATAGTCATTCATATTGGCAGAACACTCCGCTCTCTCTATAAACGTAATGTTACGCCCCTTCCCGTGGGAGCCGAGGGAGTCTATCAGCTGATAAAGTTCCCACTGCTCCTTATAGCGCTTCTCCTTGGCCAAAAGGACTGACTTGGCTGAAAGGACCACCCCGACAGACTGATGACTGAGGGGAAGGCCCTCGACAGCCTTTTCCATCTCTGCGATAGATTCTTCGGCCTGGCCTATGGAATCAAGAGCGAGGTAGGCCTTGGTCATCGGGGTAAGAAACTTCACCCGCATAGTTGGAGCCATACTGGCGGCTATCTCAGAATAAGGACGCAGGAATTCTATAGCCTCATGCCATTTATCTTCCCTCGTGTAGCAGGCACTTATTGAGGCGGCCGACGAGATTATAGCCGTCGTATCGGCCATATCCTCGGCAAGCCGGAGTGCCCGGCGCTCGAAATCGAGAGCCTCGTCGGTGCGTCCTATCTCGACGTAAGCCACACCTATGACTTCGGACAGAGTCTGTTCCATCTCGATATTACCTTCCTCGCGCGCCACATTGAGAGCCTCGGTATAATACTTTATAGCGTCCTCGTAATTTCCCTTCCGCCTGCAGGCGACACCCTTGACCTCCATTGCCTGCATTACGGCTTCCCCGATGCCGCTCTTACGTCCGAAACCGGCAAGTGTATCGGCAAAAGCAGTCCCTGCATCTACATTGCCGGAATTGACAAGAGCCACGAGGCGCTCAATCATAATGTAGGTTCGGAGTGTGTCACTCATGTCATGATTAGCAAGTAGGGAATCACTCACGGACACAGCGTCCAGATACCGTCCCTCGGAACCGGGTTGGTAGACAAGATTGAAAACGTACTCCTCTTCTTCAGAGGTGATTATCTTTTTACGGCTATCGCAAGCTGATAATGAAAGGATTACGACTATAAGACATATCAGGAAACTACTGACGCTTACATGATATTTGATAACCATATTAATGAATTAAGGCATTGGTCTAACAAGATTTAGACTAAGTTAGATACTACAAAAGTATGACTTTTTAGCTTAATTTCAAAAACAATGGCAAATTTTAACATCTTTGTATAATGCAGCCCTATCCCAACAGCAGACGATAGGCCTTGCTCGCAAGCCCGTCAAATGTGTAATCCTCAACAAACTGAAAGCCGCATTTTTCGGCCACTCGCTGCGAGGCGCGGTTGCGGGCGTCGGTGGTGATGAGGAGCGAGGAGAGTCGGAGGGTGTCGCGGGCGTATCCGACGAATGCCCTGAGCGCCTCAGTGGTAAGCCCGAGTCCCCAATATGGATGGCCGACCCAGTAGCCGACCTCACGCTCGCATGATTCTGCTGTATGATGCTCTGCGCCATTAGGGACGAGTCCTATACAGCCTACAGGCTCACCCATAGCGCGCAGAACCATAGCGAATGACAGCGGATTGGGCATGAACACTTTCTCAATCACCTCCCTGCTCATCTCCACCGAGCTATGACGGGGCCACAGCGCAAGCTCGCTGACCCTCGCGTCAGAGGCATATCTGTATAGAGCCTCCGCATCATCCATGCACCACGGGCGCAGCAGCAGTCTCTCGGTTTCAATCATGGCGTCAGACCGAGGTCCGCAGCCGCCCGGACAATACTTTTGTTCCATATCCATAGCAAATTAAAACAGTCAACGACATTTATATTGCAAATGTAAGATCGGGAAATGCTTCCCGGTAGCGTCATATTCATCACGACCGATTAGCCTATAACCCATTTTTAGATAGAAACGACAGGCATTTACATTATCTTCGTTCACATCAACCTTCAGAATACCACATGTATTGACTGCATAATCCACCAACACTTTCCCGTAGCCGCAACGCTGCCTTTCGGGAAGCACAAACAGCATCTCAAGCATATCATCACTCAGCCCCATAAAGGCCGCTATATGCCCGCAGTCGTCACGCACCACAAATATGTCGACAGAGGGAATATACCGGTTTCTAACCAATGGTTTGTAGAATTCAATATCTTCTTCCTTCAGGAAATCATGGGAGCTTCGCACCGAATACTCCCAGACAGACAATAATTCGTCCTTAATTTCCTCTGACACAGACGTTACATGTTCTATTTTCATAATGACTATCTTTATTGTAATGTAAAATCATAGGCCGGACACAATATCTACACCCCGACCTTCTGCCTACGTTCATTTATCACGTCATCGAAGTTTTCCAAGGCCCAGTCTATTAAAGAATAGATATGGGGAAGGAGCGTGTTGGCCCGTTCTGTCAATGTGTATTCGACTCTTGGAGGAACCTCGGCAAATATCTGCCGCCTCACCATCCCATCCTCCTCGAGAGTGCGCAGAGTCACTGTCAGCATCTTTTGGGATATATCTGGAATCTCACGTTGCAGTTGCTTGAAGCGCAAGGTCTGCCCTTCGGTCCTCTCAAGGGTATATAAGGCAAGAAGTGACCACTTGTCGCAGATGCGGGAGAGTACGTTTCTTATCGGGCAGCCCGGGAAAAGGGCGTTTTGAATCATTGTTCTGTCCATATATTCCTGATTTATAAATCACTCCACAAAGGTAAGTAAAAGAATTTTTATCCGCAACACATTTTTTTGCATATACAATCATTTGATTTCCAGCAATGGTTCCCACGAGGTAACCAAGCCACCCTTCCGTGCCTACTTGACAAGTATTCAGATAGTTATTAATTTTGCATCGAAATCAAAAAACAATATGGTTATGAACGAAATCAAGAACATCAATAACGGAGAGAAGTTTGCTCACGTTTCAGTAGGTAATCTAAATGGCTTTGAAGGCAAACAGTTCCTCAAGGATGCAACTGGAGCCACATCGTGTGAAATCTCATTCGGCACTCTCCCCTCAGGGGCTGCCGTTCCCTTCTTCCACAGCCACAAGGCAAACGAAGAGAACTACATCATCCTCTCCGGCAAAGGTAAGTTTCAGATTGACGGCGAGGCATTTGATATCGCCGAAGGGTCTGTGATCCGTGTTTCTACAGGCTGTGACCGCAATCTCAAATGCACATCGACAGAACCTATGACCTACATCTGCATCCAGGCAAAAGAAGGCAATCTCGGGAACTACACAGGCACCGATGCTGAAATTACAGAAAGAGAGTCCCTCCTTTGATAAAATTATATCCTATATGGCCTCCCACGCGTGCCCACTGACCAGGGGCAACGTGGAGGCCTTTTAGTTTTAGAGGTTGCTTAGCAACAACCTTTTACTGTTGCCTCTTTTGCATTTTTGATTTTGGGAACGGCAGATTATCCCACAGAGTCCCTATAACTTTCAGGACCTTACGAATGTCAGTAAACTCCAGGATGTAAGCCTCTTTTGCCCCTTTGTAAGGACAGCCGACCTCCGCATCTGCCATCAAATCCGCAACACATGGCAACATCTTGATATAAGCACTATTATCGCAAGCGGTAATGACACATTTTTCATTAACGTAGATAACATAGTCGCCCATCATCTTACGACTGCGAACCTCCCCGAGCGGCCGGAGCGTCTCACAAACAAATTCAATAAATTCAGGTGTGCATGCCATAATTATTCAGGAAATAAAATCTTCATTGCCTTAAAACCTTTGATATGAATCCAGATGCCGCAGAAACAGCATAATTGAACGATGATGTCTGGCCGGGAACAGTTATGAATAAATGTACGGAACCTGGAATTATATCGTAACGCACATCATTGCCCAAAGACTTTAACCGATTAACGAATTCACGGCCTTGATCTTTCAGTATATCACGCTCGGCTGCTATCATAAGCATGGGCGGCAATTTTCTCAAATCCTGGTCTGAAGCCTCTATAGGTGATACCATTGGATTATATACATCAGAGGTATAGGCCGAATTGAATGTCTTCATCAATTCACTGTCAAGCGCAAATCCATGACCATATTTGTCCCAGCTTGGAGAATTATCAGAATAAGCCTTAGTTACCGGATAGAAAACCACCAAGGCGGCAAACATATCCGCCGGTAAACTCAACGCGGTTGCTATCGCAAGATTTCCACCCGAACTATCCCCTCCCAACACTATCCCACTGCATTTCCATACCTCAAGACTGTCTGCTGCTATTTTAGCAGCCTCAATGCAATCGGTCAACCCTGCCGGATAGGGATATTCGGGTGCAAGTCTGTAATCCACTGCCAGCACGGCAATTCCATTAAGTGCCATTGCCGAGCAAAAACGAGAACAGCTGTTTATGCTCCCTATTGTCCAACCGCCACCATGAAAATATAGCAGCAAGGGGATGGTCTCTTCTTCATATCGGCTATCTCGGAACAGCGCCATATTTTCGCCCACTTGCTTGCGAATCACGCCCAAAGGCAACTCTGAGGCCTCATTACGCGACATCCTTATAGCCTCAAGCGATTCACTATTTCCAACCATTGCCAAACGGACAGCTTCAGCTTGTCTTTTTTGTAAATCTTTCGGCATTACAGACAAAAAGGAATCAGCCTCATGACGATAGACTCCGCATGAAACATCTGATTTTATCGTACCGTTGGAAATTACAGCCAATAATACCGTTATGATAAAACATCTTAATATATACATCTCCTCATGTCCTTCCTCTCATAAAGCAAATAACTTTCACTACCTTTTGATTGTCTGGCTTCCGCGATAAACCATTTCCTCGGCAAAAGCCTGCTCTCCATGTTCCTTTATATATCGGATACAAGCCGGACGATCTGATCTGAATAAGAATGCAAATATCTTACCGATAAAATTGGAATACGCCTTGCAGTCAGTGACATGGTGCGTACACTCCGCGCAAGTATGGTAACCCTTGTCAATCACACACTTTCGGATTTTACACCATGTAGCCTTCTCATTACGATGACAACCGGGGCACTTGTTGACAAGGTACTTTCGGCAAGCCCCACAGTACAGACCACAAGCTGCAATGAGCTGTCTGTTCGCTTCAATATTTGCCATAACTAAATTTGTTGACGAACAAACTCGCCATTTATCCAATATGTAACATCCGTTCCGACAAAACGCAGGAGCACATAGTTCGGATCCGTCGGCCCACCAGGGAAATGTTTACCCATCCAATCCACCCACATCTCCTTACGCAAATCATCATCTGTCACGATTTCTACCGTCCCACGCATCACCACACTATCACCGTTGCTTGAATAGCATAGCCCGGCTTTAGGGTTTGTCCTGAATTCAACGGTTTTCTCAGAATCGGCACCTGTTGACATCCATACCTCATTAAACCCAATAGTTTTCATTATAGACATCGGGACAGGACGTGGGAATCCGTCAGAATTAACAGATGCAAGAGTTACTTCCTCACAACGCGCCAATACCTCAGCCGCTTTCTCTCCCATATCTTCCCCGGAATCATTCTTCCAACGCTTAAGGCGAGGGAAGAATTGACGCATCTGTTCCTTAACCTGTTCGGTAGTGAGGTTCCACCCTGTATGCTCGTTGATTTTGTCGGCAAACCTGGCACAGTAATCAATCATCTCTTCCATAGTCATATCCTGCGTAAACTTCCCATCCCTGTAGCAATAGCCACAGTAGTCCTCACTGCGGCTCCCATCAGTATTCGTACCCTTGTCGTCATCAGTCAGCGGCATACCGCAACTCTGACAAAATTTTTGTTCCATATCATTGCGTTTTTGCTCCAAAGTCCAATGGAGCGGGTTAATATTTCCTACGTTCTCGACTTACAATAGAGCATACCGCTTCTTATTTTTCAAAATGTAATGGCGTGACTTGCATCAACCTGACCACAAATGTACGAAAATTTTATGAGAAACGATTAAACATGATGACTTTTGTGTTGACTTGGAGGGGTACAGGTAAAAGAAAGACCGCTAACTCATTGAGAATTAGCAGTCTTCTATGGTGCCACCAGCAATATAAAAGTTAAATTATTATCAATCAGCTTTAATTGTAAT
>CAJUIX010000027.1 GCA_910586665.1 uncultured Duncaniella sp.
ACAAACAAATGACATGCCTCATTATGTTAATTAATTTTTAAATCGTACTTAGAGTTTAAAGTATAAAGTATATAAGTTAGTGTGGGATGAGGGGGAGGGTTTAGTGGTGTGGATTAAAATATTTGGTTTGGGGCTAAGTAGGATGTTTAAAATCTCATGCTCAGGTTTAACTCTAAATTCTGAGCCAATCTCTACACTAACTTCTATACTCTATACTTTAAACTCTATACTAAAATCTAAAATCTAAACCTTAAACCCAAACCTTAACCCTTAACAAACGGTTCCACATGGACATTGGTGATGATGTCGTTGCCGAAGTGGGTGCGGAGGGATTGTTCGACGGCGGAGGCTATCCTGTGGCCTTCGGCCACGTTGATGTCGGGGTCGACTTTGATGTGGGTGTCGATAATCATTGAGTGGCCGTTGCGGCGGGTGCGGAGGCGGTGGTAGTCACGGACACCGTCGACCGACATGATAATCTCCCCTACTTTCTTGACCATATCCGGGGGGAGGGAGCGCTCGAGGAGCTCGTTGACCGAGGGGAGGGCTATCTGTATGGCTGAGACAGCGATGAATACGGCTATGATGACGGAGGCAATCGGGTCGACGATGCGCCAGTGGTCGCCGAGGAAGTAGGCCGCGGAGACGCCGATGAGAGTAGCGATTGATGAGATAGAGTCGCTGCGGTGGTGCCATGCGTTGGCAATCAGCGAGCTGGAGTTGATGCGGCGACCGGCTGCGACGGTGTAGCGGTAGAGAAACTCCTTGCTCCCTATCGAGGCGAGGGCTATGATGATGGTGTAGACGCCGGGACGGGGGAGCACCTCGCCGCGGAGCGAGGCTGTTATGCTTTCGACGCCAGCGATACCTATGCCGGCGGCCACGATGAGCAGCGCGAGGGCTATGAGCAGCGAGGCGAAGGTCTCGAACTTGCCGTGGCCGTAGGGGTGGTGGGAGTCTGCGTTGCGGTAGGCTATGCTGACGAATACGAGTACTATGAGGTCTGTAGCGAAGTCGCTGAGGGAGTGGATACCGTCGGCGACAAGGGCGTCACTGTGCCCGATGATGCCGAAGACAATCTTCAGCACCATCAGGACAGCGTTTACCCAAAAGCCGAGCCATGTGACGCGGCGTATCAGGTGGACGTTATTTAGATTTTTGTCCGTAATAGGCTCCGGGGCCATGTTTGCGGCTGTAATGTTTTTCGATAAGGAGTGGATTCATGGTCAGGTGGGGGTTGAGACCGTAGGCGATATATGCCATTTTGGCCACCTGCTCCATGACGACGGCGTTGTGGACGGCGTCGGCGGGATTCTTGCCCCATGCGAAGGGACCGTGGTTCTTGACGAGGACTCCGGGGGTGTCCATCGGGTTCATGCCCTCGAAGCGCTTGATGATCACGTTGCCTGTCTCAAGCTCGTATTCACCTTTCACCTCAGCCTCCGTCATGTCGGCTGTGCAGGGGATGTCGCCGTGGAAGTAGTCGGCGTGGGTTGTGCCGATGTTGGGGATGTTGAGCCCGGCCTGTGACCATGCGGTGGCGTAGGTAGAGTGGGTGTGGACGATGCCGCCGATTTCGGGGAAGGCGCGGTAGAGCGCGAGGTGGGTCGGGGTGTCGGAGGAGGGGCGGAGCTCGCCTTCCACGACGTTGCCGTCGAGGTCGACGACAACCATGTCGTCGGACTGCATGGCGTCATAGTCGAGTCCGCTGGGCTTGATGACCACCAGGCGTGTCTCGGGGTCTATGCCGGACACGTTGCCCCAGGTGTAGATGACCAATCCGTGCTTCACAAGCTCGATATTGGCCCTGAATACCTTTTCTTTGAGTTCTTTAAGCATATTTGTTCAGAATGTAATGTTTTGTGTATGTGGTTAGATTCTGTCTGCGTAGCTTTGGATTGGTAAAAATAGGCATTATTGCACAAACATGCAAAAAAATCACTGACAATTCGGTCTTTTGTCAAAATATGCGAGGATGCCGCAGTCCCTTGCCTGTTGGCTATGGGGCGCGGCATCCTCTCAGGTATGCGGGCTGTTTCTTGGCGTGATGTGTGTCGGTTATTTCTTGTCAGTGGCGGTTTTGTCGGAGCCGGAGGTCATGGAGAAGGTGATGGGGAGCGTATAGGTCACATTTACAGGCTTGCCGTCAATTTTGCCGGGAGTCCATTTGCCGGATGTCGACTTAATGGCGTCGATTGCTGCCTGGTTCAGTGCCTCGATGTCCGATTTGCGCATAAGGTTGAAATCGCAAACAGTACCATCGGCCTTTATAACGAACTGGACGAGGACTCTGACCTTCTTGTCGAGCTTCACGTCTTTGGGAAATACGATGTGGCGGCCTACCCATCTCATAAGTTCGGCTTCTCCGCCTTCAAACTGAGGCTTGACTTCTGATGTTGCATGTGCTTCATTTTCGGTTCCGTCAGTTGCGGGAGCTTCGATGTCGGCAGGCCGGGATATTTCAGAGGGAGCGCCAGCGGAGGCAGGTGAGGGGTCGGTCACGGGGGTGTTCATGGCGCTTACGGGGAGCATTGCTGCTATGGCAAATGCGGCGGCCAGCGAGGGGATGAGTGCGAGGGTGCGCAGTGCGCCGCCGAGTCGCGATGTGGAGTTGGTGTGCATCATTGTGATACGGTTTTTAAGTGAACTGTTATTTAGATTATTGGCCAATAAATCAAAGCGTTGTCCGACGGCTGTGCGGATGAGCAGCATCTGGTAGTCGGCGGCCGGGTAGCCCTCTTGGATGACGGCTGTGTCGGCCTCGAACTCATGGATTTCGCGCAGCGAGTCGCGGAGGATGTAGGCCGCGGGGTTAAACCAGTTTAGCGCCGTTACAATTTCGGCTGCCAGCTGCTCGGCCCAGTGGTGGCGGCGGCAGTGTGCGTGCTCGTGGCAGACGGCCATTTCGAGGTCGCGCCCCTCGAGTGTGTCTGGGACGAAAATCATACCCGCGAAGCTGCACGGGACTATCTCGCTGTGCGAGTGGACGCGCACTTCGATGCCGCGGACCTCCGTCACGAGTGAATCGGCGGCGAGGAGGCTCATCCTGCGGCATGAGAGGGCTATGCGTCCGAGTGTCAGCAGGAGGCCGAGGCAGTAGACGGCGGTGGCTCCGCGGAGGATGAGGCTGAGATCGGGGAGCCATCTTTGTTCGGTGGCCGTCGCCGCGGCTCCGGCGCCTGTGGCGTCGGCGGCTATGGCTGTCGGGGCGCCGACCTTGATGTGCATGTCGCTGCCGGGGAGGAGGATGACGAGGGCTGTGAGGGCGCCGAGGATATAGATTGCGGCGATTGCTGCATGGTTCCAGGTGGTGATGCCCGATTTCTCCATGAAGAGCTTGTAGGCGGCCAGTCCGAGGAGGAGAAAGACTGTGAGGAGGATTGACCAGCTGAAGATGCCTGTGATCATGATTGGTTGTCGTTTTTGTTCTGTGATTCGACGAGGCGGATTAGCTCGCGCACCTGCTCGTCGGTGAGCGATTCTTTTTTCACGAGGGTGGAGACGACGTTGAAGACTGATGAGGAGAAGTATTTCTTCACGACGCCGGTCAGGGCGGAGGCGGAGTAGTCCTCGCGGCTGACGAGGGGCTTGTAGATGAAGGACGCCCCGTTTTTTTCATGTGTGAGGAAGCCTTTCTGCTCCAGGAGTCTCACGAAGGTGGAGACAGTGTTGAAGTGGGGCTTGGGTTCGGGCATGAGGTCGATTATCTGGCGGACATAGAGGGGGCCATTGTCCCAGAAGTAGGTCATTATCTCTTCTTCTTTGTCGGTGAGCTTTTTCATAAACTAAAAGTTTTAGTTATGCGGCAAAGGTAACTAAATGTTTTAGTTCTGCAAACTATATCTTTTAGTTTTAACATAAATTAATATTCTGGCCCGTTTGGCATACGCCGCGCGCGGCGTCCCTACATCCGGCATGTTTTGCAACACTACTCATCAACAATCTCCATTGACGATAATGGCCGGGTAAACAAGCTGTGACATGTATAATACTGGGATGCCGCGTGCGGTGAGATTTATGCACGCGGCGTCCTTATAGATTGCAATAGCACCTTCGCTTTATCAGAGTGTATAAGGTGTTTTTTATCAGTATGCTGTTTTTATCCGATCATCTTTTTTATGTCCTCGTCGACGGTGGTGATGGTGCCTATGTGGAATTTGTCCTGTAGGACTTTGAGGATGTCGGGAGTAAAGAAGGCTGGCAGGGTGGGGCCTGTGTGGATGTCCTTCACACCGAGAGCGAGGAGGGCGAGGAGGACAATTACGGCCTTCTGTTCGTACCAGGCGATGTTGTAGACAATCGGGAGTTCGTTCACATCTTTCAGGCCGAGAGCGTCGCGCAGTGCGAGGGCTATGCGGACGAGTGAATAGGAATCGTTGCACTGGCCGGCGTCGAGCACTCGGGGCACTCCTTCGATGTCGCCCAGCGGGAGCTTGTTGTAGCGATATTTCGCACAGCCGGCGGTGAGAATCACACAGTCTTGAGGAAGAGCCTCAGCAAACTTTGTATAGTAGTCGCGCGAAGGGAAGCGTCCGTCACAGCCGGCCATGACTACGAATTTGCGTAGCTTGCCACGCTGGATCAGGTCGAGAATCTTCGGGGCGAGGGCTATGACCTGGTGGTGGGCGAAGCCGCCGATGATTTCGCCCTTCTCGATTTCGGTCGGAGGCGGGCACTGCTGCGCGCGGGCAATCAGTTCGGAGAAGTCCTTTGGCGCTCCGTCCTTCCCGTCGGGGATGTGGTGGGTGCCGGGCATCCCTACGACCCCTGTCGTGTAGACGCGGTCAAGGTAGGTGCAGTTTTTCTTAGGTGGCACGATGCAGTTGGAGGTGAAGAGGAAGACTCCGTTGAATTTTTCAAACTCGTCGGTCTGCTTCCACCATGCGTTGCCATAGTTGCCGGCGAAGTGTGGATATTTCTTGAAGGCGGGATAGTACTGTCCGGGGAGCATCTCGGAGTGTGTGTAGACATCGACACCCTTCTCCTTCGTCTGCTCAAGAAGCTCTTCGAGGTCCTTTAGGTCGTGTCCGCTGATGAGGATGCCGGGACGGTCGCGCACGCCGAGGTCCACCTTGGTGATTTCTGGGTTGCCGTAGGTCTCGGTGTTGGCCTTGTCGAGGAGGGCCATAACCTTGACACCTCCCTCACCTACATTGAGGACGAGAGAGAAGAGCTCGTCGACGCTTGCATCGGGGCGCGCGGTCTCAGCCATAGCGTTTTCGATAATGGCGTAGACGTCGTCATCCTCATATCCGAGGTTGGCGGCGTGTCGGGCGTAGGCGGCCATGCCCTTGCAGCCGTAGATTGCGAGCTGCTTCAGGCCGCGTATGTCCTCGTTGTGCTCGGCGAGGACGCCGGTGAAGGCTTCGGCTTTCCCATATTCTTCGGGACGGGCGTAGAATTCAACTTCGGGAAGGTCGGGGAGGCTTATGCCTTGCTTCTTGGCCGTGCCGGCGAGGATGTTTTTAAGCTCGAAGGCGCGGTTGATGTAGCCGTCAAGCGAATCGTTGTCGAAATTGGCGTTGGTTATGGTGGTGAACAGCGCGTCGATGATGAGATGGCTTGCCTCGCGCGACGGCTCCCCCTTCTCGCGGAGGGCGCGGTTGATGAGCGAAAGGCCGCGGACGGCATAGAGGAGGAGGTCCATGCGGGCCGATGTCTCAGGCTTCTTGCCGCATACTCCGAGGATATTGCATCCTTTGCCGCGGGCTGTCTCCTGACATTGGTAACAAAACATTTCCATAGATGTAAAATCGGTGGTTTAAGGATATAATTTGGATAGTTGTTCGTTTGTGGGTATAGTCTGTGTGACTGAAAATTGTAGATTTTCATGAGTTAAACCACCAAGGCTGCATCATTGTTTATATATGGAACGTGAAAAAATGTTTTAACCATGACCGATATCAAGCTTAAACGGGCTTATGACCCTGAAGATGCCGCCGACGGCTACAGAATCTATATCGACCGGCTTTGGCCGCGCGGACTTTCGCACGAAACGTTCCACTACGACGAGTGGGACAAGGACATCGCGCCCTCGACGGAGCTGCGCGAGTGGTTCCACGCCGACCCCGAGGGGCGCTGGTCCGAATTTGAGAGGCGCTACGCCGCCGAGCTTGCGGCCAACCCCGCTTTCGAGGCTTTAAAAAAGAGTGTAGATGCCAAAAATAAGGTAACGCTGCTCTACTCATCGCATGACCATGAGCACAACAATGCCGTCGTAGTCGCATCGCTGCTCTCGAAGGAGGGTTGAAAGGGCGGAAGCGACAATGTCGCGGCTCGTGCGACAATAAATGTTAACACTTGCGGGGCGTATTCCTAAAATTTGTAACTTTGCGGTAGAATCAATCACTATACCTTAAAAAGATTACAGATATGGAATATCATGAAATAGGAAAAACCGGCATGAAGGTGTCGGCGCTGAGTTTCGGTGCATCGTCACTCGGCGCAGTGTTCCACGATATAGACGAGCCGCGCGCCTTAGAGGCAGTCTATGCCGCCGTCGACGGCGGCATGAACTTCATAGATGTGTCGCCCTACTACGGCCACTACAAGGCTGAGACCGTGCTCGGCAAGGCGCTCCGCAACATCCCGCGTGAGAAGTATTACCTCTCGACAAAGGTGGGCCGCTACGGCAAGGACGGCGTCAACACCTGGGACTATTCGGCCAAGCGCGCCAAGGAGAGCGTCTATGAAAGCATGGAGCGCCTCGGCATCGACCATATCGACCTTATAAATGTGCACGACATAGAGTTCGCCGACCTCGACCAGGTGGTCGGCGAGACCCTTCCCGCCCTCGTCGAGCTGAGGGAACAGGGTTTGGTGAGCCATGTCGGTATTACGGACCTGCAGTTGGAGAATATAAAGTGGGTGGTAGAGCACGCGCCTGAGGGAATGGTGGAGACTGTGATGAACTTCTGCCACTACACCCTCAACGACGACAAGCTCACCGACTTCCTCGACCTCTTCGAGTCCAAGGGCATCGGCGTGATCAGCGCGTCGCCATTCTCGATGGGTCTGCTGTCGAAGCGCGGTGTCCCCGCATGGCACCCCGCTCCGAAGCCCCTCGTCGAGGTCTGCAAGAAGGCCGCTGAACACTGCGAGTCCAAGGGCTATCCTATCGAGAAGCTCGCCGTGCAGTATGCCATAAGCAATCCACGCGTGGCCACTACGCTTTTCAGCTCGGCCAATCCCGACAATGTGCGCCGCAACCTCGCGCTCATCGAGGAGCCGATGGACGAGCAGCTTGTCCGTGAGGTTCGTGAAATCATCGGTGACCAGTTCCGCGTGAGCTGGGCCAATTCCTAACGCATCGAAGCAATGGAACATTATATAATCGACGCCCACGCCCACCTGTGGCTTAAGCAGGACACCGTGGTCAACGGCAAGCGCATCAGCCCGCTCCCCAACGGACGCTGCGACTTCATGGGTGAGGAGCGCCAGATGCTCCCGCCGTTTATGATTGACGGGCGCAATACTGCCGAGGTCTTTCTGTCCAACATGGACTATGCTCAGGTGGCCGCCGCCGTCATAGTGCAGGAGTTTATCGACGGGCAGCAGAATGAGTATCTCGCAGAGGTGGCCCGGAAGTATCCCGACAGGTTTTTCGTCAACGGCATGTGTGAGTTTCGCGAGCCGGGCTTCCTCTCGGAGGCCATGTCGCTGCTCGACGCAGGCTTCAAGGGGCTTGCAATTCCCGCCCACCGTCTGCCGCTCGAAGGGGGAAGCCGCGTATGGCTCAACTCGCCCGAGATGATGAGCCTCTTCAAGGAAATGGAGCGCCGCGGCACCATTCTGTCCATCACTCTTGCCGATGGCACGACGCAGGTCGGCGAGATGAGGGAGGTAATCGAGGAGTGCCCGGGCCTGAAGGTGGCCATAGGGCATTTCGGCATGGTGACGGTCGACGGCTGGCTGGAGCAGATCAAGCTCGCGCGGGCCGAAAACGTCATGGTCGAGTCAGGTGGCATCACATGGCTCTTCAATTCGGAGTTCTATCCCTATCCCTCGGCAGTGAGGGCAATCCGCGAGGCGGCCGACGCTGTCGGTATGGATAAGCTGATGTGGGGTTCGGACTATCCGCGCACAATAACGGCTATCACCTACCGTATGTCATACGATTTCGTGAGCAAGTCGGCCGAGCTGACAGAGGATGAGAAGCATGCCTTCCTCGGCGACAATGCCCGCCGCTTCTACGGCTTCGGCGAGCTGCCCGCGCTGCGATATGTCAAGAACATGTCGGAGTAAGGTAAATTTTAATACACATATATTTATAATATACGATAAGTAAAGATGCAAGCAGTTAAGATTGCAGCTCCCGGCAAGGTCGTTGTCGAGGAGCAGTCGATGCCGGTGTTAGGCGCCGACGAAGTGTTGGTCAAAATCCACTATGTAGGTTTCTGCGGTTCGGACCTCAACACCTACCGTGGCAAGAACCCGATGGCTATCGAGTCGGTGATTCCCGGTCATGAAATCGGCGGTACTGTCGAGGAGGTCGGCAAGGATGTCCCCGCCGGACTTTTCGAGAAGGGTATGAGCGTCACGGTCAATCCCTACACGGCCTGCGGGAAGTGTTCATCCTGCCGTCGCGGACGTCCCAACGCCTGCCGCCACAACGAGACTCTCGGCGTGCAGCGCAACGGCGCCATGTCGGACTACATCGCCGTGCCCTGGAGCAAGATTATTCCCGCGGCCGGACTCACTCCCCGCGAGTGCGCGCTTGTGGAGCCGATGAGCGTCGGTTTCCATGCAGTGGACCGCGGCGCGGTTACTGATATTGACGTCGTGGCCGTCATCGGCTGCGGCATGATCGGTCTCGGCGCCATTGTCCGTGCGGCTCTCCGCGGCGCGACAGTCATCGCCATCGACCTTGATGATGAGAAACTCGCCCTTGCACGCGAGCTCGGTGCCACTTACTCTATCAACTCCAAGACGATGAACCTCGCCGAGGAGCTTGCCCGTCTGACCGACGGCAACGGCCCCGACGTGGTCATCGAGGCTGTAGGCTCCCCCTTCACCTACGTCGCAGCCGTCGAGAACGTGGCTTTCTGCGGCCGTGTGGTCTGCATCGGCTATGCCAAGGATGATGTGTCGTTCCACACGAAGCTTTTCGTGCAGAAGGAGCTCGACATCCGCGGCTCGCGCAACGCTATGCCCAATGATTTCGCCGCTGTCATCCGCTACTTCCTCGCCGGAGGTCGCGACAATGCCGAAAAACTTATCTCGGCAACCGTCACCCCCGACAAGGCAGGTGAGGCCCTCGCCGAGTGGGATGCCGCCCCCGGCAAAGTCTTCCGCATCCTGGTGAAATTCGCCGAATAATTTATCTGTAAAATCAACCTGTAAGGACGCCGCGAGCGGGTAAACTTTACCCGCTCGCGGCGTCCTTACAGGCATAAACCGATGCTATTGTCAGTCATGGATACGGCGGATGCCGTAGGCGATGATGAAGAGGAAGCAGATGAATGGGAGAATGAAGGAGACGTTGACGGCGGGGAAGCCGGCTATGTGGCCGCAGTCGATAATCTTGGCCTGGAGCGGGGGGAGCACGGAGCCTCCGAGAATCGACATGATGAGTCCGGCGGCACCGAATTTGGCGTCTTCACCGAGTCCCTCAAGGGCGATGCCGTAGATGGTCGGGAACATGAGCGACATGCAGGCCGACACCCCGACGAGGCAGGCCATGCCTGTGCGGTCCTGGAATATTATGACTCCGATAGTGAGCACGGCTGCTGCCGAGGCGAGGATTGCAAGCAGACGACCTGCGTTGACATAGCGGAGGAGGTAGGTGCAGACGAAGCGGCTACAGCAGAAAATGGCCATCGCGATTATATTGTATTTCTGCGAGAGGACCTCGGCACTCTTCTCGTCCATCCCTTCGAGCATGAAGACGCGTGTGCCGTACTGGATGATGAATGTCCAGCACATAATCTGCACGCCGACATAGAAAAACTGCGCAATCACGCCCTCGCGGTAGCGCTTGAGGGAGAAGATGCGTTTGATGGTGGGGAAGAAGTCGATGTTGTGGTTGGCGTCGCCGCTCTTGGGCATCCTGACGAGGCGTATGACGGCAAACATGAGGAGGACGACGAGGCCGATGATGACATAGGGGGTGATGAGGACAGAGAGGTCGGCGTCGCGGACAGCGGCAAACTCAGCGTCTGACAGCTCGGCGCGGGCCGCGGTATCCATCGGGTTGAGGCGTGCCTGTATGAAGTTCATCGCCACGAACATTCCAAGCAGCGAGCCTACGGGGTTGAAGGACTGTGCCATGTTGAGGCGTCGGGTGGCTGTGGCCTCGGAGCCCATAGAGAGAATGTAGGGGTTACAGCTCGTCTCGAGGAACGAGAGTCCGCATGTGAGGATGAAGTATGCTATCAGGAAGGGGTAGTAGGCTCCTGTGAGCATGGCGGGATAGAAGAGGAAAGCGCCACAGGCGTAAAGTCCGAGGCCGAGGAGCACTCCGGCCTTGTAGGAATAACGACGGATGAAGATTGCTGCCGGGAAAGCCATAGCGAAGTAGCCGCCGTAGAAGGCCACCTGGACGAGGGTGCCGTCGGTCACGCTCATGCGGAATATTTTGGAGAAGGCCTTGACCATCGGGTTGGTGATGTCGTTGGCGAAGCCCCAGAGGGCGAAGCAGCTCGTGATGAGTATGAAGGGCACGAGGTAGTTGACCCCGTTGAAACGAAGGAGTGATTGCTTTTCTTTCATTTTTCAGATAAGGTAAGAAGAAATGTGAAGGCTAAAGAATGTGGTGACTGGCTCAGTCATAGAGGTGGAACACCCGTTCCATCGGCTGCCATTTCTCGGTCGAGGAGGCGCCCGGTTCGGACTGTTGGAACACTGACATGAAGTCCTCCCATTCCTGCTGTCGCGGCAGGGTGGCGAGACGTGTCATGGCTGCGTCGAGGTCGAGGTCGACGGGCACTTCGAGTATCATCATCAGCCGCGTCCCGCGGATGTAGATGTCCATTTCGAGTATGCCCACTTCCTTGATTCCGGCGAGAATCTCGGGCCAGCAGTTTTCCTCGGCGTGGCGGCGCCGGTATTCGGCTATGAGTTCTGGGTCGTCGCGGAGGTCGAGGGTGCGGCAGTAGCGCTTGACAGGCACCTTGTAGGCCTTCATGGGGTAGCCCTGTTCGGTGGTTGACATGGTTTTTGTGTGATTGATTGGCGATGTGATATTGGCGATGTGTGCCGGTATCGCAGAATATGCGGCACCGACACGCAACGTCAATAGTTATAATTGTGATTATTTATAAATCGGGCCGTAGGTGGCACATGCGCGGTAGTCTGCGCCCTCCTTGTCCATGCCGAAGGAGTTCCATGAGGCGGGACGGAAGATTTTGGCGTCCTCGACGTTGTGCATACATACGGGGATGCGCAGAATCGAGGCGAGCGTGATGAGGTCCTGTCCGATGTGGCCGTAGGTGATTGCGCCGTGGTTGGCACCCCAGTTGTTCATCACCGAGTAGACATCCTTGAAGGCGTCGCGGTCGGGGCAGAGGCGGGGTACAAACCAGGTGGTGGGCCAGGTGGGGTCTGTGCGCATGTCGAGCACCTTGTTGATTTCGGGGTCGACGTCGACAGTCCATCCCTCGGCGAGCTGGAGCACCGGGCCGAGACCCTTGACGAGGTTGAGGCGCATCATGGTCACAGGCATACCGCCCTTGGTGAGGAAGTTGGACGAGAAGCCGCCGCCACGGAAGTAGTCGCGGTCAGCAGGATACCATGTGGTAGCGCCGAGACACTTCTCCGCGTCCTCCTGAGTCATTTCCCAGTGGGGCTTCATCACTGGGTTGCCGTCCTCGCCCATGAGCTGGCCTGTGCCGTCGAGAGTCGTGGCGCCCGAGTTGATGAGGTGGATCATACCGCCGGCAGCACGGCCTGTTAGCTCCTTGCCGGTCACGCGCTTCACGGCCTCCGGGCTCCAGTAGGTGCGGACGTCGCTGAAGAACTGGGCGCGGTTGGTGAGCAGGTGGCCGAAGAGCATCGCGATGCCGTTGCAGCAGTCATTTTCTGTGGCGAACACGAAGGCCTCGCGGATGCCGTTCCAGTCGAATGATGTGTTGAGCAGAGCCTCGGTGAAGTCACCGTTGGGGTAGAAGTCGGTCCACTGGCGCTGTCCCTGGAAGCCGCCTGCGATAGCGTTGTGGCCGAGGGCCTCTTCCTTGTAGCCCATCTCGCGGAGTTTGGGATTGCCCTGCATGAGGTCGCGGATGATGAGGGTCATCTTTACCACGAATTCCCAGTCGGCGTCCTTCTCCTCGCGGGTCTTCTTCTTCTCGGGACGGTTCTTGAAGTCCTCGCCCTCGTTGGGCTTGCAGTATTTCTCGGTCCAGGCCATAGCCTTGGCATATTCCTCGTGGTCATAGATGCCGAGGGTGATGCGGCGGGCCACCTCGGTCATGTCGACTGACTCGGCGCGGATGCCGAGGTACTCCTGGAGGAAGTCGGGGTCGACGATTGAGCCTGCGATACCCATAGCGACAGAGCCGACCGAGAGATATGACTTGCCGCGCATGATTGCGACAGCGAGGGCCGCGCGGGCGAAGCGGAGGATTTTCTCGGCCACGTCGGCGGGAATGGTGTTGTCGTTGAGGTCCTGGACGTCATGGCCGTAGATGCCGAAGGCGGGGAGGCCCTTCTGGGTGTGGGCGGCGAGCACGGCGGCGAGATATACGGCTCCCGGGCGCTCTGTGCCGTTGAAGCCCCAGACAGCCTTGGGCCAGTGGGGGTTCATGTCCATAGTTTCCGAGCCGTAGCACCAGCAGGAGGTCACCGAGATAGTGGCTCCGACACCCTCGCGCTCGAATTTTTCGGCGCAGGCGGCGGATTCGGGCACACGGCCTATGGTGCCGTCGGCAATCACGCACTCCACGGGTCGTCCGTCGGGGTAGCGGAGGTTGGCGGCTATGAGGTCGGCCACAGCTTTGGCCAGATTCATTGTTTTGTCTTCGAGACTTTCACGGATGCCGCCCTGACGTGCGTCGATGATGGGGCGGATGCCGATTTTGGGATAATTGATCATGATACTAAAATTTATTTTTTTCAGAATTGTAATTACTGAGGTTATACTTCCAATGCAGGGGCGCGACAGGCGTCCTGACCTGCAAATCTAATGAAAAAATTTGATAATGCGGCTACTCGCGTCGCGGAATTTTGCGCTTGTAGCACTGTCTGTAGTCACACAGGCCGCAGGTGTATTCGAGTTTCCTCATATTTTTGCCCAGGCCGATGACACCGCTGACCGACTTTATGGGTGTCATGAGGCTCGAGGGGGTGAGGCTGACGCCGCAGGGACGCCCGTCGGGAAAGATGGTGAAGAGGTCCTGCTGGCCGCTGACGTGCCAGCCGCAGTAGCCGGGGCTGAAGCGGTTGGTGTGGTGCCAGCCTCCGGGGCTGATGAGATTTTCGAGGGCTGTCTCCATTTTGTCGGCTGCCTTTTCGGCGATGACGCTGCCGATGGCGTCGGCGATGAATACTCTGACCATATCACCGCTCCCGGCGAGCCGATGCTGGAGCTGCTCAAACTCCGCGCCGGCTGTGGCCACGAAGAAGGCGTAGCGCTCGGAGCCGCGGAGCTGCCGGGCTATGATGCGCCCTATGGCGAAGTCGCGCCCCATGACCAAGAGGCGGTTTTCCGCAGGGTCAAGGGTGCCGTCGGTGACGAAGAAGCAGAAGCGCGCTTCGAGAAGCTCCCTGACCGTGGCAAGCATGGCTGAGGTCTCGGCGACTGTCATGTCGTCGGGGGGCGTGTCGCCATAGCCCATCTGGACGTAGATGTCGGAGGGGCTGATTTCAAGCTCGTCGAAGGTCAGGGTGCGGCTTATCATCGGTTGAAATCGTCAAGGGCTTTGAAGAAGGCGTCGATGTTCTCCATCGGTGTGTGGGGCGGGGTGTCGCAGCCGCTGGAGAGGACGAAGTTGGGGTAGTCGCGCATCTTTTCGAGGAGGTCGAGCGCGGCCTCACGCATTTCCGCAGGGGTGGCGTCCTTAAAGACCGACACCGGGTCGAGATTACCCATAGCGAGGGCGGTCGGGGGGACGTCGCGGATCACTTCGGCCATGTCGCACTTGTTGCCGAAGTGGTAGGCTCCGGCTCCCGTGGCAACCATTGCGCGGGTGCAGTGGCCGGTGTTGCCGCAGTTGTGGAGGATGACGGTGAAGCTGTCGTCCTGCACGCGGTCGACAATCCGCTTCACATAGTCCGAGGAGAAGCGCTTGCAGTCCTCGTCCGACATCAGTCCGGCGGCAGGCTCGGCCATGACCACGCCGTTGGCGCCGGTCTCTTTGAGCGCCAGGCAGTAGCGGAGGATGAAGTCGGTGCATTTCGAGAGGAGCAGGTGGGCTGCTTCAGGGTCCTGGTATATCAGAATCATGATTTCCGACATGTCGTAGAGGCGCCCGGCGAGCGAGAAGGGTCCGATGCAGCCTGCGAGCACGGGGCGGTCCTTGATGGCCCGCGCGGCGAGTAGGTTGGCCTTGATGTATTGGGGGACGCGGCCGGCTCTGAGCGAGGGGACTTGTAGTCGCTCGATGTCGGCCGGGGAGTCGAGCAGGTGGCCGGTGACGGCTGGCACCTCGTTGTCGGTGAACGAAATTTCGGCACCGAAGGCCTCCGCTTCGACTGTGAGGTCCATAATGACCGTCGCGGCGGCTGTCGGATACTTTTCGGCGAGGGCCGTGATGGCCTTGCAGTGGGCCTCGCCGTCGCTGACGGCCTTGAGTACGGAGTCGCCGGTGATTTCAATGCCGGGATGAGTCATCACAGGTATGGCGACCACATCCTTTCTCTCGATGATGTCGCGCATCCACCGGCTCATGTCAATTTTCATGGTTAAAATGTATGCTTGTATATAACAAAAGTAATCCTGTCTATAAATCGGCTACAAATATAGCTCTTTTCATGCTAAAAACAGATATTTATTTTCGCTTTTCGTCGAATCTCCCTATCTTTGCATCAATCGAATCGCTTTGCGACAGCGTATTTTCGATTTTTGCGAATATTTTCGGGTGTTTTCGATTATTTTCGTATTTTTGCGTATTGCAATATTGTAAACTTAGAATGTCGGATATACCATGAGACTTATACTCACATTGATTGCTCTATGTATAGTGTCAAATATGCCTGCCCTGGCGGGCGATATTTATGTGTCGCCAAAGGGTGACGACGGCGCGCCCGGAACAGTCGACAGCCCCCTGCAAAGCGTAGGGGAGGCGCTCAAACGTGCCCGTGAGTGGCGCCGCCTCGGAGCGCCGGAAGCCGCTTCGGACATACGCATAATCCTTGCCGACGGTGTCTACCGCCAGAACGAACCCCTCTTTGTGCGCCCCGAGGACAGCGGGCGTGAAGGCTCGGCCACTATAATATGTGGTGCCGAGGGGGCCGACGCGGTCATCAGCGGCGGTGTCGAGGTGAAGGGGTGGACGCGCGGCTGCGACGACCCGCGCATAGCTCCCGCGCTGAGGGATAAGATATGGGTGGCCGAGGCGCCTATGAACGGCAACCGCATCGTCGAGACGCGCCAGCTCTACGTCGACGGCAGGAAGGCCCTGCGCGCCCGGCAGTTTGCCCCCGGGAAGATGGAGCGTATGGCCGACTTCGACATAGAGGGCAGGAGCATCACCGTCCCCACACCTGACATCAGTCTTGACAAGGCCTCGCAGCTGGAGATGCTCGTCCACCAGCGTTGGGCCATAGCCATACTCCGCGTCAAGAGCATGACTCCGACCGCCGACGGAAAGAACGTGGTCGTGAAATTCCACGACCCGGAGAGCCGCCTGGAGTTCAGCCACCCCTGGCCGCAGCCGGTGATTGACGGCGAGCGCGGAAACTCTTCATACTTCTTCACCAACGCCCTCGAGCTGCTCGACAGCCCGGGCGAATGGTATCAGGACTACCCCTCGGGACGCATCTATTACTATCCCGAGAGCGATACAGACATGAACAGCCGCGAGGTCATCGTGCCCCTGCTTGAAACACTGGTCGCTATCGAAGGGAGCCGCGAGCGCCCTGTAGGCAATATCCGCTTCGAGAATGTCGGTTTCGAACACGCCGCGTGGCTCCGACCCTCGCGCGAGGGGCATGTCACCCTCCAGGGTGGTTTCCGCCTGCTCGACGCCTACAAGCTCCCCATTCCCGGCCTCCCCGAGAAGGCTGAGCTGGAGAACCAGGCATGGATAGCGCGCCCGGAGGCCGCAGTGACTGTCCGCCACGCCTCCGGCATAGACTTTGACAACTGCCGTTTCAGCCACCTCGGAGCCACGGGGCTTGACTATGTCACCGCCGTGCGCGACTCTAAGGTGGAGGGGTGCCGCTTCGAGGACATAGGTGGCACGGCATTGCAGATGGGCACCTTCCCCGACGGCGGTTTTGAGACCCACGTCCCCTATAGCCCGGCAGTCGAGGGTGATATATGCAGCAATATCCTCGTCAGCGGCAACCTTATCACTGACGCCACCAACGAGGACTGGGGCTGCGTCGGTATCGGCGCCGGCTATGTCCGCGATGTCACTATCAGTGGCAACGAGCTTTCACATCTCAACTACTCCGGCATCTGCGTGGGGTGGGGGTGGACGGCTCTCGAGAGCGGTATGCGCAACAACCGCATCACCGGCAACCATGTACACCACTTCGCCGGACAGCTCTATGACGCCGGCGGCATCTATACCCTCTCCAACCAGCCCGGCTCGGTCATCAGCGGCAACCGCATCGAGCATCTCATCGACGCACCCTACGCCACCAACCACCGTGCCTTCTATATCTACTTCGACGAGGCGACCGACGGCTACACCGTCGAGGGCAACGAGTGCCCGAACCCCGAATTCGGCTATAACCGTCCCGGCCCCAATCTGAAGGTCGGTGACAACGGCCCCCATATCAAAGCAAACATACAGAAAAGAAAGAAATAATCATCAAGGATGAAACCAACCAACTACCACTTATTCGATTTCCTCGACTTTGATGTCGATCTGAAGAAAGACGAGTCATTGTGGAAAGCCTGTCGGCCCGTCGCCGTAGAGGAGCGCGACGGCGACGTGTATATAACCGTCCCCTTCCAGAAGCAGGTGCTTGCCAACGACATGGCGCCCGACGAGGGAACGCCGCGTGAGAACCATACACTGATACTTCGCCAGTACGGCCCGAAAATTACCCGTGTCTTCATGGGCTTCGGAGAGCTCGGCATGGCCGACGATTCGGAAATGCTCATGCTCAGTGAGCGCGCCGCCAGGATGCCCCTCAGCGCTGTCTTCGACGACGGTCTATGGGTAATCTCGACTGCCGACGGGGTGCGCCGAGCCGTCATCAACATGCGCGAGCCGGTGCTCGACCGCTGGAGCGAGCTGCTTCCCGACCCGCAGGAGACACTCGACCTGCGCCTCTTCCCCGACGGGAAGCGAGAAGTGCGCCTTGCTGCATACGACCACTTCTCGCCCCCGCGCTACGATGCCCTCCCCCTTGCCTACTGCAAGCTCGACGGACGGCGCGAGCGCGCCACTCTCTCATTTGAGTGCAAGCCCGACGAATGTTTCGGCGGCACGGGTGAGCGTTTTGCAAAAATGGATCTCAGCGGCCAGACCTTCTTCCTAAAAAACCAGGACGGACAGGGTGTCAACAACCGCCGCACATATAAGAACATCCCCTTCTATGTGTCGAGCCGCATGTATGGCACCTTCTACCATACCACCTCCCATTGCAAGCTCTCGCTTGCCGGCCACTCGACCCGCTCCGTGCAGTTCATGAGTGAGCAGGCGCTCGTCGACGCCTTCGTCATCGGCGGCGACAGCTTCGAGGAAATCATCCGCGGCTATCGCGACCTCACCGGCTACCCCTCGATGCCCCCGCTGTGGAGCTTCGGCGTGTGGATGAGCCGCATGACCTATTTCAGCGCCGAGGAGGTCGACGGCATCTGCGACCGTATGCGCGAGGAGCACTATCCATGCGACGTAATCCACCTCGACACGGGCTGGTTCAAGACCGACTGGCTCTGCGAATGGAAATTCAACGAGGAGCGCTTCCCCGACCCGGAGGGATTCATACGCGGGCTGAAGGAGAAGGGCTTCAGGGTGTCGCTTTGGCAGCTACCATACGTTGCCGAGGACGCCGAGCAGATTGACGAGGCGCGCGCCAACGACTACATAGCCCCGCTTACCAAGCAGCAGGCCTCCGAGGGGTCCAACTTCTCGGCCCTCGACTATGCGGGCACTATCGACTTCACCTATCCGGCAGCCACGGAGTGGTACAAGGGACTGCTGAAGAAGCTCCTCGACATGGGTGTGGTCTGCATAAAGACCGACTTCGGCGAAAACATCCACATGGATGCCATATATAAAGGTATGTCACCCGAACTCCTCAACAATCTCTACGCGCTGCTCTATCAAAAGGCGGCCTACGAGGTGACCAAGGATGTCACCGGCGACGGTATTGTCTGGGCACGCGCTGCCTGGGCCGGATGCCAGCGCTACCCGCTCCACTGGGGTGGTGACTCATGCAGCTCGTGGGACGGACTCGCCGGCTCGCTCAAAGGGGGCCTGCACTTCGGCCTCTCGGGCTTCGCCTTCTGGAGCCACGACGTCCCCGGCTTCCACAGCCTCCCGAATTTCATGAATTCACCCGTGGCCGATGACGTGTATATCCGCTGGACGCAGTTCGGAGTCTTCTCCTCCCACATCCGCTACCACGGGACGAGCAAGCGCGAGCCGTGGCATTATCCCGCGATAGCCCCGCTCGTCAAAAAGTGGTGGAAGCTGCGTTATGCACTCATCCCATACATACTTCGGGAGAGCGAGAAGGCCACAGTCAGCGGCTCGACCCTCGTGCAGGCGCTCATTTTCCACCATGCCGACGACCGCACCTGCCGCCACATCGACGACCAGTATTATTTCGGCGACAGCTTTATGGTTGCGCCGGTGATGAACTCCGAGAACCGCCGCGACATCTATCTCCCCGAGGGCCGCTGGGTCAACTTCTTTACCGGGGAGGTGCTCGACGGCGCCCGCTGGCTCAAAGATGTGGAGGTGCCGCTCGGCGACATGCCCGTATATGTGAAATATGGCAGCGTCATACCATTCTATCCCGAGGCGGTGGACTGCACCGACGATATGGACCTCTCGAAGAGCGTCACCCTGACCGTCGACGACAGATTCAAGGGCGTGTGGAATGAAAAATTGTTTAACGACTGATTCCGGCAATCATGAACACTTGGAAACAGAATCTCGAAGAGACTAAGCAACACTATATAGACTGGTGGAACCACAAGGGGATAGTGCTCAACATGTGGGAGCACTTCCAGGAGGGCGTGAAGCCCCATGCCGACGTGGCCATGCCGTCCGCGCCGAAGAGCCTTGACCAGAAATGGTTCGACCCGCAGTGGCGCGCCGACTATCTGGACTGGTATGTGGCCCACAGCTCGCTCAAAGCCGACATGCTCCCCGTGGCCAACACCCAGCTCGGCCCCGGCTCCCTCGCCGCAATCCTCGGAGGTGTCTTCGAGGGGGGTGAGGACACAATATGGATACACCCCGACCCGAAATACACGGACGATATAAAGTTTGACGAGAAGCACCCCAACTGGCTTCTCCACAAGGAGCTTCTGAAAGCCTGCAAGGCCAAGGCGCAGGGCCATTACTACGTCGGTATGCCCGACCTCATGGAGGGACTCGACGTCCTGGCTGCGATGAAGGGGACCGACAAGGTGCTCCTCGACACCGTCATGCAACCCGAGGTGCTCGAAAGACAGATGCAGCAGATCAACGACATATATTTCAAGGTCTTTGACGAGCTGTATGATATAATCCGCGAGGGTGACGAAATGGCCTTCTGTTATTTCTCCTCCTGGGCGCCCGGGAAGATGACCAAGATACAGAGCGACATATCGACAATGATAAGTGTCGAGGACTACCGCCGCTTCGTGCAGCCCTTCATCCGCCAGCAGTGTCAGAAAATCGACTATACGCTCTACCACCTCGACGGTGTCGGCGCGCTCCACCACCTTCCGGCCCTTCTCGAGGTTGAGGAGCTCAACGCCGTGCAGTGGACCCCTGGTGTCGGGGAGCCGCAGGGCGGCTCGCCCAAGTGGTATGACCTCTACCGCCGTATCCTTGGTGCCGGCAAGAGCATCATGGCCTGCTGGGTGACTCTCGACGAGCTGCGCCCGCTGCTCGACAATATCGGCGGCGACGGCGTGCACCTCGAAATGGATTTCCACAACGAGGACGAGGTCGAACAGGCCATGAAGATTGTCGAGGAATACCGCGGGCGCCCCGCAATGGTGCGCGAGCAGGACGAAACTGTGAAAATCAGCTCCGGCGAGGCTTCCTTTGACGCCGATGCCGAGGTGGCGCGCATCATCGACAAAGTTGAGGGTGAGATGGCTGCAGAGGAAGCCCCGGCTACTTCCGCTCTCGCCATTGACCGCGAGTCACCCTTCGTGAGGAACTTCGAGGGGCGCGTGCTTGTCATCGACGGGGCTATGGGTACCATGATTCAGACTTACGGCCTCGGCGAGGAGGATTTCCGCGGGGAGCGCTTTGCATCACACGCATGTGCGCTGCGCGGCAACAATGACCTGCTCGCGCTGACCCGCCCCGACATCATCGAGGAAATCCACCGCCGCTATCTCGAGGCAGGTGCCGACCTCATCACCACCGACACTTTCAACGCCCAGCGCATCTCTATGGCCGACTACAGGCTTGAAGACCGCTGCCGGGAGATAAATCTCGCCGCCTGTGCGATAGCGCGCCGCGTGGCCGACGAGTATACGGCCAAGAATCCCTCCAAGCCCCGCTTCGTGCTCGGCTCTATGGGTCCGACGAGCAAGACCTGCTCCATAAGCTCCGGCAGCGTGCAGCCCGGCTGGGAGACGTTCAGCTACGACATGCTTCTTGCCGCCTACGAGGAGCAGGCCTCGGCGCTCATCGAGGGTGGTGTGGACGCGCTCCTGATTGAGACAATCTTCGACCTCAAAAACGGAGAGGCGGCTGTCATGGCCGCGTGCGAGGCCATGCGCAAGGCCGGTAAGACAGTGCCGCTGATGCTCAGTTTCAACGTTTCGACCCCCGAGGGGCGCAACATGCTCGGCCAGTCGGTGGAGGAATTTATCGCCACGCTCGGTGACGCCCCGGTGCTCTCCGTAGGCATCAACTGCATATCCGACATAAAGGCAGTGACCCCGCTACTCGTGCGCATGGGAGAGAAACTGCCCTACCTTATAACACTGTACCCAAATGCGGGACAGCCCGACCCGCAGGGACACTACTCCCTCTCCCCCGCGGAGATGCAGGCCGGGATGTGGCCGCTGCTCGACGGGCATGTCGCCAACGCTGTCGGAGGCTGCTGCGGCACCACCGACGCCCACATTGCCGCCCTCGCGCAGATCTGCGAGCCGGTCAGGGGGCTGTGGCTCTCGCCACACCGTCCCGGGGCGAAGTCAGTAGTGGCTGAGACGTCCGAAGCGGCTGAAAAGGGTGCCGAGGCCCATATCCACGGCGCCGAGTGCGAGTGCTGTGCCCCGAAGACAAAGAAAGAGCCTGTGAAGAGCGCCGTCAACGCCGACGCTGTCTTTGACGCCATACTCGCGGGCAAGGCCGACGATGCCGCCGAGGCCACGCGCAAGGCTGTAGACGCCGGAGCCGCCCCGCAGGATATAATCAACGGGCAGATGATACGCGCTATGGGTGAGGTAGGGCAGCGATTCCAGGACGGCAAGGCCTTCGTGCCGCAGCTGCTTATGGCCGGACGCGCCATGAAGGCCGCGCTCGAGCTGCTGAAGCCCATGCTGGCCGGCTCGGCCTCCACGACGATAGGCAAGGTGGTCATCGGCACCGTCAAGGGTGACCTTCACGACATCGGCAAAAACCTCGTGGCCTCCATGCTCGAAGGGTGCGGCTTCGAGGTAATCAATATCGGCATCGACGTCCCCTCGGAGGCTTTCGTCGAGGAGGTGCGCAAGTCCGGGGCCGACATCCTCTGCATGAGCGCGCTGCTGACCACTACCATGACCTACATGAAGGAGGTCATCACGGCACTCGGGGAGGCAGGTCTGCGTGACAAGGTCAAGGTCATGGTCGGGGGTGCCCCGGTGACCCAGAGCTTTGCCGACGAAATCGGTGCCGACGGCTATAGTGACAATGCCAACACAGCCGTGGCCCTCGCCCGCCGCCTCGTCGGAGCCATGTAAAACTATCTGAAAATCTTACCGTAAATCTAATTTTGAATATAGTACATGAATGATCTCTCGCTGCGACCGGCCGACTGGATGGTCCTCGTCGCTTATTTCGCAATCCTGCTGGCCGTGGGACTCTGGGCCAGCTCAAAGAGCAAGAAGGGGGCACACAAGTTCCTTGCCGGCAACTCCCTGCGCTGGCACCACATCGGCTTCTCGATGTGGGGAACCAACGTCGGGCCCTCGATGCTCATAGCCTCGGCGAGTGCCGGTTTCGCCGCCGGTGTCGTCTCGGGAAACTATGCGTGGTATGCCTTCGTGTTTATCGCGCTGCTCGCCTTCGTGTTCGCGCCCCGCTACCTCGGTGAGAAAATCACCACGCTCCCCGAATTCATGGGCAAGCGCTTCGGCGAGTCGACCCGCAACATGCTCGCGTGGTACACGATTGTCACAGTGCTCATCTCCTGGCTCGCGCTGACACTCTTCGCGGGCGGTATCATTATCCGCCAGGTGTTCGGCATCCCGATGTGGCTCTCTGCATTCATCCTGCTCGCCATCTCGGCCTTCTTTACAATCCTCGGAGGTCTGAAGGCGATTGCCTATACCAACGTCTATCAGATGGTGCTCCTCATTCTCGTCTCGGCGACGCTCACCATCGTCGGTATATGGCACCTCGGCGGCGAGTCGGTCACCGGCGGCATCAGCACCCTTGCCAACCCCGACGTGGTCCCCTCGCACTACTGGAACCTCTTCCAGCCCAACGACCACAAGGAGTTCCCCTGGCTCCCGATTCTGTTGGGCTACCCGATTTCGGGCCTTTGGTTCTGGTGCACGGACCAGTCTATGGTGCAGCCCGTGCTCGCCGCCCGCGACCTCAACGAGGGGCAGAAGGGGGCCAACTTCACCGGCTGGCTCAAAATCCTCGACGTGGCTATCTATATCATCCCCGGCGTGGTCTGCTTCGCCCTTTGGAAGACCGGCTTCTTCGGCGACACAATCATCGAGCCTGACAATGCCTACATGACCCTTGTCACCCGCCTCTTCCCGGTCGGCATGGTCGGATTGGTAATCGCCGTGCTCACCGCGGCGCTCATCAGCACCATCGGCTCGGCGCTCAACGCGCTCAGCACTGTCTTCACGATGGATATCTATGTCAAAAACATCAACGCCAACGCCACCCCGCAGGAAATCGTACGCACGGGCCACATCGTCACCATTGTCGGCGCGCTCGTTTCGATTCTAATCACTGTGGCTGTCGACAATATCAAGGGAATGGACCTCTTCAACGTCTTCCAGTCGGTGCTCAGCTTCATCGCTCCCCCGATGGCGGCAGTCTTCGTCATGGGTGTGTTTTGGAAGAGGTGCACGACCCTCGCGGCCAACATTGTCCTGACCTTCGGCACCATTTTCAGCATCGGATGCGGCATACTCTATCTGTGGGTGATACCCAACGCCACCGAGCATGTCCACTTCATGATGCTCTCCTTCCTCATCTTCGTGGTGCTCATCATCAGCATGGTCGCAATCAGCATCAGCGACAAGGCTGTCAGCGAGCGCGCTCCGATGGCAGTCCTCAAAAACAAGATGTCGCTCAGCGTGCAGATGGCCTGGCTCGCCCTCGCCATTGTGATGATCGGCCTCTACGTCTTCTTCAACGGACATTAACGAAAATTATTCTTGTGGGTGAATACTTGTGTTGCCCGCGGGAAATTGTTAATTTTGCACAATACTATAATACCATTCAGGAAACTTATGACAACTAATTTCAGATCTCCGCTGAGCGGAATCATTCCACCTCTCGTAACTCCTCTTCTTGGCAACGATACTCTTGACGTTGCAAGTCTCGAAAACCTTATCGAACACCTCATCGAAGGCGGCGTCCACGGTCTTTTTATCCTTGGCACTACCGGTGAGGAGCAGAGCCTGAGCTATCGTCTGCGCAAAGAGATGATTCATGAGACCTGCCGCATCAATGCCGGACGTCTGCCGGTGCTCGTGTGCGTGACGGATACCTCGATTGTCGAGAGTGTCAACCTCGCAAATATCGCCGCCGACTGCGGCGCGTCGGCAGTGGTGAGCGCGGCTCCCTATTATTTCGCCACAGGCCAGCCTGAACTTGCCGAGTTCTACGAGGACATGATTCCCCAGCTTCCCCTCCCGCTCTTCCTATATAATATGCCGAGCCATGTGAAGGTCAACTTCTCGCCCGCGACCATTCGCCGCATTGCCGAGAATGAGAAGGTGGTCGGCTTCAAGGACAGCTCCGCCAATCTACCATATTTCCAGTCGGTGATGTACACCATGAAGGACCGTCCCGATTTCTCCATGCTCATGGGACCGGAGGAGGTGACAGGCGAGTGCGTTATGCTCGGAGCCAACGGCGGTATCAACGGCGGTGCCAACATGTTCCCCGAACTGTATGTGTCGATGTACAATGCCGCCAAGGATGGCAACCTCAAGGAAGTATGGCGTCTGCAGCAGATTATCATGCAGATCAGCACCACTATCTACAGCGTCGGCAAGCATGGCTCGAGCTATCTGAAGGGCCTGAAGTGTGCGTGCTCGCTCCTCGGTGTCATCAAGGACGACTTTGTGGCTGCTCCTTTCCATAAGTTCAACGAGCCGGAGCGCCGCAAAATCCAGGAGGCCCTCGACCGCCTGCCTATCGAGAACGGCAAGCTGATTCTATAAAAATATGGCATGGGGTTGTGTCAAAACTACTCAAATAATAAAATAGGTCGAAGACCTTAGGCAAGAGAAACCCCAGGCATCGCTACGGCCTGCGGCCTTCGCTTACCCTGGGGTTTCTCTTGCATAGGCTCTTCGAGCCATAGATATGCGCAGCGTTCCTATAGACGAGTTTATTTTCACATACCCATGCAATTTTTGTCTACACCCCCTCCCTTTTTAATGCTATACCATGAATTTTATTGACCTGATTGTTTTTTTGGTTTTCACAGTCGGCACCATTCTGTTCGGCTACCTTTTCGGTCGCAAGAAACAGAGCAGCGACGAGTTTACCCGCGGTGGCGGCAAGGTGCCCGGCTGGGTTGTCGGCCTGTCGATTTTCGCTTCCTTCTGTAGCTCGATTTCATTCCTGGGCTACTGCTCGTCGGCCTTCATGGGCAACTGGAACGCCTTTGTGTTCACCCTCTCCATTCTTCCTGCCGGATTGCTGGCGATGTATTACTTCGTCCCGTTCTACAGGTCACTGGGCAGTATCAGTGCCTACAGCTATTTTGAAAAACGCTTCGGACGTTGGGCGAGGCTCTATGCGTCGGTGTTCTATCTTTTCACCCAGGTGTGTCGCTCGGGTGCGATATTGTTCCTCCTCGCGGTGCCGATGAATGTGCTCATGGGCTGGAGCATCCCGCTCGTGGTGACAGTCACGGGGCTCGGCATCATACTCTACAGTCAGAAGGGTGGTCTGAAGTCCGTGATATGGACCGAGGCGCTTCAGGGAGCTATTCTTGTCGGTGGCGCTGTCATCTGCCTCGTCGTGCTCTATTGGGGGATGCCCGAAGGTCCGATGCAGGCCATAGATATTTGTATGGATCACAATAAGTTCTCTCTCGGCAGCTTCAACGGCAGCCTCGTTGAGAGCACCTTTTGGGTCTGCCTGATTTACGGTATGTTTACCAACCTTAACAACTTCGCAATCGACCAGAGCTATACCCAGCGCTACTGCGCCGCCCCCTCGCTCGGCGAGGCGCGCAAGAGTGCCTTTTGGGGCTCGCTTCTGACCCTCCCCGTCAACCTCGTCCTCTTTCTCATCGGCTCGGGCCTCTTCGCTTTCTACTATATCAACCCCGGGGCGCTTCCCGAGGGGATAAAGAGCGACTATGTGTTCCCTTATTTTATTATCAATGAGATGCCGGTCGGACTGGTCGGGCTTCTGATAGCCTCGATTTTCTGCGCGGGCATGAGCACGGTGGCCACGAGCGTAACCTCGTCGGGTACAATTGTGCTTACTGACTTCTACACACACTTCTTCCCCAATTCGAGCGATGAGCGCAAGGTGGTGGTGCTCCGTGTGGCCAGTGTCGTTGTTGGCATCCTCGGCATCGGTGTGGCGCTCTGCTTCCTGCTCGTCGACAACGCGCTCGATGCCTGGTGGGCGCTTAGCAGCGTGTGCTCCGGCGGCGTGCTCGGCATGTTCCTCCTGGCCTATCTCTGCCCGAAGGCCGGGAAGCGTCATGTGGTTCCCGGAGTGGTCATAGGTGTGGCCTCGCTCATACTCATAGCGCTTCAGACGAAGCTCACAGACTGGTGGGACATCCCGCAGTTCGTGCATATCAATCTCAGCATCGTCATCAGCACACTTCTGATTTTCATGATTGGCTTCGTGCTCGTCCGTTTCCTCAACAAGGAGGAAGAGCGTAAGGCCGTAGAGGCATAAGCTGAAAAAATGGGAAAAATCACTGTCAGACATACGCGCGTCGAAGACCTTGGGCGGGTTATGAAGCTGTTCGAGCTCGCCAAGGCCTTCATGCGCAGGTCGGGCAACATGACGCAGTGGACCGGGGGCTACCCCTCGCTCCAGGCCGTCATGGCTGACATCCGCGCGGGCAACAGCTACGTCGGTGTCGACGCCGATGGAGAGATTGTCATGACCTTCGCCTTCATAATAGGCGAGGATCCGACCTACGGCTACATAGAGGGAGGCCGATGGATTGACGACGGGCCATACGGTACCGTCCACCGCCTCGCCTCGTCGGGTAAACACGGCGGTATGCTGGCCGAATGTGTGGATTTCTGCTTCACGAAGGTAGACAGTCTGCGGCTCGACACCCATGCCGACAATTCACCCATGCTCACGGGCGCAGAGAGGCTCGGCTTCACGCGCTGCGGCATCATCTATATCGCCGATGGGAGTCCGAGGGTGGCATTTCAAAAATTAAAATCATGAGCAGCATCAGTGAAAGCATAGAGCGGCAGCTCCGCGAGGCGGGAAGCCCGGAGCAGGCGGCCATTCTTATGCGCTTCTTCAAGACCGGGCCTGGGGAGTATGGCGAGGGTGACAGATTTCTCGGCGTGCGGGTGCCTCAGACGAGGGCTATAGTCAAAAAATATAGGAAGGAGGCGGAGATTGATGATGTACGCTCACTCATAGACTCCGAATGGCACGAAGTAAGGCTCGCGGGCTTCCTCCTGCTCATAGAAATCTATGACCGTGCCGTCAGGAAGCGCGACGAGGCCGCGCAGCGTTTCGCGGTCGACTTCTACCTTTCGGTCATCGGGCGCGGAAACAACTGGGACCTCGTCGACCTGGTCGCTCCCAAGATTTTCGGTCGCTGGCTCGTGAATCATCCCGAGGACAGGGTGCTTCTTGACCAGCTGGCTGACATGGAGGGGCGCTTGTGGCATCAGCGGGTGGCCATTGTTGCAACCTTCGGGCTGATTTATGCGGGAGAGTATGCAGACACCTTGCGGATCGCCCGAAAGCTGCTGCACCACGAGCACGATTTGATACACAAGGCTGTCGGCTGGATGCTGCGCGAGATGGGGAAGCGCGGCGGCGACCGTGAGCATATTGATTTTTTGGAGCAATACTGCACCACGATGCCGCGCACGATGCTTCGCTATGCCATAGAGCACCTCCCCGAAGAGCAGCGGCAGGAGTATCTGAGGAGAAAATAAATTGCGGCCATGCCGTATGATTACCGTCGGTGTTTGAACCAAAGGTAATAGCCTGTCAGGGGGAGGCTGGCGCCGAGGAGGGCGCCGAGAAACCACAGTATGCGGGTGAAGATGCCTCCGAAGGTGCCGGTGTGGACGGAGTAGATTGCCTTTCGCATCTTTTCAGCCGGGGTGGGGGCTGTCTTCGGCTTGGAGCTGACCGTTATCTTTGACGCACCCGGGTCGGCGACTCTCAGCTCTTCGTAGATTTTATTCCAGTCCTTGAATTCGGAGCCGTGACGCTTACCGGCGCGGTGTCCGTCTCCTTTTTTCCCTTTTCCATTCCGGGGACTGTTCTCGGCTGTCGGCTGCTGCCGAGCTGTCTGCTCCACGCCAAAGACGGAGTAAAAAGCTGTGCGATACCAGCCGAATGACCATGTCAGGCCGGTGAGCGCCATTGCAAGTACTATGATGAGCGCATACATGCCCCCCGCCACATGGACGCCGTGCCAAAACTTGCGCTGTCCGTTCTTGGTGTCAATCGCGAGGCTGTGACGGAGATTCCTGCGCGCAGCGGGAATCCATATAATCACTCCTGTGACGAGGGCGATGACGAAGACGAGCGTGGAGATGCCGACTATGAGCTTGCCGACCTTCAGCCCGTCGGCGTGAGGATTTGCACTGTCGAGGAGCCAGCGGTGGAGGCGGAACATGGTCGAGAAGAAGCCGAGGCGCTCGTAACGGCCTGTGACGCCCCCTGTATATTGGTCTACGAAGAGAGAGGCCCGGCGCGGTTTCGAGAGGCTGACCTGGTAGGTGCGCGCGGGGTCGGCAAAGATTGTGACGCCGGTAATCGAGACGCTGTCCGGGAGGGTGAGTCTGACCTTCTCCATGAGTACGTCGACCGGGAGGGGCTTGGTCCGTACTGTCGCCACTTTGTAGACATCGCTTCGGGCTGCTATCGTTATCTCTTCTTCGAATACGAGCATCGCGCCCGAGAAGCAGACGAGGCTGATGATGATGCCGAAGGGAACGGAGAGCCAGAGGTGGATTTTTCTGAAGAGTTTCATCGTCATGTCACACAGGTTTATTCAATAGGTTCCATATATCCCATGCCGTTGATTTCGGCGGCTTCTACAGTGAGGCCCTTGGTGGCTACAGCGGTGGCGGGGTCGATAGCATAGATGGCCGGGTGGTTGTCGGTGGTGTTGACGGGGATGTAGACCTTGCCGCCGTGGGCGTAGATGTTCTTGCCGAGCGAGGAGAGGGTGGAGGGGAGCCCTGTCACATCGCTGAGTTTCTTGGCCGAGGCGTCGAACACGGCAAGCTCGGTGGCTGTGAAGCCGGATTCAGTCAGCGGGCGGTCATACATCTGGAGGAGGAAGTAGTTGCCGCTGATGTGCCAGCAGCGCATGAAGGACCTGCCTCCGCTCTGGGCCTCGAGATTGCAGTAGTAGTCGTCAAACTGAGTGCTTCCAGCAGGGATGCGGGCGACTCCGGCGGGGAGCTTGGTCTGCTGGAGCGGGTCGGTCATGGTCTTGGCGTAGCTCGGGGAGAAGACATAGACGTCGCCGTTGTCGGCTGCCCATACGGTCTGATAATACTGCGACTTGAAGCGCCCGCAGGGATAGCTGATCTTGTCGGTCTTGGCAAGGACAGGGTCGAGCATACGCTCATTATCAAAGACTGCCACCCAGCACTCGTCGGGGTACTGCGTCCACTGGAGTTCACCCTTCTTGTAGCTGCTGCTGTTGGTGCCTCCGTCGGAGGTCTTGACGAGGTGCTCGTAGCCGGGGCGCACATACCTGCCGTTGTCGACAGCGGCGCCGTATTGGCTCAGACCCATAGGGATGACACCAGAATAGATGTGATTGCCGCACTGCTCGATGCCTGCGAGGGTGACATACTCGCCGTTGCCGAGATAGTTTTCGACGCAGTAGGTGCCTGTGGAGGTGTCGTTGGAGCTATATGTCTCCTTCTCGACGTCGAGGTAGGATACGAGGAGGGTCTTGGGGAGATAGCCGTTGGGGTCGGCGAAGGATTTCTGCCCCTCGCCGGTGGAGGTGGAGATTATGAAGTCGCCGAAGGTGCCGTAGGAGGTGAAGCGGTTGATGCGGTACTCCATGTCGCGCGGGTGCACGTCGCCGTCAGCACCAAGGATATAGCTGCGGGTGGTGCCTGCGTTTCCCTGGTTGTAAGTGAGTCCGTAGAGGTATCTACTGCCGTGGAACACCCACTGAGAAGCCCCGCTGTTGACAAGACCGTTATCGACAGTCGTCACTGTCCCACCGTCGAGATTCTCCGAGGTGAGGAGCACCGAGGCTTTCTCGCTTGTCGAGCCGGCTGTGGTCACGGCTATCACAAATTTTCCTTTCCCATCCGCCGCGGGGTCGGAAGGCTTGTCGGGATTGTCGTTTATGTCGGAGCAGGAGGAGAAGATGAGGGCGGGGAGAGCGGCGAGCGCTGCCATTGCGCGTGTGAGTGATTGCTTTTTCATTTTAATGCTTGATGTGATTATAATTTTTAAGTATTCAATTGTCGAAATAGACTCTTACCTTGCCATAGAAGGCGCGTCCGGCCTTCTGGAGGCTGAAATTGTCGTAGAGTTTAGCGTCGGTGAGGTTGCGGCACTCGAAGGAGAGGTTGTAGCGACCATTCTTGATGCCGTAGGAGATTGTTATGTTGTGGGCGAACTGGTCGGGGACAACATAGTCATCCTTGTTGGAGCCGATGTTGGCGGAGTAGTAGGTGAAGTTGTGGGTGTATTGGTTGTCGTAGGTTAGGGTCAGCACATTTTCCCTGCCGCCGAGCTTGTGCCAGTAGAGGTTGATGTCTGAGTCGGCAAAGATGTAGGGTAGGTTGGGCATACGTTCCTTGTAGGTGACATTGGGTGTCGAGCTGCCCTGAGCGGTCCGCATGTTGTCGCGGACGTTCATCTGTGTGAAGTTGCCGCCGATGCTCAGCCAGCGGGAATAATTGTAGCGGGCGGAGATGCTGAAGCCTTTGGTGAGCACCTTGCCGTAGTTAATATAGGTGGCGGCTGACTTTCCCCCGCCGAGGGAGAGGATGTTGCGCCGGATGTAGTCGCGGGTGTCGCGGTAGATTAGTCCGGCCTCGACAAAGAGATTGTTGTTGCCGAAAGCGGCGTCGTAGCTGAGATTGAGGTTGAGGTTGTCGCTCGACTCCGGGCGCAGGGCTATGTCGCCGGTCTCGAGGTCCTCGTCGCCAAACATTTCCTCGATAGTCGGGAGACGGTAGGCTTTCTCGTAGGAAGCCTTAAGCTGTAGACCTAAGGGGGCGAACCATGTCGCCGCGGCGCCATAGCCGAAGTTGTCGATGCGTCGGGAGGTGGTGGTGAACTCGTCCTGCGCGGATGATGTGGCTATCGGGCCGCTGACATACTGGTAGTAGTGCTTGCCGAAGAGCGAGAAGTTGGCGCGGTGGCTCAGGAGGGCGCGGTAGGAGACGCCGATGATGTTCTTGCTCGTGATTTTCGCTATCTCGTCCTTGCCGGGAGGGGTGGTGAGGAGATTTTCGTTGGAGCGGCGGAAGGAGTTGAAGACATCGTTGAGCGTGATGATGTGGCGGTCGGCAAATCGGTAGTCAGCGGTGAACGATGCGGCCCATGTGTGGTTTGTGGCGCGCGAGTTTTGGTATGACTGCTCGCCCGGGGAGTTGAGCGGGGCTGTCTCGCCGCGCCAGTTGTATTTGACGGAGGAGGTGTCGACGTTGAGTGTTATGTTGCGGCTGTAGTTGGCATTGAAGGCCACGTTGAGCCCACGGGTGAGGAGGTTGCGTTTGCTATATTCGATAGAGGGGATGAGCGAGTGGCCGTGGCGGTGTTTTTCCCCATAAACAATCTCCTGACGGACACCTGTCTGGATTTCTTTGTAGAAGTGGGAGTAGGTCAGCCCGACGAGTAGGCGGTCGGCCAAGGGCTTGTCTACAATCCCGGCCTTGGCTATGACGGCTTCGTTGTGGTAGGTGTCGTTGAAACGGCGGACATGCTCAAGCTTTCTGCGGTTGATGGCCCCGGTGGCGAAGTCCTCAACCGGGGAGTCGACCCAATAATTGTTGTCGGAGTAGTTTTGGAAGACGTTGACCTCATATTTGAAGCCGTTGCGGAGGGTCTGGCCGAAGTTGAGGGCTGACTTGTGGGTGTTGAAGGATCCGTAGGAGTAGGAAGCTTCGGCGAATAGGCGCCGGCGGCGTTTGGGGGTGACAATGTTGATGACGCCCCCGATGGCGTCGGTGCCGAAGCCGACAGGGACTACTCCGCGATATACCTCGATGCGCTCGGCGAAGTTGACAGGGATGTTGTTGAGACCGAAGGATGAGCCTACTCCTTCCTGCGGGACACCGTCGATGAAGACCTTGACATGCTTGCCGCTGAAGCCGTCCATAGTGACGGCCATGTCGGAGCCGACGCCTCCGCTCTCGCGGATTTTCATGCCCGGGGCCTTGGCGAGGGCGTCGCCGAGTGTCTTGGTCGTGTTGAGGAGCTCGCGGGTGTTGACGGAGGTCGCGTTGAAGGCTGAGTTTTTCAGCTTGCTGACGGGTTTGGCGGTGACCACCACCTCAGCGAGCCCGAGGGTATCGGCCTCGATTGTCTTATGGTCGTGGCGGTAATGGTTTTGGCCGACCGCGCAGGGGGTGAGGAGAGGAAGGAGGAGTAGCAGAAATGCAATCCGGGTTACGTTCATTTTTTTCAACGATTGGGGAAGTATTTTTTACTGATTTAATTTCAGTGCAAAGTTCGTCAGATAAATACTTCCCCGAAATCGTCAAAAATGAGTATTTTTTTAGATGATTTATGAGTATGATTAATGAAAATTGGGTATTTCGGTCTATCGCCCCGCTCCGAAGCGCGATGTGTCGATGCTTGTATCCTTGGGTTTGAAGCCATTGAAGCGCCAGAGGAATGTGAGCTTGAAATTGCGGCTCATGTCGTAGATTTTCATGCGGAAATCCTGTCCGTGGCTCTTAATGGTCATGGTCGGTGACCAGGTATTGAACATGTCCTCATATTTCAGGTCGAGTTCGCATGTCCTATCCTTTCCGAAATTCCATTTCAGACCCGCGTCGAGACGCCACATTTTCGTGAGGTCGGAAAGTCCCTGGAGGCTTGGAGAGACGTAGGCGAAGTCAAGTGACAGCGCTACGGGTATCTTCGATGAAAGACGGAGGGTGTTGTCGAGACCTCCGTAAAAAATCCATTTTTTGTTGTCGAAACTGATGTCGTGGAAATGCGAGGCTTTCTCACGCTGGTGGAAGATATTGACTGTGGCAGACGATTTGAGTAGAGACCTGATATTGAATGGAATATGGATATTGAGTCCGACCGTGCGCTTATAATCCATATTGAGTGTCTTAAAGATAAGCTTTAATTCGTCGGGCGACTGATAGGGTAGCTGTGCGTCACCCTTGTCCTTATATTGGACATAAAGGGTGGCTATATACTTGCGCATGAATATGTAGGAGAACTGGCCGGAGTAGTTCAGGCTCGGCTGTAGCTGCGGGTTCCCCTCGATGACGCTGTAGTCGGTCAGATATGTGGTGGCTCCGTGAAGTTCCCAGTAGGAGGGGTAGATGCGTAGTGTGGAGAGGTTGAGCTGGAAGATGCTTTTGTGTGTCTTATAGAATGTCGCGCCGAGCTGCGGTGTGAGGTTGCGCCGGCTCTTTCCGTCGCGCTTGTAGATTTCAGCCTTGCCTGAGGCGTTGAGCGAGAGGCCGAATGGGAAGCTGTGGCCGAATCCGAGATATGCGTTGAAGAGCTGCTCCTCCGTCGAGCCGTCGAAGCCTGAATTTTCAGGAAGGATGTAGCGCTGGCTGCTTCGGTCGTCGGAGTGCTGGTATTCGATGCCGTAGCTGAGTTCCCAGTCAGCTATGTCGTGGGTCTGGTCGGCATAGAGGTGCAGGCGGTTGATGCGCTGGCTGTTGGCGGATATGACCTTGGCTTCGCCGGTGGTGAGCGACGAGAGGTGCTGCCCGCTTCTTTCGGAGTAGTGGGTGTAGTCGCCGCCGATGACTGTCGACCAGGGCATCTGATAGCGGAACGATAGGTAGTGGAATGAGGGAGGGGAAGGGTAGGTGTGGCGGTTGACGAAGGAGCCGAAGGTGCCGGTGGCATAGTTGGCTCCGCGCTCGTGGCTTTCGAGCCGGGCGTTGTAGGTGAGTTTCAGATTGCTCTTCTCTGAAAACTTGTAGGTTGCCGAGGCATAGATGTTGTTGGTTATGGAGCGGCTGGCCTGGTTCTGGTTCTCCTCGACGAGCGTGCGGCTGTGGCCGACGAGGTGGTCGGACCGTTGCGACTCTCGGGCGAATGTCTTGGAGCGCGAGAGGGAATAGTTAAGGTCGAAAGCCCAGGCGCCGACGGCGTATGTGGCGGCAAATCCGGCGCCGAAGGTGGCATAGCGGGTCTGTGTGTAACCGGTGCGCACCTGTGCCTGTAGTCCGTCAATGGGGCGCGGGGTTCTGAGGTTGACATTGATGACCGCGCCGCTGACATGGTATTTCGCAGGAGCGGTATACATTATCTCTACGTTTTTCAGCCTGTCGACCGGGGTGGAGGAGAGGAGTTGGTAGAGATTGCCGACGGGCATGTTGGTCGGCTCCCCGTTGAGGATAATTGTGACCTGGTCGGTACCTGTCAGGGCGATTTTGCCGCCGTTGTCAGTGACCCCGGGGAGATAGCCGAGGGCTTCAAGCACATTGGTGACAGGCTTCCCTTTGACAATCGCCGGGAGGTCGACGGTCATGATGCCGTCCTTGCCGCTGAGTTGCGGCTTTTCGGCTTTGACCACTACTTCGTCGAGGCTGACTGAGGATAAGGCTACCGAGTCAGTTGCCGAGTCGGCCGGCTGCCCCGGCTCCTGCGCCCATGCGGACGCAGCTCCTGCTGTTAGCATAATGGATAAGATGACTTTCTTCATAACTGAATTGCTTTTTGCAAAATTAGTTATGAAGAAAGCCCCCGGTCAAGGAAATTAACTTATTTAGTCTTAGCCGGAGTCTTATTTAGTCTTATCAGTGGTAATCCTGATTAATAAATTTTTTGAGTATTAAATTCTTTCTTAAATAATTCTTTTAAAATAATAATTGTTTTACTTTTGTATAATTGAAAATAGAGTTACCTATGTCAGAACAAGAAATGAACTCCTATCGCTTTGTTTCCGGCAAAGAGCCAAGTGATGAGATGCTCACACAATTGATGCGTGAGGTTGCTGATGATGCGAATAAGAGGCATAAGAAGGCTACGGAAGATTATTTTGCTGAAATGCGTCGCTCGGCATCACTGAAGAAGGCAAAGTGGGCGTCAAGAATTAATAATGCCATAAATGGTTAAATCAAACTTAAAGCCGGAATTGATAATGATTGCCGGGCCTAATGGGTCAGGTAAGACCTCTGTTACTCAAAAGTTTCTACATCATGAATGGGCAGAAGGAACACTGTATATTAATCCTGACATAGTTGCAAATGAGAAATTTGGCGATTGGAATTCACGGGAAGCCGTGATTGCCGCCGCTAATTATTGCTCGGAACTTAGGGAACAGTGTCTTAAAGAAAAACGTAGTTTTGTTTTTGAGACAGTGTTCTCCGCTGAAGATAAAATTGATTTTCTAATAAGGGCAAAGGAGGCTGGTTTCTTTATCCGGGTATTTTTTATTTCAACAGGTCATCCATCAATAAACGCCTCACGAATAGCAAAAAGAGTTATGGAAGGCGGACATGATGTCCCTATTAGTAAGATTGTGTCAAGGTATCGTAAGTCGATTGAAAATTGTGAGACTATAGCGATGCTTGTCGATAGATTATATGTATATGATAATTCTGTAGACGGTGAAGATGCAAAATTGCAATTCCGTCTTATAAATGGAGTGTTAGGCAAGATGTATGTAGCCGAGGTTCCTGTCTGGGCACAGAACATTGTGCCTGATAGTAAATAACGACATATATTATTTAGAATTCATTCCTTCAAGTCTTATTTAGTCTTATTTGTTTGTGGCGGGGTTGGGGGTTGTGGGGAAAAGTGGCTATATTTGCAGTGGAATGAAGCATTTCAGATTAATAACTTCGACTATAATCTTGTCGGCGGTGGCGGCTTTCGCTCTCAACATCGTCTACCTCTGTATGCTCTACGGGTCGATTGCCGATGACTTGAGGCGCGACGTCGTGGCCTCGATGCAGGATATGGACATCGACGAGATGTGGCATAGAGCTATCGACTTCCGAAGAAGCGGTTTAGGCGGATATAGCACTGTCACAGGGTCGCTTCGTCCGGGCAATGACACTATAATCATGCGCGAGTCTGACGAGGAGGGTAATGAAAGAGTGGCCCATAGGAAAAAGCTCGTCCGGTCTGACAAGTTCGGCAACCAGCTTGCCATTGAAATGAGCGACCAGATGCACAGGCAGATGGATTCGGTGTTCCCGATGAATGTCAATATGGCCGACAGCATACTCCGCGAGCGTCTGGCAGAGAGGGGGATAAGGCCTGAGATTGTCGAGGTGGAGGCTGTCGACTCAACGGAGAGGGTGGTTGTCGCAAATCCGGCGCTGACCGACGAGTTGATACCCCGACTCGATGTCTTTGCCATCCCCTATGGCGAGGAGAAGAGTTACAGCTACCGTGCCTACCTCTCGCCGCTGATGGGAGAGATTCTCCACAGGATGCAGGGGGTGATTGTGACCACATTGACACTGATAATCATTTTTGTAATAGGATTCTGGTATCTGCTCCGCACCGTCAGACGGCTTCGCACCCTCGAGGAGATGAAGGATGACTTCACCAACAACATGACCCACGAGCTGAAGACTCCAATTTCGATTGCCTACTCTGCCAATGACGCGCTGCTGAATTTCGATACGACTAATGATCCCGCCCGCAAGGAAGCATATCTGAAAATTGCACTCAAACAGTTAGGGCGTCTGGGCGAACTTGTGGAAAATATCCTCGCCATGAGTATGGAGCGGCGCAAGACTATGGAGTTGAAGCGCGAGCGGGTCGAGCTTGGCGCACTCGTAGAGGAGCTTGCCGCCGCCCAGCGGATGAGGTCGGAAAAGGAGATTGAGATAGAGGTGTGCGGCACGGCTGAGGCTGTGACGGTGGAGGCCGACAGGAATCACCTGGCCAATGTGGTCAACAACCTCGTCGACAACGCTATCAAATATTCCGGCGAGAGTGTGAGGATAGTCATTACCGTCGGCAGCGACCGCATAAGTGTGGCGGACAACGGGATTGGTATTCCATCGAAGAGCCTGCCATATATTTTCAACAAATTCTACCGTGTCCCCCACGGCAACCGCCAGGATGTGCGCGGCTACGGCATCGGGCTCTTCTATGTGAGGCAGATTCTTGACAAGATGGGGTGGACAGTCAGCGTGGTGAGCAAGCCGGGAATCGGTTCGACGTTTACAATTAGATTTGACAGAGATGAGTGAGCGGATTTTACTTGTGGAGGATGAGAGAGACCTCGCCATGATTGTTTCGGACACACTGCGCGATCTCGGCTATGGAGTCGTGGTGGCCTACGACGGCGTTGCGGGTCTTGAAATGTTCGGCGAGGGAAGCTTTGACATTGTCGTGGCCGACATAATGATGCCGCGGCTCGACGGGTTCGAGATGGCGCGCCGCATCCGCAGGATTTCACCCTCTGTCCCGCTGCTCTTCCTTACCGCCCGCAGCGGTATCGACGATATTGAGACCGGCTTCGAGATTGGTGCCAACGACTATCTGAAGAAGCCATTCGAACTGCGGGAGCTTGTGGTCAGGATAAAGGCCCTGCTGCGAAGGCATCGCGGCGGCGACGCTACGACCGGCGGGGAGAAGATCTATGAAATCGGCCTCTACCGTTTCGACCGCGGGGCGCAGACGCTGACCCTCGGCCCTAAAGTCCGCGAGCTGTCGCACATCGAGGCTATCCTCCTCGGGGTGCTTGCATCGAACCTCGGAAAGACCGTGGCGGCGTCGGAGCTGATGACCGCTGTTTGGCAGAGGGATGATATATATAATCGGAACTCCCTCCACGGCTTCATCCACAAGCTGCGCCGCGCACTCTCCCAGGACTCGCGCATAGCGATAATCAACCAGCGCGGCGTTGGCTACATGCTGGTGGTCAGATGAGCAAAATAGTGTCTGAGGCGGGGTGATGTTACAAAAATGTATGAAAATGGAACGAATCTGTGGCCGGTTGATTCTATGGGAAACAATAATGATAGATAAGACAACTCCCGCCTCGGCGCAATGTCGTAACTTTGCGTTGTAGTTAAATCAGTTCAATGAACAATAATTTGCTGATTCATTTATATTGATAATTGGTACAAATGATGTAAAATTTAAGATTGTTGATGCCTGCTCTTAGTCTAATCTATTTAAAGATTGTGATTCCAAGTTCTTCTTCCACACAATTGTGAAAATCTCCATACTGTAAAAGGTATGCAACAAAGACGAGCCATCCGGGTGGGTGTGGCTCGTCTTTTTGTTATGTCACTGTAATCCTGCGTCTTATGGGCGGTGATGAGCCAAATATTAACAAAAATGAGACATAGTGACAATATGTCGACACGAAATTGAACGCATATGAATCATGGGTTTATCACGAATCGGCTTTGAAAATGTAAATTTGCCTGACCAATCATTTTTTATCAATTCTAATAATAAAATCAAAGTTACCATAGAGCAATGAAAAAGAATCTAATGTTAAGCGCCTGTGTATGGTTCTCGGCACTCGCGTCGACAGCCGCAGTTCCGGCCGAGGGAGTTCCGGCCTCGACCAATATCCCCGAAGCCGCCTATCCATGTGTCAACGAAAAATCTCAGGCCACGTTCCGTCTCCATGCCCCGTCGGCCTCCGACGTCAAGCTTGACATCTGCGGAAAGAAGTATGACATGACCCGTAACGCCGACGGCAACTGGAGCGTCACCACCCAGCCGCTCGTGGAGGGTTTCCACTATTATTTCATGATTGTCGACGGCGTGCCTGTGACCGACCCCGCTTCGGAGACATTCTACGGCTGCGGACGCCAGGCGAGCGGTATCGAGATTCCCGAGTCGGCAGAGGCCTCCGCCTACTATACATTTAATAAGGACCTCCCCCACGGCCAGGTGCGCGAGTGCCGCTATTATTCAGACATCGAGAAGGCCCAGCGCCGCTGCTACGTCTATACCCCCGCGGGCTATGAGACCGACAGCTCGCGCCGCTACCCGGTGCTCTATCTACAGCACGGTATGGGTGAGGATGAGCGAGGATGGCACCAGCAGGGTTGCATGGCCGACATACTCGACGGTCAGATTGCGGCCGGCAAGTGCGAGCCTATGATCGTGGTCATGGACTACGGCAACTGCGGCTACATCTTCGGTGCCCGCAAGGGTGAGACCCGCGACGAGTTCGGCGCATCCTTCACCCCGATTATGCTCAACGAGCTGATACCCTATATTGACAGCACGTTCCGCACGCTGACCGACCGCGAAAACCGCGCTATGGCCGGCCTCTCGTGGGGCGGACACGAGACTTTCCAGACCACGCTCTACAATCTCGACAAATTCTCGCACATAGGCTCGTTCAGCGGCGCCCTCTTCTTCCTCGCCGGTGGTCTTGAAAACGCCTACAATGGGATTTTCAAGGATTCGAAGGCTTTCAATGACAAGGTCCACACCCTCTTCCTCGGCATGGGCTCGGAGGAAGGCTTCGGCAGCGACAAGATTAGCAAGGCGCTCAATGACGCCGGAATCAAGCATGTCTACTACACCTCGCCCGGTACCCATCACGAGTGGCTGACATGGCGCCGCTGCCTCAACGAGTTCCTACCTTTGATTTTCAAACAAAATTAAGAAATAAGCAGATGAAACACAGTGCAATCAAATTTTTCTCGGTCTGTGTGGCCGGACTGCTGCCCCTGTGTGCGGCAGCCGAGGCCCTGACCGTGGCAAGCCCCGACGGAAAGACAGTGGTAAGCGTGGAGGAGTTGGCAGGTGTCCCGACCTACTCGGTCACGCTCGGCGATAAGCCATTCATCCTCCCTTCGCCGCTCGGCATGGTGACCAACGTCGGTGATTTCAGCAAAGAGATGAAGATGGCAGGCAGTACGGAGGAGGAGAAAGTCAGCGACAGCTATTCGCTTCCCAACATCAAGAAAAGCCATGTGGATTACAATGCCAACCGACGTGAGTTCAGTTTCACCAAGGACGGAAAGAAGGCTTTCGATGTGATTTTCGAGGTCAGTGACAATAATGTGGCCTTCCGCTACCGTCTCCACCCGCAGGATAAGGCCCTCTGCTGCGTGGTCGAGAAGGAGACCACTGGTTTTACGATGCCCGACGGCACGACTACCTTCCTCTGCCCTCAGAGCGGCCCGATGGGTGGATTTGCCCGTACCGCGCCGAGCTATGAGACCTCCTATACGCTCGATGACACCACCGGCAAGAACGGCTGGGGCAACGGCTACTCCTTCCCCTGCCTCTTCCGCAACGGTGACAAGGGATGGACGCTGATTTCGGAGACAGGTATCGCCGGTGACTACTGCGCCTCGCACCTCGCTTGTGAGAAAGGGTCGAAGTATGTCATAGCATACCCGCATACGGGCGAAATGAACGGCTTCGGCTCGGCGACAGCTGCAATTATGCTTCCGGGCATGACCCCTTGGAGAACTATCACCGTCGGCGAGAGCCTCGCGCCTATTGTGGAGACCACGATTCCATTCGACGTTGTAAAGCCCCTCTATGAGGCCTCGAAAAAGTATGACTATGGCAAGGGTACATGGAGCTGGATTATAAAAATGGACAACAGCTGTACCTTTGAAGGGCAGAAAGAGTATATTGATTTTGCCGCCGCCCTCGGCTATGAGAGTGTGCTCGTAGATGCACTTTGGGACAGCCGGATAGGCTACGATAAGATTGAGGAACTCGCACGTTACGGCAAGACGAAGGGTGTCGACCTCTACCTTTGGTATAACTCTAACGGTCACTGGAATGACGCGCCTATGGGGCCGCGCGGTGTGATGAGCGACATCGTCAAGCGCCGCAAGGATATGGCATGGATGCAGAAGATAGGTATCCGCGGTATCAAGGTCGACTTCTTCGCGGGCGACAAGCAGGAGACCATGCGCCTCTACCACGACATCCTTGCCGATGCCAATGACTACGGTATCCTCGTGATTTTCCACGGCTGCACCCTGCCGCGCGGCTGGGAGAGGATGTATCCCAACTACGCCGCGAGCGAGGCCGTCCTCGCGAGCGAGAATCTCCACTTCTCGCAGGGCAGCTGCGACGCCGAGTCCATGAACGCATGTATCCACCCGATTGTCCGCAACACTGTCGGGAGCATGGACTTCGGAGGCAGCGCGCTCAACAAGTATTACAATTCCGACAACACTACCAGAGGCTCGCGCCGCGTCACTTCCGATGTCTTCGCCCTGGCGACAGCCGTGTTGTTCCAAAGCCCCGTGCAGCACTTCGCTCTGGCGCCCAACAATCTCACCGATGCTCCGGCATGGGCTATTGACTTCATGAAGACAGTGCCTACCACCTGGGACGAGGTGCGCTACATCGACGGCTATCCCGGAAAATACATCGTGCTTGCCCGCCGCCACGGCGCGGTGTGGTATCTCGCCGGTGTCAATGCCGAGAGCAAGCCCGTGAAGCTCGACATCGAGATTCCCGAGGAGATTCGCAATGCCCCGCTGATGCTCTATAGCGACAACGACGCTCTTGCAGGAGACGTGCGCCCCGTGCGTCCCGACAAGAAGGGATGTGTGAAGGTGACCATACCACAGCATGGCGGTTTCGTGATTGTCAACGCTCCCAATCCTGACTTCCATGTATATCTCTGCCTCGGACAGTCGAACATGGAGGGGGCAGCCCCCTTCGAGGAGCAGGATTGCAGCGAGGTGACGCCGCGCTTCCTGATGATGTCGGCTGTCAACATGCCCGGTCGCCAAAGAGTGCAGGGAATGTGGTATGGCGCCGTGCCCCCGCTTGTCCGTGAGCACACGGGACTCTGCCCGGCAGACTACTTCGGCCGCACGCTTGTCAGCTCGCTTCCCGAGAAGGTGAAGGTCGGTGTCATAAACGTGGCTGTCGGCGGCTGCCGCATCGAGCTTTTCAACCCTGACTCGTGCGCCACCCACATAGCCTCGCAGCCGGGCTGGCTGAAGGGCACGGTCAAGGCTTATGATGACAATCCCTACCGCCGTCTGGTCGAGATGGCCCGCGAGGCCCAGCGAACAGGAGTCATAAAGGGTATACTCCTGCACCAGGGTGAGTCCAACACGGGTGACAAGGAGTGGCCACGCAAGGTGAAGGGGGTCTACGACCGCCTCATGGCCGACCTCGGACTCGATCCGGCACAGGTGCCGCTCGTGGCCGGCGAGATGCTCTCGGCTGAGGAGGGGGGACGCTGTGCGTCGATGAACGCTATCGTCAACACCCTGCCCGAATATATCCCCAACTGCCGCGTGGTGTCGTCAGCCGGATGCAAAGGTGCTCCTGACGGTCTCCATTTCACCGCCGACGGCTATCGTGAAATCGGTCGCCGTTATGCGGCTGCAATCAAGGAACTAAGTAAGTAGTTCCCTTGGTTGGGAAATTTGGTTAAAATACAAAATTTAGTTAAAATAGGATTAGAAATCAGACCTATAATTATGACAGGGACGTGGCTGATGTGCCACGTCCCTGTCGCTTGTATAAGCCAAGCCCATTAATTTGTCCGGGATTGAATACTGCTAAATTAGTTGGGGGGGGTAATTCCGCAGGTGCAGCTGTAATATTCTGCAAGTAAGGTGAATAACAGTGGATAACCGATTTGCAGACGGTCGCGCAGCATTGCGAGCAGCTTTGCTTTCTGTTTTTTGACTGTGATTTCAGCCACGCCGAGCCGCTCGGCAATCTCGCTGTTTTTCAATCCCTCCAGATAGCTCATTCTCAGTATCTCGCGATACTTAGGCGGTAGGGACTCTATGGCATGGTAGAGCATCTCGAGGGTTTCCTGTTCCAAAATGGCGACATCCAGTTCGGGCGTAAGCTCGTCGGAGCCACGGGAGCCGAGATAGTCGCTGTAGGAGCGGTGTTTTCTGACAAGGTCGACAGAGCTGTGGAAGATACATTTCAGGATATACGAGTACCACGTCATCGAGTTCTTTAATTTGTGACGCTCTGTGTATGAATTCATTATTGCGTCCTGCACGCAGTCCTCGGCGAGATATGACAGGTCGTCGCCAAGCTGCCGGGCCGCATAGACGAGCAGACCCGGATAGAGATTCTCATAGAAAGGGACGAGGTCGCCCGACGAGAATGACCTGTAGATATAATCGTAGTCATACACGCTTGCAAAATTAACGATTTTATTTCATTAACCAAGTTATTAATATCAATTAGTCAAAATAATTTAAATTTTTGTGAAAAATTGATATACTTTTCCCGACCCATTACGCTTTATCAGTAACAATGATTGGAAAAATGGACAGAATAAACCGTTTGCTATATCTATACATGCTCGGACGGCTCGGCAATGAGGAGCAGGCCGAGTTGCAGGACTGGGCTGAAGGCTCGCCGGAGCGCCGGGAACTACTGCGCCGTCTGTCTGACCCGGCCTACGTCAGCCGGCAGCTCTCGCGCCGCGCCCTCGTGTCGACCTCGCGTCCGATGGCCGACATGCAGCGCCGCATAGCCGCCTCGCGTCCGCGCATCCTTTGGCGCGTGCTCTCGATTGCGGCGGCAGTGGCTGTAGTTGTAATTTGTGCCGCCACCTATTATATATATAGCGGCTCCGACATGTCGCTTCCGGGGACTGATAGCGGCCTCATTGCCGAGGAGCATACTTCGGACGCAGGTCTTAGCCTCGATGACATACGTCCGGGCACCACTCATGCCCTCCTAACCTCTGATGCCGCCGGCTCAGCCGCAATAGAGCTTGGCGCAGTCGACACCGCCCGCGTCGGCAGCCATATCATGCTCTCCCAGGCGCTAACCGATGAGAAGACCGACCGCGTGGCCGAGCTTTGTCTCGACGTCCCCCGCGGCAACGAGTTCAAAATCGTCCTCGAGGACAGCACCGAGGTTTGGCTCAACTCCGAGTCCACCCTCCGCTATCCTGAAAACTTCGGCCCGAAGGAGCGACGCGTGGAAATCACCGGCGAGGCCTACTTTGCCGTGCATCACGAGGCCGACCGACCCTTCATCGTCGACACCCGCGAGCAGTCTATCAAGGTCTACGGCACCACCTTCAATGTCCGCGCCTACGATGAGGACTCCATTGTCTATACCACTCTCGAAAGCGGAAGCATATCCATATCCCTGAGGGGCAATCCCTCCGGGGAGGTGATGCTCAGCCCAGGCCACCAGGCCCTTCTCAGCCGTGACTACGAGAAGCTCCACCTCCGCCGCGTGGACCCGAAGGTGATCACGAGCTGGCGCCACGGGCGCTTCGTGTTCGAGGAGCAGATGCTCTCGGGCATCATGCGCGACCTCAGCCGCTGGTATAACTTCGAATATGAATTTGCCCACCCCGAGCTCGAGAATATCGTATTCATGGGGAGCATCCCCCGCTATGCCGACTTCGCCACCGCCATAGCCCTCATCGAGGAGAGCGGGGGGCTGCGGTTCAAGACCGAGGGGCGCAAGGTCATCGTCGACCGCAAGTAAAATCAGGCCTCTCTCCTTAAGAGGGTGTTTAATAACAAAAGTTAACATCTGAGTGGTGTATCTTTTAGATAAATTGCTGATAGAGAAGAGGGAGCATAGCG
>CAJUIX010000028.1 GCA_910586665.1 uncultured Duncaniella sp.
CCCACAGCAAGTTCAAAGCTTCTGTCTACATCCTCAAGAAAGAGGAAGGTGGCCGCCACACTCCATTCCACAACCACTACCGTCCCCAGTTCTACATCCGTACACTTGACGTGACCGGCGAGATTACTCTCCCCGAGGGCGTAGAAATGGTAATGCCCGGTGACCACGTTGAAATCAACGTCGAACTCATCAACCCGGTTGCTTGCGACGCAGGTCTTCGCTTCGCTATCCGTGAGGGCGGCCGCACAGTAGGTTCTGGCCAGATTACCGAAATCCTCGAATAATACCCTTATTCAGGATTCCAAGCAAAGCAATTCAAGCTTCCGCCTCAGGGCGGGAATCTGAATAAAACCAAACGAAAACCGATCCTCCTCCCCGAGGGTCAGCCCGAAAGAGCGAGGGTCGGTTTTCCTTCCTACGGGACTAGCTCAGTTGGTAGAGCACCGGTCTCCAAAACCGGGTGTCGGGAGTTCGAGTCTCTCGTCCCGTGCTAAAAAACACGACAAATGAGTAAACTTAAACTACTTACAGATATAGAGGAGTCTTATACCGAACTTCGATATAAGACTTCTTGGCCTACAAGAGGCCAGCTGGTCAAGAGCGCGGTAATCGTGCTGATTGCTTCCATCATTATTGCGGCGATTGTCTTCGCAATGGATCAGGTGGTCAACACCATCATGCACTTCATCTACAGCCTCGGTCAGTAATCTCTTAACGGAAGAAAGTCAATGGCGGAAGAATTGAAAAAAGCCTGGTATGTGCTCCGCGCAATCTCAGGCAAGGAAGCTAAGGTCAAAGAGATATTGGATGGAGCCATCCGTAACACCGGCCTCGGCAATTACGTTTTTCAGGTATTGATTCCTACCGAGAAGGTTATGTCCGTGCGCAACGGCAAGAAGGTCGTAAAGGAGAAAAACCTTTATTCCGGCTATGTCTTTGTGGAGTGTATTCTCACCGGCGAGGTCCTCTACGAGCTTCGCAATACTACCAACGTTATCGACTTCCTTCGCGGACGTGGCAAGAACGCCGCCCCCGAAGCACTCCGCGAAAGCGAGGTGCTCCGAATGATGGGTACGGCCGACGAAATGATTGACACCACTGACGACGGAAACGATTTCATGGTAGGCGAGACCGTAAAGGTCACCTTCGGCCCCTTCAGCGGGTTCTCTGGAACCATCGAGGAGGTCAACCGCGAGAAGAAAAAACTCAAGGTGATGGTCAAGATCTTCGGGCGTAAAACCCCGCTTGAACTCGAAAATTCTCAAGTAGAGCGTGAATAACTATCGCGCGGTGCCAGCTTCCTGCCGGCACCACGGGAGATGTCTCAATCCCTGAGCCTCGAAATGATGACGGCTCTCCGGCTCTTGGTTACGAAAGCGTCGGGGAGACATCATGGTGAAAGGAGCAAGGACATCGTTTTAACCGAATCATTAACAAAAATTTTAGATTTATCATGGCTAAAGAAATTGCTGGACAGATCAAATTGCAAATCAAAGGCGGAGCAGCCAATCCTTCGCCTCCTGTTGGTCCTGCTCTCGGTTCGAAGGGCATCAACATCATGGAGTTTTGCAAGCAATTCAATGCCCGCACCCAGGACAAGGCCGGCAAAGTACTCCCGGTTGTCATCACTTACTACACCGACAAGAGCTTTGACTTCGTAGTCAAGACTCCCCCGGTGGCAATCCAGCTCCTCGAGGCTACAAAGCTCAAGAGCGGATCCGCACAGCCCAACCGCAAGAAGGTAGGCGAAGTGACCTGGGACCAGGTCAAGGCGATTGCTGAGGACAAAATGCCCGATTTGAACTGTTTCACCGTCGCATCGGCAATGCGTATGGTTGCCGGTACAGCCAGAAGCATGGGTATCACCGTTAAAGGAACATTCCCCGAAAACATCTAAACTTCAATTGACATGAGTAAACTGACAAAAAATCAAAAGATTGCCCAGGGAAAAGTTGAAGCCGGGAAGGTGTATAGTCTTGCTGAAGCTGTCGAACTCGTAAAGGAAATCACCTTCACCAAATTCGATGCTTCGCTCGACGTGGATGTTCGACTTGGCGTTGACCCCCGTAAGGCTAACCAGATGGTGCGCGGCGTCGTGACGCTGCCCCACGGAACCGGCAAGCAGGTGCGCGTCCTCGTGCTCTGCAACTCCGATGCCGAGGCTGCTGCCAAGGCTGCCGGTGCAGACTATGTAGGTCTGGACGAATATATCGAAAAAATCAAAGGCGGTTGGACCGACGTTGACGTCATCATCACCCAGCCCGCTATCATGGGTAAAATAGGTGCCCTCGGCCGTGTCCTCGGTCCCCGTGGCCTCATGCCTAACCCCAAGAGCGGCACTGTGACCAACGACGTCGCCAAGGCCGTTGAGGAAGTGAAGAAGGGTAAAATCGACTTCAAGGTTGACAAGAACGGTATCGTTCACTCGTCAGTAGGCAAGGTGTCATTCGACGCCCCCGCTGCCGCCGACAACGTCCGCGAGTTTGTCAACACCCTCATCAAGCTCAAACCCGCTGCCGCTAAAGGTACCTATATCAAGAGCATTTATCTTTCGAGCACAATGAGTCCGGGTATCAAGATTGACCCCAAGTCAATCGACGAATAACTTCTAAAGCTGACTGACAAAAATGAAAAAGGAAGATAAAATCATTGCTATTGAGAACATAGCTAAGACTCTCCAGGAGTATAGCTGCTTCTATCTCACTGAAACTGCCGGCCTCGATGCTGAAAAAACCACTGCCCTCCGCCGCGCCTGCAACAAGGCCGACATCAAGCTCATGGTCGTGAAGAACACCCTTCTTCACAAAGCTCTCGAGTCACTCGAAGGCGACTACTCCGAACTCTACGGAGCACTCCACGGCTCGACCTCCCTCATGCTTGCCAACGTGGGCAACGCCCCCGCCAAGCTCATCAAGGATATCCGCAAAGCCGACAAGGACGCAACCCTTCCCCGACTCAAGGCCGCTTACGTTGAGGAGACCATCTACATGGGTGAAGACCAGCTCGACACCCTCGTGGCTATCAAGAGCAAAAACGAGCTCATCGCCGACGTTGTCGCTCTTCTCCAGTCTCCCGCCAAGAACGTTATTTCCGCCCTTACTTCTGGTGGTACAAAACTTCACGGCATCCTCGAGACCCTCTCGAAGAAGGAAGCGTAAGCCCCTCAGCACTATCAGCCTCTCTGCTCAATCCCCCCTTAACCAATCATCAAATTTAAAAACAAACAAATAAAACTATAAAATCATGGCAGATCTTAATGCTTTTGCAGAACAACTTGTTAACCTCACCGTTAAGGAAGTAAACGAACTTGCTCAGATCCTCAAGGAAACTTACGGCATCGAACCCGCCGCTGCTGCTGTCGCTGTTGCAGCCGGTCCCGCCGCTGGCGCTGCTGCTGAAGAAGAGAAGACCTCTTTCGACGTAGTCCTCAAATCAGCTGGTGCTTCTAAGCTCGCTGTTGTTAAGCTCGTTAAGGAGCTCACCGGTCTTGGCCTCAAGGAAGCTAAGGAAATGGTTGACGGCGCTCCCTCTGTTATCAAGGAAGGCATTGCCAAAGCTGACGCTGAAGGCCTCAAGAAGCAGCTCGAAGAAGCTGGTGCCGAGGTTGAGCTTAAATAATACAACCCCTGTTTTCCAGGTGCAATGGGTTAAGATTCTCCCCTCAGGGAGTTTCTTAACCTATTTGCGTTAAATATAGACGGGTATTATAAAAAATCATAAATATTTATATTTATAAATAAATATTTGACCCCGCGCGGCTTTCAAACCCCTCTCTCAGCCCTTTGCAGGACGGTCGCTCTCCGCGATGCCGCCATCGGGCCGGAATTTAGCGGTTAAATTTTGTTAATCGCACGAACCTACCCCCTCCTACACACATCCATCGAGTTTCTTATTTAATGTTTAATCCAAAAGATTAGATGTCAGACATAACTTTAGCAAAACCCCGCGTCAACTTCGCGTCGGTTAAAAACCCTCTCCCTTACCCCGATTTCCTTGAGGTACAGCTGAAGTCATTCCAGGACTTCCTTCAGCTCGACACCCCCCCGGAAAAAAGAAAAAACGAGGGCCTCTTCAAAGTGTTTGCCGAAAACTTCCCCATCGCTGACACCCGCAACAACTTCGTTCTCGAGTTCCTCGACTACTACATTGACCCCCCTCGCTACACCATCGACGAGTGTCTCGAGCGCGGTCTCACCTACAGCGTTCCCCTCAAGGCGAAACTCAAACTCTACTGTACCGACCCTGACCACGAAGACTTTGCAACCGTGATTCAGGACGTATACCTCGGCCCCATCCCCTACATGACCGACAAAGGCACCTTTGTCATCAACGGAGCCGAGCGCGTCGTCGTGTCGCAGCTCCACCGTTCACCCGGCGTGTTCTTCGGACAGAGCACCCACGCCAACGGCACCAAGCTCTACAGCGCCCGCATCATCCCCTTCCGCGGAAGCTGGATTGAGTTCGCGACCGACATCAACAACGTCATGTATGCCTACATCGACCGCAAAAAGAAACTCCCCGTAACCACACTCCTCCGCGCCATCGGCCTTGAGAGCGACAAGGACATCATCGAAATCTTCGGCCTCGCCGAGGAAATCAAGGTCAACCGCACCAACCTCAAGAAAGCCGTAGGCCGCAAGCTCGCCGCCCGCGTCCTCAAGACATGGGTCGAGGACTTCGTCGACGAGGATACCGGCGAAGTTGTGTCAATCGAGCGCAACGACGTCATCCTCGACCGTGAGACAGTCCTCGAGGAAGAGAATATCCAGGACATCCTCGACTCCGGCGTCCAGACCGTCCTCCTCCACAAGGAAGACGTCAACACTTCCGACTACTCTATCATCTTCAACACCCTCCAGAAGGACACATCCAACTCGGAGAAAGAAGCTATCCAATACATCTACCGGCAGCTGCGCAACGCCGAGCCGCCGGACGACGCCAGCGCCCGCGAAGTCATCACCAACCTTTTCTTCTCCGAAAAGCGTTACGACCTCGGCGAGGTGGGCCGCTACCGTATCAACAAGAAACTCGGCCTCACCACCTCGATGGAAGTCAAGGTGCTCACCAAGGAGGACATCATCGCGATTATCAAATACCTCATCGAGCTGATCAACTCCAAGACCGACGTCGACGACATCGACCACCTCAGCAACCGCCGCGTCCGCACCGTCGGCGAGCAGCTCTACAACCAGTTCAACGTCGGCCTCGCACGCATGTCGCGCACCATCCGCGAGCGTATGAACGTCCGTGACAACGAGGTCTTCACCCCCATCGACCTCATCAACGCCAAGACCATCTCGAGCGTCATCAACACATTCTTCGGCACCAACGCCCTCTCGCAGTTCATGGACCAGACCAACCCTCTGGCCGAGATTACCCACAAGCGCCGTATGTCGGCCCTTGGCCCCGGCGGTCTCTCCCGCGAGCGCGCAGGCTTCGAGGTGCGTGACGTTCACTATACTCACTATGGCCGTCTCTGCCCGATCGAGACCCCTGAAGGCCCGAACATCGGCCTTATCTCCTCGCTCTGCGTCTATGCCAAGATCAACGACCTCGGCTTCATCGAGACCCCCTATCGCGAGGTCAAGGACGGAGTGGTCAACCTCAAGAACGACGAGGTTGTCTACCTCACAGCCGAAATCGAGGAGGGCAAGATTATCGCCCAGGGCAACGCTCCCGTCAAGGACGACGGCGAGTTTATCAACGACCGCGTCAAGGCCCGCCTCGACGCCGACTTCCCTATAGTCGCCCCCGACCAGGTAGAGCTGATGGACGTGTCTCCCACGCAGATTGCATCCATCGCCGCATCGCTCATCCCCTTCCTCGAGCACGACGACGCCAACCGCGCCCTCATGGGTTCAAACATGATGCGCCAGGCGGTTCCCCTGCTCCGCAGCGAGTCGCCTATCGTCGGCACAGGCATCGAAGGCCAGCTCATCCGCGACAGCCGCACCCAGATCATGGCCGAGCGCGAGGGCGTCATCGAATTCGTCGACGCGACAGTCATCCGCATCCGCTATGACCGCACCGAGGACGAGGAATTCGTATCCTTCGAGGACAGCGTCAAGGAATACCACCTTCCCAAGTTCCGCAAGACCAACCAAAGCACCACTATCGACCTCCGGCCCATCTGCAACAAGGGCCAGCGCGTCAAGAAGGGCGACATCCTCACCGAGGGCTACTCCACCGAGAAAGGCGAGCTCGCGCTCGGCCGCAACCTCAAGGTCGCCTTCATGCCCTGGAAGGGATATAACTATGAGGACGCAATCGTGCTCAATGAGCGCGTGGTCCGCGAAGACATCCTCACCTCTGTCCACGTCGACGAGTACACCCTCGAAGTCCGCGAGACCAAGCGCGGCATGGAGGAACTCACATCCGACATCCCCAACGTCTCCGAGGACGCCACCAAGGACCTCGACGAGCGCGGCATCATCCGCGTCGGCGCCCACATCGTCCCCGGCGACATCATGATAGGCAAGATTACACCTAAGGGCGAGAGCGACCCCACCCCTGAGGAGAAACTCCTCCGCGCGATCTTCGGCGACAAGGCCGGCGACGTCAAGGACGCATCGCTCAAGGCATCCCCCTCGCTCAAGGGCGTGGTCATCGGCACACACCTCTTCCAGAAAGCCGAGAAGAAAAAGACAAAGAAGAGCGCCAGCGCAGTCCTTCCCAAGCTCGACGAGGAATACGAGGAGCGTCTCACATCGCTCAAAAACCTCCTTGTCGAAAAGCTCATGGTCCTCACCGAGGGCAAGACCTCGCAGGGTGTCAAGGACTTCCTCGGCACCGACATCATCCCCAAGGGCTCACGATTCTCCGCCGGAACCCTCCGCGAGATTGACTATGACACTATCAACCTCTCGAAGTGGACCGCCGACCAGCATAAGAACGACATGATCCGCGCGACAATCGTCAACTACCTCCGCAAGTCAAAGGAAATCGACGCCGAACTCCGTCGCAAGAAATTCGACATCTCCATCGGCGACGAGCTCCCCTCTGGCATCATGAAGCTCGCCAAGGTCTATGTGGCCAAGAAGCGCAAGATTTCCGTCGGCGACAAGATGGCAGGCCGTCACGGCAACAAGGGTATCGTCTCGCGCATCGTGCGCCAGGAGGATATGCCCTTCCTCGCCGACGGTACCCCTGTCGACATCGTCCTCAACCCCCTCGGTGTGCCTTCGCGTATGAACCTCGGCCAGATTTTCGAGACCGTCCTCGGTTGGGCGGGCCGCGAGCTGGGCGAAAAGTTCGCCACTCCGATTTTCGACGGCGCCACCCTCGAAAACCTCAACGAGTGGACCGACAAGGCCGGCCTTCCCCGCTACGGTAAGACCTACCTCTACGACGGCGGCACCGGCGAGCGCTTCGACCAGCCCGCGACCGTGGGTGTCATCTACATGCTCAAACTCGGCCACATGGTCGAGGACAAGATGCACGCACGCTCAATCGGCCCGTACTCGCTCATCACCCAGCAGCCCCTCGGCGGTAAGGCACAGTTCGGCGGACAGCGTTTCGGAGAAATGGAAGTCTGGGCGCTCGAAGCATTCGGCGCCGCCCACATCCTCCAGGAGATCATCACCGTCAAGTCCGACGACGTCACAGGCCGCTCAAAGACCTACGAGGCCATCGTCAAAGGCGAGGCAATGCCCCCCGCCGGCATCCCCGAGTCGCTCAACGTGCTCCTGCACGAGCTTCGCGGCCTCGGCTTGAGCATCAACCTCGAGCAGTAATTTCTCCCCTCATAGCCCCACCGGTGACACAGCGGCGCCTTCCGCCTTATCCCCCGGGGCGAAACATTACTTAAAATCGCTTTGAATATCTAAAATATGGCTTTTAGAAAAGACAATAAACAAAAAACCAGTTTCTCAAAGATTTCTATCGGTCTTGCTTCGCCCGAAGAGATTCTTGAGAAGTCAAGCGGCGAGGTGTTGAAGCCCGAAACCATCAACTACCGCACCTACAAGCCCGAGCGCGACGGCCTATTCTGCGAAAGGATCTTCGGCCCCGTCAAGGACTTCGAGTGTCACTGCGGCAAGTACAAGCGCATCCGCTACAAAGGCATCGTCTGCGACCGATGCGGTGTCGAGGTCACCGAGAAGAAGGTGCGCCGCGAGCGCATGGGCCACATCAAGCTCGTCGTGCCCGTCGCCCACATCTGGTATTTCCGCTCGCTCCCCAACAAGATTGGCTACCTTCTCGGACTCCCCTCCAAGAAGCTCGACGCCGTCATATACTACGAGCGCTACGTCGTCATCAGCCCCGGCGTCGCCGCCGAGGGCGAGAAACCCGTCCAGCGCCTCGACCTCCTCACCGAGGAGGAATACTTTGACATCATCGACAACCTCCCCCGCGAGAACCAGCTCCTTGACGATACCGACCCCAACAAGTTCATCGCCAAGATGGGTGCCGAGGCTGTCTATGACCTTCTCAAAGACCTCAACCTCGACGACCTTTCCTATGCCCTCCGCGATCAGGCCAACGCCGAAGGCTCGCAGCAGCGCAAGACCGAGGCCCTCAAGCGCCTCCAGGTCGTAGAGTCATTCCGCGCATCCCGTGAGCGCAACCGTCCCGAGTGGATGATTCTCCAGGCAGTCCCCGTGATTCCCCCGGAGCTCCGTCCCCTCGTGCCCCTCGACGGCGGACGTTTTGCTACCTCCGACCTCAATGACCTCTATCGTCGAGTAATCATCCGCAACAACCGTCTCAAACGACTCATCGAGATTAAGGCACCCGACGTCATCCTCCGCAACGAGAAGCGTATGCTTCAGGAGGCCGTCGACTCACTCCTTGACAACTCCCGCAAGTCGTCAGCCGTCAAGACCGAGGCCAACCGCCCCCTCAAGTCGCTCTCCGACTCGCTCAAGGGTAAGCAGGGCCGCTTCCGTCAGAACCTCCTCGGTAAGCGTGTCGACTACTCCGCACGTTCAGTCATCGTCGTAGGTCCCGAGCTGAAGATGCACGAGTGCGGCATCCCCAAGAACATGGCTGCCGAGCTTTACAAGCCCTTCGTCATCCGCAAGCTCATCGAGCGCGGCATCGTCAAGACCGTCAAGTCGGCCAAGAAGATTGTCGACCGCAAGGAGCCCGTCGTATGGGACATCCTCGAGTACGTCATGAAGGGCCACCCCGTCCTTCTCAACCGTGCCCCGACACTTCACCGTCTCGGCATCCAGGCGTTCCAGCCCAAGATGATCGAGGGTAAGGCAATCCAGCTCCACCCGCTCGCATGTACGGCCTTCAACGCCGACTTCGACGGTGACCAGATGGCAGTCCACCTCCCCCTCGGCAACGAGGCTATCCTCGAAGCCCAGCTCCTCATGCTCGGCTCGCACAACATTCTCAACCCCGCCAACGGCGCGCCTATCACCGTCCCCTCGCAGGACATGGTGCTCGGTCTCTACTATATTACCAAGCTCCGCAAGGGCGACAAGGGCGAAGGTCTCAAATTTTACGGCCCCGAAGAGGCTGAAATCGCCTACAACGAAGGCCGCGTGACCCTCCACGCCCCCGTCTCAATCGTCGTCGACGACATCGACGAGTTCGGCAATCCCTGCAAGCACCTCGTCGAGAACACCTCCGTGGGCCGCGTGCTCGTCAACCAGTACGTCCCCAAGGAAATCGGCTACGTCAACGAGATTCTTTCGAAGAAATCACTCCGCACCATCATCTCGCGAGTGATCAAGCACTGCGGTATCCCCCGCTCCGCCCAGTTCCTCGACGACATCAAGAACCTCGGTTACTACATGGCCTTCAAGGGCGGTCTGTCTTTCAACCTCGGCGACGTCCTCATCCCCGCCGAGAAGGAGCAGTATGTCAAGGAAGGCTACGAGCAGGTGCAGGAAGTCCTCAACAACTACTCGATGGGCTTCATCACCAACAACGAGCGCTACAACCAGATCATCGACATCTGGACACACGTCAACTCACGTCTGGCCGACACCCTCATGAAGCAGATCTCGGCCGACAAGCAGGGATTCAACCCTGTCTACATGATGCTTGACTCAGGCGCCCGTGGTTCTAAGGACCAGATTCGTCAGCTCTCAGGTATGCGTGGTCTTATGGCCAAGCCCCAGAAGAGCGGTGCCGAAGGCGGACAGATCATCGAAAACCCGATTCTTGCAAACTTCAAGGAAGGCCTCTCGGTGCTCGAATACTTCATCTCCACCCACGGTGCCCGTAAGGGTCTTGCCGACACCGCGCTCAAGACCGCCGACGCCGGATACCTCACACGCCGTCTCGTCGACGTAGCCCACGACGTGATCATCAACGAGGAAGACTGCGGCACACTCCGCGGCCTCGTATGCACCGAGATCAAGAACAACGACGAAGTGGTAGCCTCGCTGGGCGAGCGCATCCTCGGACGCGTGTCAGTCCACGACATCATCGACCCCTCGACAGGCGAACTCATCGTGGCTGCAGGCGAAGAGATCAACGACACCGCAGCCGACCGCATCAACGCATCACCCATCGAGAGCGTTGAAATCCGCTCAGTCCTCACCTGCGAAAGCAAGAAGGGTGTCTGCGCCAAGTGCTACGGACGCAACCTTGCCACACACCGCATGGTACAGATGGGAGAGGCAGTCGGCGTAATCGCCGCACAGTCAATCGGCGAGCCCGGTACACAGCTCACACTCCGTACATTCCACGTCGGTGGTGTGGCCTCAAACATCGCCGCAGTCAACGCCCTCACATCGCGCTACGACGGTATCCTCGAAATCGACGAGCTCCGCACCGTACGCACCGACGAGCAGGACGCCAACGGACGCAACATCGAAGTGGTCATCGGACGTCTTGCCGAGATGCGCATCATCGACCCCAAGACCAAGATGATGCTCACCAACGCAGCCATCCCCTACGGCGCAAAGCTCTACTTCGACGACGGAGCTACAGTCAAGAAGGGAGACGTCATCTGCGAATGGGACCCCTTCAACGCAGTCATCGTATCCGAGGCCGGCGGTAAAGTGCGCTACGAAAACCTCGTCGAGAACGTCACATTCCGTGTCGACGCCGACGAGCAGACAGGTCTGCGCGAGAAGATCATCATCGAGTCAAAGGAACGCGGAAAAGTGCCCGAGGCTCAGATCATCAACGCCGACGGCGAAATCCTCAAGACCTACGCCCTCCCTGTGGGAGCACACCTCATGCTCGACGACAACGCCGACGTCAAGTCGGGCGAGATCTTCGTCAAGATACCGCGAGCCGCAGGCAACGCCGGCGACATCACCGGTGGTCTCCCGCGAGTTACAGAGCTCTTCGAGGCCCGCAACCCGTCCAACCCCGCCATCGTATCCGAAATCGACGGAGAGGTACACTTCGGCAAGATCAAGCGCGGCAACCGCGAGATATCAGTCACATCCAAGCTCGGAGAGACCAAGAAATACCTCATCCCCCTCTCCAAGCAGATCCTCGTGCAGGAGAACGACTACGTACGTGCAGGCACACCGCTCTCCGACGGTGCCATCACACCAGCCGACATCCTCAACATCATGGGTCCGACAGCCGTTCAGGAATACATCGTCAACGAGGTCCAGGACGTCTACCGTATGCAGGGTGTGAAGATCAACGACAAGCACTTCGAAGTCATCGTACGCCAGATGATGCGCAAAGTCAACATCATCGAACCGGGCGACACCAACTTCCTTGAGCAGCAGGTGGTCGACAAGCGCGACTTCATGGACGAGAACGACCGCATCTGGGGCAAGAAGGTTGTCACCGACGCAGGCGACAGCGAGAACGTCAAGCCCGGCCAGATTATCACTGCCCGCAAGCTCCGCGACGAGAACTCGACCCTCAAGCGCCGTGACTTGCGTCCCATCGTGGTCCGCGACGCCCAGCCCGCCACCTCGGAGCAGATTCTCCAGGGTATCACCCGCGCCGCCCTCCAGACTTCGTCGTTCATGTCGGCTGCATCATTCCAGGAGACAACCAAGGTGCTCAACGAGGCCGCTATCAACGGCAAGGTCGACTACCTCCAGGGCATGAAGGAGAACGTCATCTGTGGTCACCTCATTCCCGCCGGTACAGGTCTCCGCTCCTACGAGCGCATCGTCGTAGGCGGTAAGGACGACATCGAGGACGCCTTCGACCTTCCCGTCGTACCCCGCCAGGAAGCCCCCGAAGTCATCGACGTCACCCACACCGAACTGTAGTCATTTAATTCCACAATAACGCGACAGCGCCGACCCTCTGATGGGCCGGCGCTGTTGTTTTTTTACGGCTATGATTTTATAGTTTAAAGGATACAAATTTTTTAGAACTGACTCTATAAAATTCACCAAATATTCCGATTTTTTAGAGTGTATTCTAAATTTTTTCGAATAATGTCATTTTTTTCGAATATACTCTAAAATTTCATGCAATATGCCGTTTTTTCAGCCACGCTCTAAAATCGCCCCTATTTATTTTAACTTTTATTATAATTCCTCTTCCCAAGATTTCGCTCTTTCGTGCTTTTTGGCTAATTTTGCAGTGATATGTTGCTATCCCTTGCCATACCCGCCAACTCGCCGCTTATCACCTCGCCGGTGGCGATATTTCTGACCGTCATGGCGATAATCCTGCTGACGCCGCTCGTCATGAGCCGTCTGAGGATACCCCATGTGATTGGCCTGATTGTCGCGGGCGTCGTCGTGGGTCCCTACGGGCTCAACCTCCTGGCGCGCGACATGAGTTTCGAGGTCTTCGGACAGGTGGGCATACTCTACCTCATGTTTCTTGCGGGTATAGAGATTGACATGTACCACCTGCGCAAGAATCTGCGCAAGGGACTGGCCTTCGGCGTCTTCACCTTCGTCATCCCGCTCCTCCTCGGCGCCCTTGCGGCAATGGCTGCTTTGCGGATGCACCCTCTCGAGGCCACGCTCCTTGCCTCGATGTTTGCAGCACACACCCTGATTGCCTACCCGATTGTCACCCGTTTCGGCGTCACCAAGTCGCCCGCGGTCATCATAGCCATTGCCGGAACGATTGTCACCGTCCTCGGCTCTCTCATCGTGCTTGCCGGCGTGCTCGGCGTCTACCGCGACGGTTCCGTAGCCTCGCTCCTCCCTGTGCTCGGCTATCTGACGCTCTACTGCGTCGGCCTGAGCTATTTCTATCCGCGCCTGACGCGCTACTTCTTCAAGCACTACAGCGACGGCATCAGCCAGTTTATCTACGTCATGGTGACGGTTTTCGGCGCTGCCGCCCTCGCCTCATTCATAGGTATAGAGGGTGTCTTCGGAGCCTTCTTCGCCGGACTTGTGCTCAACCGCTTCATCCCTGCGCGCTCCACCCTCATGGGGCGCCTCGAATTCGTGGGCAACGCACTCTTCATACCCTACTTCCTAATCGGTGTGGGTATGCTCATCGACCTCCGGGTGGTGCTCGACGGGTGGGGGACGCTCTACACCGCCGCCGTCATGAGCGCCGTCGCTATGGCCTCGAAGTGGATTGCAGCCCTCGTCACGCAGAAGGTCTACCGCATGACCCCGACCGACCGCTCCGTCATGTACCAGCTCTCCAACGCCCACACTGCCGTGGCCCTCGCCGTAGTGATGATTGGCTATGAGATGCATCTCTTCGACGTCACAGTGCTCAACGGCACCGTCGTCATGATACTCGTCACCTGCACCGTCTCCTCCTTCGGCACCGAGCGTGCCGCATCGCGCCTCAAGGTCCAGCTTCTCGAGCAGGCCGACGAGGAGAGCGCACGCGACGACTCCACCACCCATCCGCGCACGCTCGTGGCCATATCCAACCCCCTGACTGCCCCCTCGATTGTCGACCTCGCACTCTCTATGCGCTTCCCCGACACCTCCGTTCCGGGCGACTTCTACGCCCTCCACGTCCGCAGCGACAACTCCGCCTCATCCAAATCAATAGGGCGCAACTCGCTCGACGTGGCCGAGCGCGCAGCCGCCGCCGTCGAAACCAAGCTCACAACCATCGAGCGCTTCGACCTCAACTTCATCACCGGCGTCCTCAACACTATGGAGGAGCGCGACATCACCGAGCTTATCCTCGGACTCCACCGCCGCACACGCATCATCGACTCCTTCCTTGGCGAAAAGATAGAGCAGCTCCTGCGCTCGACCAACCGCATGGTGGTCATGTCGCGCTGCTTCATCCCGCTCAACACCGTCACACGAATCCTCGTCGCCGTCCCCAAAAAGGCGCAGTTCGAGACCGGCTTCCGCCGCTGGGTGCAGGCCGTCGGCAACCTTGCGCGCCAGGTGGGCTGCCGCATCGAATTCTGGTGCGCCCCCTCGACCGAGCCGCTCATCCGCACCGTCGTCAGCCAGAGCAAGCTCGGCATACGCATGTCATTCTCCCCGGTCGAGAGCTATGACGACTTCGTCCTGAAATCCAATGAGCTTAACGACGACGACCTGCTCATCGTCATCAGCGCCCGCCGCTCCTCGGTGTCGTTTGACGGCGACATGGACGCCGTCCCCGAATATCTACAGAAATACCTCGCGGCCAACAACCTTATCGTAATCTACCCCGGACAGTTCGGCACCGAACCGCCCATGACAATGGCCGAGACAATGGCAACCGACATCGTATCGCCCCCCAACCCCCTCTTCCTCTTCCTCAAAAACCAGCTCCGCCACCTCCGCAAAATCCTCACCTCCAGGAATTAGTTTGCCCCAGTTTATACTTTCTAACCTAACAACTGACACATTTAGAAGCCATGATTAATATAAGAAAATTTCGTATACACGGTGACAATATTGTCGAGTGTCATAGAACATTGTCGATTATTGCGGAAGCTTATCAAGAAGAGCCACGTCTTATCGACTCCCCTCTTTATGCTCCTGTTTATTCCTTTGTTGCAGGCGATACCATATATTACTATGAGTTATTTGCCGGACATGGACGTTGGGGTGGTAACATGGGAGAAATTCTATTACACAATGGAGCATTGCTGCGCGAGGGAGCTGACTCGTATGTAACTGAAATAACCGGCGAAGTTGAAAAAGTCCTGTTCGCTATGGAGTATTGCTCGGCTTTGCCTGCCGGTAATAATGCCTGGCAACGTAACGGACGCGCGCTTGCCTGTGTGCTTGCAGGAATCCCATATCTTTATTATGCTGAAATAGGTGGTGTGGAGCTTGACTCAGACAGGAACATAAAGGCGGCACGAGTACCAAATCCGGTTGTTCCTTTCTCATATCTATCCCTTTCAGTCATGAGCGGGGCGGTATGTCTTCCTGTCTACCGTCCGCATCCCTCTATTAATGAGAGCCTATATGTGCACTTTGAAGACGTGTTCGGATATAATATCTCCCTTAGATTGATACGGAAGCTCATGCAGGGGGAAGATTATGAAGAAGAGAAGGTTGATCTGGAACATAAGACTTTGGATTTGGTGAAAATTCTTGCTGATGACCGTAGAAGTATAGATACATTTCGCAGAGAAGAATGGGATTGCTTCTTAAGTCCGCAAGAAAAGATTACTGTAGCCGAAAATTCAGCATTGGAATGGAAAAAGAAGGTTGCCGACAAAGTAGCTTGTTCTCCTAATTTTCGCAGTCTTTTCAATGTAGCTAATAGTCTACATTTAAAGACACTTGGTGCCAGTTCCATTCCTATATGTCTCGTCCCGCAGAACCGTATAATGGAATTTGGAGAAATCCTTGCTGACATATATCCTTCCTTACCGATAGCGCTTAATCCTTACAGACCATTGATATTGATATGGATGACCGGGTTCAAACCTCAAGGGGATGATTCGCGTCCCGATAGAGGACTTGCCCCGCTTGCGCGTATGCTGGCCGGTGATACAGCCGATGTTATGGCAATTATATATGGCCCTGTTAAAGAACGTATTTTCAATATATTGAATAGATCATTAGCAGATGCCGCCACACAAAACGGTCTGTTTGAAACAATAGTTTCTCTGTGTAATCATCTTATTGTCGATATAGCCCCGCACGCTGACAGACCGCTTTATTTTCCCATATCTCCTGCGCGTATGCGCATGAATAGTCAACTTATTTTCAGCGCTTTTGGCGGAATATGTACTACATTTTCCGAGCATGATACTGATACTGCGCTCAGACAGCTTCTCCGTCATAACAATCTTGATATAAAGGAATGTATCTGTAACCCGCCAGGAGGTGACTGGTCTGGTATAAGTTATTTTACGGATGAAGGAGAATATCGTTGGACCTTCCTTCCCCGTGTCTCAGAAATTAGAGGTAAGAGGCCTGATCATGTCTTCCAAATGAAATTGGACGAATTACCTATCTTTATCGCCATTGAGTCAAAAGGGTATGGCAGAGATCTTGAAACCGATATAGGCACAAAGCTCAGGGTGTATCTTGAAGATGTTTTCGACTGTGCTCCGACATGTTCATCAATAGCCAATTCTGATTGGAGATGTTTTAGCGGTGCTTTTGCAATTAATGATTATGATATAGTTACAGTCGGAGCATTCCAATATCGGAATGAGGCAGAATTATATTCGTCCCTTGTACAAGGAAATCTTGATGCAGTGATTGCCTTTGAATTCGGAGATACAACTAAGATTCATGTTGCATATGGAGAAGGTAAAGGGGTGATTATCCCGGAACTTTTGGCTCATACAAGTGCCGGTGGCGACAGATTAGAAATTAGTGTACACGCTTTCGACAATTAAATCCCGCTTCTTTTCCATAGTCTTTTTAAATGATGATAATCCGGTATTTATAGGGAAACTGTTACGATAAAGTTCTCTTGGCGGAGCAAAATTGTATTTTCGTTCTCCGGCCTCGCCGTCAAAAGTCATCATCCATTTAACCCCGATATTGTTTAGGCGCTCGAGCTCGTTAAATAGTGAGTCGAGCTCAAATATTTCCTTTGTATATCTGTCTTTGGTCCCCCCATAAGGAGGATCGAGGAATACAAAGTCATTTCGTCTTGCATCCTGAAGGCATTCCCTATAGTCGATGTTTAGAAATGTCACATCTCTAAGATAGGCGCTCCATTGATAAAGATGTATCTCAAGGGTGCGCGGGTTTATGCCTGGACGCGAAAGATGGAAGGAGTTATTAAACTCACCGTCGGAGTTATAACGAATCATCCCGTTGACACAAGTGCGCGTTATGAATAGAAAATCGAGGCAGTTTTTAGTCTGGTTAAAGTTGTCGCGGACTTCATAGTATACCTGTGGTCCTTCGCATTGGAGTCTTTTCCAACGGATTCTGTATTCTTCTGCCACTATGTCAGGATGTAACTTTATCATATTCCAAAGCTCTATCAGCTCCGGGATAATATCTGCTGCATAAGCCTCGTGGAGTTCGGAGTAAGGGAGTAATGCGCCTCCACCGACAAAAGGCTCGAAGTATCGGTTAAAATCCGGGAACTTTTGCGACAGCGCGGCTGCAACAGTCCGCTTGCTGCCGAACCATTTGATTATCGGAGGTATATTTGCCATTAGAATAGTCCGTTTTGTTTTTCCAACAGTGCATATTTGATGCGTTTGCGTGCCAGATTACAGTAATCTTCATTGATTTCTACTCCGACCACGTCCATGCCATAGTTGAGTCCGGCAATCATTTCTGTACCCGAACCGGCAAATGGAACAAGCAAATTTCCATTCTTGATGCCGGTGATGGCAATTATTCGCTCTGACACCCGCAGGGGTTTCTGCGTTGGGTGACTTCCAAATTTGATTTCTTCCCGGCTTTTGTTATTAGGTATATCCCACACAGTTCTCATCTGTTTACCGGCTTCCTTGAGCATGTCAGATGCTATCGAGTATTTCTTACTTTCTTCGTAATTGAATATGTATTTCCTTTTTTTTGCGCTTCCTTTATGTACCCATAGTATGGTTTCATGGCTTGCTGTCAGTCTCCTGCCTGATAGATTGGGGAAAGAATTACGCTTATACCATACAACTTCATTTATTATTTCAAGTCCTAAAAGTTGACAGCACACATTGACAAATCCTGAATTATGGTATGTGGAGTGTATCCATATCGAGCCGCTTGGCTTTATGACCCTTTTCAGGCCGCTTAACCATTGGAATGTTGCTGTAAAAGATTCATTCTGCGAAAGAAGATCCCATATCTCACCTGCTATATTCCAACTTCCGCCGAATCCTTTGAGATTATTCACATCATCGTATGCCCACTTGTTGAGGGTAGATGCTCCGTAGGGTGGGTCGGCTATACACAGATCAAATGAGTCGTCCTCAAAATTCGGAAGCACTTTGAGAATATCGTCATTTATGAGCTTATAGTCTGTGTCACACATGCTTATCTTTATAATTTTGTGTTCGGTGGATTAATATTACCACAAAATTAGTGATTTTTTTTGTGGTTAGTTGAAATTTTTTTTGGAGTTTTGAAAAATTGATATTACCTTTGCGGTGTACTATTATACTAATACACTCGATAAGGCTTGTTTTTAGTATGGTGCTGTAATGAAATTATCACTTAAAAAAACATATTATGCTTAAAGTTGAAAATCTTTCTTTCTCCTACCGGCGCAAGGGTCGCGCGGTGCTCGACGGGTTCAACCTGTCGGTGGCAGCCGGCGGCGTCTACGGCCTCCTCGGTCGCAACGGTGCCGGAAAGTCGACGCTGCTCTATCTCATTGCGGGCTTGCTGACCCCCAAGGGCGGCAGGGTGCTCTTCGAGGACCGCGACACCCGCCTGCGCCTCCCTTCGACGTTGTCCGACATGTTTATCGTCCCGGAGGAATTCGTGCTCCCGCGCATCACGCTGCGCGACTATGTCAGGGCCAACGCCTCCTTCTATCCCCGCTTCTCGGAGGAGGACCTGCGCCGCCACCTGACGACATTCGACATGGACCCCGAGCTGAACCTCGGCGCGCTCTCGATGGGCCAGAAGAAGAAGGCCTTCATGAGCTTCGCCCTCGCCTGCAACACCTCCCTGCTTCTCATGGACGAGCCGACCAACGGCCTCGACATCCCCGGCAAGAGCGCCTTCCGCCGCTTCATCGCTCAGAATATGACCGACGAGCGCTCAATCATCATCTCCACCCACCAGGTGCGCGACATAGACCGCCTGCTTGACCACGTCATAATCATGGACGACTCGAAGGTGCTGCTCAACGAAAGGGTCGACGCCATCACGTCGCGCCTGAAATTTCTCGTCACCGACTCGCGCGAGCTTATCGACTCGGCACTCTATTCCCAGCCCGCTCTCGAGGGCACAAACATCGTGGTCGAGAATACCGACGACACCGACACGGAGCTGAACCTCGAATCACTCTTCGAGCTGTCGCTGAAAAATCCCGACTTGCTTAAAAATATGTTTAACCACAACAAATCACAGGAGCTATGAACGGAAATCAGACATTCAGTTTCCCCCGCTTCGGGGCTTTGATTAAAAAATCGTGGATCGAGGACTGGCGCTCGCTCCTGCTCATGGCCGGCACGATGCTGGGCGGCCTCACCCTCATAGGCATCTTGATCGCATTTTCCGAGTACCATGAGGGGATGATGCTGAAACATTTCGCGAACAACATGATTCACTTCGAGGCTATATGGTTCGGCATCTGCTTCATTGTCGGCGGCATGGTTTTCGCCTCCAGGTCCTTCTCCTCGATGCTGACCCCGCAGTCCTCGCTCTCCACCCTCATGGTCCCGGCATCGCAGTTCGAGAAGTATCTCTACCGCTTCCTCCTCGCCGTCCCCGTCTACTTCATCATGGTCTTCCTCTTCGCGGTCGTGGCCGACTGGCTGCGCGTCATCTTCGTCGATTTTAACTACGGTATATCCGTCAACTCGATGGACTGGAGCATGGTGATGTTCCCCTCTGATGACGCAGACGATTACTATAGCGGCATGAAGTTCACCCGCTCGGTCTGCATTGGCTATCTTATGATGCAGTCGTTCTACTTCCTCGGCTCCATCGTTTGGCCCAAACATTCCTTCGTGAAGACTTTCCTCGTCGTGGGACTGATATTTTTCGGCTATGTCCTTTGGGGAGCATGGATTATGACCACCTTCGAGGTCGACGGGATGATGATTCCTGAACCTTCATGGCTGAAGGACCGTGACGACGTCATACGTCTCTTTGACATAATCTCAGCCGTCATCATAGTCTTTAACTACTGTCTGGCCTTCTTCCGCTTCCGTGAATCAGAAACAATCAACAGATGGTAAGCTTATGGTATTCAAGGAAAACAACAAGGCTATCTATCTCCAGATAGCCGACAAGCTGAGCGAGGATGTCCTCATGGGCATCGTCGCCTCCGGGGAGCGCATCCCCTCGGTGAGGGAATATGCCGCTTCGCTCGAAGTCAACGCCAACACCGTCATGCGCAGCTATGAATATCTCGAGCGCCAGGGCATTATCTTCAACCGCCGCGGCATCGGATTCTTCATCGCCGACGGAGCCCGCGATGTGATAATAAAATCAAAACGTGACACTTTTTTCAATGGTGAGATGCAATACTTTTTTCGTCAGCTGATGCTGCTCGACCTCACTCCCGAGGAGGTCAAATCAATGTATGAAACCTATCTAAAAGAGAAGAAGCAATGAAACGAACTACATATATAATGATTGGCGCTCTCGTGGCCGGATTTCTCTGCGTGACAGCCTTCTGCGCCTACATACTGAGCCACAGGGTGGAACTGCGCCAGATTGACCTCGGCGGCGAGCCGGCACAGATAGAGCTTCCGGCATTTGCCAACCTCGAGGTCGACACGAGAATCAAGGGAAGAGTCACCTATATGGGCGACCTCAAGGGTGTCGCCGTCGAGGAGCGCGACTCGCTCGCCGCCCCCTATCTCCTGACTATCGACGCGCTCAAGGAGTGCATCAAGCCCGTCATGAATGGTGACACTCTCAACCTTATTGTCAACTTCAACGCGATTGCCGACACTATCAACTCAGCCAATGTCATCAACTTCAGCGATGAAGGCTCATGGCTGGTCAAGGTGGTGGTTCCCAAAGGCTCTCTCAGAAGCATCAAGAACTACTGGCACTCCCTCTCCCTCAAGGATTTTGACGCCAAGGCCCTGAGTATCAAGACTGACAACCGCCTCAATCTCACCTCATGCCGTATCGACAGTCTCTACTGCCGCTCCCGCATCGAGCGATTGAAATTCGATAAATCCTCCGTGGGCTACATGCTCATGACCTCTGCCCCCTACGACGGCAAGATTGACTGCTGCGACGGTTCGGGCGAGATCGGGCGCCTGGAAATCAAGGCTCACAATTCCTGCGACATGGATCTCTCCAAGGCAAACGTCCGCAGCCTCGTCTGGATTCCTGAGAAAGAAAGCGCGCAGCTCCACATCCGGAACAACGGCCCCTACGAGATAAACCTCCCGTCAGGCAGCTCGATGTAGGACAGCCGATAAGCTCTGTAGGACAGCCGATAAGCTTCAACAACACAACCGACACTTCCAGCTTTCATAATCACCCCCCTCCACGGCCCTTCCCCCCCGCCGCCGTGGAGGGGGATTTATTGTGAGGGCAGATTTACAGCCTCAGACTGTTTCCTGTTAATACAGGCTCTTCGTTGCCGAGGGTTGAAACATCAAATACGGTCTCGATGCAACCGAAGATTTCTTCGCCGTCGCCCGTGGAATAGACGTCATAGCCAAGTCGTTTGTAGCCGTTGGTGATTTCCGGGAGTGGTAAATTTTTGCTTTTGAAGACAGTGGTGTTGGCTAATGGATTCTCGATTTGGTTTACGATCAGCTTATCCAGTAATTTTTTAGGCTCGTCGGAACCATGATGAGGTATCTTTATAAAATGAATCAATTTATAGTTGTCATCGTCAATCCATTGGATACTTGTCTTCGCCATGTCGCCACACAATAATAATTGGAGTCCGTTGATTTCAAACCTATAGACAATGGATATATCATTAAAGTCATTGCCGCCGGTTTTGGCACTCCGGCGGAGAGCGAGTGAGTCATACGGGGCGAGTACATTGATTACTCCGTGTATTGAATTTCCCGACTTTATATTGGTGAGTTTTATAATCGGTCTCCTGAATTCCATGTCTTCACGGCTCCAAAATCTTATACTATATTTTCGACTTGAGTCGTATTTGTTGAGAATGAAATTAAAAGCGTTTTCTGCTTCCTCGCAGAGAGCATAAGTGTCTGTATTGTCTAACGTGACAGGAATGGCTATTTGGGCCTCATGTTTCGGGTCGAATGTATTCAATACATTTTCAATTCCGACAGAGTGGTCTTTGTGGGGGTGTGTCCATATGAAGTAATTAATTGCAGGAGAGCCCCAGCTTTCGAGTATGCGGTGTATGTGGTTGTATGCGCCGTCATCTGTCCCGACGGCGTAGGAGTCGGTGAGGATGGTAAAGAGAGTCTTGCCTTTATCTTCGAGCAGAAGGAGTATTGATTCTCCTTCCGAAGGGTAGCCGACGGTGTAGACATGGAGTTTCAGATCTTTGAAACTATCGACGAAGATTTCAGGGATCTGATGGAGCATAGGCCTATTTTTTCACCTTTGCAAAAGTCACAGAGGTAAACGCGCGCTTGTTGGCATAGCCGACAGAAGTGCTTCTTTTGACTCCGAGCATGGTAGGACCGAGAGGGGCATTGTAACGAATCTCGATTTTACGTTCTTTGATTGTCGGGCCAGATTTATCTGTTTTATAATATAGACACATGGTGTTATTCAGGATTATGCCTGCTTAGGACTCTATAGGTTATATAGTTCTTTAATCTTGGGGAAGAGCAGGTCGATGCTTTTGTATATGGCGGAGGCAAAGTCGAAATTATCACAATCAGAGATGCGGCATGAAGCAATGCCGTCGGTCGTGACTGTCATTATCGGTTCTTCCGTGGAGGTGTTAATGCCTGTCCTTCCTGTCTGAATAATCTGTAAGAGGTATTTATCAACTTTATATTCAGAAGCATTTCTGAAATTCAGCAGCTTGGAGTCGATATTGTCGGGGAGCTTATGGAAGGACTGCATATCCTCTATGCTGCCATTTACTGAAAACTCTCCTTTTATGTTGAATGTGGCTGTCGATATGTCGGAACTGAGACTTTTGAGACGGTTGAGTATGTCAGTGACATCGTCGATTAATGGCGGTTTGATTGCCACGCCATTATTGTCTGTGTCAAAGTCGATAAAAAGGAAGAACGGACTGACATATAAATCGGCCTTGAATCCGCCCATAGGTACTCCGTAGAATATATAGATTTGCTGCGCCACGATTTCGTCAATGGAATTGTCCAATTCGATTGACGCAGAATCAATGTCGATGCGTTGGCGCTCCTCTTCGCTCATCAGTCTACGTTTGAAACTGTCGGCCTCTATTTTTGTGGCTAAAAAACTGTCAAAAAAGTTTGGTCGACTGTAGAATGTCACTCGAAAAGAGAGAGAACTGAGTAAGCTGAGAAGTGTTTTGTCTAATTCGTCCATATCTCTGTTTAAATCTATTACCGTGGTTCTATCTTTTCATGTTAAGACTACAAATATAGTCAAAAAGTTCATACTTTATGGTGATTTTACGATTGTTTTTAAGCGCGCCCTTAAATTTTCAGAGGGTTTTTGCTTTATCGCACTGTTTTGGGGGTGAGGGGGATGTATATTTGCGGGTATAATTATAAAAAACGGAATTTGCTATGAAGAAAAATGATTTTCCTGTGTCGAAGAAGTTCTATTCGGAGCTTGTCGGGCGTATCGAGGGCTGTTTTGCGGGCGTCGGTGTCGCTGATGCCGGGCTGAAAACTGTCGCGATTGTCGGGGCTTTCGAGGCGTATATGATCCGTGGTGTCGTGCCCGATTTCGGCTCGGAGGCCTTGCTGTCAATGGCCTTCGAGTTGCTGCGCCCGGAGGTTGACAAGGCTATGGCGAGGTCGCGCCGTGCGCGGCTTCGCCGGCGTGTGGCGTCTCAATCTCCTGAAACCGAGTCTGTTCAGAAAACAACTGGCGAATATGGCGACTGTAGGGACGTTGCACGCAACGTCCGGGAGCAAATGGCTGACATGCCGCCTACTACATGTGACGGGACGCAAGTAACTGACGTGCCGCTTGTTTCCGAAGGGTCTGACGAGCAGTCTATCCCCGGCGGACGTTGCACGCAACGTCCCTACAAGGATGCTTCGGAACAGGCAGTCGAGCCCGTGGAGCAGCCTGTGGCTTATACCGTCGAGCATGTGATGGAGCTTCCCTGGGGGCCGGAGATGATTCTGCCCAACCGCCGCCAGCGCAGGCTTATGGAAAAAGAACGGCTCCGCGCCATGCGCAAAGCCGTCCGTGGTAATGGCAGGGCGTGAGAGTGACCGCTCCCCCGTCCGTTATGATTTTTTATCCGCCTTCGATGTCTCCTCCCAGATGTATAGTCGGTCTGAGGGGCGGATTTTGCGCGGCACCTTGATTGAGAAACTGTCACCTTTCTTTACGGAGGGCACGGGATCGTATTCGAGGCGCAGCTCCTCGACGGTCTGGATTATCGCCCCGGTGTCGGTGCCGGTAATCACTATTTCGTCGCCGACATGGAGCTCGCCGGCCTCCATGACAAACTCGCCGACGCCGAGTTTCGGGAAATAGCGCACGCCTTTGGCTACATAGCGCTTGACGCGTGTGGCCGAGGAGCCGTATTTGGCCGACCATTCGCCGAGGCGCTGTCCGAGATAGTAGCCGTCCCAGAATCCGCGGTTGAATATCTTCGACAGTTCGCCGTCCCAGCGGGCAATCTTCTCCTCGTCGTAGTCGCCGCGACATATCGAGTCAATCGCCTCCGAGTAGGCCTGGACGGCGATTTTGACATACTCCGGCCCGCGGGCGCGCCCTTCGATTTTGAAGACCCGCACGCCGGCGTCAATCATCTTGTTGAGGAAGTGGATAGTCTTCAGGTCCTTGGGCGACATGATGTATTTGTTCTCGACCTCGAGCTGGTCGCCGGTCTCGCGGTCGGTGACGGTGTAGCCCCGCCGGCAGATCTGGGTGCACGCGCCGCGGTTGGCCGAGGAGTTCATCTCGTGGAGGCTGAGGTAGCACTTGCCCGATACGGCCATGCAGAGTGCGCCGTGGCAGAACATCTCGATGCGCACGCGCTCCCCGCGCGGCCCCCGGATGTCCTCGCGCCCGATAGCGTCGGCTATGGCGCGCACCTGGTCGAGGTTAAGCTCGCGGGCGAGTACCATGACGTCGGCAAACTGCGCGAAAAATCTCACCGCCTCGACGTTGGTGACGTTGAGCTGCGTCGAGATGTGGACCTCGACCCCGACGGAGCGGGCGTATGTGATAGCGGCGATGTCGCTGGCTATGATTGCCGATATGCCGCTGTCGCGGACGGCATCGATGACCTCGCGCATCTTCGGCAGCTCGTCGTCATAGATGATTGTGTTGACGGTGAGGTAGGTTTTCACCCCTGCGGCGTCGCATATCGAGGCGATGTTGCGCAGATCGTCGAGCGTGAAGTTGACTGATGAGCGCGAGCGCATGTTCAGCCCCTCGACGCCGAAATATATCGCGTCGGCCCCCGCCTCAATCGCGGCATGGAGCGACTCGTAGCTCCCCACAGGAGCCATTATTTCAAAATCTTTTCGGTTCATTAAAGCGTGTCAGATTTGTTAGACAAATTTAGATATTAATTTCGGCAACGGGAATATGTCCATGTGTAAAAACATAATCCCTGCCTACCTTTTGATGAGGCGGGCGAGGCCGAAGATATAGCGGCGGAAGCCGGGGGTATAGGCTAAAAGGCGGTCAAACCATGCGATATGCGGGGAGACAGTCTTTACGACAAGTCCGACGTAGACCATTGCGAATATAGTGCCGATGCCGATGACATTCCATAGCCAGTGTCCGAAGAAGAGATAGCAGGCGCCGGCGGCGAGGATGACCAGGACGGTGTCGACTGTTATTTTGACTTTTGCGAATGGACGGTTGACGACCTGGCTTATGGCTATGGAGATGCCTTCGCCGGGCATTGTGACGGAGCCGCATCTGATTTCGAAGGCGATGCCAACTCCCATAATGGAGCATCCGGCAAGCTGGGTCAGCAGCTGGGAGGGCAGGGTGGTGCAGGAGAGCGCGGAGGTCAGATACATGTTGAGGTCGATGAGCCAGCCGAAGATAAACCCTATCACCAATTGGAAGAGCTGCATAGGGTCGAAACTGCGGCGCAACACGATAATCTGGCAGAGCACGAGGATGAAGTTCATCATAATCGTGTAGCCGCCGATTGTCAAGCCGGGGACGGCGCCGGTCTCTCCGGCGAGCGAGAGGACAAAGGGGAGCGATGAGATGACACTGCTGCCCATGCAGGATCTGACGCAGAGGGCCACGCCGAGGGTCATGAGGTTGAGCGACAGTAGCAACAGCGTGTGCTGCCAGAGGAAGGAGAGGACTTTTGCTTTGTGTGTGGTAGCTAAAACAAAATTCATTTTTCCGAACTAATCATGTGAGATGTTTACTCTAGTTTACACTGCAAAGTTACGAATTTATTCGCGATTTGGTGCTGTCACAACAACCCTTCGGGGGAATTGTTTGTTGGGATAGACAGAGGATGTTTTGATTTTTTTCCCGATATGAGCAAGGCTGGCAGACATATCCTGAGGCTCCACTGGCGGTTGTTTTTTCCGCTGGTGGGATTGTTGTGGCTTATTATCGGGTTTACGATGGCCTATTTCGTCACTCATGAGAAGCAGCGGCAGAAGGAGAACCTGGAGAACCGTCTGCTCAACGTCAATAACACTGTCATATCTGCCTACGAGCGCGGGGTGGACCTGGGGAAGACTGTCGACTTCATACGCCTCTTTACCAACAATACCACTCTCGACCCCCTGCGTATCACGGTCTATGACGACGAGGGGCGCATGGTGGCCGATAATCCTCAGGCGACGATAACGCTCCGCGACAGCGCGGGGAGGATGAACCCCTGCCTGAAAGAGCTGTGGGACAACAGCGGCCACGCGACGGTGGAGGATATGGCCTACGAGGACAAGCTGAGCATGATCAGCTCGCGGACGAGCCCCGACGGGAAGATTCATTCATTCGCGGCGCTCCCTTACGAGGGGGAGGTGCTCGACTTTCTGAGCATCGGCCCTATGGTGTGGGTCGTGGTCATACTGCTCGGCGTCGTCTCGTCGATACTGGCCTTCCTCGGGGCCGGGGCGGTGTGTCAGAACGTCTACGCGCTCCGCGATTTCGCAAGGGCGGTGGCTTCGGACTGTGTGCCGGATGATGTCGACTCGTGGCATTTCTCCAACGACGAGCTTGGCGAGGTCTCGCGCAACCTCCTGCGACTCTATCGCGACAAAATCCATGCCGAGCAGGAGAAGATGCACCATGAGCGCCAGCTCGTCATGAACATCAGCCATGAGCTTAACACCCCGGTGGGTATAATCAAGGGCTACCTCGACACGCTGGCGGATGATCCCGGGATGCCCGGGGAGATGAGGCGGAAGTTCCTGTCGCGCGCACAGCAGAACGCCGACCGCCTTGCCTCGCTGATAAGCGACGTCAGCATGGTGATGCGTCTCCAGGAGGGCGTCGGGGTCGACGGGATCGAGGTTGTTGACTTTCACAAACTTCTCGGGCGGCTGGCCGAGGATATAGAGCATGGCCATATCGCTGCCGAGATGAACTTTGATTTCGATGTTCCTAAGGGATGCAGGGTGTTGGCCCACGAGTCGCTGCTGACCAACGCGCTCCTCAACCTTGTCTACAACGCGGCGCGCCATTCCGGCGGCACGCGCATGACTCTGCGCTGGCGCAGGGAGGAGGACGGGAAGCACTATTTCACATTCTCCGACAATGGGGTCGGGGTCGACGAGGAGCACATCGACCGCCTCTTCGACCTCTTCTACCGGGTGGACTCCGGGCGCTCGCGCAAGAGCGGCGGCTCCGGGCTCGGCCTCCCACTCGTCAGGCGGATTTTCACGGCTATGGGTGGCGACATCGACGTAGCCAACCTCCCCGGGGGCGGCCTCCGCTTCACCTTCTCCCTCCCGGCCGGGTGAAGGGGATAACATTAGTATGGAATGTGCGGTAGATTAGGTGATTAAGTGGGTTGAAAATTTGGATTTTTCAAATATCTGCCCTATTTTTGTAGCATTAATGATAAAAACATACGAGTATGACCCGCGACATCGTAATAAAAAATCCCTCTCAGAGGATGATTCAGGTATTTGACGCCTTGAGAGACAGGAAGCAGCAGCAGATAAAGAAGCTGTCTGAGAAGGAGCGGTGTATGTTTACCATTAAGGTGTAGGGATGGATTTGTCTTTTGACATAAGAAGCACGGAGGGCGACCATATCAAGGTTGCCCTCTCGTATTATGATTCGGAGACTATCAGCGTTTTTTCTTCCGACCCCCTGACCCTTACGCTGGCCTTTTATGATGTGACGCTTATGCGTGAAAAGGGTAGTGGTTATGTCGGATATAAGGTGCTGTCGGCTGTCACTGATATTCTTGCCCGTTTTTTAGCTGAAAATGAGGATTCGGTATTGTGTTTTTATTGTGACGCCATGACAGACGTCAGGCGCAGTCATATTGGCATGTCACCGCAAGAATATCGAAGTCGTTTGTTCTCAAAAATGTTTGATAGATATACGCAGGCAAACTGTCCGTCGACGTTTGTGAATCATTGTGTCAGAATCGAGGATGCTGCCGGGGCTGTAAATTCCCAGTTTGCACATTTTATTTGTCGTAAGGAGCATGAGGGGGCTGTGGTAGCTATAGGGGAGTTATTGATGGAGAAATAGGCGGGGTGGGGAAACTTAAGGAAGATTAAATTTGTTTTAAATTAAGAAGATGTTTAACGTTTGTTTTTAAACATCCTCCAAACATTTGTGCCGTGGTGTCTGCCAATCGGGGACGCTGCCGGTGCTTCTCCTGCAAATCTCTATTCAACTATTTACTGTTATGGAAACTCACGTTTTTAAGATTTCATCCCTGTCACTGCCGGCTATCATCGCCCTGATTCTTCTCTGTGGCTGCGGCAAGGGGGAAAAAGCCACGGTCATGGCTCCCGCGAGGGTCAATGTCGAGGTCATGGGCAAAAATATATCGGGCAGTCCGGCCCGCACGTTTTCCGGCACGGCCGAATCGGCCGAAGCCACAACAGTGAGTTTCTCAGTCCCGGGCACAATCACCAAGATTTATGCCGAGGTCGGCCAAAAGGTCGGCCAGGGGCAGCTGCTGGCGCGTATCAAGGACCAGAGCCTGATGAATTCCAACAATATCGCCCAGGCGGAGTTGGAGGAGGCGCAGGATGCCTACCGGCGCCTCAAGAAGCTCCATGATGCCAACGCGCTCCCCGACATCAAGTGGGTCGAGGTACAGGCCAAACTCAAACAGGCCGAAAATGCCGCGGCGCTCGCCGGGAGGGCTGTCGGGGATGCCTCGATCCACTCCCCGATAGCTGGCTATGTGGCCGAGAAGCTTGCCGACGACGGGCAGACCGTCCTTGCCGCCCAGCCGGTGATGAGGATTGTGAAGCTCAACGACATGCGCATGTCGATTTCCGTGCCTGAGAACGAAATCGGCAGCTTCCGCGAGGGCACGACGGCGACGATAAGCCTCGACGGGCTTGACAGCCTCAGCGTCGAGGGGCGCGTGGAGCAGAAGGATGTTGTGGCCAATCCGCTGACAAGGTCATATACAGTGAAATTCAGCATCCCCAATCCTGACGGGAAGATTCTCCCCGGGATGATAGGGACGGTGAGGGTCAAGGGTGCCGCTGCCGACAGCGTTGCCTCCGCCGCGGAGAGCTTCGTGCTACCCTCGCAGAGCGTGCTGCTCGATGCCGACAACCGCCAGTTTGTCTGGACGGTCCGTAAGGGGAGGGCAGAGCGGCGCTTCGTGGTGGCCGACGAGCTTTCGGCCGACGGCGTCAGGGTGACGTCGGGCCTGCAGCGCGGCGACAGCGTCATCGTGGCAGGTATGCAGAAGGTCAGCACCGGCACTGCTGTCAGCACGGCCAAATAATCGAAAAGAACACATAAGCACTGATAGAATATGGCATCAGAAACAGCTAACAACAACAAGCCTGCCGCAGGGCCTCCGCAGCTTCCGACCAATCCATTGGTGGCCGCGGGTATGAAATACCGCAAAGAGGTGATCCTGCTCGTCTGCGTGCTTATCGCTTTCGGCATCTATGCGCTGAAAGTGATGGACAAGAACGAATTTCCGTCTTTCACCATACGCGAGGGGGTCGTGGCCGCGGTCTATCCGGGCGCCACGGTCGAACAGATCGAGCAGGAGGTGCTCAAACCGCTGGAGGACTATGTGTTCTCCTACAAGGAGGTCGACAAGGAGAAGACCCACTCGCAGATTTCGGCGGGGATGCTGATAATCTTCGTCGAGCTTGACAACAATGTGAATGACTCCAAGCCGTTCTGGAACGAGTTTAAAATCGGCATGGAGCAGGTGAAGCTGACGCTCCCACCCGGAGTGCTGGCGGTCGAGACACTGAGCAACTTCGGCGACACCTCAGCCCTTCTCATCACCATGCAGAGCGATGACAAGACCTACCGCGAGCTGGGCGACTACATGGACCGCCTCAAGGACCGCCTGCGGACGGTGGAGAGCGTCGGGACCATGAGTGTCAGCGGCAAGCAGAAGGAGGAGATAGCCGTCTATCTCAATCCCGAGAAGCTCAAGCACTACGCGCTCTCGGAGACGACCGTCGGCGCGACGCTGCTGGCCCAGGGCTTCAAGACCACCGGCGGCTCGCTGCGCAGCGGCCACTACACGCAGCCTATAATCGTGAGCCGCCCGACGAGCACGATTGCCGACGTCGCCGACATAATAGTGCTCTCGACCCCCGACGGGGCAGTGGTGCGGCTCGGTGAGATTGCCGACATCAAGCGCGAGTATCCCGACCCCGACAGCTATGTCACCAACAATTTCGAGAAGTGCATCCTCCTGAGCGTGCAGATGAAGGAGGGCTACAATATCGTGGCTATGGGTGCCGAGGTCGACAAGCAGATCGAGGCCTTCAAGAAGGAGATTCCCGAGAGCGTGACGCTCTTCAAAATCACCGACCAGCCGGTGGTGGTCAACAGCTCGGTCAACTACTTCCTCGTCGAGCTTCTCGTGGCAATCATAGCGGTGGTGGTGGTAATCATGATACTCCTGCCGCTCAATGTGGCTCTTATCGCGGCCTCGACCATCCCGATAGCCATATTCATATCGCTCGGACTGTTCTACGCCCTCGGCATAGAGCTTAACACGGTGACACTCGCCTGTCTGATTGTGACGCTCGGCATGATTGTGGACAACTCTGTCGTAATCATCGACGACTATGTGGAGCTTATCTCAGAGGGTATGGACCACTATTCGGCCACGCTGAGGTCGGGCACGGAGTTTTTCAAGGCCATATTCTCGGCCACTCTCGCCATATCGGTGACCTTCTTCCCCTTCCTCATCACGATAAAGGGAATGTTTCGCGACTTCCTCACCGACTTCCCCTGGGGCATGACGATAATCCTGCTCGTGTCACTTCTCGTGGCGGAGCTGCTCGTCCCCTTCATGCAGTATAAGCTCATCAAGAAACCTATCTACAAGCTCCAGCGCGAGGCCCTGGCTTCGGGAAAGAAGAAATTCAGCTTCTTCATCTCGATGCAGAAGGGCTACGACAAGCTTATCGACCTCTGCTTCCGCTGGCCGAAGATGACGGTGGCAGCCGGGGGGCTCTGCGTGGTCCTCGGTATGTGGCTCTTCCTCGCGCGGCCGTTGCAGCTGATGCCGATAGCCGAGCGCAACCAGTTTGCGGTAGAAATCACCCTCCCGCAGGGGACATCGGTCGAGCGCACCACTATGGTGGCCGACTCGCTCGAAAGAATCCTGTCGAAGGACGAGAGGGTGGTGTCGATAGCCTCCTTCCACGGATGCTCCTCGCCGAGGTTCCAGGCTACATACGCCCCGCAGGTCGGCGCCCCGAACTTCGCGCAGTTCATCGTCAACACCAGGAGCAACGATGCCACAATCGGGGTGCTCAATGACTATACGGAGAAGTATGAGGCCTATTTCCCCGACGCCTTCGTGAGGTTCAAGCAGCTCAGCTACTCGACCGCCGACTATCCGATAGAGATACGGTTCTCCGGCCTTGACCCCGCGACGCTGCAGCGGACGGCCGACTCGGTGGCCACGGTGGCGCGCCATGTGCCGGGTCTGCGCAATGTCCGCACCTCGCTCGACAATCCCCTTGCATCGGCAAGGGTCGACGTCGACAATGTGAAGGCCGGCCGCCTGGGGCTTAACTCTACTCTCATCGAGACGGCGCTGGCCATGCGCTACTCACCCGGACTGCCGGTGGCTACCGTCTGGGAGGGTGACTACGGGATTCCCGTCACTCTGAAGACTCCGACCTCGCATCTTGCCAATGTCGAGGAGCTTGAAAACGAGCCTCTACCCGTGATAGGTTTCGGGAGGGTACCCCTGCGACAGATTTCGAGCGTGAGCCCGCAGTGGCATCCGGGTATGCTGACGCATTACAACGGTGTCTACACCGTCTCGCTCATAGCCGAGGTGCAGCGCGGCATCAATGTCATCGACCGCACCGAGGCGCTCGGCGACAGCATAGCCCGCATGGACCTGCCGGAGGGCATCGAGGTGGTGCGCGGCGGCGAATGGGAGAACACGATGGACACCCTGCCGGAAATCCTGTCGGGATTGGCTATGGCGGTGGCCGTGATATTCTTCATCCTGCTGCTGCACTACGCGCAGGCCGACACGTCGCTCCTATTGCTGCTCTCACTGCTGCTCTGTATGCCCGGCGCGGCTGCCGGACTCATAATCCAGGACACGGCGCTGTCGCTCACATGCGTGCTCGGCATCGTGTCGCTCATGGGTATCCTCGTGCGCAACGCCATCGTGCTTCTCGACTATGCCGAGGAGCTGCGCAACCAGGGTCAGACGATGCGCGACGCCGTCATCAATGCCTCCAAGCGCAGGATGCGCCCGATCTTCCTGACCTCTGCCGCGGCGACTATGGGTGTGCTCCCTATGGTGGTGGGCAACAGCGCTCTGTGGAAGCCGATGGGTGTCGTCATCTTCTGGGGCACGCCGATAACCATGATTTTTATCCTTACGGTAATCCCCGTTGCCTACGCCATGATGAAGTGTCGCCAGCCGGGGGCCGACAAGCCGCTTGAAGAACCTCTTGAAACTCATCTTATGTAAGTCCGATATGAGAACAATCAGTAAAATCATTATAAGCCTCGCGGCAGCGGCGTCTGTCCCCTTTGCGGGGACAGCGCAGGAAGCCGCCGCGGATTCGGTGTTCACTCTCGAACAGTGCAGGCAGACTGCGCTCCGCAACAATGCCGACATACGGACGGCCGACAATAATCTCCGTGCGGCCATAGAGACGCACAAGGAGGCCTTTACGAAGTATTTCCCGGAGGTGACAGCCGGGGCGTCGATGTTTCGCACGAATCACGACATGATACAGTATGACGTGCTCGACCTCTTCACCCTCGGCATTATCAACAAGGGTAAGGCCGCGGGAGTGTGGGCGCTCCAGCCCGTGTTCATGGGCGGACAGATCGTCAACGGCAACAAGCTCGCCAAGGTGGGCGAGGAGGCTGCGCGCATACGCAAGGAGCAGAGCGCCGACCTGGTGCAGTTGCAGACGGAGACCCTCTACTGGCAGCTTGTGACGCTCAAAGCCTCGAAGCAGACGCTCGAGAGCGCCATAACCGTGCTCGACTCGCTCGGACGGCAGGTTAAGGCGGCGGTCGACGCCGGCGTGGCCATGATGAACGACTATCTGAAGGTGGAGCTGAAGCGCAACGGCTATCGCGCCGACCTCGTGGACCTCGAGAACGGCATAGAGCTTATGAAGATGCTCCTCGGGCAGCAGATGGGACTCGGCTCAGATGCGAAAGTCGACGTGAGGAGCGAGGTGCCGGACTCTGTCCCGGCCTATCCGGGTGCGCTCTATGTCAATACGGCCGAGGCGCTGACGCAGACCAATGACCACCGACTGCTCGTGAAGAACGTCGAGGCCAAGTCGCTGGAAAAGAAAATGGAGATAGGGAGCAATCTGCCAAAGCTCGCGGTGGGTGCGGGGTGGTTCTATCATAACGTCTTCAACCAGAACCATAATTTTGGGGGCGTCATGGTGACTCTCGCGGTGCCCATTTCGGGCTGGTGGGGAGGCTCACATGCCATAAAGCGCAAGTCGGCGGAGCTTGACAATGCGCGCGTGGAGCTTGACAATCTCAGCCAGAAGCTTGAAATCGAGATGGCCGACAAGTGGGACAACCTTACAGCCGCCCACCGCAAGATGGCGATAGCCCACGAGGCCATAGGGCAGAGCCGGGAGAATCTGCGCCTCAACAAGGCTTACTACGAGGCGGGTATGAGTACCATAACCGACCTGCTCGACGCCCAGGCGCTCGACCGCCAGGCCAAGGATGACTATATCGCGGCCTACGGCGCCTTCAAGCTCTCCGAAGCCCAGTATCTCACCGCCACAGGTCGCGGCGGGATTTAGGGCGGTGTGAAATTTTAAAATTTATTTTAAGATAAATTTGTAAAATATAAACAAAAACATTATATTTGCCACCGAGGAATAATACTCTATAACCAATCTAATCATTACTCTTATGGATTTACAACAAGTTGAGACTATGCTCCTTCAAGAAATGGAGGACGTGAAAGGTGGTCTTTCAGCGGGGACTTGCTCGTGCAAGAGTGGAGCAGGCTAATCTAGCGATGATAGCGGTTCTTGCTCTTGCGATAGTGGAGCAGGACAGCGTATTGACAGTGGCACCTCTGAAGAAACGCCTGAATGTACTTGCAGTAGTGGTGCCAAACAGTAGAATCAACATTGAAAGGTGGGCTCAAATTTGAGTTTGTCATTCATTTAAATTGGATTATATGTTTATCGCCCTTTCTCCTGCTTATGCGGTCAGGAATGAAGCTTCGGCTTCATTCCTGATTCGAGTTGATAAAATAATTAACTTGAGAAGAAGTGAATTTAGTGCATTTTGTATTCCACCATTCATAGGATATATCTTAGCTCACATAGGAGATTCCGAATACCCAAAGTCTGTTAAAGCTATTAGTGATACTCTAAAAGTATCCTTTTCTGCAATAGATAAATTTGTTCAACAGCTTGTGGAAAACCAAGAGCATAAGGAGTTCATATTTTCTGAGAGGCAATCTATAGTTTTGCCGCCTATATTATTAAAACGGTATTCTCAGAGGCCAAATCCACGCGTTTTCGAAGAAGGTCAATTTAATGGATTAGGAGAATATGCTATAAAGCGTCCTACTTTCCCACTTTCGGCGAACTTGATGGTGACAACGAATTGTTCCACGGATTGTCTTTATTGTTATGCGAATCGAAATTTACATCCACTTCTTAAAACAGATAAGATTTTGGATTTAATAAAGGAATTACATGACGAGGGGACAATCAATTTGACTTTAACTGGTGGAGATGTGTTTGTTCATCCTGATTGGCGGACAATACTTAAATGTGTACATCAATATGGCTATAAACCGTTTTTATCAACAAAAACGCCATTGAGCTTTGAACAAATTCAATATCTAAAAAATCTCGGATATGAAGAAATTCAATTTTCTTTAGATTCCATATCTAATAATGTTCTTAAAACGCTAATTAATGTTAATGGAGATTATCTGAATAAGGTTGCCTCATTTCTGAATTATAGCTCTGAACTAGGTCTAAATGTTTTAATTAGGAGTGTATTAACCAAAATAAATACATCGAAAGATAGTATATCTGCTTTATATAAATTTCTATCGAAATTTAATTGTGTGAAAGAATGGATAATGACTCCAGCCTTTTTTTCAAAATATAAAGAATCGGAGTATGAATCTTTGGAGGTCAAAAATGAGGATTTAATTAGCGTGTATGAATTTACTCAAGATCCAAGTTTAGTTTTCAAAATTGGATTAAATAAAATTACTGAAAAAGGATATGTTTTAAAGAAATTCAAAACTCCTGAGGAATACGTCTGTCATAATCAAATTTGTATGGCAAACACAACATGTATATCTATATTGGCTAATGGTGATTGTAGCATATGTGAAATGTTATACGATAATCCCGAGTATCTTTTAGGCAATGTTTCTGAGTGCTCGATTCGTGAAATATGGAACTCGGATAGAGCATTACGACTATATGCTCTTGACCAACATTGTTCTCCTAAATCATCTCCATGTAGAGAATGTTCCGTGTTCGAAAAGTGCAGAAATGGTTTTGGGAAAAGAGTCTGCTATTTGGATATTGCAAAATTAGGATATTCTAAGTGGGATCCAGATCCAAGATGTCCTGATGCAGACAATATAAATATGGTTCTATGAAGGACTATGAAAAAACAATAGTTATGGTGAAATACTTTTTTTTATGTCTGTATTTATCTGTTTCAGCTATTGGCTATGGTAAACAGATTAAATTCGTAACGGCTGACAATCTTCCATTAGCCAAAGTTCGCTGTATAGGCTACTCAGCAAACAATGATTCTATAGCTTCATGGGTCTCGAATGAAAATGGAGCTATCGACATTCAAAGCGTGGACACGGACTATATAATCGCCTCTCTTCATGGCTTTAGTGACAAAATCATATATGACAGGCAACTCGATGCTGGAAATAATACCATAGTCATGGCTCCCGGCGTGGAGTTGAAAGAAGTTGTCGTGAATCCATCGGATATGAGCGAATTTGCCACTCACACATCATACCGTATAAGTCAGAAGGATATGGCGAGGTATCCGACTGTTCTCCAATCGTTGAATGAGATTCCCAATATGACGGTACTTTCAAACGGAGCGTTGTTTTTTGAGGGTAACCAGAATGTAAAGATTCTAATAGACGGGGTCGACGCCACCCTACAGGAGGTGAAGACTTTGTCTAAGGAAGATATAGCAAATGTCAATGTGTATCAGACCCCTCCCTTGCGGTTTATATCTCAGGGGATAAGTTCGGTGGTGGATATCAGGCTTAAATCCAGGATTCATGGGGGGAATGGTGCAATAGACATCACACAGGCGTTCCAGCCATTGAAAGGGAACAATTCTGCCGCGTTGTATTATAATAACAGACAGTCACGTCTATCATTCCTATACAATAATGAGAACAACCATTATAGCAAATACCGTCAATCGGAAGTTTTAGATTATAATTTTGATGGTGTGCATTATAACAAAGTGAAAGAAGGTCTTGATTCCAAGAATCATTATGATGACAATAATTTTAACCTTTCATACCAGGTCAACAGACCAAAGAACTTTCTATACAATATCAAGTCAGGTCTCTCTTTCAACAGAGACGGAGGAACGTCAAACCAAAATGTTACTACCGGCACGCAATCGTTTTTAGCCACAAACCACCTGCGCACAAGTTATACGAGGTATAATATCCGCAATTATTTTGAAAAGGACCTGGGTGACAGATTCGGTTCAATTTTAGCTAACGTCAATTACCAGCATTTTTCAACGTCCTACAATTCGGCATACAATGAGTTGAGCGACGATGTGACTGCCATTAACAACTCCCACTCAAAATATAAGACACATTTGGATGCTGTTTTTTCAGAAATACAGTATCAATTGCCAAAGAACAAACTGGGCTATTTCTCGATTTGCGGGTATGAAACCTACAAGCACAGCAAGTATGTCGATACTTCGAATCCTTTTTACCAAACAACGAACATATTGGGAGGCTCGGCACAATGGATGGGTAGAGAGGGATCGGTACGTTGGTATCTGACTCTTGGAATGAACTGGTATCATACATCATCGACCACCCTGTCAAAGTCACACAATCTATGTATGCCGGCTCCTAATGTAAATATAAATTGGAGGCCGTCAGGAAACATTCAATTATCATTCGACTACTCTTATACAGGAAGTGTCCCCTCCATCGCGCAATTAAGCGAAACGAATCAATGGATAGATACAAAATTAGTATATCACGGCAATTCCACATTAAAGCCTTATAGGACACATTCAGCAGGTGTCCGTTTTGTATGGAATAACAAATATCTGAATTTGGCCATACGCAATATCTTTGAGTCATCGCCAAATATGATATGCGACATGTATACCACGACTGATGAATATATGTTGCAGACACTTGTCAATCTGTCGGAGTACAGGATATGGACTTCTCAGATAGATATGTCAATAAAACCATTGGGAAATAATAAATTGGTGTTCTGGAACCGCGTGATTTTAGCTGATTTAAAGGGAAAAAATGATGAATATTCCTGGGACGGTTACAGATTTCAATGGATGACGGCTCTGACTATGAATCTTACCCATTGGACGGTCGAGCTGTCTTACCAGTATCCGGGTAAAACAGTTCAGGGACAATTGCAACGTCCTCGTGCCCAGTGTTGGGATGCCACACTCTTGTATCGTCCGGCTACTAATTTGTCGGTCGGCCTCGTATGGTTCATGCCTTTCGGCAAAGGTTTTAAAGAAAGCGAACATACAGTCAACTCTGCCCCGGTGTATGCTGATACAGAATATCTGATGAGGGACTGGAGCAACATGCTTTCCATTAAATTATCCTACAACTTCAACTTTGGTCGCAACAGGAACAGGGCAAGACCCCAGTATGATAACATTGACAATGATTCGGGAATCCTGCATAAGTAATAATTTATGCTATGTTTTTTCCATTTGTTAAGCAGCTTGATGCGATGCAATGTGGTGTATCATGCATGAGTATGATATGCAAATTTTATGGCAAAACAATATCTCTCCAATTTTTGGAGAGATATTGTCAACCATCAAAGGAGGGAGTGTCTTTTAAGAGTATTGCCGATCTCTGTGAATTTCTAAATATAGAATATACCGCAGGTCGAGTAAGTTTGATAGATTTATTAGATTGCCCGTTGCCATGTATAATACATTGGAACCAAAACCATTTTGTAGTATTATATAAAATTGACAAAAAAGGTAATAGATTTTGGATTGCAGATCCGGCTAAGGGAAAATATAAATTGACGCGTAACGAGTTTGTTATACATTGGTTATCTACAGTATCCAATAAAGTAGATAAAGGCGTCGCTATGTTTTTTCAGAAAACGGATGCGTTTGAGCGTCTTAAGGTTGCTGATTTCGAAGGCAAACGGTCATTCCGTTTTCTATGGAAATATATTGTTCAATATAAAAGTTTATTTTTGCAAATTATATTAGGATTATTATTGGGATGTTTATTCCAGTTAATAATGCCTTTTCTAACCCAATGGATTGTTGATATTGGAATTAAACATAAGGATATTAAATTTATTTGGTTAGTTCTTCTAGGGGAGTTATTGATCGTAATAGGAAAAACTGTTACAGATTTTATAAGGAGATGGATTTTATTACATATATCTATGCGTATAAATATCTCCATTGTAAGTGATTTTTTTATAAAATTGCTTAAATTGCCAATGTCATTTTTTGAGACTAAATTATTAGGCGATTTGCTGCAAAGAATGGGAGATCATTCACGCATACAAACATTCCTTACAAATCAGGTTCTCGGGATCATATTTATGATTCTTTCTTTTATCGTATTCGGTGTAAGTATCTTTAAAAAATTAGTTAATACATTCGATTATGTTACGCCGCAGGCCT
>CAJUIX010000029.1:0-26232 GCA_910586665.1 uncultured Duncaniella sp.
AGCAGTATATGGAATCAGTAGGAAGTACAATTTTTTATTGGATAATCGCCCTCGCGATTGTCATCTTCTCGGTACTGACTGTCACCACGCGCAAAATCCTGCGTGCGGCCACATATCTGCTCTTCGTGCTCTTCGCGACTGCCGCTCTCTACTTCAAGCTCGACTACGAGTTTCTGGGCGCCGTGCAGATTGCTGTCTACGCCGGCGGCATAGTGGTCCTCTTCGTGTTTGCGATTCTCCTGACCACGCACCCGGGTGACAACAGTGAACAGTTAGCCTCACGAAAGAAGGTCCTCGGCCTCGTGGGTGCCGTCGCAGCTGCCGCAGCCTGCGGATGGGCCCTGTGTTCCCGTTGTGCCGATGTCTTCACCTCGCTCCCCGCTATGGACAACCCCACCATGCACCGCATCGGCGAGGCCATGCTCGGGACAGGCTATGAGCAGTATCTGCTCCCATTCGAGGCAGTCAGTGTCCTCTTGCTCGCATGTATAATCGGTGGCGTAGTCATCGCCCGTAAACGCTAATTCACATTTTCATCATGGATATTACATTGATTTGGTATCTCGTACCCGCGCTCGTGATGTTCTGCTGTGGCGTCTACGGCTTCCTGACACGCCGCAACATGATAGCCATGCTCATATCGCTCGAGCTGATGCTCAACGCCGTTGACATCAACTTCGTGGTCTTCAACCGCTATCTTTTCCCCTCATCTATGGAAGGATGGATGTTTACCCTCTTCGGTATCGCCATTGCAGCCGCCGAGACTGCGCTCGCAATCGCGATTATCATCAACCTCTTCAGGGTCAGCAAAAACATCGACGTCCGTGACGCAACCAAAATGAAAAATTAATCACGCCCTATGGATATTACAATACCTATTCTTATATTGGCGATCCCCTTCTTCATGTTCATCTTCCTTGGACTGGCGGGCGTCAAGATGAGTCACAAACTCGCCGGCACTCTCGGTACGCTCGGCATGGGAACCGTGTTGGTCTTGTCCTATTACACGGCGTTCACCTATTACTTCTCCGGGAATCCTGAATTCATCGACGGAACCAACCGTCTCCAGGCCGTAATCTTCAACCAGACCTGGCTCCAGTTCACACCGCAGCTCGCAATCAAGCTCGGATTCCTGCTCGACCCGATTTCTGCCATGATGCTTATTGTGATTCCCACAATATCGTTCATGGTCCACGTCTACTCGCTCGGCTACATGCACGGCGAGAAGGGTTTCCAGCGTTACTACGCCTTCCTCTCCCTCTTCAGCTTCTCGATGCTCGGACTTGTCGTAGCCACCAACATTTTCCAGATGTATATCTTTTGGGAGCTCGTGGGTGCATCGTCATTCCTCCTCATCGGTTTCTTCTACACCCTCCCTTCAGCGGTATCCGCTTGTAAGAAGGCCTTCATCGTAACCCGCTTCGCCGACCTCGGCTTCCTCATCGGTATCCTCGTGCTGTCGTTCAACACCCACCAGCTCGACTTCCTCCCGATGACCCAGAATCCCCAGGCAGTCCTCTCGAGCTTCGAGGGCGTCAGCTTCCTCGGTGCCTCCGGCCTGACATGGGCGCTCGTGCTCATCTTCACCGGCGGTATGGGTAAGTCGGCCATGCTCCCCCTCCACATCTGGCTCCCCGACGCAATGGAAGGCCCGACACCCGTCTCGGCCCTCATCCACGCCGCGACAATGGTCGTCGCCGGTGTCTACCTCGTCGCACGCCTCTTCCCCCTCTACATGCTTGAGGACGCAGCCCTGATGTTTATCACCGTCGTTGGCGCCGCGACTGCCTTCTATGCCGCTATGGTCGCCTGCGCGCAGATTGACATCAAGCGCATCCTGGCCTTCTCGACAATCTCGCAGATTGCCTTCATGATGGTCTCGCTCGGCGTCGCTTCCAAGAACAACATCGCCATCCACGAGGGCCTCGGCTACATGGCCTCCATGTTCCACCTCTTCACCCATGCGATGTTCAAGGCCCTCCTCTTCCTTGGAGCTGGTGCCCTCATCCACGCCGTCCACTCCAACAACTACACCGCTATGGGCGGCCTGCGGAAATATATGCCCATCACCCACATCACCTTCCTCATCGGCTGTCTCGCCATTGCAGGTATACCTCCCTTCGCCGGATTCTTCTCGAAGGACGAGATTCTCACCGCCTGCTTCGCCAACGGTACCTTCTGGGGCATCTGGATGATGATGGTAGCAGCAATGACTGCTTTCTATATGTTCCGTATGTACTTCCTCGTATTCTGGTGGGACAACCCCGACTACGCCAAGGAGCATCACGGACACCTCCCCCACGATCCCGGTCTGGCAATGAGCCTCCCGCTCATCTTCCTTGCCATCGTCTCGACAGTCGCCGGTTTCATCCCCTTCGGTGAATTCGTCACTTTCGACGGTCATGAATACCATATCCAGCTCAACTGGGCCGTGGCCGGTGGAAGCATCGGCATAGCCCTTGTCTCGATTTTCCTCGCGATGTGGCTCTACGGCAAGAAGAACGACAAGCCCCGGCGCATGGCCGACTCCTGCCGCTGGCTTTGGACTGCCGCCCACCGTCGCTTCTACTGGGACGAAATCTATCTCTTCATCACCCGCCGCATCATCTTCGACGGCATCTGCAAGCCCATCGCATGGTTTGACCGCCACGTCATCGACGGCACCATGAACGGCCTCGCCTACGTCACCAACAAGGCCTCTGTCGCAATCAAGGGCTTCCAGAGCGGCAAGGTACAGATGTATATATGGTGGTATCTCATGGGCGCCGTCATCCTCGGTCTCATCGTAGCAGTTTGTGTCCTCTGAAACAGTCAATAAGTAGCTAAATTTATAGTAACGATATGTTTTCCAATATATTAATTTACTTTGTGGTGATTCCCCTGGTCATGATGCTGGGGCTCGCCCTCTGTCGGAACATCAAGCAGATTCGCGCAGTGGCCGTCACAGGCTCTGTCGCTCTGACCGCCCTGTCGGTTTGGCTTCTCATTGACTACCTCGCCCTGCGCGCGGCCGGTGCCACCGAGCCGATGCTCTGGGTCGACTCCTGGTCATGGTTCGCACCCCTCAACATCCACCTCGCCGTGGGTGTCGACGGCATCTCGATAGCCATGCTCATACTAACAGGCATAATCCTCATCACCGGTAGCTTCGCTTCGTGGGAGATTCCCCAGCCCAAGGAGTTCTTCCTCTGGCTCATACTCCTCTCGACAGGTGTTTATGGTTTCTTCATCTCGATTGACCTCTTCACCATGTTCATGTTCTACGAGGTCGCCCTCATCCCGATGTATCTTCTCATCGGCGTCTGGGGCAGCGGCAACAAGAACTACTCCGCGATGAAGCTCACCCTCATGCTCATGGGCGGCTCCGCCTTCCTCATGCTCGGACTCATCGGTATCTACTACCACTCCGCGCCCGAAGGCCAGCAGCTCACATGGAACATCCTTGAAATCTCCGAAAACGCCGCCATCAGCCTCGGCTGGCAGAAGTTCCTCTTCCCGATGACCTTCGTCGGCTTCGGTGTCCTCGGCGCCATGTTCCCCTTCCACACATGGTCGCCCGACGGTCACGCTTCGGCCCCGACTGCCGTCTCGATGCTCCACGCCGGCGTCCTCATGAAGCTCGGAGGCTACGGCTGCTTCCGCGTCGCAATCTATCTCATGCCCCAGGCTGCCAACGAGCTTGCGTGGATATTCCTTATCCTCACAGGTATCTCCGTTGTCTACGGTGCCTTCAGCGCATGTGTGCAGAACGACCTCAAGTACATCAACGCCTACTCCTCCGTGTCCCACTGCGGCCTCGTGCTCTTCGCCATCCTCATGCTCAACACCACCGCGATGACCGGCGCAATCATGCAGATGCTCTCCCACGGCCTCATGACAGCCCTATTCTTCGCGCTCATCGGTATGATTTACGGACGAACCCACACCCGCGACATCCGCGAGATGGGCGGCATGATGCAGATTCTTCCCTATCTCTCCGTCTGCTACGTCATCGCGGGCATGGCATCCCTCGGTCTCCCGGGTCTCTCCGGCTTCGTGGCCGAAATGACTATCTTCGTCGGCTCCTTCGAGCACTCCGACCTCTTCCACCGCATCTTCGTCATCGTCGCATGCAGCTCGATCGTCACTACCGCGGTCTACATTCTCCGCGTCGTCGGCAAACTGCTCTACGGCCCTGTCTATGACCAGCACCACATGAGCCTCACCGACGCAAAGTGGTGGGAGCGTCTCTCGACAGCCACCCTCATCGTCAGCGTTGCAGCTATCGGCTTCTTCCCCAACTTCTTCATTGACCTTATCAAGTTCACTTTCAGCCCTGACATCTTTAAGGTAATAGGCCTGAACTAATCACAGATTAATAGCAATGGATTACTCACAGTTTTTAGCACTCAAGCAGGAAATAGGATTGTTAATCGTATTCCTATTAGTCTTCCTTACCGACACCTTTGCAGGGAAGAAATCGGCTAAGGCGGTTCCCTATATCGCCTGCATCTGGATGCTTGCGCAGACAGCCTTCGGGTTCTGGATAGCAGCCGAGCCGGCCACTTCGGCTTTCGCCGGCATGTATGTGACCTCCCCCGTCATTGTCGCCATTAAGAACATCCTCAATGTCGGCGTGCTCATAGTCCTCATCCAGTCACTGAAGTGGGCCAACTCAGAGTTTACCGCTGTCCGCCGCGGCGAATTCTACGAACTGATTCTCCTGACCCTCTTCGGCATGTACCTGATGATTTCGAGCCGCCACTTCCTGATGTTCATCATCGGCCTTGAGACAGCGTCGCTCCCCCTCTGCGCCCTCGTCGCCTTCGACAAGCACCGCTATGAGAGCCACGAGGCCGCTATCAAGTACATCCTCACAGCCGTCTTCTCATCGGCAATCCTCCTGATGGGTCTCTCATTCGTCTACGGTCTCTCCGGCACCCTCTACTACCACGGTATCGCCGCCGCCCTCCACGGCAACCTCGGCGTAATGCTCGCCGTAGCCCTCGCCTTCGTCATGGCCGGCTTCGGATTCAAGCTCTCGCTCGTCCCCTTCCACCTCTGGACGGCCGACGTATATCAGGGCGCCCCGACATCCGTCACCGCCTATCTCTCGGTAATCTCCAAAGGCTCCGCGGCTTTCGCCTTCCTCGTCGTTCTGACCCAGGTGTTCGGCGTCTTCTACTCTGCCGCGTGGGAATGGATGCTCTACGCACTCATCATCCTCACGATTACCGTAGGTAACCTCTTCGCCATCCGCCAGACCAACATGAAGCGCTTCCTCGCCTTCTCGTCAATCTCCCAGGCCGGCTATATCATGCTCGCCATCGTCGGCAACAACGGCATGGGTGTCTCGGCCCTCATGTTCTACGTCCTTGTCTACATCTTCTCCAATCTCGCCGCCTTCGGCGTAATCGGGGCTATCGAAAATGCCACAGGCAAGGTCAACATGACCGACTACAACGGTCTCTACAAGACCAACCCCCGTCTGGCCGTCACGATGATGCTCGCCATGTTCTCCCTCGCGGGCATCCCCCCCTTCGCAGGCTTCTTCTCGAAGTTCTTCGTCTTCACCTCGACCCTGAGCGGCACCAACTCCGCTGCGCTCTATGTCCTCGTGCTCATCGCCCTTATCAACACAATCATCTCCCTCTACTACTACCTCCTCGTTGTTAAGGCAATGTTCATCAACGACAGCGACCAGCCCCTTGCCACCTTCCGTTCCGCTTGCTCCGAGCGCCTCGGCATGTGGGTGTGCGTCGCCGGCATAATCGGACTCGGTATCGTAAGTTACTTCTACGACTACCTGCTCACAGTCGTGGCCTGACCCCCCCTGACCACCTTATTGTAGATAAGATACCCTAAACTATCTCCGGCTGTGGAGCGTTTTGCTTACAGTCGGAGATTGATGATTTTCCTGATTACCTAATCAAGGGTTTAAGAAAGGTGTTATTAAACACCCTCTAAAAATACAACCTATAAAAAACTTTTACGGCAATGTTATCTTCTGCTCCCGGGCCTATCGGCGTTTTTGATTCCGGCTACGGCGGCCTCACAATCCTCAAAGAGATTCGCGAGCGCCTTCCCGAGTATGACTATATCTATCTTGGCGACAACGCGCGCAACCCCTACGGCACGCGCTCCTTCGACGTGGTCTACGAGTTCACCCGCCAGGCCGTCCACGCCCTCTTCGAGCGCGGATGCCGGCTCGTGATTCTTGCCTGCAACACCGCCTCCGCCAAGGCCCTCCGCTCAATCCAGCAGAAGGACCTGCCGGTCTGGGACGACAGCCGCCGGGTGCTCGGTGTCATCATCCCCACCGTCGAGGCCCTCGGCTCAATCAGCAAGAACGGCAACATCGGCGTCCTCGGCACCCCCGGCACCATCAGTTCCGGCACCTACGACATCGAGATAGCCAAATTCTTCCCCCAGTTCCGTACCGTCTCCGTCGCCTGTCCGATGTGGGTGCCTCTGGTCGAGAACAAGGAGTATGACTCACCCGGGGCTGACTACTTCGTCGAGAAATACGTCGAACAGCTCTTTGCCGAAGAGCCCGACATCGACACCATCATCCTCGGCTGCACCCACTATCCCCTCCTCATCGACAAAATCCGCAGCAGGGTAGGGGACAGGGCCTCCATTATAACCCAGGGGGAACTTGTGGCCGCGAGTCTTGCCGACTACCTGCGCCGCCACCCCGAAATGGACCAAAAATGCACCCGCGGAGGCACCTGCACCTACCTCACCACCGAGAATCCCGACAAATTCGCCGAACTCGCCCAATCCTTCATGCAGACCTCCCTCACCGCCTCCCACATCACACTTTGAACCTTGGCCCTAAAGGACCCTAACCTCAGCCTTTAACCTCATCCGGGTCTTTAAAGTCCTTAAAATAATTAAGGTCCTTAAAGACCCTGATTTCAACAGAACCTTTAGAGTCCTTAAGGACCCTGATGACTTTAAAGACCCTAAAGACCCTAATTTCAGCAAAGCCTTTAAAGACCCTACCCTTAACCGTGCCCCCAATCCCCCTTAAACCTTAACCCCGCCCCCTTCAACTAAATGTGCCGCCCATCCATCCTCCTATGCTTCCTCCTCCTGCTGCTTGCCGCCTGTTCCGGCGACCGCGACGTGGTCAATGACGGCACAGGCCGTCTAAGCCTCGCAATCGACATCGACCCAGCCCTCCGCTACCCCGACGGCACCCCCGTTGCCGCCGTCGATGTCCCCCGGCCCACCCTCGGCGAGGTCGGAGTCTCGATGCAGTCGCTCGTCGGCGGCTACTCCCGCGTCTGGACCTCCTACAGCGATTTCCCCGAAGAGGAAATATACTTTGTCGGCACATATTACATAGACGCTTTCCACGGCTACGGCCTGGAAGGCTTCTCCTCCCCCTCCTACGCCTCCCGTATTGAGACCGACGTCCTTCCCGGAGAGCTGACTTCGGCCTCACTCACCCTCGGTATATTCAGCTCCGCCAACCGCGTCAGCTTCGCCCCCGGATTCTCTGACCACTTCTCATCCTTCAAAGCAATCCTCCATGCCGAGGACGGCGGCTACTTCGACTATGCTCCCTCCGAGAGCGGCATCCTCTACCTCCTCCCCGGCCGCACCTCCCTCTATCTCGACCTTGTCCTGACCGACGGCCGCCGTACCCGCTTCCTCCTCGCCCGGCTTGAATCCGCCGAGAGCGCAGTCCTCTACGACTACGCCCTTTCTGTCGATTCCGACGCCGCCGGCACCCCCGTCGTCACCTGCACCGTCGCCGGCAAGAGCTATTCGGCCACCCTTGACGACGCCCTCGTCTCAGCCCTCCCACCGACTGTCAGCCTCACCGGCTGGGACTCCTCCGAAGTCATGTTGCTCCCCGAGGGCGAGGAGCCGCGTACACGCGTCGCGGCCGAAGTCACATCCTCGGCGCCCCTCTCGTCCCTCAGCCTCACCGTCAATTCCCCCTACCTCCAGTCATGCGGCTTCCCCCGCCAGTGCGACCTCCTCAACCTCACCCCCGAGCAGCGCGAGCTCCTGGAAGCCTCCGGCCTCACATGGAGCATCGACAAGAACAGGGCGCAGGTCTATCTCACAACCCTCCTCGGCAACCTCGTCTACCTCAATGAAGCCCAGGCCATGACTTCCATCGGCCTCATGGCCGAGGATACTGACGGGCGCGTAAGCGACCCCCTCATGCTCCGCGTCGAGTCTACTCCCGTAGACCTCTCCATCACCTCCGTCACCCCGGTCATGTTGGGCCTCGACAGTGCCGAGATAGCCGTCATGACCGCCGCAACCAACTTTGCCGACAACGTCGCGATTGAAATCATGAACGACAGCGGCGAGTGGGAGCCGGCCAATGTCACCAAGGTCTACAAATCGCACCTCGACGGCCTCTACCACATCATCTTCGACATCCCCGTGGTGAGCCGCGACCTCGACGCCCGCATCCTCTACTGTCAGGAGGCCCGCGCCGACTTCGTCATCAACCGCTTCATGCCCGACTTCACACTCGAGATTGACCCCTTCGCCACCTACTGCTGCGTGAAGGTCCGTGCCGACAACCCGCAGATTCGCTCTATCGTGACCGAGCGTCTCAAGATATATCTCGACGGTCATCAGGCGAGCATCATCCTCCGCGACTTCTCAAGAGATGTGATCGTGGTCACCAACCTCACCCCCAGGACAGCCTATAGCCTTACGGCGACCATGATATCTGACCCTGGGAAGGACGACTTCACCCCCGGGATGAAATTCACCACCGAGTCGACCCCCTCGCTCCCCAACGCCGAGTTCGAGGAGCGGCGCGACGGCATCTACTACCCCGACATGCCCAGCGGTGGCCGCTATTCGCAGACCACCGTCGCCATTTTCAACTGGCAGAACCACCGCAGCTTCAACCTACGCGAGCCAAAGGAGTGGGCCAACACCAACTCCAAGACCTTCAACCGCCGCAGCGCCAACCACAACACCTGGTACATGCAGCCCTCCGTCTACACCGTCAAGGGTGAGGACAACGAGAGCTTCGCCGTCTGCCTCCGAAGCGTCGCCTTCGACACCGACGGCGCCCCGATTCCCGACTACACCCAGACCGGCCAGCCCTACCTTCAGTATTCACCCATAGTCCCCGACATCTCCTACCGAGCCGTCGGCAAGCTCTTCCTCGGAGGCTACTCCTTCAACCCCGCCACGCTCGAGGAGGAGTATCGCGACATAGTCGACTGGAAGTCGCGCCCTATGTCGCTCAACGGCTACTATAAATACACCCCCTCGCCCAATGCCCCGTCCGACATGGGACTTGCAATCATCGAGGTCTACGGCACGGTCGACGGCGAGCAGACCCTCATAGGTTCCGCGACCGCCTATCTCCCCGCTGCCAACAGCTACTCGGCCTTCAAGGCTGAGGTCAGCTACAAATATTTCGGCGTCAAGGCCACCGGCCTGAAGGTGATGTTTGCCTCCTCCAGCTTCGTCGGCACCCTCGAGGAGGAGAGCCGTCTCGTCCGCACCAACCCCGACCCTGTCGAGGCTGCCTCCGTCGGCAGCACCTTGTGGCTCGACCATGTTAACCTTGCGTATTAACACAATTTAACTCTTGCAATATGAAAATCAAAGCAATCTCGCTCTCCCTCCTTCTGACGCTCCTCTGCGCCGCGCCCGCCTCAGCCACGGGCTGGGACATCAACGATATTCTCGGCTCCTTCGGTTCCGGCTCCTCAGGCCAGACCACCGACAGCACCGCCAAGAAGGGTGGCGGCCTCGGCGACCTCCTTTCGGGCGTGGCCAACAAGCTCGGCGTCGGCTCCTCCTCCCTCACCGTCGACAAGCTCGCCGGCACATGGAACTACTCCGGCCCCGCCGTCTCCTTCAAGAGCGACAATCTCCTCCTTAAGGCCGGCGGTGCAGCAGCCGCCTCCCAGGTCGAGGCCAAGCTCGAGCCCTACTACCGCACAGCCGGCCTCACCTCACTCGTGATGACCATCGACGCTGATTCCACCTTCACCTTCAAGGCACGCCTCGTCACCCTCTCCGGCTCAGTCAGCAAGAACCCCGCCACCGGCAACTTCATCTTCCAGTTCCGCGCCCTGAAGAAAATCAACGTCGGCTCGATGGAGAGCTACATCGTCATGAACGGCGACAAGATGGAACTGACCTTCGACGTCAGCAAGCTCATGCTCCTCATCGAGAAAGCCGGCAAGATTAGCGGCAACTCCACTATCAAAGGCATCTCCGCCCTCCTCAACAAATACGACGGCATGACCGCCGGCTTCGAACTCCAACGCCAACCCGCCCAAAAATAACCGCCCGGCGGCATTGCAAAATATGCCGGTTGTAGGGACGCTTTTCAAAGCGTCCACATCGCCAATACATTCTCAATACATTTATCATTTTCCTTCGCCTGCTGTGGACGCTTTAAAAAGCGTCCCTACTGCCATGATTTCCATAATTATCCCCGCCTATAACGTCGAAAAATATCTGAGGGAGTGCCTCGACAGCGCTCTCAGCCAGACCTATATCAACACTGAAATAATCCTTGTTGACGACGGCTCCACCGATTCTACTCCCGACATTGCCCGCGAGTATGCCTCCCGCGACCGCCGTGTGCGCGTCTTCACCCAGCCACATTCCGGGGTCTCCGCCGCGCGCAACGCCGCCCTCCGTCATGTCCGCGGCGAGTGGATAACCTTCCTTGACAGCGACGACTGCATATTTCCCCACGCTCTCGAGCTGCTCGTCACCCTCGGCGAGCAGACCGGCGCCCGTGTGATCTACGGCGGCTGGACCGACAACCGCGACACAAAAGGACCCCTCACCCCTCTTGAGGCGAAATTTGAATGCCTTAGGCCGGAAGAGGTCATCAGCCGCGTGCTCTACCAGCAGGAGCTTCTCCCGACCCCCTGGGGGAAGCTCTACTACCACCACTGCCTCGAGGACATCCGCTTCAAGGAGGGTCTGATTTACGAGGACCTCGACCTCTTCTATAAAATCTGCGCCCGCGAGAAGTTTATAGTGGCCACCAACTCCATTGTCTACTTTTACCGCCACAACCCCGACAGCCTCACCAACAGTTTCAGCCCCGCCCGCTTCGACGTCCTCCGTGTGACCGAGCGCATAGAAGCCTTCATCGCCGACCACTATCCCGCGCTCCTTCCGGCAGCCCGTGACCGCCGGCTGAGCGCCAACTTCAACATGCTCGGACTCATCGCCCTCTATGACCGCGAGGGGAAACACAGCTCCGTGGCCGACTCCTGCTGGGCGCTCATCCGAAAATACCGCCGCGAAAGCCTCTTCAACCCGAAGGTCAGGCTGAAAAATAAGATAGGCATCCTCGCAAGCTACCTCGGCAGAGGCTTCCTGGGGAGTACCTTGAAACTTTTCTACGGGAGGGGAGCGCGATGAAGGTGGTCACCCTCGACCCCGCCGGCTTCACCGCCGCATGCCGCCGCCTGGCCGAAACTGTCCGGGCCGACGGTTATGCGCCGCGCCTCATCGTCGGCATCAGGAACGGCGGAGGCTATGTGGCCGAGGAGATGGCCCCCCTTTTCCCTGACTCGATGCTCGCCTTCGTCGAGCTGCGCCGTCCCTCCTCCGCCCGCAAGGGTAGGGGACTCGGCCGGCTTCTGAGCCGCCTCCCGCGCCGGGTGCTCGACCTCCTGCGCATGGCCGAGGCGCGTCTGCTCGCGCTCCGTCCGCGCCCCTCGTGCCCGAGGATTGAGATTTTATCAGAGCTGCGCCGTCAGCTCCCGGGGCAGGTGCTCGTCGTCGATGACGCCGTCGACAGCGGCATCACCATGCAGGCCGTAGTGGAGGCTCTGCGCCGAGCGCGCCCCGACGTCGAGGTGCGCGCCGCCGTTATCACCGTCACCACCGGCCGCCCCTCCGTCAGCCCCGACTACACCTTGTATAATAACCATACCCTCATCCGCTTCCCGTGGTCGATAGATATGAAAAAATAAGCTCTCCGGCCTGCGCCATAGTCGACCTCGACGGGACCCTCCTGCGGGGCAACTCGCTGCGCCTGCTCATCAGCCACCTCGCCGCCAAGCTCTGGCGCGAGCGCCGCTACGCCCTCCTCGCCCGCGTCACAGCGCTCCTTGCCGCCCGCCGCGTCAGGGCTATAAGCCATGTGGCCATGAAATATCCCCTCCACCGTCTCGCCGCCCGGACGCTCGACGAGAGGGAGACCGAGCGCTTCGTCACCGCGCGGCTGCTCCCGCGCCTCAACCGCTCCCTCCTGCGCCGCCTTGCGGCCATGAAGGAACAGGGGTGCAGAATCATCATCGCCACAGCCGCCCCCGACCTCTATCTTCCCTCCCTCTGCCGCCACGTCGGAGCCGACGGCTGGCTCGCCACACCGCTGGCTGAGCGGCGCGCCGACTACCTCGAGACCCGTGGCAACCGCAAGAAAGCCCTCGCGCAGCGCCTCGCCGCCGAGAGCGGTGAGGAAATCATCCTCGTGGCCACCGACCATGAGGACGACCTCCCCCTTTTGGCGCTCGACGGCGTGAGCCGTCTGCTCGTCAATCCCACCCCGAAACTCAAAATGATGTTAGGATTGCTTTCGCTTCCTTTCGAAGAACTTCGATAAATACATATTGTACCCTTTTGGGGTATAAAAAGTCTCGTAATTATGAATTTTTGGTGAAAATTAGTTAAAATATTTTCGATTATAAAATAATCGTCGATATTTTTTGGCAAAATTTGCAAAATAACTTTTAACTTTGCCCCAGTTTATTGTATTGATTTGTATTCAATCATAAATAAATATAACCAATCATCCCCAAAATTCATCATGAAAAACGAATTATCGTTAAGAAATGTTAAATGGGGGGGTAAAACGCTTTAGCGCTTTTTTGTTCTCCCTCATTATCGCGGCAGTGACATGCCTTGCCACTGCACAGACAAAAACCGTTACCGGCACGGTCGTAGATGAGTCCGGCGAGCCGCTCATCGGTGCCAACGTGGCAGTCAACGGCACCAACCTCGGTGCAGTTACCGACATAGACGGCGCCTTCTCAATCAACAACGTCCCCGACAATGCCGTCCTCTCTATCAGCTACGTCGGCTACACCACCCAGGAGGTATCCGTAGCCGGAAAGAGCACAATCAACGTCACACTTAAAGAAAATAGAGAGCTTCTCGAGGAGGTCGTGGTCATCGGCTACGGCACCGTCAAGCGCAAAGACCTTACCGGCGCGGTAGCGTCGATGAAAAATGCCGACGTGGTAGTCGCGCCTACCTCCAACGTCATGGAGGCTCTCCAGGGCAAGGTGGCAGGTATGGACATCACCAAGGGCAGCGGTGAGGTAGGCAGTGACGTCAGCATCCTCCTCCGCGGCTCCCGTTCAATCTACGGCAGCAACGAGCCTCTCTTCATCATCGACGGCCTCCCCGGCAGCTACAACCAGATTAACCCCAGCGACATCGAGTCGGTCGACATCCTCAAGGACGCCTCCTCGACCGCTATCTACGGTTCGGCAGGTGCCAACGGCGTCGTGATCATCACCACCAAGCGCGGCCAGGAAGGTAAGGCCACCGTCAACTTCGACGCATACTACGGCTTCAGCGGCGACGCAAACTACAAGCACGGCATGACCGGCGACGAGTGGGTCAACTACCAGAGCGAGGCCTACAAGTACACCACCGGCAACTATCCCTCCGACATGGCGACCCTCCTCGGCAACCCCGCCTACACCGACGCCTACAACGCAGGCAAGTGGATTGACTGGGTGGACCTCGTGTCGGGCCACCGCGCCACAACCCAGAAATATGCCCTCTCCGTGAGCGGCGGCACCCAGAAGACCCGCGTCTTCGCCTCGACATCCTACGGCCGTGAGGAAGGCCTCCTTGAGAACGACAATCTCAACCGCTACACCCTCCGCCTCAACATCGACCAGGAAATCAACAAGTATGCCACTATCGGCTTCACCAGCAACCTCACCTACACCGACCGCAACCGCGGAGTGAAGAACAGCTACACCCGCTCCCTCTCGGCCTTCCCCCTCGGCGACGCCTACGACGAGAACGGCAAGCTCAACCACGAATATATCAACGGCCAGTACTCCCCGATGGGCGACTTCATCCAGGACCAGTTTGCCAACAACACCAAGTCGACCTATATCAACTCCATCGGCTATCTCGAAATCAACCCTGTCAAGGGCCTGAAACTTCGCTCGCAGCTCAGCACAACCCTCTTCAACAGCCGTCTCGGCCAGTACTGGGGCAGCCAGGCCAACGCCAACCAGCCCTCCTACGCCTCCTCGCCCTATGCGCAGAAGACCCATGACAACAGCTGGTCATACACCTGGGAAAACATCCTCTCCTACAACGCCGACATCAAGGACCACTCTTTCGGCGCCCAGTTCATCACCTCTTACAATAAGAACACCTCCGAGCAGACAATCGCCGGCAGCGGCGGCTTCCTCGTGGACTCATGGCAGTTCCACCGCCTCCTCTCAGGTACCACAAGTCCCTACACCTACTCTGACTACTCCCGCACACAGAAGATGTCCTACGCCTTCCGCCTCAACTACAACTACAAGGGGCGCTACCTCCTGACCTTCTCCAACCGCTGGGACGGTGTGAGCTGGTTCTCCGAGGGCAGCAAGTGGGATGCCTTCCCCGCAGGCGCGCTCGCATGGCGCTTCTCCGAGGAGGAATTCATGGAGAGTACCCGCGGCTGGCTCGACAACGCCAAGCTCCGCGTCAGCTACGGTATCACGGGTAACTCCGGCGGCACAGGTGCCTACGTCACCCAGAGCCAGGCCTACCTCTATCCCAACGCAGGTGTGACCGTGGGCGGCGTGCCCGTGCAGTTCGCACAGTACACCGGCACCTTCGCCGGCAGCGACCTCGGCTGGGAGAAATCCTACAACTGGAACGTCGGCCTCGACTTCGGCGTAATCAACAACCGCATCGACGGTTCTATCGAATGGTTCAAGACCGACACCAAGGGCCTCCTCTACAAGCGCACAGTGCCCATCACCGACGGTCTCACCGGCTGGGGCTCACCCCTGTCGAGCTGGCAGAACCTCGCCAAGACTGAAAACCACGGCTTCGAGTTCACAATCAACAGCCGCAACATCGTGACCCGCGACTTCACATGGTCGACCACCCTCACAGCCACCTGGAGCAAGGAGAAAATCAAGTCGCTCCCCGGCGGCGACCTCAAGGCCGAGAACCTCTTCGAGGGACACCCCATCAAGAGCATCTACTCATGGCAGTATGCAGGCATCTGGGGCACTAACGGTGATCCCGAGCTGATGAAAAAGTATGGCAATGTTGAACCAGGATTCATCAAGATTGAGACAAATGAACTGTTTACACAGAAAAAGGATGCAGACGGTAATCTGATGTTCGATGAGAACGGAAAGCCTATTATGGTAGGTGACGGAGGTCTCCATGCTTATTGCGATGACGACCGCCGCATCCTCGGCCACCAGAACCCCAACTGGATTCTCGGTCTCAACAACAACTTCCGCTACAGGGACTTCGACCTCTCCGTATTCATCATGGGCCGCTTCGGCCAGACAATCATGAGCGACCTCCTCGGCTACTACACCGGTGAGGACTCACGCACCAAGAACCAGATTGCCGGTACTGACTACTGGACCGAGAGCAACCAGGGCGCCTACTATCCCCGCCCCGGCACAGGCAACAAGCAGAGCAAGTTCTATCCCGCACTCCGCGTGGCCGACGGCTCATTTGCCAAGGTCAAGAACATCACCCTCGGCTACACCCTGCCGCAGAAGCTTACCCGCAAGGCCCTCATCGAGCGTCTGCGCGTCTACGCCACCGCTTACAACCCCTGGATCATCGTCAACGACAGCAAGCTCAAGGGCACTGACCCCGAGACAGGCGGTTCGGACGCCTTCCCGACCTACAAGCAGTTTGTATTCGGCATCAACCTCACTCTCTAATCCCTTAAAACCATAAAATAATACAATGAAACGTAAATTTTCCAACATATTCTGGGCCTGCGGAGTGAGCGCGGCAATCCTCATGCAGTCCTGCTCGCTCGACGAGGTCAACCCCGGCGGCTTCACCCTCGAAAACCTCGCCACAACCCCGGCGGGCTACGAGACCCTTCTCAACCAGTGCTACTTCGGCCTGGAGCGCCAGTTCTACAACGGTATCGACTTCATGGGCTTCATGGAGGGCAACACCGACCTCTGGACTGCCAAGACCAACCTCATGGGCCAGAACGACAACGTGTTCAAATTCTTTGCCGGCCAATCGCCCAACCTCACCTTCACCAACGCCCTCTGGAACGCCGCCTACGACGGCATCGGCGCCTGCAACCTCGCGATTGAGACTGCTCCCAACTGCACCTTCTCGTCCGACGCCGAGCGCAACGCCAAGGTGGCCGAGGCCCACTTCCTCCGCGCTGTCTACTACTATAACCTCGTCGAGATGTTTGGCGGAGTTGTCAAGCTGACAGCCGTGCAGAAGAGCAACAATTACGCTCCCCAGCGCACCGAGCCTATCGAGATCTACCGCGACGTCATCATCCCCGACCTCCGTTTCGCTTTCGAGTGGCTCCCCGTGGGCGACTATACTGCCGACGCCAACCCCACCAAGAAATCCGCCCTCGGCTATCTCGCCAAGGCCTGCCTCGCCACACAGCAGTATGGCACCACCGAGTTCCTCGCCGAGGGCTTCGAGGCTGCCAAGAAGCTCATCAGCGACTGCGAGGGGGGCGGCTCCAACTATATGACCTACATGTATGCCGACTTTGACGACGTATTCAAGGAGGCCAACAACCATGCCAACAAGGAAGCCCTTTGGAAATACACCGTCTTCGGAGGCAAGACACACGGCTCCAGCAACGGTAACTACCGCACCAACCGCAACGACGAGCACTTCCTCTGCCAGCTCAACCACTTCGGCGCCCGTGTGGACAACCAGCAGGTGCGTCTCGACTGGGACGGCGGCGTGCAGGGCGACTTCATGCCCACCCAGCACCTCCTGAGCCTCTATGTGCAGGAGGACGGCTCGCTCGACCCCCGTTTCCACAAGCTCTTCATCACCGAGTGGAAGGCTAACCAGGCCTACACATGGACCGAGGGCGACGCTGCCCGCTACGGCAAGAGCGCTTCCAAGACAGGCGAGAAGGTCAACCCCGGCGACCTCGCAATCCGCTTCGTTATGCCCCAGGATGCCGACTATCAGACCGAGGTAGCCTCCAAGGCCACTTCCAACTATGTGCTCATCGACTACAAGGACGTATATGACGACGCCAACCGTGCCATCATCATGAAGTCCGGCGACGGCGAGAACCACTACCGCTACTTCTACCCCTCGCTCAACAAGCACGCCAGCTCGAACTATTTCGTGGCCAATGCCGGCAAGCAGCGCAACGGCAACCTCAACGGCGTGATGCCCATGCGCATGGCCGAGGTCTACCTCATCGCGGCCGAATATGACATCCTCCTCAACGGCGGTTCGGGCGCTATGGCCTACATCAACAAGGTGCGTCAGCGCGCCGGCGCCAAGGCCCTCAGCGGTGCAGCCACCATCCGCACCGTCCTCGACGAGCGCGGCCGCGAGCTCTGCGGCGAGTTCACCCGCTTCTTCGACCTCAAGCGCACAGGCATGTATGCCGGCAACGCCTACCTCCAGGAGACCTTCCCCGAACTGGCCGGCTACTTCAAGCCTGAATATGCCCTCCGCCCGATTCCGTCGAACTACATCGAAGTCATCTCGACAGGCGGTCTCTTCAATAATCCCGGCTATACCTATTGATTGATAAATAAAAAAGCCAACACACATATACTTTTTTGAAATATTGACGTGATGTGCATGCGCCGTTCCTTGGTGGAAGGGCGCATGTTTTTTTGTTTGTTTTTATCGGTTGTTGTCCTTTTTCCTATTGTTGTCCGATGAAAATGATTATCTTTGCAATCTATGGCGAAAATCACTGTCCTAAATACAGATATCAGTATCGTAAGGTATAATGACGAAGATTATATCAGCCTTACAGATATGGCTCGCAGCCAGATGCAGGAGCACATAATCTTCAAATGGTTAAGCCTTAAGAGCACCATTGAATATCTCGGAGAATGGGAGATGCTCTATAATACGGATTTTAATTGTACCGAATTCGGTACAATTAAAAATGCAGCGGGCAGCAATAATTTTGTCCTTTCGGTAAAGACATGGATTGAGCGGACAAATGCAGTCGGCATATGTTCGAAGGCCGGACGTTATGGCGGCACATACGCACATCGCGATATCGCATATCATTTCGGGATGTGGATAGCTCCCAAGTTCCAACTGCTTCTCGTAAAAGAATATCAGCGACTTAAATCGGAGGAGCAGAAGCAACTCGGATGGTCGGCTAAACGGGAGCTTTCCAAGATAAACTACGCAATCCACACGGATGCTATCAAGAATAATCTTATTCCCCCCGAGATAACCAAGAGTCAGGCAAATATCATCTACGCCAATGAAGCCGATGTGCTGAATGTGGCGATGTTTGGCATGACTGCGAAGCAGTGGCGCGATTCGCATCCTGATCTGAAAGGAAACATCCGTGATTACGCTTCAATCAATGAGCTGATATGCCTTTCCAATATGGAAAACCTGAATGCAGTGTTTATCGAACAAGCCATGTCGCAGCAGGAGCGGCTGATTAAGCTAAATCGGATTGCCATTCACCAGATGAGTGTGCTTGAAGGTGGAGATAGCGATAGAAAACTACTGAAATAGTCTATTCTATTCAGTCAGATAGCGCGGATTCCTATTCAGAAGTAAAATAATTTTTGTTGCTAAACCGACAGCTTATTTCGGCGAATTTGAGTAAATTTGCGTGGGCAATTCTTGTTTGATTCGTTATGAAGATATTCACTACTGAAAATATACGCAACATCGACCGCTTCACCATCGAGGAGGAGGGGGTCAGCTCGATGGAGCTGATCCACCGTGTGGCTGAAGGCGTTGTCAACGAAATTCTCAGCCGCTGGAGTCCCTCGAAGCCGACTATGGTCTTCGCCGGGGCCGGCAACAACGGCGCCGACGCCCTCATTGTCGCCAAGCTCCTCATCGAGGCCGGCTTCTCGCCACATGTGGTGCTTATCAACGTCAAGGGCGACTCCCTCTCGCGCGACTGCCGCGCCGCCCGCGAGGAGCTGCTGCGCATGGGCGACGTGGCCATGACCGAGATTGTCCACACCTCCCACATCCCGACGCTCACGGCGGACCACCTCGTCATCGACGGCCTCTTCGGCACCGGCCTGCGCAACCCCCTCGAGGGTGGCTACATGGCTATGGCCCGCTACATCAACGAGTCGGGCGCCACGGTCGTGTCCATCGACATCCCCTCGGGTCTATATAGCGACTGGAACGCCCGGGTGCTCGCGCGCAACGTGGTCCACGCCGACCTCACCGTCACCGTCCAGTTTCCCCGCCTCGCCTTCTTCCTAAGCGACAACGCCGAGCTTGTCGGCAAGTGGAAGGTGGTCGACATCGGCCTCAGCCGCAAGGCCATAGAGCAGACCCCGACGAAATACTTCCTCATCGAGCGCGACGATGTACGCCGTGTGCTCAAGCGCCGCCCCGACTTCTGCTCCAAAGCCGACTTCGGCCACGCGCTCCTCTTCACCGGCTGCTACGGCATGATGGGCGCGGCAGTCCTCGCCGCCCGCGGCGCCCTCCGCGCGGGTGTCGGCAAGCTGACCGTCCACTCCGCCCGCTGCGGCTTCCCCGTGCTCCAGTCGGCCGTCCCCGAGGCCCTCTTCCTCCCCGACCGCAACGAGCACGTCATCTCCGACATGACACCGCGCTTCAACTACAGCGCCGTCGGCGTCGGCCCCGGCATCGGCACCAACGACGCCACCAAGGGGGCCGTCGAGACGCTCATCAAGACCGTGAAGCGCCCGCTGGTCATCGACGCCGACGCCCTCAACATCATCGCCCGCACCCCCGCGCTCATCGACCACCTCACCCCCGGCTCGATCCTCACCCCCCACGCCGGTGAGTTTGACCGCATCTTCGGCTCGCAGATTTCCGCCGAGACGCGCCTGCTCAAAGCCCTCGAGGTGGCCCACAAATACAAGCTCATCATCGTCCTCAAAGGGCACTACAGCGCCACTGTCCGCCCCGACGGCAAGGTGTTCTTCAACTCCACAGGCTCCTCGGCTATGGCCACCGGGGGGAGCGGCGACGTCCTCACGGGCATAATCACCTCGCTCCTCGCCCAGGGCTACAAGTCGGAAATCGCCGCCACAGCCGGTGTCTACATCCACGGACTCGCCGGCGACCTCGCCGCCCACGCCGAGGGGGAGTACGGCACCTCCGCCGGCGACATCGCCGCAAATGTCGGCAAGGCAATCAAGTCAATACTTTCCGTATAAAAACATACCCATATAATCCCAGCAATGCTCAGAAAACTCTTTTCAATACTGCTGACAGGCGCCGTGGCCCTCGTCCCCGCCGCCGCTCAGACCTCGACCAAGCTCACCGCCACGAAGGCGAGCGAGTATGGACTCATCTACACCCTTCCCCTCACCGCCTTCGAGGTGACTATAGCCGTCGAGAAGACCGTCAGGACACCCGGCGAGTTCTACCAGTACGCGCGCAAGTATCTCAACACCGACCCGCTGCTCAAATCCTCCACCTCCTGGCGCATCACCGAGGCGGTGGTCAACCCCGTGGCTGTGGCCGACGAGAGCGAGCGCTACCTCGCCAACTTCAAGGGGGGCACGGGCACCTTCATGATGGTTACCGACGAGAACTACCCCCTCTCCGTCAACGACGAGGCTTACGATGCCGAAATCACCCTCACGCCCATCCCCAAGGCCGTGAAGGCTGAGCCGACCATACTCCAGAAGCCTGTGGCGCAGCAGGCCATGACCCCTGAGATGATTCAGAGCAAGTCGCTCGCCAAGCGCGCGGAGCTTGCCGCCGACAAGATCTACGAGCTGCGCACCAACCGCAACGAGATTATCTCCGGGCAGGCCGACGCCATGCCCTCCGACGGCAACGCCATGAAGCTCGCCCTCGACCAGCTCGCAGCCCAGGAGGAAGCGCTGACGGCAATGTTCCTCGGGACGGTGCAGAAGTCGGTCGAAGTGCGCACATATACCGTCTATGTCCCCGATGAGGAGACAGACGAGCGCCTCGTCGTGGCCCGTCTCTCGGCTCTCGACGGCCTCGTGGCTCCCGAGGACCTTTCGGGCGACCCTATCTACATCTCGATTACCCCCGTGACCCGCGGCGAGCTGCCGGTCAACGAGAAGGGTGTCACCAAGAGCTTCCCCAAGGGGGGCGTTGCCTACCGTATCCCGGGCGAGGCGCGCGTCAGGCTGACCTTTGACGACCGCGTGCTTGCCGACCAGAATTTCGACGTGGCCCAGTATGGCGTCGTCTTCGGCCTCGACCCCGGCCTCTTCACCAACAAAAAATCCCCCGCCTACCTCCACTTCAACCCCCTCACCGGCGCCGTCCGCGAACTGGGAACAGTGGAGAGATAGGATGGTTTAAGGTTTAGGTTTAAGGTTTAGGGGATGGTTTAAGGTTTAGGTTTAAGGTTTAGATAATACTTTGGGCTTAAATCAGCCAATCCTATATGGTATAATCTAAACCTTAAACCCAAACCTTAAACCTAAAATTTTCTCCCTGCGTTTCCATAATCGCACCTTTTCCCCTGTTATCGGGTTGTAATTTTGTGCTGTGAACACTGATTAGAAACCTAAACTCCCGATAACACCATGAAAACTTCTGCCGATTCCACCCTCGTATTCCCTCTCGCGTCTCTCAGTCATAAGGATGTGGCCCTCTGTCACAATCTCCGTCCCGCCGGCGACTCCCTGGAGCCTGTCGGCCCCCCTATGCCTTTCGGAATCCCCGCAATACCCGGAGCGAGGCTGCTGCCGGGAGGCGCGCAGCGCGTAGACGAGCGTAACTACATATTTCTCGAACAGGAGGGTAACCTCATCTGCTCCAGCCGTTACAAGACGCAGACCCTCGTCCCCGATTCCGGCACTCCATGCGCCATTCTGCGCCAGGGCGACGACATCTTTGTCATGATGGGGGAGGGGGAGGCCCCGATGCGCCTCATTCTGGAGAAGGAAATGTGGTCGTGGACCGGCGTGGCCGAACTTCCCGCTCCCCTCTGCGTAATCCTCATGCCGGCTGACGTCGTTAGCGCCCGTGTCGAGGGGGTGAAGCTGCGCGGAGAGTACTCCTCGCGCTCCACCGGGCTGCTCCCCGTCGACATCGAGGCTGTCTCTAAGGCCGTGGCCAAGGCTTATTGTGCCATCGGCGACTCCGTGGCCGCACGCCACTGCTATTTCCAGCCCGTAATGGTCCGCTACCGTCTGCGCGGCCACGACGACAGCATCCTCTATGTCTCCCCGCCCGAAATCGTCGCCCCGGACTGCGGCCGTCAGTTCACCTCCTGCACCCTCACGCTCGGCGGCGAGGGCTTCTCGCAGACTGAGGCGGCCTCGGTGAGTGTGCGCAGCTTCAATCTGCGCCTTGGTTCCCTCGTGATGCTCCGCAGCGGCTGGCACAAGGCCGTAAAGTGTGCCGAGCTGCTCGTCAGCCCGCAGCTTCATACCCTCGACGAGGACTTTCGGTCGGAGTGTCGCTTCGGGAGCTTTACCGCCGTCAGCGGTCAGCTCGAAGTCACCGTCCCGGGCACCGTGGCTGATGACGACGAGGCTCTTTCGAGCCGTGTCGAGGCCCTCCTCGCGCGTGTCGACGAGGCTCTCGAGCCGGCTGCCACCGCCACCTATAATTCCAGCCTCCAGCGCTGGGAGCCTGTGGCCGATATCGTGGCAGGAGCCCCCTTCCGCAACACCCGCGGCGAGATTGCAGCCCTCCGCGCCCTGCTCAGGCGCCCCGTCGAGGTTCCCTCCGGGTCAGACGCCGCCATCGCGGCCCTCTCCATGCCCCACTGCCTCAGCGCCGGCATCGTGGGTGTGGGTGGCGACTGCGTGGCCCTCGGCTCCCTCTCCGCGCGCCGCTTCGGGGGCTGGCTCCCGGGCGAGTTTGCCATTGGTGCCGACACCGGGCCCGCGGCCTCTGCTATCCCTATGGCCTGCAAGGTGACCTTTGCCGACGGCAGTAGCTCGGTGCGCAGCGGTGTGGCCGACCGTTTCTCTGTCCCGACGCTATCCCCCCTCCTCCTATATCCCTCGGCCGACGCCGTGAAGCTCGAACTCTATTGCGCCGACAGTTCGCTCAGCGTCGACCTCGCTCCCGACCCATCCGGGCGCTTCGCCTACAGTTTTGCCCCGGGAGGGAGGCCCAGGGCCATGACCCGCGACAAGCCGGCTTTCATTCTCCCGACGGCCTCGCCCGCCCCGCGGCGCTTCCCCGGCATGGTGGCCGTGAGCCGCGCCTCCGACCCCCTTACGCCGACAGCCGTCACGCGCGTGACCGAGAGCCGCATGACCACCCTCTGCGCCGCCCCTACCTCCTCCGGGGGCTGGGACGCCGGAAGTGCCCGCTTCTACCTTTTCGGCCAGGGGGGAATCCATGCCCTGACAGTCAACAGCGCCCGCCGCGTGCTCACTGCCCGCGTCCTCGACAGCCGCCCCGTCGAGGGTGCCGACGCCGTGTGTCCGATAGGCTCAGGCGGGATAGCTGTCGCCGCCGGGGAGGACATCCTGCGGCTGAGCGGACAGCGCGTGTCGGTGATCAGCTCCTTCGTGGGTTGCCACCGCCTCGGCTGGAATCCCGCCAAGGATGAGCTGCTCTGCTTCCATTCCCCCGACCGTCCCTGCCCTGCCAACCTCAGCATCATATCCGGCTCGCAGACCCTCCCGCTCAACCCGGAGGTGACGGTAATCCGTCCCGCCGACGGCGCTATCTTCACGCGTTCCGCCCCGACTGTCACCTCCGTGTGCTCCGACAGCCGCTCCCTCCTGGTGACTGACAGCGCCGGCCATGTCTACGACCTCGCCGCCGAGCAGCCCGACGCACAGGCCGAGGTCCACTACCGCTCCCGCATCCCCGCCGGGCGCCACGGCCCCGCGCGCCGCCTTCTGCCGCTCCCCCTCGCCGGGACAGTCGGGGAGGGGAGGGCCGAGCTGCGCGCCTACAACGGCTGCGGCGAGGAGCGCTCCGACTGCATCGCCTCATTCGGCCTGGAGGGTGACTTCGTCCACCTCCCGCCCTCCCCGGTCCTCACTCCCCACCGCCACGGCTTCATACTCAGTCTCGGTCTCAAAGTCTGCCAACGTAATTTCCGCCTCCGTTATGCTTCCTGAAAACCTCCTCCTCGAAAACGAGCGCCGCAACCGTGCCGAGGCCTTCAGCTATGACCCCGTGGCGGGCGATGCCGTCGACCCCCTGCGCCGCCCCTATGATTTCGACGGCCGCCGCTACCATGTGCCCGCCGACATGCTCGACGACCCCAGGCTCCCCATCGCCGGCTCCTATCGCGACTTCGCGCGCCTGCGTTTCAAGTATGACTTCCCCTTCTGGGCGGCCACCTGCGTGGTCATCACCGACAAGCTCACCTCGCGCGACATCCCCTTCGTCCTCAACCGCCCGCAGCGCCGCCTCGTCGGGCTGCTCGAGGAGGAGCGCCGTGCCGGGCGTCCGCTCCGCGTCATCATGCTCAAGGCGCGCCAGTGGGGCGGCTCGACGCTCGTGCAGGTCTATTTCGCGTGGATTCAGATCATCCACCGCCGCAACTGGAACTCCCTCATCTGCGCCCACGTCAAGGACACCTCCTCGGTCATACGCGGCATGTATGGCAAGCTTCTCTCCTCCTATCCGCCCGACTATTGGGAGGAGGAGGCCGCCCCGGAGTTCAAATGCTTCGAGCGCACCACCAACACCCGCGTCATCCCGGGGCGAGGCTGCAAGGTGACGGTCTGTTCGAGCGAGAACCAGGAGTCGACGCGCGGCCAGGATTTCGCCCTCGCCCATCTCAGCGAGGTGGCCTTCTGGAAGGATTCGCGCCTCCACAACCCGACCGACCTTCTGCGCTCAGTGGCCTCAGGAATAGCCTCCAAGCCCCTCTCCTGCATCGTCATGGAGAGTACGGCCAACGGCGTGGGCAACTTCTTCCACCGCGAGTGGCTCCGAGCCAACACCCCCGGCGCGAGCGACAAGCGCCCATTCTTCGTCCCCTGGCACGAAATCGAGATCAACCGCACCCCCGTCGTCGACCCCGAGGCGCTCTGGGATTCTCTCGACGGCTATGAGCGCGAGCTCTGGCACATCCACGGCTGCACGCTGGAGGCCATAAAGTGGTATCACGACAAGCGCCTCGGCTTCCCCGACCTGCGCTCGATGATGGCCGAGTATCCCACCACCCCGGCTGAGGCCTTCGCCTCGACCGCGAGCAGCGTCTTTGCGAGCGCCGACGTCGAGCGGCTGCGTGAGGAGGGTTGTGTGGTCGAAGGCGAGAGGGGAGAGGTCGTAGGCTCGCCGCAGGGCGATGCAGGGGCGCCTCTGCGGGTGCGCTTCGTCCCCTCCACTGACGGGGAGCTGACCGTGTGGCGCCACCCCCGCCCGGAGGGTTCGTATCTCGCCTGCGTCGACATCGGGGGCCGCAGCCGCGGCGCCGACTACTCGGTCATCTGCGTCGTCGACCGCCACTCGGATTCATCCGACCCCGGCGCGAGGCCCGAAGTCGTCGCCCAGTGGCGCGGCCACATCGACCACGACCTCCTCGCCCGCAAGGCCGAGGCGATAGCGCGCTACTACTGCGAGGCGCTCCTCGTGGTTGAAAGCAATTCGTGGGAAAGCAGCTCGGAAGGGCGCGGGCGCTATATCCTCGACACCCTCGCCGACAGCTACCGCGCCATCTACCGCCGCCGCAGCGACGAATCGTCGGGTGAGCTTCCGGGCTTCCATGTCAACGTGCGCACCAAGCCGGCCATTATCGCCAACCTCGTGGCCTATGTCCGCGACGGGGGCTATATCGAGCGCTCGACCGGGGCCTGCGACGAGCTGCTGCAATACGAGTCACTCCCCGACGGCTCCTACGCAGCCTCGCGCGGTTGCCACGACGACATGCTCATGACCCGCGCCATAGCCCTCTACGTCCACTCCACCACCCGCCCCGCCCCCGCCATCACCCGTGCTTGCATCAACCGTCTGCTGGATAGGTGCTTGAGGTGAGAGAGGGTTTAAGGTTTAGGTTTAGGGTTTAGATAATAGATTGGGCTTAAATTAGCCAGTCCTTTATTTATACTATTATCTAAACCCTAAACCTAAACTTTAAACCCTTTATGGTATTATCTAAACCTTAAACCAAAACCTTAAACCAAAACCTTAAACCAAAACCTTAAACCAAAA
>CAJUIX010000029.1:26332-38176 GCA_910586665.1 uncultured Duncaniella sp.
AAACCTTAAACCAAAACCTTAAACCAAAACCTTAAACCAAAACCTTAAACCAAAAAAGTCTGCAAAATCAGAGATTTTGCAGACTTTTCCCCAGCTGAAGCGTTGGGAGCTTATTTTCCTGCCGCGATGGAATCCTTGCGGAACTGCTTGAGAAGTTTTTCGATTTCGAGCGAGATTTTGCGAGCGCGGGCACCGGCGGCCTTGTTGCCGTTCTCGACCTGTGCCTGTGCGTCCTTGGCAAATGCTTCAAAGTTGGTTGTGAGGTTTTCCAAAAGAGTTTTCATTGGTGTTTTGGGGGTTAATGGGTTAGTAAAACAGAGAATACCGGCCGAAATTCAGTGTGAAAATGTAGGCTCGTTGCTCATGCGTGCAAATATACGCAGAAATGGGCTAATTTTGCAAGATTTTTGTTAAAAAATATTTGATAACCCCTTAAATTCCATGACTTTTTAAGAATTTTGCCCTCTTTTCACTACTTTTTCATAACTTTGAGGCCGTTTTTCACCCCGCATCACCCCATATCATGATAGACTTCAACCGTTTCACCCTCTCCAATGGCCTCCGCGTCATCCACAACTACGACCCCTCGACGGCGATGGTGGCTGTCAACGTGCTCTACAACGTCGGCGCCCGCGACGAGGACCCCGACATGACCGGCCTGGCCCATCTCTTCGAGCACCTGATGTTCGGAGGCTCCGTCAATGTCCCCGACTTCGACGCCGAGATGGAGCGCGCAGGAGGTGTGAACAACGCGTGGACCTCCAACGACTTCACAAATTTCTACGACGTCGCCCCGGCGCTCAACTTCGAGACCCTCCTCTGGCTTGAGAGCGACCGCATGCTCGGCCTCGCCTTCTCCGACAAGGCCCTGGAGGTGCAGCGGAGCGTGGTCATCGAGGAGTTCAAGCAGACGCATCTCAACCGCCCCTACGGCGACCTGTATCACAAGCTGCGCTCGCTCGTGTACCGCAGCCACCCCTACGGCGTCCCGACCATCGGGCGCGACCCCTCGCACATCGATAAGGTGACGCAGGGGGACGTGCGCCGCTTCTTCTACAGCCACTATGCGCCCAACAACGCCGTCCTCGCCGTCAGCGGCAACGTCGGCCCCGAGGAGGCGCGCGAGAAGATTGAAAAATGGTTCTCCGACATCCCCTCGCGCGAGGTGGCGCCGCGCACCTATCTTCCCGAGCCGCTTCCCGAGGCTCCGCGCGAGCTGGAGGTGCGCGCCCATGTGCCGCAGACATGCGTCGTAGTGGCCTTCCCGATGCCCGCCTACGGGCAGGAGGGCTATATCGAGTGCGACCTCATCACCGACATCCTCGCCTCGGGCCACTCCTCGCGCTTCTACAGGCGCCTGCTCCTGGGGAGCGATCTCTTCACCTCGGCCGACGCGGTGATTACCGGCAGCGAGGAGCCGGGCATGCTCATGCTCAAAGGGCACCTCTCCGACCCTTCGGAGAAGGCCGCGCGCATCGCTGCGGAGCGCCTCATGGCGGAGGCTTCCGAGCTGGGCTACCAGGCCTTCCGCCCCGACCGCCTGTCGTACCACCTGAGGGAGGCCCGCCCCGGGGGCGTCACCCCCTACGAGGTGGAGCGCGCCATCAACCGCTTTGCCAGCGACTTCACTTTCTCGTCGCTGAGCTATCTGCAGCGCGCCCAGGCGCTCGCTATGGCCGAGATGCACGGGGAGGACATCAACGAGATTGTGCCCGCCTACCGGCGCGTCACCACAGCGATGATTGCCAACACCGCCCGCCGCGTCCTCGACCCCACCCACGCCTGCACCCTCATCTACAGGCCGGAGGCATAGGCTGGAAATTTTAGGGCTAATAGGAGTAATAGGGCTAATAAGTCAAATAGGACAAGCCTACCGGTCCGATAGGACCTCCTATTGCTCTTGTTATCCCTATTACTCCTATTGGCCCTATAATTCTTTCCATTGCTCCCTCAACTGTTAAAAAATAATAAATCATTTCCCCTCTCTCCCTCTCTCTGCCTCTCTAACTTGCGAGGTATCATAATTTTTGCTAAATTTGCACTCAGAAAGTCGCGGAGGAGGCCTTGAGCTTCCTCCCTTGTTTTTATATTGACAGAAACATCTGTTTTTATCTGACAGAAACAATCGTTTTTTTTGACCGAATAAGTCCATACTACCCCTACTGAATATGATTGATAAGAATGAAGTCCGTAAGATTGTCGATGAGGCCATAGCCGGGACTGATGCCTTTGTGGTTGATGTCACCGTGTCGGCTGCCAACGATATTGTCGTGGAGCTTGACAGCCCTACCGGGGTCGACCTCGATTTCTGCGCGCTGCTCAACCGCCGCCTCAACGAGATCCTCGACCGCGAGGATGAGGACTACAGCCTCGAGGTAGGCTCCGCCTCGCTCACCGCTCCCTTCAAGGTGCGCGGCCAGTATGAGAAGAATCTCGGCAACGAGGTGGAGGTGCTGACCCGCGACGGCAAGAAGCTCAAGGGCACACTCACCGCCGTGGGCGACGAGGATTTCACCATAGAGGTCAGCCGCAAGGTCAAGGAGCCGGGTGCGAAGCGCCCCGTCATGGTGGCCGAGCCGCAGGTGATTCCATACGCGGAGGCCAAGCAGGTGTGCTACCTGATTAATTTCAAGTAATCCAAGCAAAAAACAAATAAAAAAACTCTCATATATATACCCAACCCCTATATGGCAAGAAAAGAAGAAGCTCCCAACATGGTGGAGCGTTTCGCCGAGTTCAAAGAGCTGAAGAATATCGACAAGACGACGATGATAAGCGTCCTGGAGGAGTCGTTCCGCAACGTGCTGGCCAAGATGTTCGGCACCGACGAGAACCTCGACGTCATCATGAACCCCGACAAGGGTGACGTGCAGATCTTCCAGAATCTCGAAGTGGTCCCCGACGGCGAGGTCACCAACCCCAACCTCCAGATCTCGCTGACCGACGCCCGCGCCGACGATGATCCCGACGTGGAGATAGGCGAGGAGCATACCAAGGAGATTTTCTTTGCCGACTTCGGCCGCCGTGCCATCCTCAACCTCCGCCAGACCCTCCAGTCGAAGATTCTCGACCTCCAGAAGGAGGCTGTCTACTCGAAGTTCAAGGAGCTCGAGGGCGAGTTGGTGTCGGGCGAGGTCTACCAGACATGGTCGCGCGAGACACTGCTGCTCGACGACGAGAAGAACGAGCTTCTCCTCCCCAAGAGCGAGTCGATTCCGGGCGACTTCTTCCGCAAGGGTGAGACGGTGCTCGCCGTCATCGCCAATGTCGACAATAAGAACAACAATCCGAAAATCACCGTGTCGCGCACAAACGAGGCCTTCCTCCGCCGCCTTTTCGAGCGCGAGGTGCCTGAGATTGTCGACGGCCTCATCAACATCCGCGCCGTGGCCCGCATCCCGGGCGAGCGCGCCAAGATTGCTGTCGAGAGCTTCGACGACCGCATCGACCCGGTGGGCGCATGTGTCGGCGTGAAGGGTTCGCGCATCCACGGAATCGTCCGCGAGCTCCGCAACGAGAACATCGACGTCATCAACTATACCTCCAACCCGCAGCTCTTCATCCAGCGCGCCCTCAGTCCGGCCAAAATCTCGAGCATCCACCTCGACGAGGAGGAGAGGAAGGCCGAGGTGTTCCTCCACCCCGAGGAGGTGTCGCTCGCAATCGGCAAGGGCGGTCTGAACATCAAGCTTGCCTCGATGCTGACGGGCTATGTGATAGACGTATATCGCGACACTCCCGAGGAAATCGACGAGGACATCTATCTCGACGAGTTCAAGGACGAAATCGACGGCTGGGTCATCGACGCCCTCAAGGACATGGGCTGCATCACGGCCAAGAGCGTGCTGCGCACACCGCGCCAGGAGCTTATCGACCGCGCAGACCTCGAGGAGGACACCGTGGACAACGTCATCCGCATCCTCAGCGCCGAGTTTGAGGAGGAGGATGCTCCTGAAGCCGCTCCTGAAGCTCCCGCAGCAGAGGCTCCCGAGGAGGAGGCCCCCGAAACAGCTGCGGAGGAAGAGCCGGCAGAGTAAGGCAAGTTGGTTGCAGGGACGCTGCGCGCAGCGTCCGAAACCAGAAGGCTGATTCCAAAGGCTGATTCCAGCGGACGCTGCACGCAGCGTCCCTACTTCTCCTCAAAATTCACTTAAAAAATTCACCAAACTCTCAATATGCCGAGAATAAAGATAAGTCAAGCAGCCAAAGAGTTCAACGTCACCATCCAGTCGTTGGCCGACCAGTTGAGCAAGAAGGGTATCACCATTGATGCCTCGAATCCCAACACCCGTTTGGATGAGAGCGCCTACGATATCCTTGTCCAGGCTTTCCAGCCCGACCGTAAGGAGCGTCAGCGCATCGACCGTATCCGCCAGGAAAAAGAAAAGGAAAAATCAAGCCCCGCTCCGGCCCAGCAGCCCGCTTCGGAAGCAGCCGCAGCAGCCAAGGAGCCGGCAGCAGAAATCCAGGGTCCCAAGGTCGTGGGCAAAATATCGCTTGACAAGAACAATAACCCTATACCGACTCCACCGGCGCCTGCCGCAGCCAAGCCTGCCGCCGCGTCCAAGCCTGCGGAAGCTCCCGCCAAGCCCGCAGAGCCGGCAAAGACACCCGAACCCGCGAAGCCGGCAGAGGCTGATAAGCCTGCTGCCCCCGCTCCGGCTCCCGCCAAGGCCGCAGAGCCTGAGGTAAAAGCCTCCTCAGAGGCACCCAAAGCTACCGCCGAGGCACCTAAGACCGTAGAGGCTCCCAAGCCGGCAGCCCCGGCGGAGACTGCGAAGTCCGCAGAGGCCGCGAAACCTGCTGCAGCTGCTCCAGCTCCCGCACCGAAGGCTCCCGAGGCTCAGAAGGCAGCTCCCGTCAAGGCTCCAGAGGCTGCCAAGCCTGCTGCACCTGCCGCTCCGAAGGCCGCCGAGGCTCCGAAGGCCGCCCCGAAGGCGGCTCCCGCCAAGGGCGCCGCACAGCCCAAGGTGGCACCCGCTCCGGCGAAAGCCGCTGCCGAGGCTCCGGCACAGGCCGAGAAGCCTAAGGAGGACGAGGTGTTCCGCTATCAGTCCGACGCGCAGGTGGTGGCTCCGAAGGTTGTGGGCCATATCGATCTCTCGGCACTCAACCAGTCGACCCGTCCCAAGAAGAAATCGAAGGAGGAGCGCCGCAACGAGCGCATGGGCCGCAACTCGCAGGGCAACGGCGGTGCAGGTGCATCGTCGGGCCAGGGCGGTGACAAGAAGAAGCGCCGCCGCATCGGCGGGAAGGTCGACATCGAGAAGACCGTGAACCAGGGTTCGGGCCAGGGCTCGTCGAAATCGTCGGGAGGCGGAGGCAACTCCGAGCGCGGAAATTCCGAGCGCGGCGGGGGCAACTCCGAGCGTGGCGGACGCGGCCGCGGACGTGACCGCGAGCGCAACAAGCGCCCCGTCCACACCGAGGTCAACGAGGAGGACGTCCAGAAGCAGGTGCGCGAGACTCTCGCCCGCCTCACTTCGAAGGACAAGGGCCAGAAGAAGGGTGCCAAGTGGCGCAAGGAGAAGCGCGAGGCAAGTGCCAACCGCGCGCATGAGGCAGCCGTCGAGGCCGCAGCAGAGAGCAAGGTGCTCAAACTCACGGAGTTTGTGACCGCCAACGACCTCGCTGTCATGATGGACGTGCCCATCAACAATGTAATCGCAACCTGTATGAACCTCGGCGTGATGGTGTCAATCAACCAGCGCCTCGATGCCGAGACTATCAATATCGTGGCCGAGGAGTTCGGCTACCAGACCGAATATGTGTCAGCCGAAGTCGTGGAGGCCATCCACCAGGAGGACGACACGGAGGACGATCTCGTGACCCGTCCGCCGATTGTCACGGTGATGGGCCATGTGGACCACGGCAAGACCTCGCTGCTCGACTATATCCGCAACGCCAACGTGATTGCCGGCGAGGCGGGCGGCATCACGCAGCATATCGGAGCCTACAATGTGAAGCTCCCCGACGGGCGCCACATCACCTTCCTCGACACCCCGGGCCACGAGGCGTTTACGGCCATGCGTGCGCGCGGTGCGAAGGTGACCGACCTCTGTATCATCATCGTCGCCGCCGACGACAACGTGATGCCCCAGACTGTCGAGGCTATCAACCACGCCTCGGCTGCCGGCGTGCCTATCGTGTTCGCTATCAACAAGATTGACAAGCCTGCCGCCAACCCCGACAAAATCAAGGAGGAGCTGGCTCAGATGAACTACCTCGTCGAGGAGTGGGGCGGCAAGTACCAGTCGCAGGACATCTCGGCCAAGAAGGGCATAGGTGTCGACGAGTTGATGGAGAAGGTGCTTCTCGAGGCAGAGATGCTCGACCTGAAGGCCAACCCGAACCGCCGCGCGACGGGTTCGATCATAGAGTCGTCGCTCGACAAGGGTCGCGGCTATGTGGCCACCGTGCTTGTGCAGAACGGCACTCTGCGCGTGGGCGATACTATCCTCGCGGGCACTCATTTCGGCCGCGTGAAGGCGATGTTCAACGAGCGTAACCAGCGCATCAACGAGGCCGGGCCGGCCGAGCCGACGCTAATCCTCGGCCTGAACGGCGCGCCGACCGCGGGCGACACGTTCAACGTTATGGAGACTGAGCAGGAGGCACGCGAAATCGCCACCAAGCGCGAGCAGCTGCAGCGCGAGCTGGGCCTGCGCACCTCGAAGCGCACGACGCTCGAGGAAATCGGCCGCCGCCGCGCTATCGGCAACTTCCACGAGCTGAATATCATCGTGAAGGGTGACGTGGACGGCTCTATCGAGGCTCTGTCGGACTCGCTCATCAAGCTTTCGACGGAGGAGGTGAAGGTCAATGTGCTCCACAAGGCCGTCGGCGCTATCTCGGAGAGCGATGTCACGCTGGCAGCTGCTTCGGACGCAATCATCATCGGCTTCCAGGTGCGCCCGTCGCTCGCGGCAAGGCGTGCGGCCGAGCGTGACGGCGTGGAAATCCGTCTCTACTCTGTGATCTACCAGGCTATCGAGGAGGTGAAGGACGCTATGGAGGGTATGCTTGCTCCCGAAATCAAGGAGGAGGTCATCGGCACGGCCGAGGTGCTCCAGACGTTCCACATCTCGAAGGTGGGCACTATCGCGGGTGCTATCGTCCGCGAGGGCCGCATCAAGCGCAGCTGCAAGGTGCGTCTGATCCGCGACGGCATTGTCCGCTACACCGGCGAACTCGGCTCGCTTAAGCGTATGAAGGATGACGTCAAGGAGGTGACTTCGGGCTATGACTGCGGTCTGTCCATCGCGGGCTACAATGACATCCAGGAGGGTGACCTCATCGAGGCTTACGAGGAGGTCGAAATCAAGAAGAGCCTGTGAGAATAAACGTTCATATCAATATCGGATCTAACAGCGGCCACCGCGAGGCTCTTCTGGAGCAGGCGGTGGCCGCTATCTCTTCGGAGTTCGGCGAGGGGACGGTGAGGAGGTCGACGGTGGTTGAGTCGGAGCCCTGGGGCTTTGAGTCGGCTAACCGTTTTCTGAACGTGGGTGTGATGGTGAGCATGGAGTCGGACGAGGGTCGGAGCCGCGAGGAGCGGGCGCTTGAGATTTTCGGACGGCTGATGGAGATCCAGCGCTCGATTGACCCGTCGCCGCACAGGGACGGGGAGGGGAGGTATATTGACAGGCGGATTGATATCGACCTTATAACGATTGATGACTGGGTGGTGGAGACGCCTGAGCTGACGCTGCCTCATCCGAGGATGCATCTGAGGGAGTTTGTGCTGGGGCCGATGAGGGAGATTGAAGAGGGTTTAAGGTTTGGGTTTAAGGTTTAGAGTTTTTTTAGTATAGAGTTTAAAGTATAGAGTATAGAGTTTTCTTTGGGTCTTTAGGGTCGTTAAGGTCTTTAGGGTCTTTAAGGTCTTTAGGGTGGGGTGAAAAAGGGCCGGTCGGATGCGGTTTGCAGGCGGACGCTTGGGATTGGTTTGGGGGAGTGAAATTTGTGATGCGGATTAGATAATTAGACGTGCCAATATTTTGGCGCATGGAAATTTGTCTATTTTTGTGACGGAAAGGTGAGAGAACCTATCCGTTTTTTTATTATCAATGAAGCGTTTCGTGCTTTATCCTATAACAGAAAATTCGCCAAAATTTTATCAAAAAGGGTATGGCAGTCGGAAAACGCTCATGCTTGTCGTATGTCCACTCCCCGACAAGGGGTATCGATATTCGATTAGGCGTGGGAGTGGACTGTTTATTTTTTGATGGGCGTTTGGCGATGCCTCTGTTATGATAAACAGAACATCGTTCCACGCTTTTATTTTTTTTATTGCTAATCAGCGATTTGGGGACGGATTGCGGTTGAATTTTTTTGCTATGAAAAGAGTAATGAGTTTTGTTTTGTATGTGCTGATTGCATCATGGCTTATGCCGGCATACTGCTATGTCACAGATTTTGATTTCTATGGAGAGCATTACCGGCTTGATGATGTCAGCGGGCTCGCTTTCAGACTGTGTGACGGAATCCGTATGGCGACAGTTGTCTCCCCGGACCGGCTTCCTGATTTAAGTAAGGCATGCCGTATTTTAAATGATTCTGTAGCTATAAATAATAAAAGGTTGGAAGATTCCTATCACAGTTGTGGCGTTTTGTGGCAGAGCAGGCTGCGGTCCCTCGGGCCTGAGAGTGCGGCATATATGGATGCAAGGCAGGCCTATAGTGACGGCCAAGGCGTTCTGGCAGGAAAAATAAGAACTCTGATTAGTTCTATTGATTCGATTATTGCCGGGGGTGGGACGAGGACAGCTGTTGCCGGTAGGTCTAATTTGGAATAGGGTCTTTGGGGGCTTTAAGGTCGTTAGGGTCTTTAGGGAGGGGTTGAAAAAAAGCAGCCGTCCGGGTGCGGGGCACCTGCGGACGGCTGGGAGGGGATTTTTTGGTTTAAGGTTTGGGTTTAAGGTTTAGATAATACTTTGGGCTTAAATTAGCCAATCTTATATGGTATTGTCTAAACTATAAACTTAAACCTTAAACTCTCTATGGTATTGTCTAAACTTTAAACCTAAACTTTAAACTATACTTTGGTTATTTCTTGTTTTTGATTTTTTCGAGTTGTTTGTCGAGGGCGTCGATGCAGAGGTCGATTGCTTCTTCGAATGTGTCGGCTGTCTTGGTGGCTACCTGGTCGGGTTCCTGTGGGACGGTGAGGCTGATGATTGCTTCTTTGTTGAGGGCTGTCTCGGGTTTTACGACCCGGAGTGATACTTCGGCACTCATCACTGCGGGATAACGCCTGGTCAGTTTTTCGATTTTCTTGTTGATGAAGGAAGTGAGCTTTTCGCTGATGTCGAAGTGGATGGCGTTGATGTTAGTTTCCATTTTTTCCTCCTTTTTTTAGTGCACGCGGGTGTGCGAGTTGGTAATTATGTTTAAGTTCACTGTAGGTGACATGTGTATATATCTGTGTCGATGCGAGCGATGCGTGTCCGAGGAGTTGCTGTACGGAGCTTATTGGTGCTCCGGCGTTGAGCATGTCGGTGGCGAAGGAGTGTCGGAGGACGTGGGGGCTCAGCCTTGCGGCGTGGACTCCCCCTTCGGCGAGGGTGCGGTGGACTACGTTGTAGACGAGTCGGCGGTAGAGGGGACGTCCGTCGGCTCGCACGAGGAGGGGGGCGGTGCGGTCGGCGGGTGATATGGCTGTGGAGGGAGATGCGTCGCGGATGCGCCGGTAGTCGTCGATTGATTGCATCAGTTCGGGACCGATCGGGATTATTCTTTCCTTATTACGCTTTCCGAGCACTTTTAGTTCACCTTTGCGTGTGTCGGCGTCGATGTCGAGGAGGCCGACGAGTTCGGAGCACCGTATGCCTGTGGAGTATAAGATGTCGATTATGAGTCGGTCGCGTGTGTCGGTGAAGCCGGCGGGGGGTGTGGCGGTTTCGGGGTCGTTTTTTTCGAGTATGCGGCCTGTGTCCTCGGGGCGGATGTAGACGGGTAGGTCTTTGGGTGTCTTTGCGAGGGTGAGAGCCGATGCGGGGTTGGCGGGGAGTCCGTGGCGGCGCATCAGGAAGCGGAAGAAGGCTCGGAGTGATGATGCTTTGCGGCGGACTGTGCGGGGTGAGCATCCCTGTCGGGCTATGGTGCCTATCCAGCGGCGGAGGTCGGAGGTGGTGACGTCGGTGACAATGAGTGAGGAGGGGTTGCCGCCGGTGGCAAAGTCGGCCCACGCGCGGAGGTCGGTGCCGTAGGCATCGACTGTGAGCTTTGAGTAGTTGAGCTCGAGACGCAGGTATTGGAGGAATTCCTCTATCAGGTTCATAGGCTCCGCGGTGGGGTAGGATGGTTGTGCGGAAGCGAAAATAGGAACTTTTTTTGAATAAAGCAAGCGTTTGGGGGATTTTTTGTGGTTTAAGGTTTGGGTTTAAGGTTTAGAGAATAGAGTTTTATTTGGGTCTTTAGGGTCTTTAGGGTCTTTAGGGTCTTTAGGGAGCACGGCTTTCGGAGTATTATCAATACTCGATACTTTAAACTCTATACTATCATCTAAACCTTAACCCCAAACCATAAACTATCTCCTAAACCTTAAACCTAAACTTTAAACCAAGAAAAGGGTCAGGCGGTGGTTGCCGGGATGGTGGCGGCGAGGGTGGTGAGGAGGGAGGAGGAGTAGGTGACTGTGTAGTCGGCGGTTTCGTAGGCGCTGCCGGAGTGGCTGGCTATGGCGAGGAGGACGATGGCGCCGATGATGAAGAGTGCTTCGAAGATTATTGTGGTGATGACTGCGGCTGCGGAGGGTGTCTTGATGCGGAAGAGGGGTACGGCGGCGTAGCGGACGACGGCGAGGGTGGGGAGGAGGACTGAGAAGAAGATGCAGACGTAGCCCCAGGTTTCGACCACGGGCATGGCGGTGTCGGTGAAGTCGAGGCCTTCGATGACGTTGGGTATTTCGAAGAATGAGAGGAGGATGATGCCTACGATTGATGCGAGTATGACTCCGATGAGTGCGAGGGCGCCGATGGCGAAGACGACGAGGAAGAAGCCGAGGATGAATTTGGCGGCTATTGAGAAGAAGGTGTTGATGAAGGCTGTGAATGATGAGCTGTCGTCGCCGGGGACGGGTGCGGCGGGGGGTGTGGAGTTGTTGATGACGGTCTGGCCGATGTTGTCGAGGGTGACGGGCTGTCCCTGCATTTCGAGGATTTCGCGTGGTGTGCGGGCGACGGGGATGACCATCCATGCGACGAGGTAGATGATGACGCAGGGCCAGAAGTAGGTGCAGACGGTGATGATGACTGCGAGGATTCGCATGACGGTGACGTCCCAGCCCATGTATTGTGCGAGGCCGGCGATGACGCCGCCGAAGACTTTGTGGCGGATGTCGCGGTAGAGGCGTTTGTGGATTGGGGGCGGTGTCTGCCCGGGGGTGCGTGGGGCTGAGGCGGGCTCGGAGGGTTCGGAGGCGGGTTCTGTGGAGGTGTGGGGTGGCTGGGTGGCGGCGGTGTCGTCGTCGGTGAGCTCTTCGGGGCGGCCCATTGTCTCGATGACGCGGTTGACGTCTTCGAGGATTATTACGTTGGCTCCGAGGCTGATGCGCTCCTGGAAGTGTTCGGAGATGCGTGATTCGATGTCGTCGACGATTTCGGTGCCTTCGTCGCCGGTGAATGTGGCGCGGAGCTGTGAGAGGTAGTCGAGGAGGAGTTTGTAGGCGTCTTCGTCGATGTAGAAGACGTTGCCGTTTATGTTGACGGGGAAGGTTTTTTTCATTGGGAGGTTTGGGATTAGGGATTAGGGTTTAGAGGATGGTAATGTCCTTAGGGTCTTTAAAGTCTTTAGGGTCTTTAGGGGAGGAGGGAGTTGGGCCCTTAAAGTCTTTAGGGGAGG
>CAJUIX010000030.1 GCA_910586665.1 uncultured Duncaniella sp.
TTTAGGGGGGCAGTTTCTTTGACCACGACGGGGTTAATTTAACTGAGTTTTTCCACTTGGTGAGGTGGAAGCAGCAAAAGAGCGAATAAGGTTGGAAGAAGAAGCAAATGCAGCGACAATCATCTCAGCAAGCAGCAATTTCAGAATAAGTTTAGGCTCTCAACTGATAGGTCAGGCACTTTCCCTTTTAAAAGGTCTTTTATAGAGAAGCGTAGTCCTTTATCTTCTTTGCTCCTAATTACATAGCCACCGTCGCTCATATAATATGGATATGGGAGCCTTTCATACAATCGACCCGAGTGTAATATTCGGTTAATCTCTTCCTGAATACTCCTATCCGGCATTTTCAGATGTTTAAGAAATGGGACAATGTCATCCGCGATGACCTGCCGCATATCTGGAACAAGCATTAACTCTTCGAGTGATGATTCCATGCAGAATGTCACCTTGATCTCTGGTGCGGAACACAATGTACTGCCGAAGTCAAAAGACGTTGATACTTTCATCTGCCATTATGATTTAGATTTAGGAACGGTAGCCGGCTTTGCTCCGACGACCTCCCGAAATTTGCTCGGGCGCTCTACTGACTGAGCTATACCGTTCTGCGGATAATCCGCCGGGAATCGTTAATTTTGTGGTGTAAAACAAAAAAACAACGATTATGACAAGATTTATAGAATATACTGACAAAAGTGGGGTTAAGGCTTTGGTGAACCTCAACCTCGTGGAATATGTAGTTGATAGAAATAAATCTATTTTATTGACTGTTGGTGGTGAAACCGTCCACCTTTCTATTTCCTACAAAACCTTTAAGGATTGGCTCAACGGATAATCTCCCATCCTTCCAGCCGGCGACGCTTTATAGGTATTCCGAGTAATCGGGTTTCATGAACAAAAGTAGTTTCCTGAATTCTTATAATTGTGAGGCCAAATAATTTGACCTCATGTGTTGTCATCCCCTTAATACATTCTGCCGTTGTTGTAGATTGGCAACCAGAGTAATCGTTCGTCATTCTGACAAACTCCAATATAAAACCTTTCATGTAAATAGTTATTTAGATTTGGGAACGGTGGGCGGACTCGAACCGCCGCTCCTCTTGCGAGTGCTCTACCACTGAGACATACACCGTCCTGGATTTATGATTGTATGGCAGATGCCATTTGAAATCAAGTTAACACGCGGTCCATTTGCCACGGGCGGACACGACTCAACCCGCCTCCGTCATTTATCGGCATAAGCACGGAGGTTCTTTCTTATCGCGGCACCGACCCGTCTCAATGCGGGTTTCCAACCTTTCGGGCCTACTCGCCTGCATCTTTATCGGCCACCGCTCATCGCTGACTGTTCCGGCAATCTCTTGCCCGGGCCGTATCAGCGGAATTCCCAAAATGTCAAGGTACTCTTCTTGACTTTACTCAAAGTTGTGGGAGCAGCAGGACTCGAACCTGCAACCACTCGCTTTCGTTAGCGAGCCTCTATCCAATTGAGTTGTTCTACACTCCCGATTGCAACCCCTTTCGGGGCCGGGCCTCTCATGACCCTCGGCATTGCTCACTCCTGAGCGCCGTGAATTGGTTTGACTTGTGGGAGGAGGGCTACAGCCGGATTGCGTCAGTCAGGACTACAATAGACTTTATTTGCTCCTTGATGTGGTTTCCTCGCCCGTATGCCTCGGAGTGCATTTTTGCATATCTATCTCGGTCGGCTCTAAGGGTCTCATTTTGCTTGGTGAGGTCGGCTATCTCCTTAATAGGATTGGTGACGATGAGTTGGGCTACTACGTCGAGTTCGTTGGCGTGAATTATTTCACGGAGGGTGTTAACCGGGTCATCGCTTGTGCCGGTCATCTTATCCTCGGTAGTAGTCAGCAGAATGGTCTGCTTTTCCGGGTCAATGGTGACGGTTGCACCGCATTTGGCGGCATCTACGGCGAGGAAGCCGAATGACTTCTTGTCGCGGGCCGTATAGAGGTATGAAACTTTGTTTGCCATTGTTGAGGTTGTTTGTTGGTTTGACTTAGGGAGGGCTAGGCTTCAAAGAATTTGGCTACATATCCGTCGAGGGTGACTGCGACGGCGGCTTGTGCAACAGAAATTTCCTGCTTATCATCAAGGGTGCCTTTGGTGTGCTGCTGATATGCGTGAAGGCGGATACGGCTCTCTATGCGCTTGATTGGTTCACCGCTGTCAACTGTATATTCCTTTACTTTGCGTAGGTATGCGGCTACATAGTTGTTGAGGCCGAATGTCCAATTTGCTTTCTTGTATTCTTCGGGAGAGATGTTCATCTTCTCCAGCTTGGCAAATGCCTCTTCTGCGCGGTTTGCATAGTCGTTGATGTCCTGCTCAAAAGCTGCACGGATAGCATCAAGTTTTGTTTCTTTTGTTTCCATATAGGTAGAATTTATTGGTTAGTCTGAAATTTCGTCGTAGGTCTCTGTAATCACATACCACTCATGGCGGCAATTATTCAGTTGCTCTTCTGAGAGAGAGCAGCAATGCTTGGCGGCATAGAAATAGAGAGCCTGCGTTTTGCTGCCGTCCTCGTTTTCGATGACTCCGAAAGAGCGGTCGCGTTTCTTGAATCCGAGCTTCTTCAACTCGCTCCAAGAGGTGAGAAGCGCAGGACGGTGGCCACCCCAAATGGGAGCGCTGATTTCCTTTCCGATGATTGTTTCCATATAGGCCGTTTATTTTTGTTGGTTATGTTGCGGTTTTATCATTTATATTTGCTATATTTGTAAAGTTTGAATTATGATGCTGCAAAGGTAATCGTATTTACGTTAAAAACAAAACGTAAAAACGTTTATTATGGCTTTTTAGATTATATTAACGTAAATACGTTTGGTTATGGTGACTCTAAATGAAAAGATTAGAGATATTATCTCTGCTTACAAGCTGTCAGATAGACAGTTTGCTATCAAAATCGGCGTAACTCAGTCGGTTATAGGTTCAATGTTTCAAAAGGGTACAGAGCCTTCATCAAAGGTAATTCGCAATACTCTTTCAGCGTTCCCGGAAATTTCGGCAGACTGGTTTCTACGCGATACTGGAGAAATGCTCAAATCACAAAGCAAGGAATTGGAGCGAATTAATAGCCTCCTTGATACAATTACAACCCTTCAAGATACTATTAATGCCAAGTCAAACACTATTGCAATGTTGACTGATAGAATTAAGCAACTTGAGAATCAACTCGGAAAATGAAATTTCTTTTACAATGATAGATGTAACCATAGCGGTTGTTTATTTTTATAGATTACAGTTCTGTTTTCTCAATCAAAATCGCTAATTTTGTAATGTTTGAATTAAGATGTTGCAAATGTAATACGAAATGGAAGTATTTGCAAGTATATGTAAGTAAATAAAGATTAAGAAATATTGGATAATATTAATTTGTATTCTCGTATTATTAGTCTGTGCAAGATTACAGGTGACACAATGTACAGTCTTGCCAAGCGTTCTGGCGTATCAGAGTCTGTTTTAAGCCGGATTAAAACAAATTCGCAAGTAAAAATGAGTAAAAAGAATCTCATATTACTTGCAAACTATTTTTGTGTAAATGAAGATTGGTTAGCTACAGGTGAGGGAGACAAGGATGCTCCTGGTGTTGTTCGTGATACATTAATCCATGATAACGCTTTGCGTTTTCGATATATTCAAATCGCACAAGCTCTTTATGGAAACGACAACAACAATAAAATTAATGAAGATATTGATGTGTCAATTGAAGTCATGTCTACTTATACAGATATTCCACAAGAGAGAATCTGGGGGATTGTTTATGATAACCAGTTTCCATCTTATACCGAAATCCAAAACCTTCTAAAAGCAGATCAAAGAATAGATGCTAATTGGCTGTTTTTAGGTGTTGGCTCAATGTTCCGTACAGGAATGTCACAAAAAGATACTGAAAGAATTACCACTTTGGTTGATACAATATCAACCCTTCAAGACACTATAAATCTTAAATCAGAAATTATTATTGCACTAAACGAGCGAATTAAACAACTCGAAAACCAACTTGGAAAATGAAGCGTTATGAATCGATTTATTCTTTCAATGATTTGCCTCATCTCTGCGTTTATCGCATATTCTCAAACAGAGAACGGTACAACTAAATCAGCCTATGCAGAACTTTTGGGATACCAAAAGGGCATCTTCTCTAAAAAGGTCACAGTTTCCATTGACTTCGGTCAAAAAGTATCGTTTTGGAAACAAGGTTCTGACGACAAAATTGTAGATGAAAATGGCAAGGATGTTGTCTTCAATTCAATGGTGGACGCTATGAACTTCATGGGCAAGAGAGGATGGAAGTTTGTGCAAGCTTACGTTGTTACAGAAGGGAATCAAAATGTCTACCACTGGCTTCTCTCTAAAGAGATTGTTGAGGAGAGCGAGATATTAGATGGCTTTCAAACAAAAGCTCAAATCAAGGGGAACACTCGTTCAAACCAAGATGATAACACAAAGAAAAGAAAATATGAGGATGATATATATAACCGATAGAACAATCATCTAAAATGTTTCCTTAAAATAGTCGGAACAAAATTAAGAACTATCGAAATTTCAAGAATTTCAACCGAATATAAGTATATACAATGAATTTAAGTAAGGAGATGAAAGGCAGGAATATATGGTTCTTATTGATAATAATCATTGTAACTTCTTTCGCTATATACCATTATAATTCTACGCAGTCACGATTTGAAAAATGTTGTGATGTCCTTGCCAATGCACATAAGGAATATATTTCCTCAAACGTACTTGGCAAGACAATGCTTCATCGTGATAGCGTTTTAATGGTTGATTATGATTTATTGGATGTAATCAAGGAAGAACATAGTAGAATGGATTCTCTGATTGATTTGCAGACTGAAAGGATGAGAGAAGAATTTTCAACACTGTCGTTATGGGCGAGTGTTTTGATGATTATCTTCTTGATTTTTTCAATATATGCCATGTTCAAGGGTGATGATTTGCAGAATCAGGGACAGCGTATTCTTGATAAGGTCACTAAGTCTGCCGATGACGCCCACAGCAGAATTAGTGAACTGGATAACAGATTTAATCGGGAATGTGAGAGGTTAACTTCTGAATCAAATGCGATTTTAACAGATTTAAAAGAGCAACAGAAGGCTTTATTAACTAATTTTACAAATGAAATTAATGAAAAGAAAAACGAGTTTGTTGTTGTTGCGACAGAAAAGACGGAACAGATAACAGCTTGGTTGGAGAGTATTCATGATACCTTTAAGGCTCTTATGGATATTACAACCACTGATAAAGAAAAAGATTCTGATAATATTTAAATATGTAAAGCATGTGTTCATTTCATATTAAAATACTTTTAATTCAGATTGCTCATTACTTTGCATCTGTGATGAGTGACAGAATGAAATATTCCCAACAGAGGATAAGTGCAAAGTTTAATAACATTGGGGAATCAGATGAAAAGAAAGTTAATCCCCAATCAATTCCTGTGCCCATGTCGCTGATTTCTAATATCCAGCTACTTTTTATGAGCATCATAGATATGCTTAACGCTGCTCCTGTTAAAGAGGGTGATGAGGAAGCTATTTCTGAGTCTTCCGGGAAAAATTTATTGTTCCTGAAGGAAACATTATTGGAAATAGGCAATTTCCCAAAACAATTGATGGAACCCAACATAAAATCAAGTTTCCAGGCTATTGTGGACAAATTGCAGGCTGATGGCAATAATATAGCGCGAAACGAGCTGATTTTAGTGAAGAGCTTGATTTATGATGAGATCCAGGCTCCACCTAATTATGTTTATACGATTAAGGAGTAATGCTTTAGTTAAGTCGACATAATTGATTTAAATAATAATGACTAATACATACTGATATGGCATATAACGTTTATGAAATAGCCAATCTGATATTAAGGCTTGCCAATAATGGATACGGGTCAGAACCCATATCAAATATGAAACTTCAAAAACTGCTCTACTATGAGCAGGGCTATCATCTTGCTTGCTTTGACGAGCCTCTTTTCGATGAAGAAATAGAAGCATGGAAATTTGGCCCGGTCGTGCCTCAAATATACGAGAAATATAAAAGTCATCATGACCAACCAATATTGCCGGAAGATGGCGAAGTGTCGATAAGCGGACAACACTATGAGTTGTTTTACAATGTCTTCACATACTTCAACAGGTTTTCCGCATTTGGATTAATGGAGAAGACACATATTGAGGATCCGTGGCGTATAACGTCCGAGACTGGCACGGGGCCTTCTCATGTGATTACAAAGGCTATGATTTCTGAATATTTCAAGAAAGTTTTATAATGGCTAAAAAAGCAAACAAGAAAACTTTCGCTGATATTTTATCAGATCTAAAAAAGGAATCATTGGAATTAGCACCCTTAGATGATATGCGCCCCAATCCTGACACAAACTATCCATTGTTTAGTTTCAAGTATCTTAAAGATAAAACGCACAAGGATTGTGACGAGAGCGGATTCTTTATAAAGTTCCTTGAGAGATTGAACAAGCTATCATCTCTTGGCTGGAGAGAAATCGAAAAATCAGACCGTCATTCATTTGGAACGGAAAAGATAGGGATTTCAGATGTCAAGCCAGATGTTGAATTGCCGAGTATTTTTGAGAAGCATACCTATTTTACTGTTTTTCGAGCAACGGGAGACAATCATGTGTTTGCCGGTATCAGGGAGTTCAACACATTTCACATATTCTATATAGAATCTGAATTCGGAGCGTTGTACGACCATGATTAAACGTAACCTCGTTATTTCCTAAAAATTGTCGAAACAAAATCACAACGTTATGATGATAATAATATTGGCATGTGTATCAGACGTTTAGATACAATAACTAAATTGTGATAAAAAAGCAGGAAAATTGGCGAATTGTCCAATTATTGTCCAAGTACTAATTTTAAACATGTAAAGCTCTGTGTATCATGATGATAGACCTCTCTGTCCATTTCAATAAGCATAATGTGATGAATGGAGAGAGAGGCAGTCGTGAGACCCCCTCTCTTTTTTTGTTTGTAGTACGAGTATTCTCGAAAAAATTTCGTTAATTTGCGTATTGCAAAACTAAATATTCTACAAATGAAAAAGCTTATTATCGTTCTTATCTGTAGCATGTCTGTTATTATTGCTTCGGCTACAGCAGATTTTACCAAATATAGGGGTGTATATGCAAATAATACGGCAGAAGCAGTTATCACAGATTCGGTTTGCATTGTGTATTTTCAGAAGGACAGTACGATGCAGGCAATTATTGAAGTGCCGGACATCAATTTTCGTCATAAGACAGTGTTCGCCCCCGACGGTACGGTATCTTTCCCGACAGAAGTCGAGTCACTGGACATTAAGCGAGTAGGCAGTATGCTGAATATAAATGGACTCGACCTTGAAAAGGTGGAGGATATTACTACGGTTAAACCATACGAAATGGATAAGTGTTCCTCTCCTTTTCAAGTAGGTAAATGCTTACAGGAGTGGCGTCTCGGGCTGAATTATAGCGTAAAAGGTAATCTGCCGGCCTGTGAAATCAATACCAATCGTCACATGTTTGTATATATGGTAAATCCCAACATGGTTTATATCAGAGCCGCAGCTGCCAGAAATAACGATAAGGGCACATTGTTTTTCCAAAACATCCGTATGATGAAGAATCAAAACACGGGTGAATATACAATGTACATTATGCCTGGCAACCTGGCTTTCACCAAGGCCGATTTAGAAATAGACAACTCGAAATTTAAACCCAATACTTGTACGTTTAATCCCGACGGCGGAATATATTGGTCACTGATTTCATTCGAGTCTGACAATATTCTCCTCAACGGATGCGGCGAAACATATCAGGTCCCCCGCCCTAAGAAAGACAACGGGCTTGTTGAATGGATACAATATGAACCGTATTAATGAGTTGGGTTTAATGATTATTTCTGATACTTCTATTAAACGACTAATTATGTCGTTTATGTCAGGCTGTTATTCTGTTAGATGCAGTGTCTGCATGAACCGACGGACTACTTCGGGGTTGCCGGTGTACTTGCCTTCGTCCTCGCTGAGTTTACAGGTGTCGTTGTAGAAGTCCCAGGATTCGGTTATCTTGACAGCGATGAGTTTTATGACTATGTTGCGCGGAGTGATGTCGTCAAAGTCATTGGTAAAGTGTGTGCCGATACCGAATGAGGGTTGGCAGAGCTTGGAGGCATAGTCATGAATCTTGATTGCGCGGTCGACATCGAGGGCGTTGCTGAACACGACCTGCTTTGTCCTCGGGTCGATGCCGAGCGACCGATATTTTTCGACAATCTTGTTCAGCTCGTTGATATTGTCGCCGCTGTCGACCCGCAGCCCCTTGAACATATTGGCATAATCTTCCGAAAAGTTAAGACTGAATATGTCCCAGCCGTAAGTGTCGAAGAGGAATGTTCCGAGTGCGCCGCGATAGGTGGTGGCCCAGGTCTTCATAGCTATATAGTTGGCCATTTGGGGACCATACATTCCGGCTATGGCACAAATCAGCTCGTGGGCCATTGTCCCGATAGGGAGAAGGTCATATTTCATCGCGAAATATATGTTGCTCGTGCCGGTGAAGAGGCCGGGGGCGGTATTTTGTCGGGAGCAGTCGCTCATGGCGCGTACCACGGTGTCCTGCGCGCCGAATGATGCACGACGCCGTGTGCCGAAATCACTGAACACACAGCCGGCATCAATCATGCGGCCGGCCTTGGCAAATGATTTGTGATAATATTTTTCGAGGTCAATCTTGGCCTCGTCGCCTGTCATTATATAATATAGTTCTGAAATAATGGCGAGCAGCTTTACCTCGAGCATTATTGTGTCGCTCCAGCAGCCCTCGATATCCAATGCCAGGTGTCCTTCGGCATCCTGTCTGACCTTGACCCACTCGCTTTTGTAGCGGAAGCCTTTCAGAAAGGTGTAAAACCAAAACGGGATGTAGGGGCAGCGCAGCTTCATGAAGCCAATCTCCTCATCGGTGATAACCACACTTTCGAGAGCCTTGATCTGCCGGCGCAACTCGTCGGCAAAGCCTTCGGGATAGACGCTGTTGTTTCGGTCAATGAAGGTATATTTCACTTGTGCCCGCGGGTAGTTGTCAATCACGGCGCAGCACATGGTGAATTTATAGAGGTCGTCGTCGGTGAAGTGGGTAATAATCTGGCGCATGATGTTCGGCATTAAAATTTGTTATACAGATATAACCTTTTAACAACCGAAAGTGTTGACCTCATGGCTTAAGATTACCCATTGGTTCACCTTGCGAGCGAGAGATTGATATTGAATCCGAAGGAGGAGTTGGTGGTCGGGTAGGCGGTCGACGACACGATAGGGGTGTTGACCTGGTGGTCGAAGAAGGCCCCGAGGGTGAGACGGCGCGACATAATGTATGATGCCGTGAAGTTCAGAGTCATGGTCCGGGTGCCAGAGGTCGCCTGGGTGTAGGCATTTTCGATGCGTCGGATGAGGGCTTGCGTCTCGGAGAGCGAGAAGTCGGCATTGAGGGTGAGGTCATTCGAGATTCCCGTGCCCGAACCCTTCATCTTGAGCACAGTGTTGAAGCCGACAATCTTGTAGCCGAGTCCTATTGTCAGGCCGTGCTGGTTGGCTTCCACCACCTGTCCTGCCGAGGTGTTGAGCGTCAGCGTGCGCGAGTCTCGGTAGTCGGCAGAGATTGTGAGGTCATTTTTCAGAGTCACCGATGCTCCGATGAGCGGGGCAAATTTTTCAGTGATGGCCACGGAGGAGATATTGTAAGGGGAGGTGGGAATCGGGTTGCCCGACAGTTCGTCTATGGTGAAACCAAGGTCACCGTTGCCGGCACTCATCCAGTTGAGATATGAGTTATAGGAGCCGACAGAGTAGGTGCACTGGTAGGCATGGTTGAGAGTGAAGGCTTTGAAAATGTTGCGCAGGTTGCCTATGTAGAGGAGGCCGTCGTAGGTGACACGCCAGTTCGGGAGAGCGTTGGCGAAGGAGGGGAAGGGTGTCAGATACTGCTTGTTGGGATTTGTCCCCGTATAGGCGGCAAGGAATGCCGGGATAAGGATGTCGGAGCTTGTAGTGCTCACGTCGCCCACCTCGGGGTTGAATGGGTGGCCGGCATTTACGTTGCCCTCCATGAAGCCTCCCATAGGGTAGTCGAGACCGGCATACTCACCACGCACGCGCTGTGCGATGACGGGTATGTTGGCGAGGAACTGGTTGAACGTCTCTGACTCGTAGCCATTGTCTGCCTTGAAGTGCTTCAGGGCTGTTTTCAGAGCCACATGTGTCTTCGTGTAAGAACCGGCGAGGGAGGTGGGCATGTTGTCATACATGAACTGTGTCGACTTCGTGCGGTTGTCGGTGCGGTTGGTCGTAAGGAGTATTTTCAGACCCCTGACAGGCTCGATATTCAGCTCGATGTTCAGTTCGTTGGTTCTGGAGAAGATTGCCGGCGAGGTCTGTCCGTCGTTGGTGATGAGCCAGCCGCGTGCGAGGGCTTTGTTGACATAGCTTTCGTCAGTGAAGCCGAAGGCGAAGTCAAGACCGGGCGACATCGGACCGTAGCTGCGTGACTGTCCGAACACATTGCCTATATCCGGGCGGAAGAGCGGGAGCGAGAGCGACTGGGTGGTGCGGAAACGCACTGCCGCCGAGCGCGGTGACATGATGAAGCGCATACCATACTCTCCGATTTCGCGCCAGATGGATTTGTCGTCCTTCAGAACCTCCTCGACCGTAAATTTGACGTTCTGCGTGCCTCGGGTGAGGATGGTAATGTTGTTGGCGTCGACAACCTTGTGGGTCACACGGAAGGGCTTGCCGTCGGTGGTCATCGCTGTCACTTTCACCTTCTTGTTGCGGAGATTGTGGCGGATGTTGAGCGATGTGTCGGCGAGCAGTGTATAGGTGCGCTCGAATTTTTTCGGTTTCTTGGGCTGCGCTGTGGCACGCTTAGCCTGGAAACGCTGGTTGACCTCCTTGGTAAACTTCCACTTGTTGTAGAGAGATTCAAAGTTGATGCGTCCGTCGACGTTCCATGCAGCCTGGTTGGCGATAGAGTTGCCCATTTCGATGTCGTCCACCTCTGCGCCACGGTCCCAGCGGTAGGTGGCGTTATACGATGCGTTGGCCGTGAGCCAGTCAAGCACGGGGATGCGGTTGAAAGGCGCACGATAGTTGACCACGAAGCTTTGGTTGTAGCTCCAGGGGGTACCGAGGTGGAGTATGCTCTGGAGGACGGTGTCCTTCCACTCCTTATACTTGTCGGGGAAGAGCTTGCGGTTGACCGCGCCCATAGTCTCCTCGATACGGGCGGATGTGTTGCTATTGAAATTAACCGAAAGCGATTTGGTGAGGTTCCATGTCAGTGCCAGCTGGCGGTCCCAGATGAAGTTTTTGCTGACTGATACCGGGAGCTGGAAGTCGACGTCGGTCTCGGAGCGGGTCTGAAGTTCGTAGTAATAGCGGGAGATAGTGGTCAGGAACGAGATATTGTTCGGTAGATAGTTGAACTCCCATTCCTGGAGGAACTTCATGTTTTTCGATTTGCTCTTTATGAAGGAGAAGGGGCGGAGACCCTTGACGTATGGAGTATAGGTGTACTGGAATGAGCCTCTGTAGTCATTGGTATTCTCATATTCGGTAGTCGGGTCGGTCTTCGACTGCTTGTTGAAAGAGAAATTAAATGTGAAGTTGGCCGGATCCCAGGGCATGGGGTTCTTGGACTTGACGTCGAACTTCAAGCCGGATATCGAGAAACTTTTCACTGTCGTGTTCTCCACCGCAAAGGCCTTGATAGAGTCGCGCTGTGCCTCGGTGGTGCATGCGTCGAGGGCGTCCTTGAGTTTCACGTCCTGGTCAAGGGGATTATACTTGGGCGTGATTTTCTCTTTTGATACCGAATAGTAAATCGGGGCACGGAGCTTGACCTTCTCGGGGAGGAAGCGTCCGGCATCGACCTGCATCGCGAAATTGTACTGCTCGTAATCGTCCATTCGGCGGGCGTTGAGCGACTGGTCGACCGAGCCGAAGCCGGCGGTCTCGATGTGTGCGCCGACGTTGACTGTCGCTATATCGGAGACACCTAAGTTGAGGTTGGCTTTGGCTGCCCAGCCACCCTCGCTGTTGAAGTCCGTAACCTTCAGCTCGTTCAGCCACACGACAGCGTCCTTCGTGGTCGACGAGTTATTGCGTATACCGACGAGCATGACGCGCACGTCGCTCAGCGATGGGTTACCCATGACGGCCATGCGGTTGCGCTCGTTGTCAGGGTCGCGGCCTGTGTACAATGTCGCGAAGCCTACTCCGGGCTGATGCTCGTTTTTGGCATGGTTACGCTCTTTTTTGAGGTTGACGAGATTCTGCAACTCGAAATCGAGGAAGTTGCTGCGCGGCCAAACTATATAGCGGTCGGGACCGTCCTCCTGGTAGTGGCCGGGAGGGGTCAGTTCGAGGGGCACCTCGTATTCATAGTAGTTGCTCTTGACGTCTGTGCCGAGACGGATGAAGACCGATACTTCGCCGGAGCGGAGGTTGGTGAGGTCGTCAATGAGTTTCTCGGCGTGCACCCACATCTGCATACGCTTGTAGTTACGCATGTCGAGGTGCGTGTTGCGGTATACACCGCGCGCGTCACCTGCATGGAGACCGAGGACCTTGAGCGACATCGACTGCTCGTTGAGCTGCACAATCTGGCTCTGACCCGGGTCGGTGATACGGGTGACTCCCGGAGGAAGAACATAATTTACAGGCTCGCGCTTTGAGTTCTCCTCGATGTTGACCACTGATACGTCGAGCTGCCCCTCGGCAGGTGTGTCGCCGCGGTTGTTGAGGTTGAACTGGTAGGGACGCCACTCGCCGCGCACAAGCTCGAAGGTGGCAAAGCGCAGGTGTGTGACGGCCTTGAACCCGGTCATGAACATGCGTGCGAAACGTATGGTGGAGAAGTCCGAGATGTTGCCGACAATCTTCTGATAGTCGCTCAGGGGTATCTTGAACTGGTACCATACCACTTCTTGCGTCGAGCCGTCGGAGTTGGGGACGATGGACACCTGCTTGTCGGTGATATAATTCTTGCCGACAACGAGGTCCTCCGGGCGGATTGAAATCTTATACTGGAAGTAGCGCTCATACTCGTTGAGAGTATTGTCCTGATTGATGTCCTCGACATCAGGAAGCGCGCGCGACGACTGATAGAGAGGGTCGGGTGCATCCTGGGGGGAGAGCGAGTTACCCTCGACACCGTTGTATCTCTTATAGCGCTCGAGCACGCCGAGGCGGCGCTCGTCATAGTCATAGCCGCGGAAGAAGTGGTAGTTGTCGCCGGCGGGGTCGTTGAAGGGTGAGAAGGGATCGGCCTGCATGCGCTCGATAGCCTCCGGGCTGAGCTTGGCTCTCAGCTTTTCAAGATAGTTGGCATACGAATCAAAGCCGAACTCGTCCTCGTTGATAAGGCCGTCGAGACCGACGTCCTGGGGGAGGCGGGAGTTGGTATTGTTGTCGAAGGCGTAGGTCATGGAGTTCTGCGACGACACGCGTCCCCAGACTGTATTTTGCAGATACTGGTCGTTGCCGTCGACGGGAATACCGTTTTCGTAGCTCTTCAGACCGTCCTTGAGGATATCTTCCGAGACCTCGCCGAAGTTGAGGTAGAGGTCGCCGCCGGAGAGGTTGTCGTTATTGGGGTCGAGGAAAGGCGAAAGCATCCAGAACTGGACATATTCGATGTTGGAGGCATCGAAGTTGGTGTTGTCCATCTTTCGCATGATGCCACCCCAGCGCTTTTCTGGATTGAGTAGATTGCCCTGGTCGTCTATATTGGTCGCATCGAGGTTATAAGGGCCGCGCTCGGTCGGGTAGAAGGAAAGGTTGAGTGTCTGAATCGTATTGAGTTCTCCATAGGAGAGCTGTCGGCCGGGGAAGACTTCGTAGACCTTGTATTCCCTGACGTATGGGTTGTTGAGCTGCGCGGGGTCACTCTTGATATATCCGGGGCAGAGGGAGGAATTGCGTGCTGTGAACATGCGGTCGATGAAGTACCAGTTGAGCAGCGCGCGGTTCTCGCCATACCTGATGTCGTTTGACAGGGCTGCTTCGGGAAATAGGGCGTCGCCCGATGGGTCGTAGGGGGTCGATGCGAGGAACCATGAGTAGGGCGAGCGGAGGTCGATGCCTATCTGTGCCGACTCGAAGTCGTCGATATACGACGAGCCCTTGTTGCTTCCGCTCTTCTGCTTGTTGGGTATTAGGTTGGCAAACTCCGCCTGCAAGCCTATGGTCGACGGCTGGACGGCGTTGACGGTAGGAATCTTGTTGAGCAGGTTGGTGAGCCACATGAAGCGGGAATTGTACTGCATGTTCAGACCCCATATCGTATTGTTGACCACCTCTTCGCCGATGTTGACCTTCTCGGTCAGCGATTTCTCGGAGAAGTGCATGACGGTGGCTCCAAGGTTGAAATCTTTGTTAAACTGATAATTCAGGTCGAGTCCGAGCAATGTCTTGCGCTGTGTTGAGAACAACGACTGGTTTTCGAGCGTCACATTGATGCTTTGGCCGGAGTCGATGATGCTCTGATTGGTGATGGTGACAATACCCATAGAGTAGTCTACGGTATAGTCGCTGTTTTCAGTCAGGGTAACGCCGCCGGCGGTCACGATGACCGATCCGCGGGGCACATTGATGGCATTGAGACGGATTTGTGAGCCGGCAGAGGCCTGGTAGCGGCCTGTGATTATAAACTTGTTCTTATCGGCAAACTGGCGTGCGACAGTGAGAGTCGAGTCATAGAGCTGCTGGTAGAGATATGGCTCGGCGAGCTGCGGGTTGCCTATCTTTTTAGTCAGGTTTGAACCGAAAGGCTCGACAACCGGGAAGATAATCTTGCCCTGCTGTGACAGGACGGTGTAGCCTTCGATGAAGTCAAAGAATCCGTCGGGGTTAGAGGCCTCGTTGGAGTCGATGCGGTCGAGGTTCATCACCTGGAGCAGCGGCTGGTTGGAGATAGGGGGGACAGGCAGGTAGTTGATCTGTGTGCCGGTGGTGTCGCTGAGGTATTTGATGTTCAGGCGGAAGTTCTGCTTCTGCACCTGGTAGGCGCCGAGCGAGTATACGTTCTTCATCATGAGGTCCCACATTGGCAGTTTGGGCGCGATTGTGGTCGACTTGAGCATTTTCAGGTAGATTGACTGGTCGGTCGACGATATGTCGGCCGAAAACTCACCTACCTGGTAAACTTTCCCTTTATATGTATACTCGTAGGCAACACCGAGGACTTCGTCGGCTGCAAGCGCGCTTTTGAGCGAGATGTAGCCGAGTGTGGAGTTGAGGGTGTACTCCGAGGTTGAGAGCAGACGCGCTGATTCGACCTTCTCATAGTCGATACCACCCTGGATGCCGTAGGCACTGAGTGGTGAGAGGGCCTGGGTGACGGTGTTGATGTTTCGTGCCCCGGGATAGTCCTGCTTGATGATTGAGAGCAGGCCGTTGGAGAGGTTGGAGGGTTGGGGATAGGCGGGATTGGGCTGCCAGTAATTGTTGTTGAGATGCTCGCTCTCGCCGAGGTCCATGAAGGCCACGAAGTTTCGGCTTTGGTCGAAGCGGGAGTTGCGGTTGGTAATCCACACCTCTATGCGCGTGATCTGTATGCCTGATGACACGAAGGGGAGCTTTGAGGCAAAGGTGTCATAGTTGTCGCGGAAGTAGTGGGCAAGGAAGAAGTGGCGGTTCTGGTCGTAGTCGTCGGCGTTGATTGAGAAGTCGGTGGTCTGCGCTCCTCCTTTTGAAGAGACGGAGGTAGATTGTGAGTTCTGCTGCGACACGAGTGCCGTTGCAGTAAGTTTGCCGAACTGTAATTTTGTCTTGATACCGAAAAGTGCTGTGCTACCGCGTATTAGCGACGAGCCTGTGGTCATTGACACATTACCTGCCTCGATTGACTTCACAATATCATCCTCCTTGCCTTCGTAGGCGAGCTTGAGGTTCTTTGAATCAAAATCAAATGTGGCGTCGGTGTTGTAGGTCATGTTGAACTTCATGCGGTCGCCGACGCTTGCGGCCACGGTCGCCTGGATTTTCTGGTCAAAGTCGAAATATGTCTTTCGGCGGGAGTCAATGGAGAGGGCCGGGTTGTCGGTCTTGTTGGTCTTGATGCCGGTCGAGATATTGATTGAACCCTGTGTCTTCAACTGCACGCCGCCGGGGCCGAAAATTTTTTCCAGCGGGCCGAGGGCAAAGTTCATGTCGAGGATGTTGAACGGCTCCTTGTCGGGATTGGTCAGGGCCTCGGAGTTGCGCATGTTGAAATACTCCTGCATCTGCTTCTTTGTCTGCCAGCGGTTGTATTGCTCCGGGGTCAGATAGAAGGGTGTGGTGATGTCGTAGTCACCGAGCTTTGTGCGTATGACATAGAAGCCGAGCTGCGGGTCAAACTCCGCCACGGTCGTGATGTTCGAGGGCGTGGAGAGGTCGGCCGCGAGCTCGTCCTGCATAAGCTGCTCGTAGGTCTGCGGGATAGGCTGGCTTATGGGGAACGGGGTCTTTATCGAGTCCGTCGTGCCGCTTTGCAGCGGTATGACCGGGGCAGGAGGGGTGAAATTCGGATTAATGTTTTGCGCGAAGGCAAAAAAAGTCCCTGTCGCCGTGGCAATTGCTATCGCGGCGAACATAAATAATAGAATTGATATTTTGTACCGTGGTTTCCGGCCAGTCTTATTGGTAAGCTTCATCTTTCCTCGGCCCGGAAGATAATCATCGTCATGAAATCACATCATACTCAGGGCTTTCTTTATTGCGCCTTCCACCTTTATGGCCGGATCGGCGTCAAAGATTCTCTTCAGCACCTTCTGTGACTGCTGGCGGACAAAACCGAGTGCGGTCAATGCTGCGAGGGCCTCTTCGTAGACATCACTGTACGAACTTGTTGCTTCGGGCTGTAATGATAACGTGCCCTCGACGTGTTTTATTTTATCTTTGAGGTCAACTATTATACGTTGGGCGGTTTTAACACCGATGCCTTTCACATTTTTTAACCTACTGTGGTCTCCGGCATTGATAATGGCCTCGAGATCCGGCACGCTGAGGGATGACAGGATTAGAATAGCGGTGCCCGGACCTACACCTGATACTCCGATGAGAAGGCGGAACATATCGCGCTCGCGGGCCGACATGAAACCGTAGAGAGTGTGCGCGTCCTCCCGTATCACTTCATGGACAAGCATTTTAATTTCCCCTTTGGAGCGCTGTATTTCCTCAAACGATGCGAGTGAAATATTGAGCATGTAGCCGATGCCGCCTGCTTCGACAACCGCGTAGGTCGGCGTATGATCGGTCACGATGCCTTTGATGTATTCAATCATGTATCGGTGATTTATGTTTTGATTCCGGCTGCAAAGTTAATTTTTTATTTTCATATTATATTGAAATCGGCTAAATTTGCATTTCAATACCATATAAATTGTTAAAAATGGAGATAGTCTACGAGGATAACCACATTATAATAGTCAATAAGGCTCCCGGAGAGATAGTGCAGGGTGACAAGACCGGCGACGAGCCGCTTGTCGAGACCCTGAAAAAATGGCTGAAGGAGAAATATGACAAGCCAGGCAATGTATTCTGTGGTGTGGTCCATAGGCTCGACCGCCCGGTGAGCGGGCTGGTTGTATTTGCAAAGACTTCCAAAGCCCTGTCGAGACTAAATGATATGTTCCGCAACGGCGAGGTCGAGAAAACTTACTGGGCCATCTCGCGCAACAGGCCCGAAAAGGAAGAGGACAGGCTCGTGCACTATATCACCACGACCGAGCGCAACAACAAGAGCTATGCGTCGCTCACCGAAAAGCGCGGTTCTAAGAAAGCCGTGCTCAGCTACAGGCTTCTCGGAAACTCTGACCGCTATAATCTGATAGAGGTGAAACTGGAGACGGGGCGCAAGCATCAGATAAGGGTGCAGCTGTCGGCTATCGGATGTCCGATAAAGGGTGACCTGAAATATGGCGACAAGCGTAGCAATCCCGACGGCTCTATTTCGCTCATGGCGCGCCGCATCCGATTCGTCCACCCGGTTTCGGGCAAGGAGATTGATGTCACGGCCTCTGTCCCGTATGACAGTCTCTGGAAATTCTTTGGTGAAATGGAGGGAGCGGATGAGTGACGCGGGAAAGGCGATGCGCATAGACGTCGGTGAGGTGCTGAGGCAGAGGTTGCCTTCATATTCGCGATTTATACCCGGCTTCGTGGTTCGGGCACTCGAGCGTGCCATTTGTCAGGACGGATTAAACAAGCTGCTTTCTGATAATTCAGCCAAAAGCGGCGTTGACTTCTGCAAAGGCGTCATTGATGACCTTGATGTGACTTATAAGGTGGAGGGGAGCTTGCCTGCCGACAATCCGCGTGTGATTATAGTATCGAACCATCCACTTGGTGGTCTCGACGGCATGGTGCTTGCCGACATGGTATCGCGTCAGTATGGCGGGCGGAAGGATGTCAGATTTGTTGTCAATGACCTTCTGAACTTCGTCGAGCCGCTGCGCTCTATATTTATAGGTGTGAACAAGCATGGCAAGCAGTCGCGTGAGGCCGCGCGGCAGCTCGAGGAGACTTTCATGTCCGACTCACCGATTGTGATGTTTCCCGCCGGATTAGTGTCGCGAAAAGGCGCTGACGGCAGTATTGCCGACCTCCGTTGGAACAAAATGGTGGTGAATAAGGCTATCTCTTCACAGAGGGACATAATTCCTATTCATTTCGGAGGGAATAATTCGCAGTTTTTTTATAAATTTGCACGTCTAAGAACCCGACTCGGTTTAAAATTCAATATCGAGATGATTCGTCTGCCTCGCGAGGTGTTTGAAAGCGCGGGAAAGTGCTTTGATATACGCATCGGCGTCCCGGTTCCCTGGAGTGCTCTCACCGGGGGAAGCGGTGCACAGGCCCAGGCAGATGAATTGCGTGAACGAGTCTATCGCCTTGCTTCGCGATAGTTCCCGATGGAGGGTTTGCGGACCACATTATGTATTATGAAAATATGATTCATGGCTGAACAGATAATTAATCCCGTTGACACTGCTCTTGTCGAGGCTGAACTCACCCGAGACAAATTATTGCGCCTAACGAATAAGGGGAATAACGAAATTTACATCGTGGACGGACGCGAGTGTCGCTCCACCATGCTTGAAATCGGGCGCCTGCGTGAAATTGCCTTCCGCGCGGCAGGTGGTGGCACCGGCAAGAGCTGCGATATTGACGAGTTTGATGTCATGGATCCTCCATGCCGGCAGCTGATTGTCTGGGACCCGGAGTCGAAACTGATACTCGGCGGCTATCGTTTCATAATAGGTAAGGACATACGTCTTGATGCCGAGGGGAGGCCGAGGATTGCGACGAGTCACATGTTTCACTTTTCGGACAGTTTCATAAAGGATTATCTACCGAGTACGATAGAGCTCGGACGTTCCTTTGTCAGGCTCGAATACCAGTCCTCGAAGGCTGGTGCGAAAGCGATTTTTGCCCTCGACAACCTTTGGGACGGCCTCGGCGCGCTCACGGTCATATATCCCGAGATAAAGTATCTGTTCGGGAAGATGACCATGTATCCCAACTATCACCGCAAGTGTCGCGACATGATTCTCTATTTTCTCCACAAGCATTTCCCTGATACTGAGGAACTGGTCAGACCGTTGCGCCCGATCACGCCCGACATTGATGCCGAGGCTATGGAAAATCTCTTTGTCGGCAGCAGTTTCAAGGAGGACTACAAGATTCTCAATCATGCCATTCGTGAGTTCGGGTTCAATATCCCGCCTCTGGTCAACTCCTACATGAGTCTTTCGCCGACGATGAAGATGTTTGGCACCGCTATCAACGATGAGTTTGGCGATGTCGAGGAGAGCGGAATATTTTTTGCCATATCCGATATTTTTGAGGAGAAGAAGCAGCGTCACATCGGCTCGTATCATCCCCTGTCAATGGCTGAGGAAGCACTAACTGAAAATTAACAAATAAAAATACAAGATACTTTATGGATAGGATTTTAGTTACCGGCGGTACGGGCTACATCGGGTCGCATACCGTCGTCGAACTGCAAAATGCGGGCTACTCGGTGGTAATCATCGACAATCTGTCGAATTCCAACAAGGATGTCATTGACGGCATCGAGCGCATCACCGGCATCCGCCCTGATTTTGTCGAGGGGGACTGCACGGATATTGAAGCGCTGAAAAAACTGTTTGCCGATTATCCCGGAATCAAGGGTATCATAAACTTTGCCGCTTCAAAGGCAGTCGGCGAGAGTATGCACAAGCCGATTCTTTATTACCGCAACAACCTCAATACCCTACTCAATCTCCTCGACCTAATGGGGCCTAACGGAGTGAAGGGCATTGTCTTCTCCTCGTCGTGCACGGTTTATGGCGAGCCTGACGAGAACCCGGTCACCGAGAAGTCTCCTATCAAGAAGGCCACGTCGCCCTACGGCAACACCAAGCAGATTTCAGAGGAGATTATCACGGACGTCATCAATGCCGGCGCGCCTTTCAAGAGTGTGATTCTTCGTTATTTCAACCCGGTGGGAGCACATCCTTCGGCTGAAATCGGCGAGCTTCCCAACGGCGTCCCTCAAAACCTTATTCCTTACCTGACACAGACCGCTATCGGCATACGCAAGGAGCTGAGTGTGTTCGGCGACGACTATGATACTCCCGACGGTTCATGTATCCGCGACTATATCAATGTGGTCGACCTTGCCAAGGCCCATGTCATAGCTGTCAAACGGATGCTTGAGGACAAGAGCGAGGATAAGATTGAGATTTTCAATCTCGGAACCGGCAACGGTGTGTCTGTGCTCGAGTTGATACATGTTTTCGAGAAGGCCACGGGTGTCAAGGTGCCTCATAAGATTGTAGGCCGTCGTGCAGGTGACATTGAGAAGGTATGGGCCAATCCCGAGTATGCCAACAATGTCCTCGGATGGGTGGCTGACTCGTCGCTTGCTGATACTATGCGCTCGGCATGGGCATGGCAGCTCAAACTTCGCGAAAGAGGGATTATGTGATATCACCTATTATATATAAACAATGAAAGTTATATATAAACAATGAAAGCCCGGTTTGCGCCGGGCTTTTATTGTATGTAAGACGATAAGTCGGGGTCTTAGAGGACTGCGATTACTTCGATTTCGACGAGAACCTGCTTGGGGAGTTCGCGTACTGCGACGGCAGAGCGGGCCGGGAAAGGCTCGGTGAAGTTCTGTGCATAGACCTCGTTCATTTCACCGAAGAGGCTCATGTCGGCGAGGAAGACTGTAGTCTTTACAACGTTTTCGATGCTTGCGCCGGCTGCGGCAAGGATTGCCTTGACATTGGCGAGAGACTGTGCGGTCTGAGCCTTGATGCCTTCGGGGACTGTGCCTGTGGCGGGGTCAACAGGAATCTGGCCGGAGCAGAAAAGCATGTTGCCGGCCTTGATAGCCTGGCTGTAGGGACCGATTGCGCCGGGGGCAGCAGTGGTTGAGATTACTTCTTTCATGATAAATTTGGGTTAATGGTTAGAAAAATATATTAACGGGATAATTTATAAACCTTTGATTTTGGGCAGGTCGATTTCTGACAGAAGAACATTGTCCGCCTGTCGCAGCAGGCTTGCAGCGAGCTTCTCACAGAGGTCGGAGAGCGGTTTGAACATGTTGTCGAAGTCCTGCATGAAGTTGGACTCGCCGTGATGCGACAAGACGTCGAGCACATGGCCGAGGGTATAGTGGTCGGTGCTTGTAGCCGGAATCAGTGGCGGGTCGGATGAAATCTCGTCGCCGTCAAGGGGGACGACCTTGACAAGCAGGTTACATTCAAGCAAGATATTTGCAACAATTCCTGTCAGGCGAGGGGGGATGGCCAGGCGTTTAGAGAGTTCGGCAATGTTGAGCGGAGGCTCCTCGTTTTTAAAGCGCTTTATAATGGTGGTAAGTATCGCGAGGCAGACCTTCTGCTTGTAGGAGTGGGAGATATTGTTGGTCTGTCGCTCGTAGGAGAACATGAATATGTTTTGCGACGAGCAGCAGATCAGTGCGCCGGCAAGGGTAATAAGCCATGACAGCTGCATCCATATCAACATCAACGGGAGGAAGGAGAAGCTACCGTAGATAGCATTGTACTTCGCCACATATAGCTGGCCGGATACGAAGAGCCATTGGAGTACCTGGAAGGCTATACCTGCAATCATTCCCGTGAAGAGGGCGTTGCGGAACTTGACTTTAGTGTTTGGGATGAGCATGTAGGCACCCGTGAAGAAGAGGCAGCCTAAGAGGATGGATACGATGTCGAGTATGTCGCCTACAACCGGCCCGATGAAGTCAAAGGGGAGGATTTTCTGAATGGCGTTTGACATGAATATTCGCAGACCTCCCGAGCAGATCATGAGGACAGGGAGGATGATGCAGATTGCAAGGTAGTCAGTGACTTTTCGGGCAATCGGACGGTCTATTTTAATCCCCCAGATGTTGTTGAACGAGGTTTCGACCGAGTCAAGCAGTGATATGAGGGTCCATAGAAGGAAGATGATGCCGACACCGACAAAAATGCCTTCGGAGGCTTGTGCAAGACAGGAATCGACGAATGAAAAGGCCATCTCCAAAGCCCGCTGCTGCGAGGGGAGGGTCTCGTAGAGCTGGTTTTGGATGAGGTTCTGGAAGCCGAATCCTCGCCCGATTGCAAAAATGAGCGCCAGCGCCGGGACAATGGCGAGCAGCGTCCTGTAGGTGAGGGCGCAGGCCGATGACTGAAGGTCGTTGCTCATGAATGAGCGCACAGTCAGATTGAGAGTCTTGATTACGTTGACCTTCAATGTGTCGCGCTTGTCTTCCCAGACACCTTCGGAGCTATATTTCCAAAAATCCAGTGCCCGGGTCTTCCATTTCTCGATTGTTGCGGAAAGCTTGCTTCCCTTCTTCTCTTCAGCCATAGGTAATATATAATATATGTGTGTTTTTACAATCAGACTATCATTATTTCACGCTGTCCTTTTCGACGAATGTCCGTGCCGCCTGTGCACGGGCCAGGTCTACGGCGCGTGTGAGGCGTTCCTTTTCGAGTGAGGCCACCTTGAAGCGGCGTGTGACGGTCGCATAATTATATGCGGTGGCAATCTCCTTTGCCTGAGTGGCGGTGAGTGTTGTTGAGTATGTGCTTGCGCCGACAAAGGTTAGTGTCATCGGTTCGTCGACGTGCTTTGCCACAAAATTTCCGACACTGTCACATTCGACACCCATGAAGGTGATTACCTCGGCGCCCATAGAGCGGTCATTGCGCTCGCCGTCGTGAGCCACAGTGGAAGTGGCGGCCTTTGCCACGCCGGTGCTGACTTCTATAGAGGTACTCTTGACATTCTTGCCTTTCAACGAGGAAATTAGATAGAAGTCGCCGTCGGGGCTGACCCTTGCCTGAAGGCCTGTCGAGTTGGTGAATTTCATAGGGTCGGCTGTCGAGGCTATATAGTAACCCTCGATAGGATTGCTTACGAATTTCATCCGGCGCTGCAACGAGTCACCGAGAATTCCGAGGGCGACAGTAAGCGAGTCGGCTTCCTGGAGTTTTTGGAGTGACAGGCCCTCTGTCGCGCGGGTGGATAGGTGGAGTGCCTCGCGTCTTACATCTATCTCGCGCGGGTAGGCGCTCTTGATAGAGTCCGTCAGGGCTATAGCCTCGGCGAACCGTCCGGCTTCAAACGAGCGGCGCGCCTCGTCGAGAAGGTTGTTTGCTTTTTTAGTGTCGCCGTTGCCTCCGCACGACACGGTCAGAAGGCAGAGTGCGGCGACTGTGGTATTTTTGATTGCCTTTAAATTCTTAGTTGCTACGTTCAACATCTTTTACTCCTTTCACAGTTTTGATTTTCTTTATAAGATTATTGAGGGCGGAAGTGTCACTGATACCGACCACGATGAAGCCGGAGAATATGCCGTCGGAGGAGTCGATGGTAATATTGCGCATGGTGACATCTTTCTCCTTATTGATTATGGAAGTGATGTTGGTCACAATTCCGAGATCGTCGTTGCCGACTATCTTGAGAGTGGCTGCGAAGCGGCTACCGACTTTGCCTGACCACCGTGTGCGGATGACGCGGTAGGGATACTTGTATCTGATGTGTTGCGCGTTGGGGCAGTCAAGGCGGTGGATTTTGATTACACCCTCGGCCGATACGAATCCGAATACGTCATCGCCGAATATCGGGTTGCAGCAACGCGAGAGACGGTAGTTGATGCCCTTTATGTCATCGCCGATTATGAGTATGTCGTCAGAGGTCGAATCTAGGTTGCGCTCAGGCGATTCAGCAAGCTCGAATTCCTCAGCGCTACGCTTCTCAACCTCCGATTTCTTGTCGGCGTTTTCTATAAACTCGTATTGTGTAATGACATCGTTAACGTCAATAAGCTCATCGCCGATAGCTTTGTAGAAATCCGTGACGGTGCGATAGCCCATTTTTTTTATAGTGCGCATGAGCATCCCCTCGTCAATCTCTATCTTGCGGTTCTTGCAACGGCGCTGGAGGAGCTCCTTGCCAAGCTCGGCGGAGCGGTTGGCGCGCTCGTTGATTGTCTGCTTGATTTTGTTGCGGGCTTTGGAGGTCACGACGAAGTTGAGCCAGTCCTGTTTGGGTACCTGGCCCGGGGCGGTGGTGACCTCTACTGTATCGCCGGAATGTAATTTGTAGTTTAGCTTGCGGTTCCGACCGTTGACTTTTCCGCCGACGCAGGTGCATCCGAGTTTGGAGTGTATGTTGAAGGCGAAGTCGAGCACCGTTGCGCCGAGTGGCAGGCGGTAGAGGTCGCCGCGAGGGGTGAAGACGAACACCTCTTTATCGTAGAGGTCCATCTTGAAGTTCTTCATCAGCTCCATCGGACCGTCGGCTGTCTCGAGTATGTCGCGGATGTTGTTCATCCATGTGTCAAGGTCGCCCTCGCTCTTGATGCCCTTGTATTTCCAGTGGGCGGCAAGGCCTTTTTCGGCCACAAGGTCCATGCGCTTGGTGCGTATCTGCACCTCGACCCATTTGTTGTCCGGGCCTTTTACGGTCGTATGGAGTGATTCGTAGCCGTTGCTCTTGGGAATCGAGAGCCAGTCCTTCATTCGTGCGGGGTTGGGTGTATACATATCGGCGACAATAGAATATACGTTCCAACAGTCGGCCTTCTCCCGCTCAAGGGGCACGTCGAGAATCACACGGATTGCAAAGAGGTCATATATGCCTGAGAGTTCCACCTGCTGTTTGCGTAGCTTGTTCCAAATGGAGTAGATGGACTTGGTTCGTCCCTTGATTTCATATTTCAGGCCGGTGGCGTCAAGGCGTTTTTTTAGTGGCGCTATGAAGTCGGCTATGTAGGCGTCGCGGGCCACCTTTGTCTCGTTAAGCTCGCGGGCAATTTTTGTGTATGTCTCTCTTGTCGTATATTTGAGCGACATATCCTCAAGCTCGCTCTTAATCTTGTAAAGGCCGAGCCTGTGGGCGAGGGGTGCGTAGAGGTAGTTAGCCTCAAAGGCTGTGTCGGTGACAAACTTCTCGTCGGGGTGATGATTGATTGCGCGCATGAGGGTCAGGCGCTCGACTATCATTATAATTATGACACGGATATCTTCGGCGAATGTCATGAGGAGGCGTCGGAAGTTGTCAGTCTTGACCACACCCTGTTTCCCATAGAGGGTGGAAACTTTCAGAAGGCCGCTGACGAGACGGCGCACATCCTCTCCCCACACCTCGCTTATCTTCTCTACGGTCAGACTCTCTTCGGTACACAGTCCGTAGAGCAGCGTTGCGAGCACCATGTTGCGGTCAGGCGACACCATGTCGCAGAGAGCCAATGCGGTCTCGAGCGAGTGGACAATCTTGTTGAGGCCGTGGCGGTCAAGCGGTGACTTGTTGTCGCCGTAGGTCTCAATAATAGCTGTCCTGACCGATCTGAAGTCAGCAGGGGTGACATTGTCGCCGGTTCCTTTGAGCAACCTGCGTGTAAGAAACAATATTAGCTCCCTCTCAGTGGAGGGACGAGGAGTTTTTTCCATTTTCGTTAAGGATGCAAGAGAGATAAAACTTTATAGCGCCCCGGGGAGGGGCGCCCTGTCAGTCACGACGGTAGATGCAGGCCCCGACTGAATTCAGACGGGTATCGATGTCCTGGTAGCCGCGGTCAATCTGATCGATATTGTCGATAGTCGACACACCCTTGGCACTCATGGCGGCAATCAGCATGGCTATACCGGCACGGATGTCGGGAGAGTGCATTTTGTTGGCGCGGAGAGGCACCTTGTGGTCGAGTCCAATGACTACGGCGCGGTGGGGGTCGCAGAGCATAATCTGTGCGCCCATGTCGATGAGTCGGTCGACGAAGAAGAGTCGGCTTTCAAACATTTTCTGATGTATCAGCACGCTTCCGCGACACTGTGTGGCTGTCACGAGCATTACCGAAAGGAGGTCGGGTGACAGTCCCGGCCAGGGCGCGTCGGCTATTGTAGGAATCGAGCCGTCGAGGTTGGTTTCGATTTCATAGACGTCCTGCGAGGGGATGTAGATGTCGTCGCCGCGACGTTCAAGATTTATGCCGAGGCGCTTGAATGAGTCGGGGATGATGCCGAGGTTGTCATAGCTGACATCCTTTATGGTAAGCTCGCTTTGGGTGATTGCTGCCATGCCGATGAAGCTGCCGACCTCGATCATGTCGGGGAGGATTGTATGCTCGGCGCCTGAAAGCTTCTCAACGCCTGTGATGCGGAGCAGATTCGAGCCTATGCCCTCTATAGTCACACCCATTTTGACGAGCATCTTGCAGAGCTGTTGGATATAGGGCTCACAGGCGGCATTGTATATGGTGGTTGTGCCTTCGGCGAGGGCCGCAGCCATGATGATGTTGGCCGTGCCTGTCACCGATGCTTCGTCAAGGAGCATGTAGCACCCTTTGAGGCCGTTGACAGTGACGAGATAGTAGGCCTGGCGCTCCTCGTTGTATGCAATCATTGCACCGAGCTTTGAAAGGCCGGTAATATGGGTGTCGACCTTTCGGCGACCAATCTTGTCGCCGCCCGGTTTGGCAAAATAGGCCTGTCCAAGTCTGGCAAGCAGCGGACCGACCACGAGGACGGAGCCTCTGAGCGAGGCACATCTCGACACGAAGTCGGCACTGGATATATAGTCCTCGTCAAGGTCGTCGGCCTGGAAGCGATAGGTGTCATCGCTCAGCTTGTCGACCTTGACCCTCATTGCTTTCAGGAGGTTTATGAGGTTCTTTATGTCGAGGATGTTGGGCACATTGTGGATGGTGACCGGCTCGGAAGTAAGCAATGTCGCGCAGATTACTTCAAGCGCTTCGTTTTTGGCACCTTGGGGTCTGATACATCCGCTCAGCCTGTGGCCGCCTTCGATAATGTAAGTGCTCATGTCGGGAGTGTTATATTTTTAAGGTGTGATAGATGAGACGTGTATTTTTTATCTTTAAATGCTTAAAAAGTCAAATGTGTTCAACTTCCGGCGAAAGAGTTATGCCGAAACGTGCATTTACAGATTCGATTATCTTGTTTTCGAGCTTAATGACCTCTTCGGGGGAAGCCTTTTTTTCAGGATTCACTATGACGAGTGGTTGGAGATGCCATACGGCTACATTGCCGTCGCTGTATCCCTTCCAGCCGCAGCGCTCAATCATCCATGCGGCCGGAATCTTTAAGCCGTTGTCAACCGTATAGTGGGGGATGTCCGTGTTCCCTTCCGAGCGACATATCTGCTCGAAGTGCTCCGGGGTGACAATGGGGTTTTTGAAGAAGCTTCCGGCGCTCGGGACTTCAGCCGGATCGGGGAGCTTGGAATCACGGATGCCGATAATGGCTTTTCGGATGTCGTGAGGAGAGAGCGAGGTGCAATCCTTTTCTTCGAAAATTTTTTTCAAAGCCGGATACGACAGATTCGGACAGCCGGAAGGGGAGAGGGAGTAGTCGACGGCATGGATTATGTAGCGTCCCTTTTCGTCAGGCTGTTTGAAGATTGAATCCCTGTAGCCGAACATACATTCATCTTTTTGGAATGTCACAAACTCCTGCTCCACCTCGTCGAAAGCGTGGACGGCAACAATGGAGTCGCAGGCCTCGGCCCCGTAAGCACCGACATTCTGCACCGCAGAGGCTCCGACCTCACCCGGGATCCCTGACAGATTTTCGATACCCCACAGACCGCGGTCGGCAGCCCAGATGACGAAGTCGTCCATAGACTCGCCTGCACCGACACGCACGATTACCTCCTGCGGGCTCTCGCTGATGATTTCCATCCCCTTTATGGCGCTGTGGAGGATGACTCCGGGATAGTCTCCGGTGAATAGGAGGTCGCTTCCTGCCCCGATGTGGAAACGCTCCACATCTTTGCGTATGGAGGAAAGGATAAATGGTATGTCTTCTGCCTTGGTGTATTCCATAAACACTCCACATTTCACCCGCATGGCAAATGTGTTGTGCTTTGTAAGATCATAATTGTCTGTAGTGGTAATCATTTTCTTCAGATGCTTACTTAATAGCGGTAATACCGGCTGTTGTAATTCATCCACAAATTTAGTAAAAAAATGCCACGTTGATTTAGATTCGTTAAATAATTTTTCGGAAATCCGGGCGGAATGAGAAATAAAAATGCTAATTTTGGAGTCAGAAATTAACATAAATAATCCAATCATATGGTTAAGCATATAGTTTGTTTTAAGTTAAACGGCACTCCCGCCGAGCGCAGGGAGGTGGCTGAACGTTTCAAACATGCCCTACTGGAACTTCCGTCGCAGATTGATGTGCTCCAGTCAATGGAAGTGGGTATCAATGAGAACCCTTCGGAGGATTGGGATGTGGTTCTGACCGCTGTAGTGCCCGAGATGCGCGATGTCGAGGTTTATGCGAAGCATCCTGCCCATGTGGCTGCGGCCTCACTGCTCGCCGGCCATAAGGAGGCCCGTGCCTGCGTCGATTATTACTTCTCATAATTCAGATACTTGATGGTTGTCGTTTTTGATCTTGACGACACGCTTTTTCCCGAAATGGACTTTGTCCGTTCAGCGTATAGGGAGATTGCGCGTTGTAAAGGGTTTTATCTACTCTCACGGATGCTCGAAGCGGCCTCGCCGCGGGAGGCCTTTGACTCTACGGGCTTGCCTATCGAGAAGCTTCTCGCAATATATCGCAACCATTACCCAGACATATCATTACCCTGGTATTCGCTATACACCCTCGCTTCGCTGAAACGGCAAGGATGCACGTTAGGGCTTGTCACTGACGGCCGGAGCGTCACGCAACGTCACAAAATTGAGGCTCTCGGGCTGCACCGCTTTATAAACGACGATATGATTTTTATATCGGAGGAGATAGGGTCTGAGAAAATTTCAGGCGAGGCATTCAGAACAATAATGGCTAAAAACGGGAAAGAAGAGTCTTATATATATGTAGGGGATAATCCCAAAAAGGATTTCATCCAAGGAAACCGACTCGGATGGACGACGGTCTGTCTGCTTGGAGGCGCAGGCGGAGAAGGAATTTTTAGTCAAGAATTTAGTACTTTTCCTAAAGGAAATCTTCCAAAAATGTCAATTAGATGCATGACTGAATTGGCTTATTTGGTAAACTTGAAAAAGTTATAAACATATTGAAGTTTTCCAAAATAAAATTTATCTTTCTATCTGTTAGAGGTTTATAAAATATGAATTGTGCAAAAGTTGTCCGAAAATAAAATTCTAACGATAAATAATCCAACATTTTTGTTGGATTATTGTTTTTATATGCGTACCTTTGCCGTTGCATTAGCGATGTAAAATATTATTCAGAATTTATATCATCAATGGCAATAAACTCTAAACCTAAAAAACAATCAATTAAAAATTCTCCTAAATGATACAGACTGTTATTAAACGCGACGGACGAGTCGTGGGTTATAATGAAGAAAAGATAAAGGCCGCTATCCGAAAAGCCATGCTCACAACCGAAATGGGTGAGGATGAGGCTCTCATTTCGCGTATCACCGACCGTATCGGCATGATTGGAAATGAGCAGATGTCGGTTGAGGAGATTCAGGACAGAGTTGAGCTTGAATTGATGAAGTCGCCCCGCAAGGAGGTGGCAAAACGTTATATTGCCTATCGAGACCAGCGCTCGATTGCCCGTCGTGCGAAGACCCGCGACATGTTTCTCGAAATCATCGAGGCAAAGAGCAATGATATAACCCGCGAAAACGCAAATATGAACACTGACTCGCCCGCGGGAATGATGATGAAGTTCGCGAGCGAGACCACCAAGCCTTTCGTCGACGACTATCTCCTGTCGCCTGAGGCGCGCGAGGCCGTGCAGAGCGGTTATCTCCATATCCATGACAAGGATTACTATCCGACCAAGAGTCTCACATGCGTGCAGCATCCCCTGGACCGCATCCTCAAATACGGCTTCATTGCCGGGCATGGCGAGTCGCGTCCGGCTAAGCGCATAGAGACCGCCAGCATCATCGGCTGTATCTCTCTCGAGACTGCACAGAACGAGATGCACGGCGGCCAGGCCATCCCTGCTTTCGATTTCTACCTTGCTCCTTTCGTGCGCTCGTCGTTTGTCGAGGAGGTGAAGCAGATTGAGAGCCTTGTCGGGCAGGATCTTTCGGAACTGTACGAGTGTGAGATTGATGACTATGTAAAAACTCCTCTTGACGGACTTGAAGGTAAGGATCGTTGGAAGCAACATGCTATCAACCAGACTGTCAGCCGTGTCCATCAGTCAATGGAGGCGTTCATACACAACATGAACACAATCCATTCCCGCGGCGGTAACCAGGTGGTGTTCAGCTCGATTAATTACGGTACTGACACTTCGGCTGAGGGCCGTTGTATCATCCGCGAGCTCCTCAACTCGACATACGAGGGTGTTGGCAATGGCGCTACCGCTATTTTCCCCATACAGATATGGAAGAAGAAACGCGGTGTCAGCTATCTGCCTGGTGACCGCAACTATGACCTTTATAAGTTGGCATGCAAGGTGACTGCTCGTCGCTTCTTCCCGAATTTTGTGAACCTTGATGCCACCTTCAACCAGCATGAGAAGTGGGACATCAATGACCCCGAGCGCTATAAGTATGAGGTGGCTACTATGGGTTGCCGTACCCGTGTCTTTGAAAACCGTTTCGGTGAAAAGACATCTATCGGTCGCGGCAATATCAGTTTCTCGACTATCAACATCGTGCGAATCGCTATCGAGTGCATGAATATTGTCGACATGGAAGAGCGCATAGACAAGTTCTTTTCGAAACTTGACTCGGTTCTTGACATCACTGCCCGCCAGCTCTGCGACCGCTATAATTTCCAGAAAACAGCTATGGCAAAGCAGTTCCCCCTGCTCATGTCGCGTCTATGGAACGGTGCGGAGAACCTTTCGCCCAACGACACCATCGAGAGTGTCATCAACCAGGGCACGCTCGGCATCGGCTTCATCGGTCTCGCCGAATGTCTCATCGCCCTCGTCGGGAAGCACCACGGAGAGAGCGAGGAGGCACAGACGCTCGGATTGAAAATCGTGTCCCACATGCGCTCGCGCGTCAATGATTACAGTGAGAAGTATCAGCATAACTTCTCGGTGCTCGCCACTCCGGCCGAGGGTCTTTCGGGTAAGTTCACCTCCCGCGACAGGAAGTCATTCGGTGTGATACCGGGCATCACCGATAAGATTTACTATACCAACTCCAACCATGTCCCCGTATATTACCACTGCTCGCCCCGCCATAAGGCAAAAATCGAGGCTCCGTATCATGAGCTGACAGGTGGCGGCCATATATTCTATGTGGAAATTGACGGTGACGCTACCCATAATCCCAAAGCTATTTCTGATATAGTCGACCTGATGGATAAATACAACATCGGCTATTGCTCAGTCAACCATAACCGCAACCGTTGCATGGACTGTGGCTATGAGGATGCGCAGGAGAATCTTGAGGAGTGCCCGCACTGCCACAGCCATAACATCGACTGCCTTCAGCGTATCACCGGCTATCTTGTCGGTACGACTGACCGCTGGAACAATGCGAAATTAGCCGAATTGAAGGACCGTATCGTCCATAAATAAATGATGTTTCATTTGGATAAGCAATGAGAATTCTGGATATAGTGCCGGGGACGTCTGTTGACGGCCCCGGCCTTCGTACAGCCATTTATTTTGCCGGCTGCGCCCACAGATGTGAAGGTTGCCACAATCCGCAGTCATGGAATTTTGAGGCAGGTCGTGAAATGGGCGTCGGTGAGCTTATGGATATTATCATAGATAATGATTTCGACGTCACCTTTACAGGTGGTGATCCAGTCTATCAGGCAAAAGAAATCGTTCCCCTCGCGCGTGAGATTGTGAAAGCCGGGAAGACTATATGGTGCTACACTGGCTTCCGCTACGAAGAGCTATTGCATAACGGCTATGCTACAGAGCTGTTGCGCTATGTCGAAGTGCTTGTTGACGGGCCCTTTGTTGACGGTCTTCGGGATGTGAGGCTGCTGTTTCGCGGTTCGTCAAACCAACGCCTGGTAGATATCAAAAAAAGCACTCCCGATTCCGTCACGGAATGGGAGTGGTGAGATTACAAGTTATTGTAAATTGATTTTCGCGCTATACTATTTTCCCGGTTGCGGGTGTTCGTTGGCGAGAACATAGGCTCTCACTTTTTGGAAGAGGTCGTTGGCGAAGACAAATTCATTGAGGGCCTCGTTGGAGGTCTCGTAGATTTGATGCATGTCGCCGACCCATTCGCGGTGCCCCTTGTTGATGAATATGATATTCTCACCGATGCCGAGCACGGAGTTCATGTCGTGGGTGTTTATTATCGTGGTGATATTATATTCATGAGTGATATCGCTCAGAAGCTCGTCAATAAGTATGGATGTGCGCGGGTCGAGGCCTGAGTTAGGCTCGTCGCAAAACAGGTATTTGGGGTTTAGGGCTATGGCGCGGGCGATTGCCACACGCTTCTGCATACCGCCGGAAATCTCTGAAGGAAATTTATTGTCAGCGCCTTTGAGGTTGACTCGCTCGAGGCAGAACTGTGCACGGTCTATGATTTCGGCATGGCTCATGTCGGTAAACATGGTCAGGGGGAACATTACATTGCCGAGGACTGTCTCCGAATCAAAGAGAGCTGAGCCTTGGAAGAGCATACCGATTTCCTTTCTTAGCTCCTTCACCTGGTTCTGGTCCATTTTAAGGACGTCGCGGCCGTCATAGAGGATTTCGCCTTTCTCTGGGCGCAACAGTCCGACGAGCGACTTCACGAGCACGGTCTTACCCGAACCGCTCTGTCCGATAATCAGATTGGTCTTACCTGTGTGGAAGGTGGCGCTGACATCATGGAGGATTGTCTTGCCATCGAAGGACTTGGTGATATTCTTAACTTCTATCATTGCAGGAGGAGTCTGGTAAGTACGACATCAAGCAGCAGGATAAGGATGCTGGAGGCAACGACGGCGTTTGTCGACGCTTTGCCGACTTCGAGTGCGCCACCTTTGACATAGTAGCCATAGAAAGCCGCTACGGATGTAATTATATATGAGAAGAAGAGAGACTTGATAAGTCCGTACCACACATACCATTCCGAAAACATGGTCTGAAGGCCGTAGATGAATCGGTTTAGGGGTATTATTCCCGTAAATATCGAAATCAGCACACCTCCGAGAAATGAGGTGAAGATACAGAAGACGACCAGCACCGGCATGTAGATAAGGAAGCCGATGATTTTGGGCAGGACGAGGAAGTTGGCCGAGTTGACACCCATGATGTCGAGGGCGTCAATCTGCTCTGTCACCCTCATGGTGCCGATTTCGGATGCGATGTTTGATCCCACCTTGCCCGCGAGTATAAGACAGAGGATAGAGTTCGAAAACTCGAGCAGGATAATCTCTCGTGTCGCAAGGCCTGTCGAATAGGAGGGGACAAGCGGCGATACGATATTGAGCTGCATCTGTATCGTGATGACGGCTCCGATGAATAGCGATATGACAATCACCAACGGTATGGAGTCGACACCGAGTTTCGTTATTTCAAAGAATGTGCGTTTGAAGAAAGTCTTCCATCGGTCAGGTATGGAAAACACCCTCTTTATAAATAGACAATATGTGCCAAAAGTGGTCAGAGAGTCAGTAATGAGCATGCCGTATAGAAGTAGTTAATATGTTTCACTGGCAAAAATACACAATTTTTGCCAGTGTGAGGATAAATTGTAGGTCAAAAGACCAAAATTAAGGCATGAATCGAGAGTCTCAGGCCAATTCTCCTAAAAGTTCATCCACCGAAAGCTTCTTCTGCTCGCCTGTAGACATGTTTTTCAGAGTGACGCAGCCCTCTTCAAGCTCTGTTTCTCCGATTATGGCGACGTATGGGATACCGAGGGTGTCGGCACGGCCCATCTGTTTCTTCATCTTGGCGGCGTCAGGATAGATTTCGGCAGAGATACCGTTTTCACGGAGCTTCTTTATGATTTCAAGCGAGCGGGCAGCTTCCCTGGTGCCGAAGTTGGTAAACATGACCCTTGCTGCTCCGGCGATGTCGGCAGGGTAGAGGTCGAGAGCGTTGAGCACGTCGTAGATGCGGTCTGCACCGAAGGAGATGCCGACACCTGACACTTCAGGAAGCCCGAAGATTCCGGTGAGATTGTCGTAGCGGCCACCGCCTGTGATACTTCCTATCTCCACGTCGCGGGCCTTGACCTCGATAATTGTCCCGGTGTAGTAGTTGAGTCCGCGGGCGAGGCTGACGTCAAGTTCGAGTTCGGCGCGCAAGCCGAGCATCTTCGAGCCTTCCATGACTTCGCGCAGCTCCTCGACACCTTTCAGTCCGGTCTCGCTTCCGGCAAGCAGCTCTGAAAGTCTGGCGAGACGCTCCTTGTTGCTTCCGGCAAGAGTGATTATAGGTGTGATTTTGTCGATAGCCTCATCGCTGAGCCCGCGCTCTGAAAGCTCGGCTTTCACATTGTCGAGGCCGATTTTGTCAATCTTGTCAATGGCAACGGTGATGTCGACGATTTTCTCAGGTTCACCTACAAGCTCCGCGATTCCGGCAAGTACCTTGCGGTTGTTTAGTTTGATAGTGGTGCGGATGCCGAGACGGTTAAACACCTCGTCGATCATCTGTACGAGCTCGATTTCATTTAAAAGTGAATCGGAGCCTACGACATCGGCGTCACACTGGTAGAACTCGCGGTAACGCCCTTTCTGCGGACGGTCAGCTCTCCATACGGGCTGTATTTGGAATCGCTTGAATGGGAAGGAGAGGTCGTTGCGGTGCATTACCACGAAGCGGGCAAAGGGCACTGTAAGGTCGTAGCGCAGACCTTTTTCACAAAGCTTCGGGGCGAGCTTGGCGCAGTCGCCGGCGTTTATAAGGCCGGGATCGACCCCTTTGAGGAAATCACCTGAATCAAGTATCTTGAACAGGAGTTTGTCACCTTCCTCTCCATACTTGCCCATAAGGGTGGAGAGAGTCTCCATAGCGGGAGTTTCTATCTGTTGGAATCCGAAAAGATGGAAGACGCTGCGGATTGTATCGAATATATAATTGCGGCGTGCCATTTCTACAGGGGTGAAGTCGCGCGTACCTTTGGGAATCGACGGTTTCTGAGCCATAAAATAGTTGCTTGGGCTTATTAAATGTTAACCTTAATTTTTTTGCAAAGATACGAATATTTAGTAAATTTGCGAAAATTTAATGCGTAATCATACTTGCCAATGAAATATATCGGAGCACATGTCTCCTCGGACCAGGGCGTGAGCCGTGCGCCTGTCAACGCCTATAGGATTGGTGCGAAATCCTTTTCGCTCTTTACCCGGAATCCTTCTCGATGGACTTCTAAGGTTATCTCGGAGTCTGAAGCAGAGGCCTTTAAGGCTAACTGCATGAAGTATGGCTATACCCCCGAGGTCATATTGCCTCATGACAGCTTCCTCATCAATCTCGGTTCGCCGGACGCAGAGAAGCTTGTGAAGTCGCGCGAGGCTTTTCTTGATGAAGTGCGCCGGTGTGAGCAACTCGGGCTAACCATGCTTAACTTCCACCCGGGCTCTCACCTGAGGGAAATTGAAACCGATGCCTGTCTTGATTTAATAGCCGACTCGCTCAACATTGTTCTCGAAAAAACATCTGGCGTAAAAGCTGTGATAGAGAATACTGCAGGGCAGGGGAGCAATCTCGGTTATACTTTCGAGCAGATAGCACACATCATTGACAAGGTAGATGACAAGAGCCGTGTCGGAGTGTGTATTGATACCTGTCACGCCTATACTGCAGGCTATGACATGGTCGAAGAAGAGGCTTACAACAATACATGGAGTGATTTTGAACGTATCATAGGTTTTAAATATCTCGCAGGTATGCATCTCAACGACACTCGAAGAGCTCTTGGCTCGAGAATAGATCGCCATGCGCCTCTATTTACCGGCTATCTCAACGAGGATTTCTGGCGCAGATTGATGAATGACCCTCGCTTTGACGGTATCCCGCTCATACTCGAAACTCCGAGTGAGGAGATTTGGGCGCGGGAGATAAAGCAGCTGTACGCATTGATTAAATGATTCTTTTCTGATACCTTTCCAATATAATAAGACTTAAAATTAAGTACGATTTAAAAATTAATTAACATAATGAGGCATGTCATTTGTTTGTTG
>CAJUIX010000031.1 GCA_910586665.1 uncultured Duncaniella sp.
ATATCCCTCTCAAAACTTTCGCTCAGATTTTAACTGTTGTTATTAAACACCCTCTTAATAATAATTTTGAAACATGCTCTGAAATTTATCGGCAATCATTACGGCCATACACTCAAAATGTAGTAACTTTGCATACTCGCATGAGATGAATGTGTCAAAATGCAAAAACTGAAATCATGGAACAGACCAAGCCGACAGGAATCGACAGAGTGATAGGTCACTTGTGCAGCATCGACGACATGCGCCATGTATGCCCCACCCGTGCCGGAGAGGGGGAGCCGCTTTTGTCCGGCGGCGACGTCCGCCGGATAGTCGAGCTCGCATCGCGCCTGATGTTTCCAGGTTTCTTCAACGAGAGCTATCGCGGGGCATCAGTCATACGCTCCGTCATGACACTCGAATGTGACGAACTGTTCAGCCTCCTCGTCCGCCAGATTACGGCCGGACTCTGCTTCGACCGCGACAACTGCGACACGGCCCTGTCCGACCTGCGCCGGCACGCCACCGAATGTGCCGAAGCCTTCATCGAAAGCCTCCCGGCCATGCGCCACACCCTCGACACCGACATCGACGCCACCTATCTCGGCGACCCGGCCGCAGTGTCGACCCATGAGGTGATAGCCTGCTATCCCGGCTTCCGCGCCACGATGAGCTATCGGATAGCCAACCGCCTCTTCCGCCTCGGCGTCCCCATAGTCCCGCGAATGATTACCGAGCTGGCCCACTCCGACACCGGCATCGACATCCACCCCGGAGCCTCGATAGGCCACAGTTTCGTCATCGACCACGGCACCGGCGTAGTCATCGGCGCGACAGCCATAATAGGCGACAATGTAAAGATATACCAGGGAGTCACCCTCGGAGCCAAGAGCTTCGTCACCGACGACTCCGACAACCCCGTAAAGGGAATCCCACGCCACCCGATTATCGGCAACAACGTGGTCATCTACTCCAATTCGACAATACTCGGCCGCATCACAATAGGTGACAACGCAGTGATAGGCGGCAACCTCTGGGTGACGCGCGACGTCGCCCCCGGCGAGAAACTAATCCAGGCCCGTGCCGACAACTTTCGCTCGTCGCGCTGAGCCGCGCACCCAGTTTCCGCCCAATCCCACAATAAAGCAGTAACGAAAAAACAAGAAGAAAATTTAGAGAATGGAAAAACGTTTTGAAATGGTCGCCAAGACCTTCAAGGGTCTTGAAGAAGTACTCGCCGAAGAGCTTCGTGGAATCGGAGCGCTGAATGTCGAGCCGGGCAGACGCATGGTCACTTTCGAAGGTGACCTCGCGACTCTCTACCGCGCCAACATCTGCTGCCGCACAGCGCTCTGCATCCTCAAACCGATCTACAAATTCATAGCCAAGGACTCCGACGAGCTCTATGAAATGGTCAAGGAGTACAACTGGGGCGAGATTCTGAGCCTCGAAAAGACGTTTTCCATCGACACGACGTCACACTCCTCCGAGTTTACCCACTCACGCTTCGTGACCTACCGTGTCAAGGACGCCATAGCCGACTACTTCAAGGACCGCTTCGGCCCCGACAAGCGCCCGGGTGTACGCCTCAACGATGCAGACGTCATGATTAACGTCCACATCGACGGCGAGCGCGTCACCCTCTCGCTCAACTCCTCGGGCGAGTCGCTCCACAAGCGCGGCTGGCGCGTAGCGCAGACCGAGGCGCCTATCAACGAGGTTCTCGCCGCCGGCATCATTCTCAAGAGCGGCTGGCGCGGCGACTCACCATTCGTCGACCCGATGTGCGGCTCCGGCACCTTCCTCATCGAGGCTGCCATGATTGCCGCAGGCATCATGCCCGGCTCCTTCCGCAAGGGCTTCGCCTTCGAGCAGTGGCACGACTATGACAGCGAACTGTTCGAGAAAATCATCGAGGAGTACAACACTCCGCGCGAGCTCCCGTTCAAAATCTACGGCGCCGACATCTCGCCCAAGGCCGTGGCCATAGCCGAGCGCAACATTCTCTCGGCCGGCGTCGACGAGTATATCAACCTCCGCATCAAACCTCTCCAGCAGTGGGATGCCGCTCCCGCCGACGGCACTCCGGGCATGCTCATCACCAATCCCCCCTACGGCGAGCGCATCAACTCACAGGACATGGAGCAGCTCTACAAGCTCATCGGCACCAAGCTCAAACGCGTCTTCCTCGGCTACCACGCGTGGGTCATATCGTCCAACACAGATTATCTCAACGCCATAGGCCTAACCCCCTCGACCAAGGAGGAGATGCAGAACGGCGGTCTCGACTGCGAGCTGCGCGAATATGTAATCTTCGAGGGTACGAAGAGTGAGTTCCGTCGCGAGGGCGGCGTGCTCAAAGACCCCGAAGGGAAGCCGGAACAGAAACGCTTCACCCGGAAAAGTGACTCTGAGTGGAAGCGCGACGCCCGCGAGAAGGGTATGGGTGGCAAGGAGGCCCGTTCCTACGGCTCACGCAAATCCAACCCGCTTGAGGACAAGTACCGCCCCAAGAAGGGTGGCTACGCACGCAACGAGGAGCGTCGCCGCAAATTCAAGGAGGAGACAGCCGCCCAAAGCGAGGCCGAGGAGCTCCTATCGCGCCATCGCAACCCCCACGCACTCAAATCGCTCGGCGAATCGCCAAAACGCCCCTCTATTCCCGCGCCCGACGGCCCCTTCATGCGCACACGCCGACGCTGGAAGCGTCCCGGCACCGACTCGTCAAACAATGAAACCAAAGAATAACCTGATTACCAAATAATACCGACCATGTCAATACAACAGAACCTTAACACTCTGCGTACCCCCGTCAGCAACGCTCCTGAAAAAAGCCCCTTCAACGCCGGCGAAACCCTCACCAAGCAGGACAGGAAACTCAGGGTACTCCTCCTCGGCTCAGGAGGCCGTGAATGTGCCCTCGCATGGAAAATCTCGCTCTCCCCGCGTCTCGAAAAGCTGTTTGTCGCACCCGGCAACGGCGGCACAGGAGCCTACGGCGAGAACGTGGCCCTCTCACCGCTCGATTTCGAGGCCGTGGCTGACTTCGCCGCCGCAAATGACATTGACATGATTGTCGTCGGCAACGAGGACCCACTCGTGGCCGGAATTTTTGACTACTTTGCCCAGATCGACGGCGCACCTCTGATCGTAGGCCCCTCCAAGGCAGGCGCCGCCCTCGAAGGGAGCAAGGATTTCGCCAAACGCTTCATGATGCGCCACTCCATCCCGACCGCGCGCTATCAGAGCTTCACAGCCGAGACTATCGAAGATGGATGCCGTTTCCTCGAGACACTGAAAGCCCCCTACGTCCTCAAAGCCGACGGCCTCGCTGCCGGCAAGGGCGTGCTCATAATCGACTCTCTCGACGAGGCCAAGTCATCACTGCGCGAGATGCTCGGCGGCATGTTCGGACAGTCATCGGCAACGGTCGTAATCGAGGAATTCCTCAAAGGCATCGAGTGCTCCGTCTTCGTGCTGACCGACGGCAACGGCGGCTACCGCATCCTCCCCGTCGCCAAGGACTACAAGCGCATCGGCGAGGGTGACACCGGGCCCAACACCGGCGGCATGGGCGCTGTAAGCCCCGTGGTCTTCGCCGACAAGGAATTCATGCGCAAGGTCGAGGAGCGAATCATCATCCCGACAGTCAACGGCCTCATCGCCGAGGGCATCACATACCGCGGCTTCATCTTCCTCGGCCTCATCGATGTCGAGGGTGAACCTATGGTCATCGAATACAATGTCCGCATGGGCGACCCGGAGACCGAGATCGTGATGCTCCGCATCGCCTCCGACCTACTACCCCTCCTCGAGGCAGCCGCAGCCGGCAATCTCGGCATCCTCCCCCTCACCGAAGACCCGCGCTTCGCGACAACGGTCATGGTCGTCTCCGGCGGCTATCCCGGCAGCTATCCCAAGGGGAAGGTAATCACCGGCACCGACGCAGTCACTGACGCCATCCTCTTCCACGCCGGCACAAAACGCGACGCCGAGGGCACACTCCTAACATCGGGTGGTCGCGTGATTGCATGCAGCGCCTACGGCAAGGACATCGACGAGGCTCTGGCCAACAGCTATGCCGCCGCCGACACTGTCGACTTCGAGGGCAAATACATGCGCCGCGACATAGGACAGGACCTGAAAAAACTTTCGAAATAAGACCTTTTAGATGACCCGCAAGGAAGTCACTTTCACCAGAGTCATACGGTCGCGAGGGATGGCAGTGCTCATTACCCTCGCGGCTATATTCATGACCCTCCAGGCCTACACCTTCGACAAGATTATACCCCTCCGCGACTTCCGCACCATAGCCTTGCCCACACCCGGCGAATGGATTTCCGACCCGTGGATCTCGATGTGGGCCAACGTCATCCTGGTGCTCGCCAACGGGGTCGTCATGCTCCTCATCAACCGCAACTTCAACCTGCTGAGGACTCCGTCGGCTTTCTTTGCGGCCTACTTCGTCTTCACCACCGCCTGCACACCATCCATCATGGGACAGCTCGGCGCCTCCGTCTTCCCCGCCCTCGCGGTCATGACAGCTGTCTGGCTCATGTTCAGCATCTACAACAGCCGCCCCTCGAGCCGGCGAGTGTTTCTGATATTCTTCATCATAGGACTCGGGCAGCTGATTGAATACACCTTCATCCTCTACATCCCCCTCTTCATAGCCGGACTGGGACAGATGAAGATATTCAAATTCAAGAAGATACTCGCCGCCGTGCTCGGCAACATCACCCCCGCCTGGATAGCCTGGGGGCTCGGAATCGTAGGCCGTCCCGAAATTCCGCAGTTAGAGTTCACGCCTCCCTCACTCCTCCTGGACTCACCCGAAAACTGGCCCATGCTTGCCGCCGTGGCCGTCACACTCCTGACCGGCTTCCTCCTCGGCAACGTCAACCTCTTCAAAATCATCGGCTTCAACGCCCAGGCAAGAGCCTTCAACGGCCTGCTGACCATGATTTCGATAGCGACAGGAATCTTCGCGATTGTCAACTTCACAAACATCGCCTTCTACGTCATCCTACTCAATGCCTGCGTAGCCATACAGGTGGGACACTTCTTCCGCTTCACAGTCATGCGCCGAGGCTATATAGTCGTGGTATCCCTAATGGCCATCTACCTCGGCATCTACCTCTGGGCCATGCTCGGCACCAACATCCCCGCCAATATAATCCACCAAATCCCCCTCTAAATCTAAACCTTAAACCCAAACCATAAACCCTATACTCTATACTTTAATCTCTATACTATAATGCCCCATCTCAAGATAGTCGCCGACCGCAACATCCCATTTATCGACAGTGCCCTTGCCGGCGTCGGGCAGCTCGTCATGCTCCCGGGTTCCGAGATTGATTCAGAAGTGATGCGCGACGCCGATATACTCCTCACGCGCACACGCACACGCTGCGACGCCTCGCTGCTCGACGGTTCCCGCTGTTCCTTCATAGGAACCGCGACAATTGGTACAGACCACATCGACCTCCCCTACTGCGCCTCGCGCGGCATCACCGTGGCCAACGCCCCCGGATGCAATGCCCCGGCCGTGGCCCAATATGTTCTCGCCGCTGTCAGCGCCTCGCTGAAGCCGGGCGAGAGCTTTTCCGACAAGGTCCTCGGCATAATCGGCGTGGGCAACGTAGGCTCGATTCTCCACCGCTGGGCCGAAGGACTCGGCATGAGGGTGCTTCTCAACGACCCACCCAGACAGGAGCGAGGAGACAGCGGCATGAGCTGGTCATCGCTTGAAGAAATCGCCCGTGATAGCGACATAATCAGCATCCATACACCGCTGACACGCAGCGGCGCCCATCCGACCTACCACCTCGTCGACGACGTACTACTCTCCGCCGTCAGCCGCCGTCCGATGATTGTCAACGCGGCCCGCGGCCCTGTCACCGACACAGCCGTACTCAAAAAAGCCTATGCCGAAGGGCGCATATCAGCCCTCGCAATCGACTGCTGGGAGGGGGAGCCTGACATCGACACCGGCCTACTCGTCGACGCGCTCGTAGCCACCCCCCACATTGCCGGCTATTCTTTCCAGGGCAAGGTAAGAGCCACCTCGATGGTCCTTGAAGCCCTCGCCGGACACCTAAGGGCCCATTATAATATTGATACCAACGACACTGACCTCCTTCAGTCGCTTCCATCGGTCCGTCCCGTCCCGGCAACAATCACGGCCGACGAGATTGCCTACGATATCCTTGCCGACACCCTCCGCCTCAAAGAAATCCCGGCCGAACTCCTCCCCGCCACCTTCGAGACCCTCCGCAACACCTACCCCCTCCGCCCCGAACCCCGCCAATGACCCAGCCTGGATTCCATTTTTATAAAAATACTCCGGCCGTCTACTTGTCCTTTCTTTCATACACACTCGTCTGCATCCGTTTCCTGTTGTGCAGGAGGAGATTTTCTATAGTCGCCATATCGTTGGCAACGTGCAGGACATCATCGTCGTCCATCACACTCCGAGCAGCCTCGCTGTCGTATGAATACCGGTAGTACACCTTATAGCCGTCGGCATTGTGGTGATAGACGTATGTGACCGTCAGACTGTCGCCGAGAGAATACGATATATCATTTCCGGCAAACGTGTATCGTCGCGTCTCTCCCGAGCCTTTCGTCTCGACACCGTCCTTATCCAAACGCCTGGTTTCTACATACCTCACCCCATCCTGCGCAAACAAGGAAGCAGAATACAGCAGCATGACGGCGGCTGTCACATTTCTTATGACAGACAAACGGCCTGCGACAAAAAAATCCCTCATCAAAGCAACAATTCGTGTTTTCATTTTCATAAAGTCAACCTTCCGGCTCCGGGAAGTTCATCTTTTTAGGTCTGATTATCACATAATTGGGCTACAAATAAAAACGTGGAGCCGAGACTGATGCCCGTTCCACGGTATAAAGGCCTTCGCATTGCCCTGTCAATCGAAACGAGCAACGCCGAAAGCCCCACGCAAGTGTATATGAACCGACCCTCCTCACGCCACGGCGGTAGCCATGCGGACAGAGAGGGGATATGATTGTCACATACCTTCAAGGGGCGTCCCCGTTGCTTTGTTTTTGATTGACATCGAGAAGTTGCGAAGTTCTTATACCGTCAAAACCAAAGCGTACAGTTACGCCTTATCTGTATAATGTCTTTTTCATCCGAAGCCCCTCCGGGCCTCGGAACCCCGCAAAGATATGACATTTATTTCAAATACCCTCGCGATTCCATACCCCAATGCAGCCTTTAACATTCGTTAATTCTATGCGATACCATATTTTCGCCACAACCGAATTTGTTCGTTTTTAATATTTCCATTATATTTGGCCCACTAAATTCACTTTGCAAACACAAGCATGCCTTACGGACGCCATGTGCTTTCTATTTTTTGCGAATATAATAATATCCGCATTGTTTCAATCAATCCTCTAACCCCTCAAAACCAAATCAATACATCATGAATCAGCAAAGAATACTTATATTGGCTATATTTTCATTAATACTGAAAATCCATGCCTGCTGCATTAACATTATAAAATATGAACCTGCAATTATAGAAATCGATTATACGAAACACATAGTTCTCGACACTCTCAATTCGGAAAATGATTTTCAGAACACGGTCATGACACTGAGAATCGGGAAGAATACAAGCTCTTTTTTCTCCCCCCAAAAAGTATGGCAGGATTCATTGATGCACTTCAATTTTGATTTGGAATATAAACTCCACAAGGCTGCCTTAGCCAAGGGAATCAGCTCATTAGGTGGACGGGAAAGAGAAAGTATCTATAAAAACTACCCTGCCGGAAGCGTGACTGTCACTAACCGATTCAACATGTGTCATTGGGTCTACACCGAAGCTTGGGAAAAGCCCGAATGGACGCTGCGAGATTCAACAGCTATAGTCATAGGGATGGAATGTCAGCTGGCAGAATGTAATTACCGAGGCAGAACCTGGTTCGCACTATTCACAACTGACATCCCTATCGGCGACGGCCCGTGGAAACTGTGCGGACTGCCGGGCCTGATACTTAAAGCCTGGGATTCAAAGGGACATTATATATTCGAAGCCACAGGTGCAATAAGGACTGAGGGACTTCAGGATGTGGGCATCTACCATTATTCCGCCAGTGATTTTTTCAGAATTACACATGATCAGTATTACACCGACTGGTATATCGCGCTGCATGAGGATTTGGGATACAAGATAGCCCATTCAGGAGCTTTCAACCTCGATCCGACAAGCATCCCCTTTCCTCGCAAACTTCCTCACAGAAACTTTGATTTCGAAGAGACAGACTACGAGCACAAAGAGCCGAAACACTAAAATATTCATAACTGCATGGCTAAGGACAGATTTAAAAATTTTTATTCTTTAAGATATTCCCTATCTTTGCAGACGGTTCATCACACTTGCTTATAATAAAAATGACTATACTATTCATAACCGAAGTGCAAATTATGATTAACAAATTGTCATACCGTAATTTTTATGTAGAACTACTAAGAAAATCCACATTGCTGATTGCCGTAATGCTCACAGTCATGCTCGGAAGCTGCTCTGATGACAAAGAAAGCAACGAGCCGGAGAAGCCCACTCCCTCCGGCCCCTCGGCCAAGTGGGATGAGAGCGAGATAAAGCTTGAAGAAGGCCAAAAAGAGTTCATAGCCACTTTCCATTGGCAGTCAACACTATGGGAAATCATTGTCGACCCGGCTGACGACGGTAGCGAATTTGTCACTAACGTAACCCCCGTAAAGGGTGGTGATGCCGCTAACGACGGCCTGAATACCCAGAAGGTAAGAATCAACTTCTCGACCAAGGCCAAGCGCACCCGCTCGCAGAAACTGCGTCTGGTCAGCAAAGCTGACAACACAGAAAGTCACCTCACAGTCACCCAGGAAGTCAGCGGCGACGGAGTCTTGATTAATGTGAACATCGCCAGTCGGCTCCAGCAGGTGGTCGGCTTCGGAGGCATGCTCAATCCCGTGATATGGTGTGGAAACAATCTCCTGAACCAACGTGACCTCGAGACTACCTACTCCCCGGAAGCCCTCGGCTACACTGTCATGCGCCTGATGATCTACCCCAACGAATACAACTGGCGCTCCGATGTCGAACCGGCAAAAACCGCCCTCCGATACGGCGCAACGGTCTACGCATGCCCCTGGGTCGCTCCCGACGCCATGACTGAAAAAATCAAGCGCGACGGAAAGGAAATCCCCCACCTCAAAAAGGACTGCTATGAGGCATATGCCGACCATCTCGTCAAATATGTCAACTATATGCGTGAAAACGGTGTAGAGCTTGAGGCTATATCCGTACAAAACGAGCCGGATATGGACTTCATGTACTGGACGCCCCAAGAATTAGTCAGCTTCGTCCGTGAATACGGCTCAAAAATCCGTGCGACAGGTGTGAAACTGATGGCTCCCGAAGGTTGCGGCTTCCAGCCGGAATATACCGACCCCGTAATCAATGACACCGAGGCCTTTGCCAACACCGATATAATAGTCGGCCACCTCTACCAGGGATTCACAGACCACACCAGCACCTATGTTAAGAACCGCCACGACTATGTGGCCTCACTGCGCGGCCGCATCGGCGGCAAGCAGTGGTGGATGACCGAGCATCTCTTCAATGACGGAGAGAACGAAAGCGACCCCGAGAAATGGCAGTTCCACAAGTGGGATTACACACTCGAACACCTCGGCCTCGAGCTCCACATGGCTATGGCCGCAGGCTGCAGCAGCTACTCATACTGGTACACCAAACGTTTCTACGGCCTTCTCGGCGACACCGACAAGCGCTCACCCGTCGGCGAGGGCCAGGTGACCAAGAACGGCTACATCCTCAGCCACTACTCCAAGAGCGCGAGCCGCCGCAACCGCGTGGAGGTGGCAGCCATTGAGGATGAGTTCATCCTTGCGACAGCCTATCTCGACGAGAAGACCGGCAACCTCGGCCTCGTGATTCTTAACATGGACACCAGCTCCACCGACGTGACAATCAGCGCCGGCGACTACAGCGGCGCCAAGGCATGGGCCACAACATCCTCTGCCGACATGGCCGATGTGAAATGCACCGTCAGCAACCGCGGCGTGGCTCTCGAGCTCCCTGCCCGAAGCATAGTCAGTGTAGAAATTACAAAATAATGTTCAACAGAGCATGTTTGAATTTAACATTTGTTAGCAATCAAAGTGTTAAATTCAAACATACTCTGAGAATTAATTGCTACCTTTGCAACGATAACCAACGGTGTCGGTTTTGCGGCCCGATTTTGTGTAACTTATTCAACTAATTTTGGACACAGACCCCTTACCAGCCACCGAGCAGGTGGCAAACCTACTCTTAGACATTGTAAACAACCCGCTGCTGAGCATCTCGCCCATGAGCACCGACCGAATCGTCGCGCTCGTGCTGGCCGTGTTAGCTCTTGTGATCTCAGGATTCGTGTCGGGCAGTGAAATCTCATTCTTCTCACTCTCACCCCAGCAGTGCGACGAGCTTGAGGAGAGCAGTTCGGGAGAACGGGTGCTCCGCCTTCTCCGCATCCCCGAGAGGCTGCTGGCTACAATCCTCATCATCAACAACCTCGTCAACGTGACGATAGTCGTGCTCTGCAACTTCGCCCTCGGCCCGGTGTTCGAGGGGATGAGCCCGGTGTGGAGCTTCGTCCTTCAGACAGTCATACTTACCTTCCTCATCCTTCTCTTCGGTGAAATCCTCCCGAAGCTTTATGCCAACTCCAACAACATGGGCTGGGCTCGAATGGCCGCACCCGTCATGGAGGGGGGCATAAGGCTCTTCTACCCGCTCTCGTCAATCCTCGTCAAGAGCGGCAGCATCGTCAAGAAGGTAGTCACCAAGAAGGACACCACCGTGACAACCGACGACCTCTCGCAGGCGCTTGAGATAGCCCAGGTGAGCGACAACGACAACAAGGACATGCTCGAGGGCATCCTCAAGTTCGGCGACACCACCGCCTCCGAGGTCATGACCCCGCGCGTCGACGTCACAGGCATCGACGTCGAGGACAGCTTCAACGAGGTGATGAAGATAGTCATCGAGAGCGGCTTTGCACGCCTCCCGGTCTATGAAAACTCTATGGACAACATCAAGGGCGTGCTCTACTCGCGCGACCTGCTCCCCTACGTCGGGTGCCGCAACGAAAACTTCGAGTGGCAGAAGCTCATGCGCGAGCCATACTTCGTCCCCGAGTCGCGAATGATCGACGACCTCCTCGAGGACTTCCGCTCACGGAGGGTGCACCTCGCAATAGTGGTCGACGAATTCGGCGGCACGCAGGGCATCGTCACCCTCGAGGACGTGCTCGAAGAAATCGTGGGCGACATCGACGACGAGTATGACGTAGAGGAAAAGACCTACCGCCGCCTCCCCGACGACACCTATATCTTTGAAGGAAAGACTCTGCTCAACGACTTCTTCCGTGTCACCGACCTCGACGAGGAGGACTACGCCGACGTCATCGAGGACTGCGAGACCCTCGCCGGCATGCTGCTCGCCATAAAGGGTGACTTCCCCAAGGAGAAGGAGTCAATCGTCTATGGCCGCTGCCGCTTCCTCGTAATGTCCATCCACCAGCACCGCATCGTCAACATCCGCGTCAAAGTGATGCCCGAAGTGCAGGCGGACCAAATGACCCTCCCATCGTGAGACGGCACTACCGCCCCGCGCCCTTCCGCTTCGAGGCCATAGCGCTTGCCATCGCCGTAGCCGCACTCGCACTTGTCAGCGGCTGCCGGCGCGCAGAAGAGAGCGTATACCCCAAGCCCGAAGGGTGGCCGAGGATAGAGATGCCCGCCGCTGACTACCGTATCCACAATCTCGGCGGAGTCGCTCTCATGGTCAACTCAGCCGCCACGGTCGAGACCCACGACTCAAAGCAGGGCGCCCTGTGGGCCGACCTCAGCTACCCCGGGGTCAGCGACGGAAAAATCTATCTAAGCCTGACCGATACCGGTGACCCAGAGGCTCTCGGAGCAGCCGTCGAAAACCGCCACGAGCGCATGGAGCTTAACACCGGGGGGGCGCTCACCGAACTCACCGAACTCACCTCCGAAGGGGGCTGGACCTGCGAGATAGCCCTCACACGCAGCTCGCTGACCACACCAGTGCAGATTCTCGCCCACGACGGCGAGCGCCGGATGCTCAGCGGCGCGCTCTACCTCAACCTCCCCGCCGGGACGTCGCCCGACTCGGTAGCTCCAATCGTCAGAGCCGTCAACCGCGACCTCACCGAGGCACTCAAACACCTCCGAAGACTGTGAAACCGCTCATTTCAACCCCGCTTGCCGACATCTATGTCCTCCCGCTCCATAACGGCGACGGCATGAACCGCCGCGAGGTCGAGCGCCGCGCTGCGCAGTCGCTCGTCAAGGCCATATTCGGCGAGGAGGCCGAAATCGGCCACCATGAATCGGGCGCACCCTACATCATCGGACGCGAAGAGCTGAAAATATCCATATCCCACAGCTCCTCGACCCTCCTGCTCGCCATAGGCAAGGGAGAGGGGGGAATCGGCATAGACATCGAGGGTGCAAGGGAGCGCCTCATCGCCGTCCGCCGCAAATTTCTGAGCGATGCCGAGCTGCGCCGCGCCGAAACCCTCGCGGGGAGCGACGCAGAGCTGCCATATCTCCAAAAATGCTGGACGGCGAAGGAGGCAGTCTACAAATGTGCCCTCACCCCCGGCCTGGGACTGCGGGAGATAGAGACCGACACCTGGCACCATGTCGCGACAGCCCGAGGCAAGACATATCAACTTGAATTCCACACATATAACGGCGACGAGCTTATCGCAGTGGCGGCGCAAATCAAAACGGATGATGCGATAGAACTTTAGATGCTCCGCGGTTGTTGATTCTTAAAGCATAGGCAACGTTTCAACACCGCAATCATGAAGTCGAACAAGGCCACACATAGCGGCAAACACTCACGCACCCTCCTCATCGGCCTGGCAACGGCTGCCATGTCGGTGCTCTCGTCGTGCGGCAGCGACTTCTGCGGTTGCGATTATCCCCCGATTATCCCCCCGGAGCCCGACGTGCCCGCCGGCGTATGGTACAAGACCTACGTCGAGGCTGAGTATGACCGCGAGTGGTACATCCCCGTCACCCCGCGCTATGAGCTACCCTCCGACTGGCCCGAAAAAGCCGAGGTCAACCCCGACTCGCTCCTTCTCCCGATGCCTACAGGCCTGCGCGTGGTCACCTTCACCTCCAACGGCCAGACCGAGCACCACAACATCGAGGCCGAGGGGGGCGAGGTGGCTATGGAGAGCGACACCGAGCGACTCCTGCTCTACAATAATGATACGGAGTATATCGTCTTCACCAACACTGACAGCTTCGACAGTTGCACCGCCACCACCCGCCGCCGCAGCGGAGGATTCTATAGCGGCAATGCCCGCGTAGGCTCCGACACCGTCAGCGAGCCGGTCAGGAGCCAGCCCGACATACTATACCGCCGTGCCATGCGCGAGCAGACGGTCGACTCGCTGCTGCGCGTCGAGGAGACCGACCCGGCACAGATCCATGTCATCCCGACCATGCTCTACCCGGCAGTCCACGTCTACATAGTCCACTTCAATTTCACCAAGGGGCTGGAGCATGTGCTCAACGGCGCGGCGGCCATGACCGGCATGTCGGCCGGAGTCAACATCGCGACCGGTGAGACCCTCGAGGAAACCTGCACACTGATGTTTGACTGCGAGAAGACCGCAGACGGAATGACGGGCACCTTCCTCAGCTTCGGCGCACCCGGATATTCCCCTGAAAATGGAGAACTTTACCACCCGCACGGGCGTTATGGTATTACATTGCAACTCATGCTCAACAACTCAAAACGAATCTCCTACACAATCGACGTCACCGCGCAGATGGTAGCCCAGCCCTGCGGGGGCGTGGTCATGACGGGTGATATCGAGGTCGACGATGAGACGGCCAAGCCCGAAGGGGGAGGTTCATTCGACGTGAGCGTCGACCCCTGGGGTGCACCAAACGACTATGAGATTACCCTGTGAAAGAGAGGGATACAGACAATACAAACATACAAACAACATAAACAAATCACTCAAAAAAAGCACACCATTATGAAAAAGATTTTACCGTTGGCGGTCCTCGCACTCGCAGCAGTGACCACCGCCTGCAGCAGCGACGATGACAAGGGGACACCGGCGAACCCCAAAGATGCAATAGCATTTGCCAAACCATTTGTTCAGAACTCAGTCATGGAACGCACCGCTACTACCAAAATAGACTTTGAGAGCTTTAAAGTCTGGGGATTCGTGAAAGCACCTGATTCCAATACTTATTCTTATATTTTCGAAGGAAATAATGTGACCAACAATCCCACAGCCGGCGGCTGGCAAGTGGACAGGACTGAATATTGGTACCCTAATATGCAATACTACTTCACAGGTATCGCTCCCGGCGAGAAAGTCTCTACCACAGATGCACCCCAATGCATAACATTCGCGCCTATAACCGAACCGGCAGACACTTATACAGGCGGCGGTACAATCACATTCGATAACAACGCCGCAGAAGGGCGTGTAGACCTTGTCTATGCTTGGGCACCTAATAAAAACAACTCGGCGACAGACTCGCCTGTAGATCTGACATTCAACCACCTGCTCTCACGCGTGATGTTCTCGTTTAAGAACTTTGTTTCACCCTCAACTTCACTTGTTATCTACAACATGGAACTCGTCGGCTCTACATCCAAGGGTTCTATCGACATGAGCAGCAATCAGACTTGGACAGCAACTGCTGATGAGGTGACACCTTTATCTATCAAAGATATAACATCAGGCGCAAGCTTAGAAAGCAAACTCGCTTACAATCAAGACGGCAATATCTCTGAATCTGTCTATGTCATTCCTACCACGGAAAGCATCAGTTATCAGCTTCAATTTAAGGTAGACGTATATAATGGGCAGACTAATGTTGCAACCTACTCTCATACAGTCAATCTTCCAAAAATAAAATACGAAAAAGCAAACAGCTACAAGTTTAACGCCACCTTTGACTCAAAGAACCTTAATCCTGCCGGCCCGTTAAACGAAATCAAGTTTGATGTTGTCACAGTCGGAGATTGGGCAGAAAATAACATCAATCTCCCAGAGCCGAAGTAAAGATTAATGTATAAAAACTCGCCTCTCAATTATTTGTTTTGAAACCCGACGTACTCATACTGACCATGCTTCTTCCGTGTCTCCTGACGGCTTGCTCCGACAACGACGAGCCGGACGGGGATATGCGGGGGAAGCATGTCATTGAGTTCTCCCAACCTTTCGTAAACCACGCCAGCCGCGCCGTCGGCCTGTCGAAAGACAATCTTACCGAGTTTACAATCTACGGCTATGTACACAGGCCTGATTCCTATATCTTCGAGGGTGAGACCGTCAGAAAGCAGAGCGACGGACAGTGGATTTGTGACAGAACCGAATATTGGTATCCCGGACAGACCTACTACTTCACAGGGATAGCCCCTGTCGACTCCAAGAGCATACAGTTCACCCCTGCCCTTAAAGGCAACGGGACTATGCCCGGAGGAGGCAGCATAACATATAATGTCAGCTCCTCGAAAGGGCAGGAAGACCTCATCTATGCCTTTGAAACTGTGAGGATGCCCGACCCTCTGCCTGAGGAATATGTCAAGAAGGTGGAGATGAAGTTTAACCACTTGCTCTCAAAAATAGAATTCGCGTTTTACAACGACCTTGTAAGCCCGTACTACTTTATAAATGTCAACTGGCTTCAGATTGATAATGCCTACAGCGTCGGAACAATAAACAAGGCTGTCAGAAATGCAAAATGGGAACCGGACGGTGCCGCTACGACATATATAGGCGTAGGGGCAGTTCCATATATCCATACTGACAAACCGTCCGTATCTCCCCCTGTCTACATACTGCCTATATACCACGGCGGAATGAGCGTAATGATTAAGACCCAGGTATTCGAAGCCAAAGAGCCTTTCGGCAACGAGGGATTTGATATAACAGGAGAACAGACAATAAATGTTGACTTCCCCCCAATAGACTTAATGGAGGGACGCGCCTACAAAATCATCTGTCATCTCAAGCCGAGCAATGTCGAGGGTGACGCCGGACCGCTTCGCCCTATCTCTTTCACTATCGAGGAACAACCCTGGCAACAAGACATTGACGTGGAGACCAAAGAATAACATCAATATGAACAGAAAAGCATACATCACGTTGGCACTCGCACCACTCCTGCTCGCTGCCTGTAGCAGCGATGCCGACGAGCCTGCGCCCGCAGCACCGCAAGTACCCCTGTCATTCAGCCACTCCGTAGAGCCGGCACTTGACTCCGAAAGCTCCCGCGCCACCGTCATAGAGCAGGATGATGTAGAGTCATTCCGAGTCTATGGCGCGCTGTATGAGAACAGACATGAATTCAAAGGCTATATGATTTCGGGAGAAAGGGTGATTCCAGCTAAACAAGATAATACATGGGTGACAGAAAAGCTATATTACTGGCCTAATCAGAAAGATGGATTGAGCTTCTTTGCATATTCACCTGACACAGTGAAAGGACTGGAAATAAACGATATGGATAAAGACCCTCGTCCTTCTAATGAGTTCACATATGAGCCTCCTACCGATCCAAAAGAACAAGTCGACCTTCTGTTTGCAAAGACTAATCCATACGCTGCTATAAACTATGGCGACCAACCGGGCAGGAGAGTCGAGTTGCAATTCTTCCACAGCCTGATGCAGGTGTATTTTGAAATACGAGGCGATGCAAAGAAACTTGCCTCTATTACATTAAAAAATGTATTCAAAAAAGGCATACTTACTATCCAATACAATCATAGATATTGGCTAGATGGGAACTTTGAAAATAACCGAACTTCATATACAATTGACGTGCCAGAGGATGGAATCTTATGTGATGACCACCGCCTTATGATAGTCCCACTGCAAACTCCGGGCGATTGTCTGATTGAGATTACATTTCGCGACGGCACAAGCAAGAGTATCCCATTCGGACACAAGTTTAATAACAATGATATCGGTAAGGTCTACCGCATAATCCTCAATGTATAATTTATTAAACATAAAATATTCAACTCCTTTCAATTGCTTATAGGGGGGAATAGAATAGTTCGAAGACCACTAGTGCTCTCCGAGCCATAGACATGACAGCTTACAGACGAATTTATTTTACAATATCAGCTCAGCCGCCAAGGATAATAGACAGCGTTATAATCGACTGATGTGGACGCTTTTAAAAGCGTCCCTACTGACATTATTGCAGGCGGATTATTTTCCTCTATATAGAAAAATGCTGCGGGACGGTCAGCTGACTTCGTAGTTGAGGATTGCTTCGACGAGGTAGAGGGAACGGATGTCGGTGCGGGCCACGTCCATGTCATCGTAGGAGGGGTTGTCGCTGTGGAGCACGACCATCGAGGGGTCGGGGTGGCGGCGCAGGTATTTGACCATACGGTATTCCTCGAGCTCGACGACGTAGATCTGTCCCCAGAATATATTGCGGCAGTCGTTGATGCGGCGCACGGCGACATAGCCGCCGTTGACGATGCGCGGGCACATGCTGTCGCCGCGCACCTTGACTATGTGGGCGTCGGAGGGAATTTCGGGGAGGTTGACTGTGCCTATGGGGCGCGTCTCACCGAAGAGAGCCTCGAGGCTGCGGCAGCCGGCAGTGACGTCGAGATCGTAGACAGGGATGCCGCCACAGACGTGGACGGGCGCAAGGGGACTGTCGAGCATGACGTCGCGCGCGGCGACGGGCTTGTCGAATGGGAGACCTATGCCGTCACGGAGCCAGGGCTTCGAGACGCCGAGGTCGGCAACGATGCGATTGACCAGCCCCTCGGTGAAGGGGAGGCGGCCATTAAGCACTTTCGAGAGATTGGATGGATCGAGGCGGAGTATGGATGCAAGGCTACGCTGCGACAGATTACGCAGCGACATCAGATAGCGCACACGGTCAACGACCGTTTCAGACACAGAGGCGGAGGATAAGGGTTCAGTCATTAGATAAAATAACGGGGTTACACATTGTTATCACACCAACAAAGATACAATCGAGTTGGCCATTTTATCAATAGAGAAACATTATTTAACTATCGTATGTTCGCGGCAGACGCTGCACGCAACGTCCCCTACGACCGCCATATTTTATACCTGCGCCATCACGTCACCCGCTGCGATGTTAATAACTATGTTAATAAAAATGTTAATAACTTTTTGATAAAAATAGCGTCAAAAGATTTTGCCGTATCAAAAAAAGTCCCTACCTTTGCCCTCGCAAAAGCAAGCAGGACACTGCGACGGCTTGAATGGCGAGATAGCTCAGTTGGTTAGAGCGTCGGATTCATAACCCGGAGGTCCCGAGTTCAATTCTCGGTCTCGCTACACAAAAATCGGCTTAACTCACAGCAGTTTGGCCGATTTTCTTTTGAAAATCGGAAAAGAATTTGTAATTTTGCCCCGCAAATTCGGCCGAATCAGCGGATTTGGAGCCTCGCGAGCTGTCGGGAGGCATTGTTTCAGTCTGATTCACATATTATTAACTTAATTACTATAATCAAAAAACCACAATGATCATCGTACAAGTAAAAGAAGGTGAGAACATCGAGAAAGCTCTGAAGAAATTCAAGCGTAAATTTGAAAAAACCGGCATTGTTCGCGAGCTCCGTGCACGTCAGGCTTTCCAGAAGCCCTCTGTGACCAACCGCAAGAAAATGATGAAGGCTGTCTATGTACAGCACCTCCGCGCCAACGAGGAGTAATCCGCAGCCACGCGCGACACAGTTCAAATTCAATCGAAAGGAGGCCGAAACACTCCCGAATCACCCGAATTTACCCCTACAATAAATTATACGCTATAATGGCGGTGAGGATTGGCGCGCGCCAATTTCCACCGCTATTGTTGTAACTATCCCCCAACACAAATCCCCCAGCTCACGCCCCGACATGAAACGGCTCATCGACATACTTGCAGTCATCCTCGGCCTCGCCGCTGCCACCGCCTGCGGGCGCTCCGGCGTGGAGGAGAAGGAGTGCATATACAGCTGCGGGGATTTCGAGGTCTACGCCGACAGCATAGTCCGCGGGGGAAAAATCTATCGCGCCCTCAGCGACAGAGAAATCTGCGGCGCATGGCACATGGCCGACAGTGCCGCCACGACGCCGCGCTACAGCTCGCAGCAGCGCATGGCCGACGCGCTCTTTACCAAGGCACTGTCCGAGCGCATGCCCATGCCGACGAGCGAGGAGGTCTGGCTCAGCCTCGGACTTCTGCGTCCCGAGGAATCCGAAGCCGCGCTCCGTGCGATAGCCGACACGCCCGTGCCCGACAATCTCTACTTCCCCTTCGCGGCCACAGACCCATACTGGGCGGCGGCGGCATGGGAGGTCTACTGCGCCAACGGGTCCAAAAAATGGCTAAAGGAGGCCTACGAGACCATCGAAGCGTCGCTGCGCCGCCATTGGAGGACACACCGCTCTTCAGAGCCGCCGCTCGTATGCGGCACCCCGCGCTACGTCCTTCAGCCCGCGGCCTACTACCCTGAATGGATGGACGAGATGGACCGCTTCCAAAGCATTGCCGCCTCCGTCAACATCTGCCACTCACATACATACAAGATACTGTCGCTCATGGCCGCCGAACTGCACCTCTATGCCGAAAAAGAGCATGAATCAAGCGCGCGGCGCCTGCGCGACGCTGTCAATGACCGCTTCTGGCTCCCCGAGCAGCAGCGCTATGCACAGTATCTCTACTGCGACTACGACCCTATCCCTTCCATAAACTCCGACAACCGCGCCAACGCCCTGGCGGTGCTCTTCGACATAGCCACTCCCGAAATGTCGGCAGCCATAGTGGCCTCCTCCCCCCTTCTCGAGGGGAGCGTCCCGGCGACATATCCCTCGACAGCCAAGAAATTAGCCCCGGAGGCGTCAGTAGCGACCCTCTTCGGCCTCGCGGCAGCCCGCGTGCGCAACGCAGCGGCCTTCAACATGGCCGTCGGCACCCTATGGAACTCCGCTCTCGGCTCGCAGCTACCCGCGCAGTGGCCCGCGCTCGTCCTCCGCGGGCTCTTCGGCATCAGCCTCACCACCGCAGGGATGACCTTCGCCCCTATGGTCCCCCCGGATTTCGACGGCGACAAGAGGATAGAGGGACTGAGATACCGCGGAGCAACGCTCGACATCAGTCTCCACGGGACCGGCGACCGCATCGCTGCTTTCATGCTCGACTCGGTCAGCAGCAGCGAGCCACGCATCCCTGCCGACCTCGAGGGGAACCACAAAATAGACATCACCCTCTCCGGCAATGACCTCCATGAGGCCAAAATCAACCTCTGCCAACCGATGCAGACACCTCCCACTCCGAAAGTGCAGTGGACCGGGGCGCGGGAGGCGCGTGAGGCCAACTTTGACCGCTCGCTCCGCTACGGGGTCTTCGTCGACGGCGTCCTCGTAGAGGAGCTCCACGGCGACCGCTACCATATCAGCGACAGCGGAGTGACCGTCACAGGCATCGTCCCCTCGGAGGACCGCGTCTGGGCGGGCTACACCCCGCGCCCACACGTCAGCGCGCCAGAGGGTACACTCATCACTATCAATGCCTCGTCGGTGACGCCTCGCCGACCTCCGCTCCACCTCATCAAGGACCGTAACACGGCCACCAACTATATCGAACTGGCGGCGCGCCACAACACGCGCATCACCTGCTATGCCAACGTGGCCGAGGCGGGTGAGTATTTCATCACTGTCGGCTACAGCAACGGCTCGACACGCTGCGCCATGCGCGCGCTCGGGGTCAACGACCGCGACGTGGCCACCCTCATCTTCCCCTCCCGCCGCCCCAACGACTGGGTGAGGGTCTACCCCTCGACCACCGTTGCCGTAAGCCTAAAGGAGGGAGTCAACAAGCTGTCGCTCACCTATATCGGCGGCACTATACTGCTCAACAAAATCACGCTTCTGAAAAAGGAATGAAAACAATAGGGATACTCTCGGACACACACTCATGCTGGGACGAGCGCTACGCCGCCCATTTCAAGGACTGCAACGAGATATGGCACGCCGGCGACATCGGCGACATCGACGTAATCCGCCGGCTCGAGGAGGTGGCGCCGGTGGTCAGAGCCGTGCGAGGCAACATCGACCACGGCGACGTCTGCCGCCGCTGCCGGGAAGCAGAACTGTTTGAGACCGAGGGGCTGCGCGTGTGGCTCACCCACATCGGCGGCTATCCAGGGAAATATGCCCCGGGGATAAAGAACAGCCTTGTCGAAAACAGGGTCAACATAATGGTCTGCGGCCACTCCCACATACTCAAAGTGATGCCCGATCCGCAGCTCGGCCTGCTCCACATCAACCCCGGAGCCGCCGGTCACCACGGCTGGCAGAAGGTGAGGACACTCATAAGGCTCACCCTCGACGCGGGCGTGATAGGGGGCCTCGAAGTCATCGAACTCGGAAAGATAAAGATATAGCTATGCAGGAGAATATGCTCATACGCCCGGTCAGGCCTGAGGATTATGGCGAGATTACACGAATCTACCGCCACTACGTCGTCGACACAGACATTTCATTCGAGCTCGTCCCGCCGACGGTCGAGGAAATGGGCAGGCGCATCGAAAGCTTCGCGGCCAAGTATCCCTGCCTCGTCTGCGAGGTCGACGGACAGATTGCCGGCTACTGCTACGCCCATGCATGGAAGGAGCGCGCGGCCTACTCGCAGACCCTCGAGACGACTGTCTACCTCTCCCCCTCCCGCACAGGGTGCGGAATCGGGAGCGCACTGATGCGCCGCCTCATCACAGAGTGCCGCGAGGCAGGCTTCGGGGCCCTCATCGCATGTATCACAGGCGGCAACGAGGCAAGCTGCCGCATGCACGAGCGTCTTGGCTTCAGAAAGGCGTCGTTCTTCACCGGCGTGGGCCGGAAATTCGGCCGCTGCCTCGACGTGGTCGACTACCAGCTCACACTCTGAGATTCCACAGCGGCAATACTTGCCATTAACACAAAAAATTTCATCCGACCGGCCCTCGCGCAGGGGGACTCCCTGCCGCTTTCCCGATCGGACGAAAATGTGTATAAAAATCAAATTACCCTTAAATGAGTAGTATTTCTTAGTTTAGAACGAGAACTGTGCGAGCGCGCCGACGCGTCGTGCCCAGCCGTGGGTGCCGTCGAAGTTCTGACGCTTGCCAAAATTGAACTCACCTCCGAAGCGGATGCGGGGAGTGAGGTCCCAGAAGAGATTGACAGCGCTGTATAGACCATATTTGTAGTCCGAACCGACCTCGTTGTTGGACGAAGGAAGGTAGCGTCCCTGGCCGAAGGTGGCCGACATGAATATATTCGGGCGGAAATTATACTGTAATCCAAGGAAGTAGCCCCAGCCAGGGACAGTACACAGCTTTCCGGGAGTCGTCTGCGACTCAACGAGGTCATACTTGCCCAGGAGGAAGTCGCCACCGAAGTTGGAATATGAGCGTCCGCCATTGACAGTGCCGTAGAAGGTCAGAGGGTCGACAGGGCGGAAGACAGTGCTTAACTGCACACCCCAGCCCACCTGCTGGTGATTGCGCCCGGTGACGAGGTCACGGTAAGGGAGGAAGCGAGTGATGCCTGACAGGCGGACGTGCTGCCCCGGTTTCCACTCATACTGCACCATAGCCGCTATGTTAGGAAGGAACTCGCTGCGCGCCGCAGCCTGCGTTCCATCGGCCTGGATGGACATGCTCGGAGTCTCTACAGAGCTGGCCATATAGAATCCGCTCTTTTTGAAATGGTGCATATAGCGGATGAGCACGCTCGTAGCATCCATCTTCATCGTCGGGCCGTTAGAGTCGATGGTCGGCGGGACTGCCGCACCGTCGCTGAATGTCGAAGGCGCATAACCGACAGTCCAGTCATTGACAACAGCATATGCTTTCTTCAGGTGGAAGTCGCGGCTCTGGTAACCGTTGAAATTCGCCTCGATGTATAGCTGGTATGAACCGAGATTCTTGTTGCGGCCTATGACGCGGAAGAATAGCGCCGTTCCTGCCGGAGTCGTCCCGAGAGCCTGGCGGTTAAGCTCGTCGCGCCGCGTAGGGATAAAATATGGCGAGAAGCCCGGAATCCCCGTGGTGCCCCCCCAGTCAAAATATCCCCTCATCCTGACGAGGCCGCCGATACCCATAGCCAGCTGTGTGTCGCGGCTCATGAAGAGAAAGTAAGGAGCCTGCGGGTCCTGGAAACTGCGAAACTGGTCATAGTAGAAATTCTCGATAAGGTTACGGATAGAATCCGCCTGCGGATCCTCCCCCTTGCCGTAGAAAATAATCTTATGGTCATTGACCAGGTTCTCATGCTGCTCCTCGACAGGGCCGGCGAGGGCTGAAAGCCCACCGACGGTTAGCGTCACGGCTGTCAGAAATAATTTTTGGAGAATATTCATAATAGTGATGATTTTTATTCATTAAACCTCGGTATCGAATTTTCACATTCAGAGTATAAAATTCACTTTTAATAACACACCCGCACCAAAACAAGTTCATCGCCCACTCGAATTTTATTACTCATTGCGCATTATCGGCCCTTTGGCGCAAAAGTTCCTTTCAAAATTTAGGGATTTCCCTAAAGTCCACAAAATTAACGCATTTACTACCCGATTTTTTAATAATATTCCGATAATTATTTTTATTTTTGTGACAAGGATGATGCATGTCTCATTATCACGAACAAGAAAAAGAGCTATGCCGATATCGAATATTTAACTAAAATTCTGTATCGGCACCGCTATATTAAAAATCTAAACCAACCAATCACCCAATAGCCACACCTGAAAAATTGTCATTATGGAAAGTAACAACTTGCAGAAATCGCCTCTTGATATATTAAAAAACAAAGCATACTGGCGAATAGAGAAAGGAGAAGTCGCACACTATCTCTCCCCGTCCTATTTCTCAAACATCGAACAGGTGTCTGGTCTCGTCATACAGGAAGGTGCTACAGCCGTTATATGCATCGACGGCAGACAGACCGCCACAATCCCCGGTGGATGTATTGAATTCGTCAGTAAGGAAGCGATTGACGCCGTGCTCCAACAGCGCGACCCCAATGGCGGTTTCTTCTCAAACATTAGCCACAAGATACTAAATGCCATTGGACGCATGCTCCACGGCGAAAAAATAGGAGATCGAATAAGCCGTAACAGTGATAAACCGTTGAACACCTTCGACGACGTCATCAAGTCACTACGCTCCAACTCGGTAATCTCGGCCTACCTCGTACTTGACTCCCCTTTTGCAATCGTATATGACACAGTCCAAAATGCCGGTGAGACAAGTTTTGCCCCTATGGTCATAAGGACAAAATATTGTGACATAGAGTTGGGTATATCATTAATGATGAAAGTCGAAAGCATTAACGACCTCATCCGTAACGGTCTTAATGACAAAGACATATTGACTACAGAGGATGTACGGTTCATGATGCGTCCATATGTAAGAGCCATTATTCAAGAGGAACTTTCAGAGGAGGTCGTTGACGAGAAAGGGCTGACACGCGAACAACTCGAGCGCATCAGCACACGTCTTCTAAAGCTCTCAGTACCTAATATCGGAATCCGCATTGTCGGCGTCGGAGAGATTTCAATCGCTGATGCAACAAACGAGCATTTCAGAAATCTCGCCACTGAGCTATACCGAAAAGAAAAGGAGATTGACTATCTCATACGCTCAAACGAATTCAAAAACAGGCTCGCCGCCGTTAACAACGAACAAAAAATCAATGATGCGGGCACAGAACTCAAACTAATGAAGTGCCTCGATGAAATCAACTATGACCGATTGCTGCATGATGAAGAGAAGGATGCCTTCTATACCTTACTTTCCCGACAAAGACGCATACGCAATGCCAAAAACGACTCCGAACTCCGAAAAGCCCTCAACGACATAAAGAAGACTGACATACTTAGCGACGACGAGTTTGACCTACTCCAGGAGGAGATAGAGACCAAACGTATCGACCGCAACAACATCGCGCTCACTATGCGCCAGCAGAGCATCTCAACCCACGCTCTTGCCACTCTGAAAATCCAGCAAGAAGTGCTACGCGCAAAGCTAAAAGAGGAGGCTGATACAGAGGAGGTAAAATGGGACAACCATAAGCGCGAGATGCTCCGCAAAGGAGATGAGACCGATATTAACGAGATTCTCTACGGTAAACAGTATGAGCTCGACCGCAAACAGCTTGAACGGAGTCTCGAACTCGACAATATCAGACATCGTAATGAAAATGAAAGCAAGCTTGACGATGTGCGCCATGCCAATGAAATCCTCACTATCAACCTCCAGGGACAAAGGCTTTCAGAGGAATATCGCTTAGAGCGTGAAAGACAGAACGCGACCTTCACCGACGAGCGCAACGAAGCGGCCCGACTCAAAAACAAACAGCTCGAAGAGGACAAACTCGATATCATCAGAAGAAAGCAGGAATTAGCCCTGCGCGGACTCCAAGAGATGCACAATTGGGACAAGGAGGAGCAGAAAGCCGCCCGTGAGTTCGAACTGGAACGCATGAGACTCGAAAAAGAGGAGCGTGAAAAGTTCATCCAAATGGAGTACGAGGCCAGCATGACGCAAATCGACGTTTCGCACAAGGAAAACATGGCCCGTCTTGAAAACGAGCGCAACTACAGTGGCGAACAACTCTTTGCCTCTCGTATCGCCCCAGACGGGAAAGCCGCAGAAATCTATGCCGAGTCATTCACCTCGCGCAACGCACTATCCGTCCGTGAAGAAGCTGAGCGCAAAATCGAAGAAGAGCGTAGAAGACTCGACGAGGAGCGCCGCAGAATATATGAGGTAGAGCGAATGAGAGGTGACGATGTCCTAAACAAGGTCATTGACCTTGCCAAAACATCAATGGACAACAGCGTCCGGGTTTCAACCGGGATTAACGAAGCCCAACGAGAAAGTAATCGTGAAAACGCCGACCGAATCGAGCGTGTGGCCATCGGTAGGATAAACAGGGAAGAAGAAATCCAGCACCAGCGCTATGATGACGTCCGCGAAACAAAGGAGGAATACCGCCGGCAGATGATGCACGAACAAGAACGCCATGACAAGCATCAGGATACAGCGTTGAACTACACCTCCCGCACACCTGCAAAAGTCCCGGTCACAAATGCCGCCCCCGAACAAGTCGTATATCGAATAGAGGGATTTGATGGTGTAAGTTTCACGCTTCAGCAGGTTAAGTCACTCATCAAAAACGGAATCGTCGACCTGACCACCACCGTGAGTTGCGGAGACAGATGCGGCAGGGCTATGGATATTGCCGAACTGAGAGCCACCTTCGAGAATAATGATAATAACTAAGCTTCAACAATAACATATCTTATTAATAAAGTATGAGCATAAGATTTTGTCCCAATCCGCAATGCGGTTCGGAGATAAATGATGACAGACTGACAAAATGTCCCATATGCCACACAGCACTCGGCAAAGGACAGGGTGACGATGACGAGCTCCCGACTGTCAGAGTAACCGACGGCGGCGCAGTCAATCACCTGAATCAGAATGTGGTTAGAAATCATAATTCCGATTCGCACGACGTCTATGATTCACATGACGTCACCAGCCATGTCAACCACATCTATATCGGCAAGACTGCTGATGAAATGTCGCTCGCCGAGCGTAAGAAAGAGTATCGCAAGCGCTTTATCGACCTGCGTTCAAATGGCAACGGTATAATTGACAAGCAGGCCCGCGGCATCCTCAGAGAGCTTGCGGAAAGCCTCAGTCTGTCCCTTGAAGAAACAAAAAGCATCGAGCGCAACGCTGCCGAAACAACCAATAATGCCAACACTCTCTCAGCTTCCAACCGTAACATCCTCAATCTTAGCCAACAGCTCATTAAACACTGGGAGGGGCAGGGCGATGAGTCGCTTCTAAAGCAGCTCCAAGTCATAACCCGCAATGTCGATGATGAGGAGGCGAATTTTTACTACAACCTCCTGCTCGTGCAGAGCAAGCCATCGAGACTTGCAACCGATTATGAACAGAACGACATCGACGAATACTGGCAGACCTTTTGGGCTGCTGTCGCCTACACGCGTCTCGACAAAATTGAAAAAGCAACCGAGACCCTCATCAAACTCGAAAATTTCAAAGAGGCAGAAGGAAACCGTAATCTACTCGTAATCTACACGCTTCTCTATGATTACTTTGCAAAGAATGGCAGTCCCCACAAATTCGAACAGGCAAAGAACCTCTTTGAAGACAGCAGCTACAAATCACGGTTCCTCGAACCGTTTGCTACGGCAATCAACTATCTACTGTCAGACAACTCCCGTCCCGCCTGTCTGTCCAACTCTCAGGAGTGCAACTTCTACCTGAGCCTTTTAGAGATTGAGAAAAAATCTCCACAGATAGCTCCTGTGAAACCGATTACAGAGCCAATAGCGCAGAGAAGCACAACAAACCCGACTTATAATGTCACCAACAATTATGATAACTCACGGAACAATAATGTAGGCACCCAAAGGCAAGGGAACGCCCTACAAACGAACAATTACGTTCAAGGCAACACCGAAGTAGCTCCTCCCAAGAGAAGTATTATTCGCTATGTTATATTAGTAATTGTAGTTGTTGCAGCAATCATATTTTTCAAAAACGGTTGCACCTCTGACGACAGTGATAAGGACATGAAAGCCACCATTGAAACGACCGAGAGCCCTATCACTGATAGCCCTGTAACAAATCCTGGTAAAGATGGAGGAAATAAACCAGGTGATGGAAATAATCAAGGTGGTGTAGGAACCCAACCTATAAAGATAAAGACTGGTGGTAATGGTAGTAATAATGCTCCCGATAAAAATGGCTCTGATAAAAAAAGCAAACCAGGAGAAGAAATTAAATCTGAACCTATAGTAGAACCCGAACCAACGCAGGAGCCCCCCAAACCAAAAAGCATCGACGAAATGTCAGGTTCAGAGCTATATCAAGAGGGTGCAAAGTTAGTACGAAGCTTTAAACATGCAGAAGCTATACAATACCTGGAGAAGGCCGCTCAGAAAGGTAGTGCCAAAGCCAATACTGCGCTTGGTGAAATATACCTAAACGGAAATGGTGTAAATAAAAATTTTTCCAAAGCCTTTGAATATTTCTCTAAATCTGCCAATATGGGTGACCCTATCGGCATGAAGAATTTATCAAATATGTACTATAAAGGCTATGGCTGCGACAAAGATAAAAATCTTGGCGATAAATGGGATGAAAAAGCCAAACAAGCAGGATTTTAACAATCAACCTAAATAATCAATATTCAATAACTCAAATATAAAAATTTAGAATATGAAAAAACTAATCAAATTAATCACAGTGACACTCTGCTGTCTATCAGTCAGCGCAATTCCTGCAAATGCAGATAAAAAGACAGAAGAACAAATCAAGACTGGTCTTGGAATACTTGGGGATATACTTAAGGGTGGGGGAAATTCTCCAGCACAAAAAACACAGACTCAAACCAATCCGGTTTCAACTGCACCAGCCCAAATCGAAAATGAAAGAGGCAGAGGTGCCACCAGTACACCAACAGGGTTCAGCATCACTACCCAACACCCTGATCTAAAGGTAAAAGTGAAAAGATGCGAAGTCGCGGGTCGAACATGTATAATAGACTTAATCTTAGAAAATGTAAGTGGCGAAGATATTAAAATTTACGGAGCCAATATTTTTAAGACCGTCGCCTATGATGATGAAGGTAATCAATACAAAATGGATGAAACTGATAATAGCAAACGTACTTTCTTCTACGGAATAGGAAGCTCTAAAACAGATTGGTGGCAATACTCCAATATTGATTTACTTAATGAAGTACCAACCAAAGCAAGAATCCAACTTGAAAAAGTTCCTGAGGATGCAACAAAAATTGTACGTCTTGTATGGCCTCTCGGATGTGAAGCACTCGGTTTAGGAAGTAACAAGCCTATAACATTCTACAATATTCCTATCTCCAGAGAAGGCAACTAATTCATAGAATATTTATTTTAACTGTTAAATCTCTGCCGCGCTCCGTCATTCAACACTCATCTTTTGAAGCATGACGGGGCGCGTTTTTTAACATTTACCCCCGTAAAGCAAACACCTATCCCTTACTCTCATCATGGATATAAATGAATTTCTCGGCTCCCTGCAATCCGATTTCAATCGCTCGATAGAGAGCATCGGCCTCAGCACTGACACCATAAAGCAACTTCCTCACCTCAAAGGGCTTGAAGAGGACACGGAAAATAAGCTTAGGACATTTGAGCGCATCTACAATACCAATTTCTCTTTCGACAAGAATATTGACCTTGATTACTGCCCACTGGTAAACCTCCTTGCCACTGCCGTTGAGACAGAACTGTACATGAGCATCTACAATACCATGCGCGAGGCTTATGGAAAGGACTATAAATTTCAATTCCAAGATAAAGAGATTTGCCTCCGCTCCGACACTCCGATAATGAGAAGCTATATCGGATGCCTGATTCACGATAGCGAAAGAGGCAATCGGAAAATACCATTGAAGGACCATGACAAACTCGCCAATCTGCTCTTGGATATGGCCCCTTGTCGAAACAAGGCAAGTCACCGTGAAAAAATATCAAAGGCTGGTTTCCAAAAATACTATAGCCACGTCATGACATTCTTCGATAAATGGCTTCCGCAGCTGTTAGAACTGAAAAATAGCCGTGAGACGACCAAGGCCTGATGACTGATTACTTTTTTTGTAATTTTCTATATTTCGTATGTAACGTTTGAGCGTTTTTTCCGTCTTAATAATAGAGAGGGATCTCTTGAAGGTTTTAATAACACCAATCAATGAACCGAACCGAGTTTGAACAGATGGCTCCGCAGTTGAGGAAGCGCATCGTCAGCATGGTCAGGGCTATGTCGGCCGACGTAGACAGCGACCTTGCGGATGATGTGGCCCAGGACACACTGCTCAAACTATGGACCCTCCGCGAGAAGCTTGACGAGTATCGCAATGTCGACTCGCTCGCTATGGTCATAGCCCGCCACAGGGCCATCGACCTGCTGAGGCTCTCGAATTCGACCGAGTCACTCGGACTTGACTCCGTGGGTGACCACTCGTCAATCCCCTCCCCCGAGGAGAGCATGATCGAGTCGGAGAGCGAGGGCGGAATCATGGAAATAATCGCCTCGCTCCCCTCCGTGCAGCAGACGGTCATCCGAATGAAGCACATCGAGGGGCTGGAGATTGGCGACATAGCCAAAATCACCGGCTCGACACCGGGCGCAATCCGGGTGGCACTTTCAAGAGCCCGACAGAGTATCAAGGAAATTTTTATGCAACGACAGATATGAACAATATAGACAATTCAAACATCCGACACTACATCGACCGCTTCCTCGCGGGGGAGACGAGCTGCGCAGAGGAGAAGATGATCTACGACTTCTTCCGCCGCGGACAGCTCGCCGATGACCTCGAGAAGTATCGCGAGATGTTTCTGTGGTACGACTCCCTCGCACCGGAAGCCGTCGGGGAGGCAGAGGCAGAGCCTGTCGCCGAAGCGGCGACGGCCCCGCGTCGCGCCCCCAAAGTAAGGCTTCTGAGGCTGCGCCCGTGGCAGTGGATAGGGGTAGCAGCCATGCTGACAGTGCTCTTCGCGATAGGCTTCATCTTCCACTCCCCCTCGACCTCCATACCCGAGGAGTATCTTGCCTACGAGGGGAGCTACATCATACGCGACGGCAAGAAAATCACCGACCTGAGGGTGGTGGTACCCGAAATCCTGCGGACGGAGCAGCTTGTCGACGAGCGTCTGAGCGCCCTCGACGCGAGCATCGAGGCTGCCGACATGGCCTTTGACCACGCCGTCAGCAACGCCTACAACCTCTCCGACCCCGACGTCAAGGAAATCATCGACGCCACGCTGACATATTGAGACTATCCGATATAATTAGTTTATACGCAACAGAAAAAAACAGCTTTCAGCCATGAAGTATATCAGACATATCGCCGCTACACTCCTCTGCCTCACCGCCATCGGCGCGGCAGCGCAGCAGGCCGTGGAGTCAGCCGTCAAGACTCTCATCAACTCCAAGAGCATCACCAACGAGATTTATTCCGAGCGCCGCAACCCGAAGACGAAGGCCATCGTGAGGTCCGACAGAGTCTTTAACTTCACCGACAACAAGATTGCGTCCAAAATCGTCGAAGCTATCCGCAAGGAGCGCGACAAGGCCTCAGCCTTCCAGATGAACAGTCGCCCGGGCAACGCTATCTACAAAATCGTCTTTGACAACGACAAGGGTAAGTATGCAAGATACACCCTCGTGCAGGAGGGAGAGTCGTCATGGATGCTCTCAATCATAAAGACATCTGGCAGCAAGTCGGGCAAGCATGACAGCAGCATGCTTATCGAAAGCGACGGCAATGTGTTTGACACATGGTATGACTTCGACAACCTTGGATCACTTGGCGAGCTTGGCAACACTAAGGAGCTGTATGTCAACATGGGCATGTCGGCCGAGGATGCCGCCCTCTTGCAGCAACAACAGGCAGAGTTCGTCCGCCAGCAGACCGAATTTGCCCGCCAGCAGGGGGAATTCGCCCGTCTGCAAGGTGAATTCACAAAGCAGAAACGTGAATACAACAAAAGGCAGGCATCCGAGGCTCGCAAACAGGCTGCCCTCGCCCGTCAGCAGGCAGCCGAAGCCCGCAAGCAGGCAGCCGAGGTAAGGAAAGAGGCAGCTGTAGCACGCCAAAAAGCAGCCAAAGCCCGCCAGGAAGCGGCTGTAGCCCGTCAGAAGGCAGCACAGAAGCGCGCTAACTCAAAAAGCAGTAGCAGTTCTTCAAGCTCCAACTATTATGTCACGGACGACAAGGGCAACTCCACCTACAGCGTCACCTACACCCGCAGCTGACCCCACTCAAAGACCAAACCAACATATTCCATAGCAATATCCCATACAAAAGAGAGAGACAGGCCGCGAATCCGATTCGCGG
>CAJUIX010000032.1:0-17014 GCA_910586665.1 uncultured Duncaniella sp.
ACCGGTTTTTATTGGTCAACAGCCGTTAAGGTTATTTAAGATGCGTCTGCCGTGCACGGGAGGCAGAGTGGCGAGGCGGAAATCACGCTTCCTAAAGCCCGAATTCATACGAGCCTTCGATGGCTAAGCGGGGATGCGAGTGGATTACTGTGAGCATGGCCATATTTTCAGCCATCTCCCGCGCGACCTCCTCGTCCTGACATTCCCGGAGGTCGACAGCAACGTCTACCCCACCCCAACGCTCTTCGACGTCAGCCAGTACAGCTTCACGACGCGACGCGTCATTCTCATCAAAAGGATAGTAACGACAGCTGCAACTCTGTGCCAGTGGAGTGCACAGTCTCTTGTCCGAATGGCAGATAGCCACCCGAGCCCCGACACTTCTGAAACGCCTCACGGTTTCTGACAGGAGCGCAATACCTCCACCTATAATGACAACATTAAGCATGGGGAAGTTTAATATCAATGCACCATCCACGGGAGCTGACGACGTATGAACCACGCGACGCACCTTTGGAGCCAACTTGCCCGCACGATATTCCTCCATCCTCTTTTCAAGATAATTATCTGCCATAAGACTTGTCTAAATAAGCATTTATTTCTTTAACACTGATTTCAGAAGGCCCAAAATGCCGGTCCGATGAGGTTTCCTCGTCGATATATACCTTCGGTCAGGCTCCTTATCTATCCGAAGCTGCGTATGGTCAATGGTGTTTACCCTGTCGACAATAGTCTGGACCGACGGCTGCAGGGCCGAAACGTATGTAGGTGGCCGAAGTTCAATCTTATCCATGTCTGCCGGATTATTCTCCCACTTCCTTGCCTCGGACTTGCTTATATATTTCTTATCAGTGATATATATTTCCGCATATGTATTCACATCGACCTTATCATAGCTATTAAACAGGCGGAGCAGGTTACGCCCCTTCCCGGTTGATTCGATGCTCACTGACATCATTGAAAAGTTATCGGCAAGAATAGCGCTCTCCTACACATCGGAAAATGTATATTTCAGATTGAACTTGTTGAATTGGACCTTGTCGCTAAGAAACGATGATAGCTTCGAAGTCCATTTATGGTTAACAGTATCCGCGAGGGCGTCGACATCCAGGCTTATGTCGCTATTGTTCCTTTTCCAGATTGACACAGCGCCGTAGCGGCCAAACACTGTATCAGTGGCCATATTATTCCTCAACAATTTAGGAGGTAGATTGACAGCACTCACTATTCCCACCCAGTCAGACCACGAAAAATGCTGATTGAAAAAGTCGCTGACACTGTCAAGACCTTCATAGTTAGAAAAATGATAATATGATTTCGAAGCGAGCACTCGCGGCATTGTCCAGCCATGATACTTCTTAACACTCTTTGACGGCACCATAAAGTCTATGGCCTTCTCCCGAAACAGAAAAACGGTATCTGTATAGGTGGTCAGGGTAGAGTATTCCCTCACATAGCCTAAAAGATGAAGCACCTCGCGCTTCCCCGACTTGACCACCACCTCCGGGAGATCGTAGGCGGCCTCCTTCAGCGCAATCTTCCTGTCAGAGGGCCTTACGGCCACGGCATCCTCATATCCGAGACATGTTATGGTAATCGGATAGTGGGACAAGGGAATATCGGGCACCACCCCGTCATCAGAACATATTCCCACGAGGTTCCCCTTCTTATCAAATATAGAAGCTTTCGGAAGTGGCAATCCCAAGATTGAATCTACGACAACCGCACAATTAGCCATAACTCCGGGGAGAGAAGCAATCAGTAAGCAAAGTGAGATTTTCAGGATATTGGACATTTAATGCTTGTCGGTTTTTATTTTGTTAATATCGGACAAATTTCAGAAAAATAGATGAATTAGGCAAAGAATTATTACTAAATTGTGTAAACATAATCGGATAGTATATTTTTTACCCCTCTATCGGACAACAGACATAGGAAATTCGTAATTTTGCAGCTTAAAAATTTACATTTATGAAAATGTCAGTTCTGCGCCAGCGCCTGAAGCCCTGGATGTTGCCTATCGCAATGGCTGCCGGGATATTGTTCCATGATTTTATGGGACGAATCGAATTCCTAGCCCCATATCTTATCTTTATCATGCTGTTTATCACCTTCTGCCGCGTAAAGCCGAGAGAGTTCCGCATAACCGGCCTCTCCTGGGGGCTTCTCACCGTGCAGATTCTGGGGGCTGTGGCCGTCTACTTCTGCCTTCTGCCGCTCGGCGATGACCTGGCGCAGGGGACATTCATCTGCGTCTTCTGCCCTACCGCCACCGCCGCCCCGGTAATCACTGGGATGCTCGGGGGAAGCGTCCCCCGCCTGGCCACATTCTCAATCATATCGAATCTGACCGTGGCAATTCTCGCCCCGGTGTTTTTCACCCTTATGGGTTCGGGAGGAGATGTTCCCTTCATGGCTACACTTTCGACCATATCATTAAAAGTGATGCCGCTAATCATTCTTCCGCTCATACTTGCGCTGCTCGCGCTCAGGTTTGCACCCAGACTCCACCGCGCCGTGGCGGAACGGCAGTCTGTGTCATTCTACATTTGGGCCGTCTCGCTCTTCATCGTTGTCGGGCGCGCCGTAAGCTTTGTCATGGATGAACCGGCCGAAGCCGTTCCCGAAATGTTGCTTCTCGCACTGCTCTCAGGAGTCGTATGCTGCGGACAGTTCTGGATAGGGCGTAAAATCGGGCGCCGCTGCGGCGACAAGATCGCAGGAGCACAGGGACTCGGACAAAAAAATACCGTGCTTGCGATATGGATGGCCCTGACCTACCTGAACCCGGTGTCATCCGTAGCACCGGCGGCCTACGTTGCCTGGCAGAATACCATCAACTCAGCCCAGTTATATTTCAAGGCCCGCAAAGGTGCAATATAAGGCCGGGATAAAAACTAAAATCTCCCAAATTACGTTAATATATAACATAGGGTAGTTCATTTATACCCCCTATCAACTATTATTTATAAGGTAGAGCTATGGCACTTAACAGCATGTACGAAAATTTAATGGTACTCCCCCTCTTCAACGGGGTAAGCTACAACCGCATATCGGAAATCGTAGGCAATACCCGTCTTGCCTTTTCAAAATACCTTCCGGGCGAGAAAATTATTGAAGCAGGGGATCCGTGCACACGCATGATGTTTGTCATTGGGGGCAGCGTGCGCCTCACAGTCCGCAACAGTACCGACCGTTTTATCGTGTGCCAGACCCTCGAGGCTCCGACTGTGGTATCGCCAGATTTCCTATTTGGCCGCAACACCCTCTACCCCGCCACCGTAGTGGCAATCGACACCGTATCAATCATGCAGATTGAGAAGAATGACTTCATCAACATCATCCGTTCTGACGAGGTCTGCCTATTCAACTATCTCAACTACATTTCGACCAACGCCCAGAAAGCTATTGACGGAGTACTTTCGCTGACGTCAGGCTCACTCGAAGAGCGTATCGCATTTTGGATTATAGCCCTTACCCAACGTGACGCAAAGGATGTGACCCTTGCCTGCCGTCATCGTGACCTCTATACCCTCTTCGGAGTGCAGCGCTCATCCTTCATCAGCACACTCGACAGCATGAAAGAGCGAGGCCTGATTGATTACACCCCGACAGAAATCCGAGTACTCTCCCGCAATGACCTTCGCTCCGTGCTCCTCAAGACGCCTGACTGACAATCATTAATAAATATACCAACTAACATTCAGAATAACCCCCTTTTATTCAGACAGCGAAATCAAGACTGTCCCGTCTCCGATAATGTTCGAGCCTTTCATACTGACCCATCGATCAGAAATTTCAGGGACCGATATTGAATAGTTGCCATAGCATGAAGGCATGTTAACACCAGAGATAACCATCGATGCGGCATCTCTATCGTCACCGTCAACCAAGTTCACCATCGACAGATAAAACATCGAGGAGCCTGCCGAGCTTACAGATAGAGTCATACCGTCCAATGCCCGAAAAGCTGACGAGTCCACTCCACGGTCACCCACAATGTCAAGACTTACGATATGCGACCGTCGTGACGGCGCCTTAGCCTGCTTTTCAACCTTAATGTCACTATCCCCGCCTCCGAGCCTTGCATAATTGGAAGTCATGGTCGTATACAGCAGGGCACTCACTCCCGCCGACTTCCTCATTACTGAAAGGACTTTGTTGACCTCCTCCATTTCTTTAAGAAAACGGCTGCGATTACCCGGGCTGACAGACATCAGTTCCTCCTGACTGTATGCAAACACATAGTCAACAGCATTGAATTTTTTGTCAGGGTTAATGAAATATAGGCCTGTCGACCTGTCCACATCAACAAACTGAGCCATAACCTCTGCATCAACACGATAGTCATGCTCGGCAGGAACTGTCTCACGCTGCTGGGTGGAACAAGCGAACAACCCAATAGAAACACATACAACAAAAGGAACTAGAAACTTATTCATAATATGAAGAATTATGCCTATATGCAACTATATAATACTCTCACTTGCAAATATATAAAAAATAATCACCAAAATTGGTTATTTTTGGTGATTATTCGAGGTTTTAACGTTTTTTTACCTGCAAGTCTACCTACAAATGGCTCAGACGGTTTTGGTCATGCGTGAGATTGTTCGCCCAAGCTCACCTATCCATAAGACGAAGGAGGTAGAGGCTATGATAATAATCCAGTCCTCAATTTTGAGCGGGACAACATTGAAAAATTCACCTCCAAGGCTGATAATCACCACCTGCCCGATAAAGATAACGAGCGAGATTATTAAAAACTCACCGCATTTATTTAGGTGGAAGGCACTTCGATGTGTGGCATACGCGCGGGCATTGAACAGATTCCAGAACTGAAGCATCACAAAGGTGGTGAAGATTATCGAAAGCTCATAGGGCGACAATCCCTGCTTGGCTCCGATGTGTATATTTAGCAAATCAGCCAACGAGGTGACCTCGGCATGTTCGAACACATAGACCAGCGCAAGGACTATGGCAGTGAACAGCAGACCTGTCCCCCCAATGAAGCGCCACATCGAGCCGGTGATGATGAAGCTGTTCCTATCGCGAGGCTTCGCATCCATGACCGAGCGTGAAGGTGGAAGGGACGACAGAGCCATTGATGCGAATGTATCCATGATGAGGTTCACCCAAAGCATCTGTGTCACAGTCAGAGGCGACTCAGTACCCATGAAAGCTCCGACGAGCACGACAAGGCAGGCCACGACATTGACCGTGAGCTGGAACAAGATGAATCTCTGAAGATTCTGATACAGTGAGCGGCCCCACATCACCGCGCGGCCAATCGAGGCAAATGAATTATCGATAATCGTGATGTCGCTTGCCTCCTTGGCCACCGATGTTCCGTCGCCCATCGAGAGACCGACATTGGCAGCTTTGAGAGCCGGGGCGTCATTCGTACCATCGCCTGTCACAGCTACCACATGATTCCGCTTTTGAAGGGCTTCAACAAGCCGTCTTTTATCCATAGGACGGGCGCGGGCTATAATTTTCAAGTCCTCCACCCTCTCGGCGAGTTCTTCATCGGTCAATTCACCAAATTCGGGGCCGGTGATAATGTTTCTTTCGCCATCGTTCTCAGACCAAAGGCCTATCTGACGCCCTATCTCACGGGCGGTGGCAGGAGTGTCGCCCGTCACAATCTTTATTGCAATTCCGGCATCGAGACACTCAGAGATGGCGTCCGGGACATCGCCACGCACCGGGTCGGCAATCGCGACAACACCCATGAATTCAAGATCCGACGCATCGACACCATTTTCAGTGATACCTTCCACATCGGCAGGCAGCTTGCAGCTTGCGAAACCGAGCGTGCGCATGGCCTTCTCCTGATAGCCCAGCAGGGTTTCCGCAATCGAAGCCCGGTCGACGTCGTTGCTCACACGCTTGCACATTGCAAGCACAATCTCAGGCGCACCCTTGACAAAGAGCCGCTCCGCCCCTGACTCATCGGCAACGACAGTGGCCATATATTTTCTCTCGGTCGTAAACGGCAGCTCCCGCACCACCTTAGCCTTCTCACGGAGCGCCCGATAGTCGACACCATTGTCCCTCAGCCACAACAGAAGCGCGCCCTCAGTAGGATTACCGAGCACGGTAGGATGAGAGGCATCCGACAGGTCAAGCTGCGCAGTGGAGTTGACAGCGATAGCGGCCTCAATCAGCCGGCTCTCAGCATCCTCGCCAAGTTTCTGGTCCTTCAAACCATAAAAATCAGTCTCCGACACACGCATCTGGTTCTGCGTCAGCGTGCCGGTCTTGTCCGTGCAAATAACGGTGGTAGCGCCCATTGTCTCACAGGCATGCATCTTGCGGACGAGGTTGTTGGTCTTCAACATACGGCGCATACTGTAGGCAAGACTCAGCGTCACAGCCATCGGCAAGCCCTCGGGCACCGACACGACAACCAACGTGACAGCAATCATTATCGTCTGTAAAAAATACGCTATGAAAGCCATGACATCAAACTCCGCATTGCCGAGCAGATACATGACGACACGACCGAGAATCACCGCGCCACCTATAATATAGCTACCCTTCGTGACAAGCGCCCCGAGGCGTTCAAGCTGCTCCGAGAGCGGGGTTTTTGTGCCGTCGTCAATATGCGCGGCCTCATAGACCTTGCCATTCTCCGTAGCATCACCGACTGCATAGACCTCTGCCAAGCCGTGCCCCTCCATGACGCGCGTCCCGCGCATCACATGGTCCGAGGGGAATGTCGCCTCCGGGTCGAAGTGCTTCGGGTCAGTGGTCTTCGACGCCATAGGCTCCCCTGTCAGAGTCGACTCGTCGATGTTCAGATGCGTGGCCTCGAGCAAGCGGGCATCTGCAGGAATTTCCTCGCCGGTATTTAGAATAAGAATATCACCGACTACAACATCTCTCTTGGCAATCTGCGTGGGATTGCCGTCACGAATCACCTGGACAGCCTCATCGTCATTGACCTGGTTGAGGATCTTGAACTCGTCCTCAGCCTTCTTCTCGAAATAAAACGACAATCCTGTGGCAAGAAATATAGCCATGAATATGCCGGCCGGCTCAAAAAAGACCGTGGCACCCTGCCCGAGTTTGAAATATTCGTATAATGAAATCAGGATTGACAATGCTCCCGCCATAAGCAGGACAATAATCAGCGGATCCTTGAACTTGTCGAGAAAGAGCTTCCAAAGCGACTCTTCCGCAGGAGGCGTGAGCATATTCGAACCATGAATCCGGCGGCTCTCCTCCACCTGTTCCCTCGTGAGACCTTCCCTTGGTGTTATGTCTTTAGTCATAGATTGATATGTTGTTTTTACGGCGCAAAAGTATCACTTATATTTATCTCATACAAATCACATACATTACATTTTTATGAAAAAACGTCGTGACACACTCTATAACAACAATCGTCCCCGCAGATTTGCACCTGCGGGGACGATATTTCTTATGAAGTTGTACGCGCTAATGATTAGCCGTTTACTTTCTTCATGTGGGCGATGAGGTCGAGAACCTTGTTAGAGTAACCAATCTCGTTGTCATACCAAGAAACAACCTTAACGAAAGTAGGAGTAAGCTGGATACCTGCCTTTGCGTCGAAGATCGAGGTGAGGGGGCAGCCGAGGAAGTCGCTTGATACGACTGCGTCCTCAGTGTAGCCGAGGATACCCTTGAGTTCGCCCTCAGAAGCTTCCTTCATGGCAGCGCAGATTTCCTCGTAAGTAGCGGGCTTGGCGAGGTTGACAGTGAGGTCAACTACAGATACGTCGAGGGTGGGGACACGCATTGACATACCGGTGAGCTTACCGTTGAGCTCGGGGATAACTTTGCCTACAGCCTTGGCAGCGCCGGTTGAAGAGGGGATGATGTTGCCGGAAGCAGCACGGCCACCGCGCCAGTCCTTCATAGAGGGACCGTCGACAGTCTTCTGGGTAGCTGTGGTAGAGTGAACTGTAGTCATGAGGCCTTCAACAACGCCGAACTTGTCGTTGAGCACCTTGGTGATAGGAGCAAGACAGTTGGTGGTGCAAGAAGCGTTAGATACGAACTGGGTACCCTTCACATACTTGTCCTGGTTAACACCGCAAACGAACATGGGGGTATCGTCCTTCGAGGGAGCTGACATAACTACATATTTTGCGCCGGCTTCGATGTGGGCCTGGGCTTTTTCCTTAGTAAGGAAGAGACCTGTAGACTCAACAACATACTCTGCACCTACTGCACCCCAGCCAATTTCAGCGGGATTTTTGCATGCGGTAACGCGGATGGCCTTGCCATTGACGATAAGAAGGCTCTTCTCGAGATCGTAATCAACTGTGCCGTCAAATTTGCCGTGCATAGTGTCATACTTGAGCATGTATGCCATGTAGTCAACGGGAAGGAGGTCATTGATTGCAACTACCTCGATGTCATCGCGCTTGGTTGAAGCACGGAACACGAACCGACCGATACGGCCAAATCCATTAATACCTATTTTTGTCATAATCTTTATAAAAAAATTGGGTTGTTAAATTATTTTCCTATTGAAAATTGAAATCATGAGGGGTTGCCGTCACCGGCAGAGCCTTCAATCCGAGCGTCATTTCGACGCCTTTCTAAAACCGCCACAAAGTTAGTATTTTTTTTTGAATTTTTGAGGGCATATATGAAAATAAAATTGGCGTTTTTTGCTCTATTTTATATAAAAAAGCTAAATAAAGCTCCATAAATGTAGAAATAAGATGTTTTTTTATACGAGCATGTTTAAAAATTCTTACTACCTTTGCGCCTGACGCAGAACCTACAAATTAAAAAGACAAATTAATATCCACATACTTGTACTATTTATATTATGTCATTCATTAAAGAATTCAAGGAGTTTGCCATGCGTGGCAATGTAATCGACATGGCAGTCGGCGTTGTAATCGGTGCCGCTTTCGGCAAAATCATCTCGTCGCTCGTCGACGACATAATCATGCCTCTTGTCGGCGTGGCCACCGGCGGCATGAATTTCACTGATTATAAATTTGTTATCCAGCAGGCGGTCATCGACGGCACCACCCAGGAAGTATTGAAGCCCGAAGTGTCGCTCAACTGGGGAACATGGATTCAGACCATCGTCGACTTCCTCATCGTAGCCTTCTGTATCTTTGTCGCAATCAAGGCCATCAACCAGCTCAAGCGCAAGGAGGAGGAACCAGCTGCTCCCGAAGCCGCGCCCGAGCCTACGAAAGAAGAGGTGCTCCTCACCGAGATCCGCGACCTTCTTAAAGAGAAGAAATAAAGTCCTTGTAAAACCAATAAAGAATCAGGCAGCGGCATATGCCGCTGCCTGATTCTTTATTCTACCACCCAAACACGGAGCACTATCCCGTCAGGCTCGAATCTGACAGGGCGACAGACGAAAATCCTGTCATTGAGCCAGCCGTAAGGAGAATTGACATCCGCTTCAAACTTCGGACTCGTAACAAAATAATTCTTACCGCCGGCATTGCTGCTGACTCCTAAGTTTGTTACATTAATATATGTGGAGTCCTCGGTCAGCAGAGTGTAAACGGCCTTGTACTCCACACGTCCGCAGAGAGTGTCGACCATCTGATAATCGGCGCCACCCGGGATAATCCTTGCTTTCAGTTCGCCGCTCACCTCTCCGCCGGTAATCGGAATCATGACCCTCTTGCCACCCGGAATGTCACCGGCCACTATAGCCCTGCCGCACTTGGCATGTATGTCAAACACCTCCCGGAGTCCTGGAGCTTCGGCTACGGCACCCATGCCGCATAAGAGCGCGGCGAGTGCTGATAATATAAACGGTAATTTATTTGTTTTGCACACAACTAATTGAATTAATTATTATTAAAATAAATCGTACTAATAACATATTATAGCTGAAGCTATATTAGCCCCATCTTCAATCCTATTTTAACCGCTTCCGCTGTATTGGCGACATTCAAACGTGAGAGTATGTTTTGTCGGTGACGGTAAACCGTATTCAATGAAATGCACAATGTGGTCGAAATCTGTTTACTTGACATACCCTTTGAGAGTAAGGCAAGCACCTCCTTTTCTCTCGACGAAAGAATATTGTTACTGATACTGTTCAATAAGTCAGAACCTATGATTTCCCCCGTGGTTAGATTTATAATTTCGCCCTCGAAATCATTACTGCGGCACACACCTATCGGCATATATGTACAAAGACCGATATTGATATTGCCGGTTGTAGTCACTTCAAGATAACGGCCTTGATGAATAATCGGGAAATCACGCCCATCATATCTCAAGTTTAACTTACTTGATTGTATGAAGTCATTTCTCTTGTCGCTCTGAACCGATTTTATAAACTCTATGAATCTAAGTTCAAGCACATGTCGGTCAAGTAAATCCTTATGGTCCACCAACGAGAATATGATGTCCTCAAAAGCGGATTCAGTCTCAGTATAAGGACTAATTCCAATACAACGGCCAAAATATCCGGAATATATATAACATCGATTCTCGACGAAATCAGATATTACAGCTATCCCACCTTGGACCTTCGCTATGATTTTAGCATTGTGGCAATATTCAATCAGGCGGGATTTATGGTCTGTATGGCCTAACCCAGCCTGAGAAAGTAATCTATTCTTAAACTTATTCTCTATATCCATTGATACAAAATGGCTAAAATTAACTATTGCCGGGATGAAGATTCCGCAGTAATTTTGCATCACAAAATTAATTAAAATCTTCCAAACTCAATAATCACGGTGTTGTCACTGCTCGCATGTGCCCTATTGCCATGTCGGAATGAGCATAAACAACAATCCATAAAAACTGACAAATCGAATATGGGAAAAAACGACACAATCCTGAAGCCATTTGTGGCTGAAAACTTATTCTGGATTCGTGAACCCGAACAATTCACAATCACGGACTCTCTTATTACAATTGTTTCAGAACCTCACACCGACCTGTGGCAGCGCACCTATTATGGGTTCAGTAATGACAATGCCCCGGTGCTACAAATGAGAACTTCCAACAAATTGTTTTCTTTCACCGTGAAGACATCGTTCAACAGTTCAGCTCTGTTTGACCAATGCGGTATAGCAATCTATCTCGACAGCGATAACTGGATGAAAGCGTCAATTGAATACGAGAATGAGGAATATCAAAGGCTGGGTAGTGTTGTGACAAACAACGGATATTCCGACTGGGCCACACATGACATACCTTCATCCATAAAAGAAATGTGGTATCGTCTTAGCCGTCGAGGAAGTGACTATTATATCGAAACGAGTACTGACGGTATAACCTTTCACCAAATGCGCACTTTTCACTTAGACAAAGGAGATGGAGAAATCTCCTTCGGAATATATGCGGCAAGTCCGGTTGACAATTCATTCACCGCACGATTCTCTGAAATGAAAGTCGGAGAGTGTAAATGGCAGCCTTGGTCAGCGGAAGACACAGATTTCAAACAGACCACAAACAAATAAGATGAATATACTCCACCAACAACATAAGCATTTACTTGTCGCTAATCGCGTCGCTTTTATGGTAATAGGAGTTCTCGAGGCAGCGTGGGCACCGCTTGTTCCATATGTAAAAAGTGTTTTTGCAATAGATGAAGGCACTCTCGGATTGCTAATGCTATGCAGTGGGTTTGGCTCTATCTGCGCCCTTCCGCTTTCCGGCTTTCTTGTAAATCGTTATGGTGCTAAGAAAGTCATTTATGTGTCAGGATTACTGATGGCATTTGCATTATTAACGATAAGCCTGCTTATAAATGTATGGCTGACAGGTGTGATGCTTATGATTTTTGGAGGCTGCACCATAACCATTGATGTTGCAGCAAACATGAATGGCGTTGTCATCGAGCGCAAGACGGGGCGGCATCTTATGTCTGGTTTTCATGGCGGTTATTCACTTGGGACATTGATTGGAGCAGGTGCAATGAGCGTGTTGTTTACTTTGGGGATTATTCCCAAGTGGGCAGTTGTCATTTGCATGGTGTCAACTTTGCTTGCGATGATATTCGGATGCAGGGATTTGTTGCCGAAAGAAGAACTTGAGACAGACGTGCCTGTTGAGAGACCGAAAAAAAGCAAATTATATATTCCGCCTATGGTTATTGTGGTTGGATTGCTATGCTTTATAATGTATGCCTCGGAGGGTGTTGTAATGGGTTGGTCGGCAATATTTGTCAGTCAGGAACGTGGCGTCGACATGTCCGTAGCCGGATTTTTCTACACAGCTTTCGCCGTAGCAATGACAATTTTTAGGCTATGCGGTGACAAGATTGTCGATAGATTAGGGCGGAGAATTGTTGTCGCAGGAGGGGCATTACTCATTACCGTCGGCTTCATAACAGTAGTATCTGTCAATAACTCTATTGCTTCTGCTGTTGGCTTTGCGATGGTAGGTTGCGGGGCCGCCAATGTTGTTCCCCAGCTCGTGTCCTTCGCAGCACACATAAAAGGAATGGCTGTACACAACATTATTAGTCTAATTAACGCTCTCGGATATTCAGGCATACTCATAGGCCCAGTAATAATCGGATTTGTAGGTAAAAATTATGGTTTACACATGTCTTTTATTGGAATTGCCTTTTTTACTTTAATTGTTGCGATGGTCACGTCCATAATATTAAAAGACAGATATGTTTCCTCTACACAGATAGATATGCAATAAGATTATAATTCGGAAATAATATAAGGATGCCATGACGTAACGTCATGGCATCCTTATATTATTAGATATATTATAGGTATACGTTAGTACGCAAACATCGGATAAGGCTGCATGGTGGCATTGACCTTGGCGCGGACAGCGGCAATGTTCTCAGCCGACTCCGGATTGCGGAGCACTGTGTCAATCATCTCTGCAATCTCAAGCATGAGCGGCTCCTTGGCGCCACGGGTGGTGATTGCAGGTGTGCCGAGACGGATGCCGGAGGTCTGGAAGGGGCTGCGGGAGTCGAAGGGGACCATGTTCTTGTTGGCAGTAATGTCGGCAAGTACAAGTGCCTTCTCTGCCACCTTGCCGGTAAGCTCGGGGAACTTACTGCGGAGGTCAACGAGGATGCAGTGGTTGTCAGTGCCGCCCGATACAATGTTATAGCCCATGTCGAGGAGGGCACCTGCGAGGACAGCTGCATTTTTCTTAACCTGAAGCTGATATTCGCGGAACTCAGGCTGGAGAGCCTCGCCAAAGGCAACGGCCTTGGCTGCAATCACATGCTCGAGCGGACCGCCCTGGACACCGGGGAACACGGCAGAGTCAAGCAACTGCGACATCATCTTGACAACACCCTTGGGAGTAGTCTTGCCCCACGGATTCTCGAAGTCCTCACCCATCATGATTACGCCGCCGCGCGGACCGCGGAGGGTCTTGTGGGTTGTAGTAGTCACAATATGTGCATATTTCACAGGGTTGTCAAGCAGCCCGGCAGCAATAAGTCCGGCGGGGTGAGCCATATCGACCATGAAGATAGCACCAATCTCGTCGGCGAGGCGACGCATGCGTGCGTAGTCCCACTCGCGGCTGTAGGCGCTCGCGCCACCGATAATCAGACGCGGACGCTCGCGGCGTGCCACCTCTTCCATCTGCTCGTAGTCGACACGGCCGGTCTCGCGGTCCACATTATATTCGAGAGCCTGGAACATAAGGCCTGAGAAATTGACAGGGCTTCCGTGCGAAAGGTGGCCTCCGTGGCTGAGGTTCAGACCGAGGAACTTGTCGCCGGGGTTGAGACATGCCATAAACACGGCCATGTTGGCCTGGGCGCCGGAATGGGGCTGCACGTTGGCCCACTTTGCCCCGAACAGGCTTTTCAGGCGCTCAATGGCGATACTTTCAGCCTCGTCGACAACCTCGCAACCGCCATAGTAACGGTGGCCGGGATAGCCTTCGGCATATTTGTTGGTGAGACACGAACCCATAGCGCGCATCACCTGCTCACTGACGAAATTTTCGGAGGCAATCAGCTCTATTCCTTTTTTCTGGCGCTGATGCTCACGCTCGATAATGTCGAAGATAACTTTGTCCTCTTTCATTGAATTAATTTATTGATTAATCTGATTTATTCATTATTTTTTCTTGACGCTCCACCCGAAATGGCCGATTTCGGCTCCCTGCTCGAAATAATGCCCGTGGGTATAGCTGATAAGGCCTGCCGCGCCAAGGTCGAAAGCCCCGGTCTGCGGGTCGATGAGACCGTCCTCGGCAAGGACATTGACCACATCGGCAAGAAACATATCGTGGCTCCCGAGGTGCACGATTTCCTTCACGCGGCACTCGATACACACAGGTGCCTCGGCTATGTAGGGGCACGACACCTTTTCTCCCTTGACAGGGGTCAGTCCCGTCTCCTTCCACTTATCATAGTCACGGCCTGAACGGACACCCGCCCAGTCTGTCGCGCGGGCCATCGAAGCGGTGGTCAGATTGAGGGTGAACTCCATCTGCTCCTTGATTAGCGGATAAGAGAAGCGCTCGGGACGCACTGAGATATAGCACATGGGCGGATTCGTGCACACCGTCCCCACCCAGCTGACAGTGAAGATGTTGCTCTGCTCCTCATTGCCACAACTGACCAGTACCGCCGGCAGCGGATAAATCATCGTTCCCGGTTTCCAGGATACCTTCATAATTCCTTTCTCTTATATGATTTTTGCGTCAATGCTCTTGACGGCCTGCGAGCAGTAGTGACAGCTGATTGTGACATCCTCACGGTCAATGACGTGGAAACGGGTGCGCATCGGCTCATTGTTGGTTATACATTTGGGATTACCGCATTTGACTATACCCACAATCGTATCAGGCAGCGTGACAGGAAATTTCTCGACCACTTCGTAGTCCTTTATGATATTGACTACTGCCGACGGCGCTATGAGGGCTATGCGGTTGAGCGTCGATTCGGGGAAAAATACATCGGCCACCTTAATAATACCCTTTTTCCCAAGCTTCTTGCTATCCAGGTTATTACCGATAGTGACCGCGCCGCCAAGCTTCTCGATACCGAGAATCTTCACGGCCTTGAACAGTGATGCGGAGGGGATATGGTCAATGACGGTGCCGTTGCGGAGAGCGGCCACGGCAAGTTCTTGCTTTGAAACAGTCATATCTTAGTTCGTGACGATTGTTTGTTGCTTACTTTTATTAACCTCTCTGTCATGCCTCGATTCCGAGAGCACGGCAGATAATGGCCTGGCGCGCGTAGAGTCCGTTGCGGGCCTGGTCGAAATAATATGCGTGGGGGTTGTCATCGACATCCTGCGAGATTTCGTTGACCCTCGGCAGTGGATGGAGTATGCGCATATTCTCGCGTGCGTCCGCCAGCATCGAATTGTTGAGGTTGTAGAGGTCCTTCACCCTCTCATATTCCATGATATCGGCGAAGCGCTCACGCTGCACGCGGGTCATATAGATAATATCACTGCTGTTAATCACCTCCGGCGAGAAGTCGGTATGCTCGCTGTAGCGGATGCCGTTTTCATCACAGAACACTTTATATTCTGTCGGCATGCCCAGTTCCTTGCAGGCAACAAAGCGGAACGTCGGGTTGAAATATCTCATAGCCATGATGAGCGAATGGACGGTGCGCCCGTATTTCAAGTCTCCGACAAGGGTTATGGTCAGATTCTCAAGAGTCCCCTGGGTCTTATAAATCGAATAGAGGTCGAGCATGGTCTGCGAGGGGTGCTGGTTGGCACCGTCGCCGGCATTTATAATGGGGACATCGGTCACTTCCGACGCATAGCGCGCGGCTCCCTCGAGATAGTGACGCATGACGATGAGGTCGACATAGTTGCTGACCATCTTTATGGTATCCTTCAGAGTCTCACCCTTCGACGAGCTTGTGGTATTGGCATCCGAGAAACCTATCACACGGCCTCCGAGGCGGTTGACGGCTGTCTCAAAGCTCAGGCGCGTACGGGTCGACGGTTCGAAAAACAATGTGGCTACCACCCGTCCCTCGAGCAGGCGGCGGTTGGGGTTCTCTTCAAAACGACGGGCCATGTCAAGCAGCGAAAGGATCTCGTCGCGTCCTATGTCGCTTATTGATACAAGACTTTTGTTGTTCATTGCAGTGAAATGTTGAAATGCTTCGTGAGTTCACCGCAAATTTACTCACTTTTCGGGAATATTCCCACAGAGACAGTCTAAATTTTTATAGTCCGTGGTTCTTTTTCGCGCGCCTCTGATACGACGCGGCTCTCACTCCTGCTCGAACTGCTGACGCAGCTCGCGGAGTATCATCGTGGCACGATGATTGACAACCAGACCTATAATAAGACCGATGACAGCACCCGCGACACAGCCATAGATCGAATAGTGGCCGAATATAGAGGTAATGGTGAAAATCATGTAGCACACAAGCGGTATGCCGAGTGCCATGCCGATTGCACGCTGGCGGATTCTTTCACGGTTGATGTTGCTCACGGTTATTATGGCATCCTTGACCGTCATTTTTGAAAAATTCACACGGCTCACACGGCGATACATGATATAGTGCATAACAGCCATGAAGATGAAGAAACCCATCGCCAAAACCGCCATAAGCAATGCCTCATGAATATACGGAACCATGAGGAAGAGCGCCGCCAGGCATAGCAGCGACAGACGTAGGCTTATGTCACCGAGACGGTCGCGGAGAGTCGTGACACGCCCGCTCTCGACCTGTCGGCAAATCTCGCGCTCGTCATCCAAATGTCCGGTTGACGAGAAATCAAGCGAATTCCAGTTATTTTTAAGTTCGTCTATATTCATGATTCTGTGATTCTACTGTTAGTGTTCTTATCTGTTTTCTCAGTCCTCACGCTTGCCCTCCTCGACCAAGCGCTGCTTAATGCGCCTGAGGCGCGTGGCCACATTGTTGCGGCTGAAACCTGTCACCTCGGCTATCTCGTCGTAGCTTCTCTCGTCAAGCCACATAAGGATTATAGCCTTGTCGATTTTTGACAGCTGCGAGATGAGGCGGTACATCTCCTTCAACTGCTCGGAACGCCTGTCGTCGTATCATCGTGGCACGATGATTGACAACCAGACCTATAATAAGACCGATGACAGC
>CAJUIX010000032.1:17114-26908 GCA_910586665.1 uncultured Duncaniella sp.
AGCTGCGAGATGAGGCGGTACATCTCCTTCAACTGCTCGGAACGCCTGTCGTCGTCAGCCACCAGCTCTGCCGCAAGGTCCAGCGAGGTCATCTCGGAGGAGTGGCGGCGGTGGCGCCTGAAGAAAGTCACGCAGGTGTTGATTGCTGTACGGTAAAGCCAGGTCGACACCTGTGAGCCTCCGCGGAAGGAGTCAATCCCCTCCCAGATGTTGGCAAGTATCTCCTGGTAGAGGTCCTGGAAATGGTCACGGTCTGTCGCATACATATAGCACACCTTGTAAAGGAGCTGGCGGTTATCTTTGACAATCGCCATAAATCGTGATTCCTTTTCGGTTGAGAGTGCCATATTTGCGTCTTGTTATTCGGTTTTCACTTCGTTAGACGTAATTTTTTGAAAAAAGTTGCACCCCCTTGAAACTTTTTTAATATTTTTGCGTCAAACGTAGAAACAATAAACCATATTTTTATCACGAAAACATCTGAAATGGATATACTTCAAGTCGAAAACGTCAGCAAAGCATACTCCTCACATCTTGCTCTCGATGACGTCTCCCTGTCGGTTCCCCAAGGGAAGGTCTACGGTCTCCTCGGCCCTAACGGCGCAGGCAAGACCACACTAATAAGAATCATCAACCACATCACCGCCCCCGACAGTGGCCAAGTCCTCTTCGAGGGACACCAGCTCACCCAGGCCGACGTCGAGCACATCGGATATCTCCCCGAAGAGCGCGGCCTATATAAAAAGATGAAGGTCGGAGAGCAGGCTGTGTTCTTCGCCCGCCTTAAAGGCCTTTCCAAGCAGGATGCCGTCCACGAGCTGCGCCGCTGGTTTGAAAAGTTCGACATCCTCTCGTGGTGGGACAAGAAAGTCGAGGAGCTCTCCAAAGGCATGGCCCAGAAAGTCCAGTTCATCATCACTGTCCTCCACCGCCCGAAACTCCTGATTTTCGACGAGCCGTTTTCCGGCTTCGACCCTATCAACGCCTCACTTCTCAAAGAGGAAATCCTTAAGCTTAAGGATGAAGGCTCGACGGTCATCTTCTCGACCCACAACATGTCGTCAGTCGAAGAGATCTGCGACAATATCACCCTCATCAACAAGAGCCGCAACATCCTCAGCGGTAATGTCGAGGAAATCCGCCGCCAGTACTTCGGAAACCGCTACGACCTGACATTCGCCGGGGACCCGCGCGCGCTGATGGAGTCGCTCACCCCGCTCGCAGGAGAGTTCAACATGCTCGACCCGGACGCCCAGGGCCGACAGCGACTCAATTTCCACCTCAACGACGATGCCTCGCTCCGCGACGCAATAGCCGTGGCCAATGATGCCGTGACTATCGCCGGACTCAACGAGAGCATCGCCTCGATGAACGACATCTTCATCCGTGCCGTCAACGAGGACAGCAAACGATAACATTAACCAACGATAGCACCATAACACTTATGTCAAAAATAGGTATTGTAATTGAGCGCGAGTACATGGAGCGCGTCAAGAAAAAAAGCTTTATCATAACCACTATCCTTATGCCGGTGCTGATGCTCGTGCTGATGGCACTCCCAGCAATCATCATGAACTATGTCGACTCCTCGGCGACAACCGTCGCAGTCATCGACAACAGCGGCGTGATTCTACCCGAACTCAAAAGCTCGGAGTCACTGACATTCCGTCCGGCCACCGACGCCACCGTCGACTCGGCCCTGACCCGCGAAAACACTGATGCCGTCCTCGTCATCCCTGCCAACATCGTCGACAATCCCCGCGTCGGCCTCAAATACTACGCTAACGGCCCCTCGTCGGTAGGGACAGAGACAGGTATCACCGACCAGGTCAACAACATCATCGAGACACGCCGACTGAAAGCGTATGACATCGACAATCTCGACACGATTCTCGAAAGCGTCAAGAGCAACGTCAGCCTCACCACAGTCCGCGCCGACAAGGACAGCGAGGAGAGCAACTCCTCAATGTTCAGCTACGCAGTCGGCATAGGCATGACATTCGTTCTCTACATGTTCCTGCTCATCTACGGCCAGATGGTCATGACCTCCATAATCGAGGAGAAGGGCAACCGCGTGCTCGAAGTGGTCGTCTCCTCAGTCAAGCCGGCCCAGCTCATGATGGGCAAGATTATCGGAGTGGCGCTCGTGGCTGTGACACAGATTATTATATGGGGCATACTACTCGCCGTGATGTCGGCCTACCTCCTGCCGGCACTCATGCCTGCCGACGCTATGGCTGACGTTACCGCTGTCCAGAGCGGCAACTTTGACCAGGTGAGCGACACCTCGTCGATAGAAATCATCCAGGCAGTCGGTATGCTCGGCGACGTAGGCCACATAATCTCGCTCGTGGCTCTCATGACACTCTTCCTTGTGTGCGGCTTCCTGCTATACTCATCCATATTTGCAGCCGTCGGTTCATCCGTCGACAATATCCAGGACGCCAGCCAGCTCACCTCGCTCGCCGTATTCCCGATTGTCTTCGGCTTCATCTTCGCAATGGTGGCCGCAGCCGACCCGACAGGCCCCGTAGCCTTCTGGATGTCGCTATTCCCCCTTACCTCACCAATGGTAATGGTGGCACGAATCCCCTTCGGCATCCCGGCATGGGAGATTGCCCTCTCGCTCGCACTCCTCATTGCAGGCTTCGTGGCTATGGTATGGCTCGCGGGCAAGATTTACCGCGTCGGCATCTTCATGTATGGAAAGAAACCTTCCTTCAAGGAACTCATCCGCTGGATTCAGTATAAGTAAACAAGAATTTACAAGCATAACAAAAACTCGCAACGTCCGACAAACGTTGCGAGCTTTTTATATCATTTGTCAGCGGCTGTTTACTCTACGACCCACCAGTCGAAGTCAAACATCTCACCGTCACCGCCCCTGAAAAGGATGTATACGTCATGGACGCCTTCGACCTTGTTCGGAATTCCGGACTCCAGCACTCCGTCCTTAGTAACGGGAACGATAGCGAAAGGCTTCTTGCCAAGATTGTCGATTGCAAACTCAATCACGGCATCCTTATCCTTGACATTGGACACGGCAGCCTTTATGCGCTGCTGATCTTTGTTGCCAAAATCTACTGCGCGCAGACGCATCCAGTCGCCGTTGTGGATTGAGGTCACATAGTGACTGCTTCCAGCGCTGCGGTCGGTCTTCAGACCGTAGCTTTGAGCCATAGTCTCAGCCTCGACGCGCTTATAGGGGTCAAGGTTACGGACAGGCTTGACCACGCCCTCCTTGGTGAAGGGTATGAAGGGAATCTTGCCGTCCTTGGTATATTCGAACTCCTCCACGGCAGAAGAGCGTCGGAATCCGCCGCCGTTGATGCCCTGTCCGTTGTGATAGAACATAAAGTTACGCCCCTTGAACTCGATGCTTCCGCCATGAATCGTAAAACTACCCTGAGCTTCATCCATAATGCGGCCTTGATACTTCCAGGGACCGTTGATGCTGTTAGATGTAGAGTAGGCCATGTGCTCGGGCACGCCGCCGGCAGCATAGACAAGATAGTAAACGCCATTGCGCTTGGTGACCCAGGGGCCCTCCTCATAGCCGGTCTTCATCTTGCGGCGGTTCTCCTGATAATCCATTTTCATTACCTGCGGTCCGAAGGCATCCGGGTCATTAAGCCCCTCGACGGGTATGACATCGCTTCCGAGAGACACCATGTCCTCGTTCAGCTTGGCATACCACAGTCCGTTGTTACCCCAGAAGAGGTATGCCTGCCCGTCGTCGTCAATAAACACAGAGGGGTCGATGAAGCCCCAGTTACCGGGGACGAGCGGCTTGCCCAAAGCGTCCTTGTAAGGTCCTTCGGGACGGTCGGCCACTGCGACACCTATTCCGTGAAGGTGTTTGGTGGTATCCTCAGCGCAAATATACCAGTACCACTTGCCGTTGCGCTCGATAGCCTGCGATGCCCAGGCATTGTCACCCTGCTTCGCCCACTTGAAAGTGGCAGTCGAAATCGGCGCGCCGAGATATGTCCAGTTTACCATATCGGTGGTGCTGTAGAGCAGCCAGTCCTTCATCTTGAAATACTGCGCGTCGTCCTCGTCATGGTCTACGAAAAGATAGACCGTATCACCATGCACATAAGGAGCAGGGTCGGGAGTAAACATTGTACCGATAATCGGATTCTGGGCCGACAGTCCCATAGGCGAGAGCGCCAGGACCAAAGCCGGGATAGCAAATAATTTTTTCATTACCTGTCAATTAGATTTTATAAGATTAAATTCAGTCATCATCAGTGCAAACTGGTGTTTCCACATTTTCTCACCTTGCAAAATTATATCTATTCCTCAAAAACATGATTCCCCTGCGGCTCATAAACATTATTTCTCGAATGTTTTACATTCATATTCGTCTCAAAGACGTGTCTGTTTTAATCACACCTATTGCGTTTCTTTCGAGAAATCGCTATATTTGCACTATTATTGGTATTATGCGCGCATGTGGATTAAACTTTTATCCTACTCGCGTGTCTAAACTATAAGATCTAAAAATAAAATAAGAATATCTCACTTCTCAGCATATCACACAATGAACTTCAAAAGACTTACATTTTTCCTTGTCGGTTCTATTGCTGCCGTCGGCGTCATGTCGGCCCAGTCATACTTTGATGACGACATCTACTATGACGCATCAAAGGCAAGCAAGCCGGCGAAGACACAGGTAGCCAATCAGAACAACCGTAAGCAAGCCGTCGTAGTCTACGACTACCCCTCGGCTGACAACTTCACCGTCAACGGCACTCGAAAAATCAGTGTCGATGACTATAACCGTCGCGGCATCTTTGCCACCGACACCCTGAGCGCCGACACGACGTCGACCAACTTCGCCTACACCCGCCGAATCGAGCAGTTCTACAATCCCGAGATTGTCAGCGCCTCCGGCGACCAGGAACTGGCCAACATCTACTATATGGAGCCTGACCAGGTCAATATCTATGTCAACACTCCCTCCGCCTATTGGGGCTATAATTACTTCTATCCCGGCTCGGCATGGACTTATGACCCCTTCTGGGGCAACAACTACTGGCGCTGGAACTCCGCGTGGTACTGGAACAGCTGGTACGATCCATTCTGGGGCCCGACCTGGACCTGGCCCGGCTATGGCTGGGGTCCCTCGTGGGCCTGGGGCCCGTCATGGGGATGGGGTCCTTCCTGGGGTTGGGGTCCTTCGTGGGGCTGGGGACCTTCGTGGGGCTGGTCCACAGGGCCTAAACGCGCTCCAAACCTTGTCGCAGGGCGTCATCCAGGAGTGTCAGGCGGCCACAATGCCGTCCGTCCTAACGGCAGCCGTAATCCCGGATACTCCAACTACCGTCCCGGACATTCAAACAGCCGTCCGGCTATCGGCAATCAGAATAATGTTGTCAATCGCCGACCGGGTGTGACCACCAACCGCCGTCCATCGAACAACGGTAACAACTCCTACACCCGTCCGTCGCACAACAACAATAACAACTCATATACCCGCCCGTCGTACAACAACAATAATAACAACAACTCCTACACCCGTCCGAGCACTCCCAACAGTGGCGGCCGCTATGGCTACGGAAGTGGCAGCGGCGGAAGCCGTGGAGGCATGGGTGGCGGAAGCCGCTCACACGGCGGCGGACGCGGACGCCATTAATCCCCATGTCCACCTCCTCTCTCCTCTCCCCTATTACCGAATTTTTGGATTTGTCTATAAAAAACTCACAAACTTCAGCTTATGAACAAGACACTATTGGCTGGGATGCTCATGGCCCTACCTTCGGCAATGATTGCACAGACGGCGCTCGACGCCTTCTCGATATCTCAGAACGACCTGCGCGGAACCGCCCGCTTCATGTCGATGGGTGGTGCCTTCACCGCCTTGGGCGGCGACTTGTCAACCCTCAACCAGAACCCTGCCGGTATCGGAGTCTATCGCAGCAGTGACATCGGCGCGACGCTCGACATCACCATGCACTCATCAGACTTCATCGGGTTCGGACAGAGCAACACTGTGAACCACACCCGCGCAGCCTGCAACAACTTCGGCTACGTCGGAACGGTAAATCTCGGAAGCAATTCCGTGATGCCATTCTTCAACTGGGGCGCGAGCTATTCGCGAGTCGCCTCCTTTGACCGCCGCTATCGTGGAATCATCGGAAACATAGATACCTCGATTACAAATTTCGTGGCCGACTATACGAGCGCGGACAACATCAAGCCCTCCGACATGACTTTCACCAAGGAATATAACCCCTACTGGGATTCCAATGTGCCTTGGATGAGCACTCTTATGTATACCGGCGCAGGCATCAACCCTGCTGCTCCAAATTCGACGGTCTACAACGGCCTCTATAACTACGGCAACCCCGGCACCACAGGCTTGGCCGAGGCCGACGTCGAGGAGAAGGGCTATGTCGACGAGTACTCGATCAACTTTGGTGGCAACATCTCCGATCTGGTCTACTGGGGCATCGGTTTCGGCATCACCGACATAGAATTCCGCCAGTATGCATACTATTCAGAAAGTCTCACCAATGCGACAATCACAAGCGGCAACCCTAACCGTCCCTCTGAAACCGTCAATGGCAACGCCGACCTGACTCTCGGCAACTACAAGCGCCTCTACGGTAGCGGATTCAACTTCAAGGCAGGTGTAATTATCAAACCCGTCAACGAATTCCGTATCGGTCTCGCCGTCCACACCCCGACGTACTACAATATGTCGTATGAAGGCAACGGACAGCTATCCTACGCATATGATTCTAAGGCTTTAGACGAACCGATTTACGGTTCCGCCACTACAGACGACGGCTATCTTCGTGAATTTGACTGGAAGTGCCGCACTCCCTGGCGCCTCATGGTAGGTGCTGCCGGCGTCATTGGCGGACGTGCCATCATCAGCGCCGACTATGAATATCGTGCCTCCAACGACATCCGTCTTCAGGATTATGACGGCTACAACTACCAGAATGAGAACGATGATGTCAAGACATACTACAAGGCATCCAACATCATCCGCCTCGGAGCCGAGTACCGTGTGACCCCGCAGTTCAGCCTCCGCGCAGGCTACATCTACGAGACCTCCCCTGTCACAACCGACGCCATGCGCGGCTACACCGCTAATGGCAGTGCAAGAGATGCCGTCTATATGTACACCGCCGGTCCTGACGACACCGAGACACAGCCCTCGTTCACCCTTGACAAGGCGACTAACTACGTCACCTGCGGTATGGGCTATCGCTACAAAAACTTCTATGCCGACCTCGCCTACGTCCACCGTCACCGCTCGAGCAAGTATCAGGCGTTTACCAATTACAACATGAACGTCGAATCTGACGACTTCATAGTGGCTCCATCGGCCAAAGTGACTGACAACAACAACTCCGTAGTCCTCACCGTCGGTTTCCGCTTCTAAACATAAGCTATGGCAAAAAAGACTTCACGGCCCTTCAAGCGCAAGGTCGTGCAGCAGACTGAAAATATTGACCTCGACAATCCCGAATTTATCAAAGCCTGGGAATTGTTGCAACACACTCGACAGTCGATTTTCCTTACCGGCAAAGCCGGAACGGGAAAGTCGACTTTCCTGCGCTATATCACGGCCAATACATATAAAAAGACCGTGGTCCTCGCCCCGACAGGCATAGCGGCCGTCAACGCCGGAGGCGTCACCCTCCATTCCTTCTTCCGCATCCCCTTCAAGCCGATAATCCCTGGCGACCCCGACTTCGCCCCCGACAGAATCAAGCAGCGCATGAAGTATCCGGGCCACCTTGTCAAACTCATCCGCGAGGTGGAGCTGATTATCATCGACGAAATTTCAATGGTCAGGGCCGACATCATTGACTTTGTCGACTTGCTCCTGCGCACCTACTCCGGCAACCAGCGCGAACCCTTCGGCGGCAAGCAGCTCCTGCTCGTGGGCGACGTCTTCCAGCTCGAGCCGGTGCTCACGGGCGATATGCGCGACATCCTCCGCAAGTTTTACCGTGACGCCTTCTTCTTCTCCGCTCGGGTGTTCCAGCGCATGAAGCTCGTGCCAATAGAGCTGCGTAAAATATATCGCCAAAGCGAGACCGACTTTGTCGACCTCCTCGACCGAATCAGAATGGGCGAGGCCACCCGCGAGGACCTCGCGCGACTCAACACCCGCTGCCTCCCCGCCGTCAATGCCTCACTGCCAATCCGGGGTGACACCGAGAAGCCTACCATGACCCTTGCCTCGCGCCGCGACATGGTCGACCACATCAACGAGGCCCGCCTAAACGCCATCGAGCGACCGATTGTCACCTTCACAGGCACTATCACGGGGGATTTTCCCGAAAACTCCCTCCCGACCGACCTCGAGCTGTCGCTGAAGGAGGGCGCGCAGGTGGTATTCATCAAAAACTCGCCTGAAAAGCTTTGGGTCAACGGCACGATAGGCACAGTCGTGACTCTTACCAAGGACCTACTCGAAGTGCGCCTTGAAAATGGCGACGTCCACACCGTCGAGAAAGAGAAATGGTCCAACATACGCTACACCTACAACTCCAAAACCAAGAAAATCGACGAGGAGGAGCTTGGCAGCTTCACCCAGTACCCTGTCAAACTTGCATGGGCGCTCACAATTCATAAAAGCCAGGGGCTTACGTTCAACAATGTCATCATCGACATAGGCCGCGGGGCTTTCACAGGCGGTCAGACCTACGTCGCACTCTCACGCTGCCGCAGTTTCGACGGCCTTACACTCAGATCGACCGTCGCCGACCGCGACATCTTTGTCAATCCGGCAGTCGTGGCCTTCAGCCGCTCCTTCAACGACCCCATCCTCATTGACGAGGCCATGCGCAAGGCCCACGCTGACGAGTGTTACCTAACAGCTTTGAAAAAGGCTGATGAGGGCTTCCTGTCCGAGGCCTTCGACCTCTTCATCGAGGGACAGCGCTCATGGTCAACCCTCTCCGACAAGGGCGCGATGCGCCTTGCACGCACCAAGCTTCTCGAAGTCGACCGCCTGCGCAAGCGCGTTGCCGAGCTTGAGGCGCGCATAGAGGCTGACGCGGCCCGCTTCGCCGACATGGCCCGCGAATACTGCTCGCTCGGCGATGATTGTCGCCTCGACGACATGCCCCTCCCGGCCATCTCGAACTACGACAAGGCTCTTACTCTGCTTCCCGGCCACATCCCGGCGCTTTATGGCCGTGCCCTGGCCTACATGACTATTGACGACAACCTTGCTGCCATCGCCGACTTTGAAACCATATTGAAATCCGAGTCTGACAACTTCGACGTACTCATCCGCATGGGGCTTGCATACCACCGACTCTCCGACGAACACAACGCTATGGACCGCTGTCTCGTCGCGCTCGGCCTGAGCGAGGACAACGACTACCCTCGTCCAGCGCTCTGCTCCCTCCACAGCCTCCTTGCCGACATCTATGACGGCATCGGCGACCCCTCGTCAGCAACCCACCACCGCCAGATAGCAGCCCGGCTCAGACATTGACGTCCACTCCCCTTACATCTTTGAAACCTAATCTGAGAAATATATTTTTTGGGGAGCACTATAATAGTGTTAGCAGATAAAGTTCAATTTATAGGTGATAAAAAGAGGGTGTTGCAGAATCCTGTGCCCGTAAGTGAATAGGTCAGAGACCTTAGGCAAGAGAAACCCCAGGGTAAGCGAAGGCCGTAGACCGTAGCGATGCCTGGGGTAGACAAAAGCAAAAATATACGATTTGCATCGTAGATGCTAATCATAAGGATAACAAGCATCTCCGATGCAAACTATCATATCAAATATCACATAACCCCAGGCATCGCTA
>CAJUIX010000033.1 GCA_910586665.1 uncultured Duncaniella sp.
GGCCTGCGGCGTAACATAATCGAATGTATTAACTAATTTTTTAAAGATACTTACCATATAAAAATCATTGTTTAAGATTTAGTCATAAATTTCCATGTCACTTTGCCGACAGTGTCTGGTTTACCCTTCCCAGGCTTCGAAATCACACCTTTGAGCGTTCCGTCCTTCTGACGCACAACCTTGATGTCGCGCCACGAATACTCACCCTTCTCGTAGTCAAACGTTTCGCCATCGTCGTCATACAGTCGGTAAGCACCGTTGGCTTTGCCGTAATGACGGATTTCAAGATTGACCTTCTCACCCTTTCCGGGAGCGTGCAGGCGGGGTTCCATCATCGGAATAATAGCTCCGTCCCTAACATAAACAGGGATGCCCGACAGCCCCGGTTCGGCAGTGATAGTCTGGCCGTTGCCAACATATTCACCTGTATAGAAGTCATACCAGTCACCTTTAGGGAGCACAACCTTACGCGATGTCTCGCCGACAAACATAGGTGCCACAAGCAGGTATTCGCCGGCCATATACTGATCCTTGATTTCCTTTGTAACAGCCTCAAGATAAGGATTGTCATCAAGATTGGCACTCTTGATTTCGGTCGACATGGCATCCTCATAGTTGAATCCCGGTTCGAGCGACATGGCTCGGAAAGGAGGTATGCCGTCATAATGATAGCGGGCAAACTCCGTGTACCAATAGGGCATCATGCACATTCTCAATATGGCATATTCCTTTATATTATCTGCGACTTCAGGGAAAGACCAGGGTTTTGTCCCGCTTGACCATGCATTGATCATCGCCATCGGAGAAAACACCACGCTCTGAAAACGTCTTACCCATTCCTCGGCCGATTTCGAGCTTCTGACCTCCGGGGTCCACAGGACTCCGCTGAATCCTGAATTAATTAGCGCGGTTATAAAATCTTTGTGACTGTAATAGTCATTATAGAGCACATATGGCATCGAACTTGCGCCGGCATTGGAAGCTCTTACGAGACCGTAGGTGCGGAGATTCCTGGCCCTGTAAAGATCGGCTGTCGAGCGCTGCACTAGCAGACCGTAGGTCTGTCGCATCTGTTCCGCATCAAGACCCGATGGAAACGTAGCCACATCCGGCCAAAGATAATGGTCATAGCCGTCAACCTCATCTATCTTATAGCCGCTCACTCCGATGCCGACGTGCTCTTTTTGCAATTTATCAGTCCATATCTCACGTCCCTTGTCCGTGGCGAGGTCGGGCACAATCCCGCACCACACCGTATGCGAACCGCTATAAGGATAAATCTCATCATATATTCCCGATTCAGGCGAGACGTATGGATTGGTCCACAGGTTAAGCCTGATTTTACGATCGAGCATCTTTTTTACAAATCCTTCCGGATCGGGATAGCGACTGCTGTCCCACTCGAAAGTACATGGATATGCCTTGCTCTGCCAACCGGGTTCCAGCCCGATAAAATCCAACGGGAACCCGTTTTTTTCAAACGCATCGGCTTCAGCCTCGACATCCGCCGCTGTGAATAGAGTTTTGGTCCGCTGCGTGAAGCCAAGCCCCCAGCGGGGAGGAAGGGTGCCTCCACCACACAGAAGATTATAACGTCTGACGACATCCATCGGCGTAGGTCCGGCAAAAACATAAATTTCAGCACCCTCCGCGGGGACAAGGACCGACACCGCATCGGAATACGGACGCGCTTTCCATGATTTATCTGTATTGCGGTCTATGGCCTTCGGCGCATTCGGACTATCCTTCCGTGCTCCTGAGCCTGCATACACTGTGAGGTAACGTGATGAATTTATCAACACTCCATAACCTTTACTCGAAACATAAAACGGAACCGGGGCATGATTGCGCCCTGTATCCTTCCCTCCATAATGGTCCACATGGAGATTAAAAATCTTGCCTCGCTGATGAACCGTCTGAAAATTCAGTCCGAAACCATAAAGCTGTTCTTTCTTTTCGAGTGGAAACCTAAGATAAGTTTTCCCGTTTACGACCTCGCAGACAATGCTGGAAGCCATTTCAGGCATATTGACCTCTGGCAAGCGGTCAAATCCCTCTTTAAGCGGCTCACAACCCGAAGCTCCAAGAAGCGAATACACCTCCGGCGTTCCGACGACACCTTTCCAAACGCCCGGCTCGACATTGTGCCATTTTATCACGACTGCAAACGCTGGAAACAAGACTGCCATGAAAAGCGCAGTGCTTATAATCAACTTGAAATTAAAATATCTCATAATATCACTATATTATTTTATAAATGAGCCCAAATTCTACTGGATGGCTGCTGCAAAGCCGCCGTTTCCGATAACCCTTACCTTCATTTTACTATCTTTAGCCGTAACGGTCTCATAGCTGAACTCATTGATGTTTTCACCATCCTTGATTAATGTAAAAGTTTTTCCAACACATTCGGCAGGAAGTTCAAACGAAATTTCACGGCTCCCATTCTTTCCATTTATGCCACCTATATACCATTTTCCATCCTTCTGTCGCGCCACGACTGCATAGTCCGACGGATAGCCGGCAAGTAGCACACTCTCATCCCATGCGGAAGGAATCTCCCGGAGGAAATTTTTAGGAGCGTCAGGCAATGCGAGATATGCCTCCGCACGGTCGGCAAAACACTGAAACCCAGATTCAAATACCACACCAAGAGCAAGTTGGTGCGCAACGGAGGTCCGGCGTATCGCCTCCACTCCAAGTCGGATTTTATTTGAAAACGTAACAGGGGTATAATCCATTGAACCAACAACGTTACGAGTAAACACAACCGTCGCATTGTGCTCGGCCGCAAGTTCGCAACGAGCCTGTCGACCGAGAGTCTCCCCTCCCCTGATAGCCTCAGGGGTCATCATGTTGGGATAGGTACGTTCAAATCCTCTCGGGAGTGTCGCTCCATGAAAATCGACCATCAGACCATATTCGGCAGCGTCTCTGAGTATAGCCGGATACAATGCTATCACCCTTTGCTTATCCGTATCAAAGAAATCGACTTTCACTCCCTTTATGCCCATACGACTTATGCGCTCCATCTCCTGCCGGCGAAGCAGACTGTCGGACATCAGGCGATGCTGCACCGGACTATCGGCCCCCTTTCCCGAACCTGAGTGATACCACAACCATACGCCAACTCCATTTTTGGTCGCATAGTCGGTCACACCCTCTATGCCTTCGCCATCCATCTTGTCCCAGCCGGCATCCACAAGCAGATAGTCCCAGCCCATTTCCTTACACAGATCCACATATTTGAGCTGCGCTTTATAATCTGACGAACTATGCCCGTCATACCACCAGCTCCAAGCCGCACATCCCGGTTTAATCCAGGATTCATCTGTTATGGAAGATGCAAGGTTAAGATTTTGTACCATTTGCGATGTGAATATCTGATTGAGGTTCCGACCCACCATCACTACACGCCACGGCGTAAACATAGGCACTGCCGAACATGGACGGGGATCATCGGGAATGACTGCCTCCTCCATTTCAGGGAACCGTACTTTATAGACACCACCTTTACCTGAATTGTCGACATGCGTTGCCGGATAGCTACCGTCGAGAAATGCTTCGGTAACCATTACCCAGCGACCGTCTGCCTCGAAAAGCATCGGATATGCCCAGCCCTTATCGGTCGGTGCCGGCGAATTTATTGCTATGGCATTTTTGGAATATTGTTCGTAACTCGGTTTCAATCTGTCGTTCCAGTCATAAGGATGAATCCAGGCCTTCCCGTCGCCGTGAATAGAAAATTCCGTAAGTTCCTCATCAATGACAACACTATCGCTTAAGCCAGACACCAAGCCGTAACGGAAAGCGGCACCGTCATCCGCAACTCTGACCTGAAATACACATTGTACACCGTCAGGATTTTCAAATGTGAGATTTATTTCTTCGCAACGGTTGTTGACCGACAGACGCTTGCCTGACTTAAGGACATAAGTTTCATTGATTGATTTCCTTGACACATCACGACATTTGGCATTACTGAAATAATCATGCCCTTCAATTACCAGCCCCAAAGCCGACGGCTCCACAATAAGGGAATCTCCTATTTTAATATCGTAACTTAAGATTTGTCCGATACTGTCGGAATCGGCTATCCTTACCGAAAACACGACGTCGCCCGAAGGAGAACGCTGTTCCCAGACCGTGTCCGATGAACAGGCACACATCGAAGACAAGACCGACAGGCACCAGATGATTAATCTGACTTTGTCCATTTTCATTGTTATGATTATCTTTTGGATTTATTTATAAATCTCCACATCGGCGTCCTCGCATATGATTTCAGGACGCTCGTCAGGATTTTTCAATTCAAATGTCACGTTTTTAAGTTTAAGTCCCCTGACATGACGCGCCCAAACTCCATAGGCAGGAATTTTCGGACCGAAAGTCTTGACTTCAGGATACTGGTCAATTGCTTCCGGCACTTTGCAGGCGGCATCTTCCGCTGTTCCTGTCCCAAGCAGCTTGATATGGATGTTTTCAAGCGATAGGCCTGTGATATAATGTCCGGGGATACCTGTGATGAGTATTCCTGACGGGGGTTTGAGCTGGGCATCATCGGACGCCACGGCATTGACATTGCGTATGACCACATTTTCAAATGAGCCAACCGGCTGTCGGGTATCCTCATGTTTTCTGAACACCGTCAACCTTGCCCCGAGACGAAACAGCATCGGCGTGCGCACCTCATCCATGACAATGTCCGAGATCACCACATTGCGCAGCTTGGCGCCGTCAACCGAAAAGAGCTTTATACCCCCGTTGCGGGTATCGTAGATATAGCAATTGCTTATGTTTATATCCTCAAACGGAGCCATCGACTCTGTCCCCATCTTTATTCCGGCCTGGTTGGTTTTGAGCCTCATGTTGCTGACTTCAATGTCACGACAGGCCATCTTGCTTGATGTTGTCTTGAAACAAAGGGCATCGTCGCCACTCACAATATCGCAATCGCTGATGCGCACATGCTGGCATCCGTCAATATCAATTCCGTCATTATGAGCTACACCGAAACTGCGGATAGTCACATTTTTTATTGTCAGGTTTCTGCATTGGAAATAGTGTGATGTCCATGCCCCGGCATACTTGAGCGTGACACCGTCGACATTGACTCCGTCACATCTTACTATTCGGACCAAGAATGGCCGACAGCCCCACCGGTCTTTCTCTGGGCGCGGATCCTCCTTCACATGACGCTCCTTTAGTTCCTTGCCTTGGCCGTCTATCACACCTTCGCCTGTAATTCCGATGTTTTTGGCATCGACAGCAACCAAAAGTGCCCTACCTACCTCTATGCCAAGACCTTCAGTAAACGGATCAGGATTGGAATAAGCCTTATAATCGGTGGTGCCGAGAATCAGGGCATCCTTCTCAAGATGAAGAGTTACATTGTCCTTAAGTTGAATCGTGGCCGACAGATAAGTCCCGGCCGGTACGACAACAGTCCCTCCTCCTGATTTATGGCACGCATCTATGGCCTTCTGAATGGCAGTTGATTCCAGCCGCTTGCCCTTGCCGGTGGCTCCATAGCGCTTCACATTGAACTGCACGGGGCTGGCGTTGACGAACCCGAAGGCGAGAAGGCTCATTATAAAAATCAAAAGTTTCTTCATTGCTTTATTTTTTTTATTTCACGCAGAATAGCGAGGTTATGAATAGCGTTTGTCCGACGGCCTTGAATCTCGAATTTCAGCACATTCTTGCCCTTTTCAAGATATACAGGGAAATAATGTTTGCCGATACGGTCACCAGTAGTGGCGAGAAAACCAAAATTTTCGGTCACTTTCTTGTCATTTATATAGATGATGGCCGGAACAGGATCCGATCCGCGATAGGTCGCTCCAAGGAAATATGTTCCGCTTTCAGGCACCGAGATATCCCATACGGCAGTGTTGGGCGTCTTTGATTTTTCACCCGTAAGCACAAGATTGCCGTCTTCGTTGACAAAGAAAGTTCCAGTCATTCTGGCATTTTTAGGTTTACATGTAGCGACTATCTCAAAACGAGGAATTACTATTGATTGTGATGTGGTGACAGAGTCACCATTTCTCACCTCAAGATCGAACCGGGTCGTTTTTTTAATAGGGAATGTTTCCGATCCGTCAGCTGTCATCTGTCTGCCGTTCAGCCAGACACTTTCACCGTTTGACGTGTTCCAGCAAAGTGTTACCTTGCCTTTGCCCTCAACCGCCATTTTGTCGGAATAGAACGTCTCGATGGCACTTCTCGATTCATCGAGAGGCACACGGAAGAGTTCGATACCGAACCCGGTGCCGAGATTGCGCGAATACATTTTGTCGTCAGGGTCATTCCAATGTTCATGTACACCCAGACTCACCTGATTGCGTCCTTGATAGAGAGTTCCTGAAGGTGGATTCCCAATCATCGCCGCTTCGTGCAGAAAATTGTCAGCATTGGCAGCAATTGGCAGTTCTGAATGGATGAAATCGAGTACGACCGATTCAATCGCCACCTGATCGTTTGACACAAAGAAACTTGAAGTCCATCCGTCATCAAAAGGCTTACGCCTGAACTTTACAGCCTTACCGTTATGCTTGGGATTGACATACATACCGTCCACGATATACACCAGCGTGTTTCCGCCAAGTCTCTCATGAGCCATCAGGTCGACTATTGAATTATAAGTGCCCATCCCGCGTGCGTTAGACCAATCCCTTATTGAGAAATGTAACGGCGGCACATTGCCAATGGACCCGAAATGATTTTTACCTGTAGACGTTATGCCGGTCTGTCCGGCACTGTCCTTCCATTTGTCGGTCGGTTGCGAATGGCGTTTCAATAAGGCCATGTTAATCATATAATCGGCATCATAGGCTGCCTTGGCAAGACTCCGCGCTCCTTTATCAGTGATTTCACTTGAATATGTTATAGCATCTGGCACGAAACCTCCCCAATTCTGATAGACCACATCGGGATAGAGCGTTCCGACATAATCATACACAGCAGAGATGCCACGGCGTTGGGCATCATAGATAGTAATGCAATTCTGCGGTACTCCAACCACGTCTACAAGCTGACGGAGAAGAGCCATGACAGACTGGGGTGTCGCATCGACAATGTTGGTGCCACCGTTGTCGTTAAGGTTAATCTTGACCGCTATTTTCTCACCTTTTCGATACCCCACATTTCCCTTACCTTTCTTATCGTTTAAAGCACGAAACAATTCGTCCCATGCTCCTGCGACAGTGTTGCTGTTGGTCAGCGAGACTATTGCTCCGCCGAGCATATCATCGACCCTCGTCTGGGAATTATTGTCGGGGTCGGAATATAGGCCATGTTTGCCATCCCAAGCAGCGGCCTTCGGATCATAGGCCCATGCCACTCTGCCGGGATGAATACCCTTGGCCACACCGACGGGTGAGTTTGGTTTATCAACCGGGATGAAAATCCCCATGTCGGTTCCTTCGTCCTTTTGGTGCTTCTGAGCCGACATGCTGACGGTGCCCGACAACACGAGCCATAACACAGGGGCCATGAATCTGCCAAACGGCAGGATGTTACCATATTTTTTCATTGATATTTTTATTTTGATTAGTTTTTCAATTGGCTTGAATTGGTACTCCGCAAAATTATCGAACAATATATTATATGCGTATAAAGATTATTCCAAATCCTTATACATTTATCTCAGCACACCATCATACAGTCACAGTAATCTGAAACCAAGATATATACGATGCAGACAGCGGCAAGGTTGCTGTCGACCTTGCCGCTGTCTGCATCTTGTTCAGGAATCATTACTGACGTTTCACATAAACCAATTCTATTCCCTTATCCATGCCCATATTGCGGGAATATTTTTTATCGGAAGGATTGTTCCAATGCTCAAGGACACCAAGGCTTTTAAGACCTGTCCCGTCACGCTCCGGATCGTAGAATGTTCCCGAAACAGGACGGTCGGCAAGTGCAGCCTCGACAAGATACATATCGCAGTAATCGACATCGGCCATCGATGGAAATTCCGAAGCGAGAAAATCAATCCCCACCGCATCAATCGCCACCCCATCCTGCGACGCGAAAAGCGAGGAAGGCCAGTCATTGTCAAAGGGGGCAAGATGCCATTTGCCAGACGGAGCACCATTGACATCCTTCGACCCGTATAGACCGTCAATCAGAAACAACATTGTCTTGCCCCCGAGATCTTTATGACCCATATAATCTGTGAAAGTCATGTAGCGCGGTTTCCCACCACGATCCTGATTAAAATTATTGTGGTGGTTTTTGCGGAAATTACGGTCTATGTTAGTCACTCCATACCAATTTTTCGCACACAGCGTCACCCCTTGGCCTCCGTGACCTTTCAGAAGCGCGACATTTATCAGATAGTCCGCATTTACGGCACACTCGGCAAGCCCGCGGGCAAGCAATCCGTTGTCAATCGAATAGGGAATGGCATTTTCGACATATGTAGCCTTGGTTCGACCGTTTGTACCCTCATTGTCGACATAATGAACTTTCGGAAATTCACTATGACACTTGTTGAACAGCGCATCTGTTATAAAACGGCTTGCATCAAAAAGGGTGATGTCATCCTGAGCCACACCTCCTTCATAGACGAGACTCCTGAGAAGGGCAAGAGCGAAATGTGGCGAGGCATTGATCTGCTCATTGTCTTCATAAGTCGAAGAGTTGTTCATGTTGAGCTTGACAGCCACTTTCTGACCACGGCGATAAGCCCCTTTGCGACCGTGGCGTTTATTGAAATCTTTAAACAGCGCCTCCCATGCTTTTTGAGCGTCGGGCTCGCCGGTCAGAGTCCTGATGGCCGAATCTACGAGCCAGTCGGCACCCTGCTGGTCGTTCCATCTGTCCTCATACCACCGGCCATCTCCCTTTACCCATCCGGCTGTGCCGGGTGCATGAGACCATGCCACACGCCCTGGATAAATACCTACTGCCTCTCCGACCGGGTTATTGCGGCCCCATGCCATTTTAGGTTCTCTCTTTATTTGTGACGACATTATTCCATTGCCCCACGCCAATATCATCATGGCGGGAAGAATATATTTCAGATTGATTTGCGATAATTTCATGTCTCGACTATTTTTACGGTATTAAAATTAACAATATTTCACACTGCCTTTCATTCTTCTACTATGTTTGCACTTCTGATTTTTGCAATCCGGCCTTTTGAAGCATCGTCGGCCTTTACGCTCAACCCTCGGACTCTTGCCACATCTGTGTTGTCAAAACAAATCGCATAGCGACCGTCGGGACGCTCCGTTGCCAGCGAACACCCGTCCAACACCACATTCCTGGCATGACGGAACCAGAAGCCGAAGGCCGGCTGCACCTTCAAATCTCCAACATTATAGCGCCCCACCCCGATTTCAGGAGGAGAAGCATTGGCATCATCACACGGATGGCCGCCTTTCACTATCATATTGACATTCGTAAACGAAATGTTTTCCACATAACCCGTATTGCGACCATCTGGCAATGAAAAATGAGGACCTTCTACGATAGCCTCTTTGTCCGGCAATTTAAATCCGGCAATTATAGCGGCTGCCTCGTGCTGGCTTCCATCATACTCTCGCCACCGCTCTCCACGGAAAGAGCTTCCGCCATAGACCTCGCAGATATCAACTCCGTTGATTGAAACATTGTCAATCCGCCCTATGTTGGAATTGGTGACTAAAAGCTCATGACGCTCCTTGCCGCCTTCCATAAATCTGAACATCTTCGCCTCCGCTCCTATCACACGGCCTCGGTTTGATATGGATATGAAAAACGGCGCACGCGTACGCTTCATTACCGACCGCGAATGAAGCGGCCCTGTCTTACCGTTATTGAGATGTACGTTTCTTATATGAGCGCCATCGTTGGTCGATATGGAAAAACCGGCCTTGTTCGCCCCGAGCACATAGATGTTATCGACATAGACATCCTGGATATCATCGGCTGTCTCTGACCCTATCTGAAAGAGATTGCAATTGGTGTCGCCTATAATATTCCTTACCATATAGTTTGATGCCGGCCGGGTGAATCCAAGCGAACAGTCGGATCCGGGCTTAACAATATCGTCGGAGCTGACTTTTGAATATATGTTTGAGACCCTCACATCGTTACAAGCCATGAAATCATATATGTCACGCGCATTGCCGACACTATTTTTTCCGAAGTAAGTGTCATGTACGAAAATTCCGTCTGTACCAGTCGCAAGGAGTACAAAATGTCCGCCCCTGTTGATATGGAGCATATTTGAAACATCATAATCCCGCCCTGTACCGGCTATATAATACGGCTCGTCGCACAGCTCATCATACCAAAGGTCACGACCGTCATCAAAACCACCGATCTCAATATCCTTACACAGTTTGAACGCAAACATCTTGTCGCAACGCGCTCCCGGCTTGTTGTTCATCACCTTGTCTCCAGTAAAGATATTTCCGTCGCCCGTGATACGGCCATTGCCATAAATTTTCACATTTTCTATACGCTCGCCGAAAAACATACTGTTATGAAAAAACGTATGGCCCACATCCTGCTTTGTCAGATAGTTCTCCGGGTCTTCGTATGGCCGCGCTTCAACAGGCGAAAGCCCCGACCGGTATGCACGGTCGCTGAACCATGTCGCTTCAGGTTCATCACAACCGGGCAGACAGCTTATCACAGCCCCGCTGTCAACCCTCAGCCAGACATTACTCCTCAGATGGACCGTCCTGACCGGGTAGCGGCCAGAAGGAAAATATATAGTTCCACCGCCAAGGTCACTGACGTTGGCAATGAGCTTGTTGAGCGCATCCGTCACATCATCGCCACGGTCCGACACACCATTATCGGTCACATTCCACTCGCCGGAACGGAACCACACTATATTCGAATCTCCCTTATGGGGGCCCTCGTTAACTCGGAGCTTGAATCCATACAGGCAATCGGGAGCCAGCCCGGTGGCCTGCATCTCACCTTCATCAGGAAGTATTTTTGCATTGACCGGCGCCCATGTCACCCCTTCATCGACCGTCGCCAAAAGCTCCATGTCATCGGCATCTCCAATCGGAGTCCATGAAAATGTAGCCCATGAATAATCACAGCCACCGGCAGCCGAAGCCTTCCTCACAGACTGACGCTCAAAATCAGAAATAGTATTGACACCATGAAGCACAGCCTTGACGCTCCCGCTCCTCAACTTTTCAGGAGCAGATGTCGTATAGGAAGCCTTGAACTCATACTTACCCGGACGATTGATTGTAACTCCCTTGATGACGATAGTCACATCCGTGCCGTTGTCAGGACGAAGATCAAGCGAGGTAAGTCGCAGAATCCGGCTTCCATCGGGTTGCCCGATGATAGATGCTTCTCCGACACGATTATACGAAAAATTCGGACCATGCCGTCCGACAGACTGTCGCGAAAGATTGCGCAACACCACATCCCCGCGTCCGATGACATTGACAGTCGTATTGTCCATAGTCAGGTCTATTCCTGCGGGAACGACAATCTCCACCTCCGTCATAGGGGAGCGCTGACCTGCCTTGAAAGATAGCGCGACATTCCCTGCGACCCCTACGGTCAGCATGTCTCGTTTCAATGACAGGGAGGGAGGAAGAGCTCCACGACGGATATTTACAGGACGTGTGGAAATAATCTTTCCCTTGCCATTGAGAAACGCCACCATATCGCCCGGCTGCAAGTCTCCTTCGCCCTTCGGGTTTCCGCTCTTGTCGATTATCATTGCCGGTGTTCGGGCCGACTCAAGATCGGTCAGCAATTTACGAACATCGGGACGTGTGGAAACAAGGCCGGCCCCTTCAGGCGTATCGACCGTGTAGCGATATGTCTCCCCGTCATAGACCGTCAGCGAATCACCGTCAAAGCCATAAGAGAGCTGCGCGAAAATCAGCTTCGGCATTATCAGCATGACCGATAATCCGCAACGGCGCAGTATTCTATAAGTTCCATTCATATACCTTGCCTTTTTCCGTATCCAAATCTATGACATAAGTATCATTCAGCGATAGAGCTTCCGTATGTGGAGCCTTGTCATTGGCCAAGAACGACGGTGAATCAGCCACTCTCATCAACCGGTTTGGATTGATGCCCCGCGCCGGTTCGCCTTTCATTCTTTCAAAACTCCTTATCCGGCAATTCCCTCCAAGCGTTGAAGTTATCCTGGCATGGGTCAGACGGGCGCCTTTCCAATCAAGATCGACGATGAAACCTCCACGCGCCCGGAGGCCCCTGACCGAACCATCGTCCCAGACAGAGGGGAGAGCCGGAAGCAAGAAAAGCTCGCCGCCATGACTCTGCAACAGCATCTCGGTAATTCCGGCTGTGCCTCCGAAATTTCCGTCTATCTGAAACGGCGGATGAGCGTCGAACAGATTCGGATAAGTACCGCCTCCGACAGTGGCAACGCCGGTAGCCTCAGCATAATTCAATCCGTTTTTCAACATCTTGTAGGCATGATTGCCATCCTCAAGACGAGCCCAAAAATTAATTTTCCAAGCCATAGCCCAACCTGTTCCGCCGTCGCCACGCAGCTCCAGAGTCCGTTTGCACGCATTGGCGAGCGCGACATCCCTACGGGGAAGAATCTGATTGCCGGGATGAAGCCCGAACAGATGAGAGACGTGGCGATGATGCGGATCCTGCTCCTCAAAATCTTCCGACCATTCCAACAGCTGTCCCGCAGGTCCTTGACTGTATGGAAACAGCATACGCATGGCCTTCGTTACTTCCATGAGTCTGTCGGTCTCTCCAAGAATCTCCGAAGCATGAATATAATTGGTGAAAAGGTCACGAATTATAGCCATATCCATCGTTGAGGCCTTCGACAGCTCGGCCTCTATGCGTCCTCCTTCTTTATCCGTATAAAAAAATTTGTTCTCAGGAGAGCTTGATGGATTCGTGACGAGATAGCCGCTACCATCAGCCTGAAGCCACTGCAACATAAAAGCTACCGATCCTTTCATGAGAGGATAGGCGGTTTCCCGCAAATACACATCGTCGCCGCTATATGCGTAATGGTTCCACAGATGCTGGCAGAACCATGCTCCCGCCATAGGCCAGCAGGACCAGCGCGGCGCCCCTTTAGAATCCTTATCAAAGCCCCCGGTCGGTGCAGTCTGCGCCCAGGCATCGGTGTTATGGTGCACGGTCCAACCGTCGGTTATACCATAGTTCACAGAGGCTGTCCTCGCTCCGTTTTCCGCAAGTTTCTTTATAAAATCCGCCTGGGGCATGAAACATTCATCCAGCCCGGTGCTCTCGACCGGCCAATAGTTCATCTCGGTATTAATATTGACCGTATAGTTCGACCCCCAGGGTGGTTGAATGTGTGGATTTCAGATACCCTGAAGATTCGACGGCAGTCCTCCCGGTCGCGAGGAGGCAATAGAAAGATAGCGTCCATATTGATAATACAATTCCACCAGCCCTTGATCACTGTCATCAGACGCAAACATTCTCAGCCTACGGTCAGTCGGACAATCCGACCGATCGATTCGCGATCCGAGAGAAAGCGCCACCCGGTTGAATAGGTTCTGGTAGTCGGCCACATGGTTCACGAAAAGATTTCCATAGCCCTTCTTCTCCGCCACGGCAAGTCTGCGGTCGACAATTTTCGACGGGGAGAGCCTGCTGAGCGACGGAGCGACATCGGCTGCTTCATAATTAGTCGCGGCAGCGAGCAGAAGGGTCACATCATCGGCATTTGTAACCACAAGGCATGAGTCTCCAACCGCCTTTACGCTCCCGCCGTTGACCACCGCTCTGACCTCAACTTCAAAGGTCAGACCTTCGCCCTTAGCGCCATAGACAATCTGACGCGGATCGTAGGCACGGTTTGCGACATATACCGGAGCATCACCGGAAAGGGTGAGTGATGCATTTCGGGCGGTGGTGGAAGTGGTTCGTAACTGTGTATCGAGCAATATCCTGAATGACAGCGAATGACATTTGTCAGCTGTCAGCCGCACCACCATGACACTGTCTGGATTTGATATGAATGATTTTCGTGTATAGACTACATCACCCGATTTATACTTCACAGACGCAGTGGCTTCCGATATGTCGAGATCTCTGTAAAACTCCGACACATCGTCCTCACAATCAAACTTCAGGCGCATGTTGGCCAATGGAAGATAACGGGCAGTATAAGGACCTTGTCCATACTTTTTCCACAAGTCGCCAGCCTTCTTATAATCGCGGTTCCCGATAGCCTGCCGCACCTCTCCAAGATGCTCCTTGGTGAGCGGATTATTCCATTCCGACGGACCGCCGGACCACAAAGCCTCATCGTTGAGCTGATAGAGTTCATCAGTCGGATTGCCAAACAACATGGCTCCGAGATGACCGTTGCCTAACGGCAGTGCCTCCTCCCATACTTTTGCCGGCGAATTGTACCAAAGCCGATAGTCTTTGCCAGTCAACTCATCTGCATAACAGCATATTATAGCAAGACTGCAAATAAAAATTTTGAAATATCGTCCCATACACTATTTGTCCTCGTCTAAAATTTTAAATACTTTCTCCGAATTGGATATCAGGTTTACGGGAGGTAATTTTCCTTTCAAATCAAGACGGATTACCGACACTGTCTTGTCGGGCATGCTTTGCGGAACCTCTATTGTGATTCCTTCACCAGATTTTACAATCTTCAGATTGATGTTGTCCGGCATCAATGTGGCTTTCCTAGGCGAGAATCTACCGTTTAATTTCAACTTTCCGTCTGAAGGCCACGAGAATACACACAGATAGTAGATTGAATGACCGTCGTAGTCCTTGCGTATGACTTCGCCCCATTCGGGAGTAAGTCCGCTCCGCTGCGCATCATAGACTGCCTCGCCGTAACGCCCCATCCAGTCACCAACTTCCTTCAGACACTGTGTCGGTGTTGGAGGTATCAATCCCTGTGCGTCAGGTCCGACATTGAGCAGATAGTTTCCGCCACGGGCACATATGGTCAACAAATTATGGATAATCTCCTCTGAGAACTTCCATTTATCCTCCCAGCTTTTGAAGCCCCATGAACTACCTATATTCATACATGTTTCCCAATAGATTCCCTCTATATCCTCCGCTTTCGGCACACGTCCCTCTGGTGTCTTGTAGTCACCCGGGAAATTGGGCCGTTTCAAGCGGTCATTGGTTATGATGTGGGGATATTTAGCCAACAAGTCCATGATTTCTGTAGCGTGTGAGTCAGTCGTGCCTCCCGGAGTATCAAACCACAGTATCGACACATCCGGGTAACGCTCCAGCAATTCCTTTATCTGTGGTAAGGAAATTTTATGGAAATACTCGTCAAATGATGCTGTCAGCTGATACGGATCCCATGCTCCATGATTGGCCTTTGTGAAATTATTGATAAAAGTTGAATCCGGGTTGGCCCAGCCTTCTTTCATCTCCTTACGGCCGGTCGACCCTCCGGGATGATTCCAGTCCTGGGCATGGGAATAGTAAAATCCGAACATCATGCCATGTCTGCGGCACGCTCTGACTACCTCATCAAGGACATCTCTCTTGAAGGGCGTATAGTCTACTATATTGAAATTAGTGTGCCTGCTTTTGAACATCGCGAATCCGTCGTGATGCTTAGTGGTAAAGACCAGATATTTCATGCCTGCATTCTTGGCCGTCAGCACCAAGCTGTCAGCATTAAACCCGACCGGGTTAAACGTGCTTGTCATGGCCTTGTATTCCATCACAGGAATCTTGCAACGGTTCATTATCCATTCCGCACCTCCACGATTCTGCTTATAGCCATGATATTCTCCGCCATACAGGCAATAAGGGCCCCAGTGAACGAACATACCGAATTTCGCTTCGTTCCACACAGCCATTTTATCATCCGGGGCAGGCTTCAGACGCTTTCCTTCACAAATCGGATTGCCGAGAGCGAGGAAGAGCATAAACAATAAATATAATCTATTCATAATCATTTTATTAAATTTGACAAATCACGATTTTGCCTTGCCATCAGCTGGGCAATATAGAGCGAGCGTGGAAAAACATTTGTCTCATTATGCCCCTCCCAGACCCCGTCAGGGCGGTCAGTGAACACGCCCCGGGTGTGTTCACCCTTGGTCCCGAAGCTATAATTATGACCCGAAGTCCAAGGACTCTGGACGGCCACGTTGCTTGCGCGACAATTCCATAGAACCTGGGTCACACCGGCCCAACCATGACCGCTGCCCATCTTCCCTCTGTCCTGCACATTTATTTCGCCATCCGTCACAACGTTGTCATACAATGTTCCGACCGCCCAGCGATGGTGCGGACCGACATCGGCATAAGCCTGCGACGCGACACAATTGTAGAATACATTCGGTCCACATACCTGCGAGCCGGTGATATAATCATGACGGCCTTCTGTGCTCATGCAGTCCATGAAAAGGTTCTGCTGGCCGTTATTATTAAACGAATATCTTAATCCACCCGTTATGACAGCTTTAGGTTCAAGATTACGGCAGTTCTTTACGGTCACATTCTTTGCATAGCGCTCACAGCTTACGGTAGCATATCCAAAATATCTTGCCGTGACATTGTCAACCCAACAATTTTCAGCCTTGTTAATCTGAATACCTATCCAGCCATGCTGAGTATCCTCATAATCCTCAAATTCAGATTCAAGGCATAAATCAGAAACTCCGACTTCTGAAATCCTTCCGTCAAAACTATATTTATATAATTCCCCGCCACCATATTTTGCTTCCATTTCCATCATTACCGGGTTGTCGAGATACACACAATCGCCTTCAACTGATGTGACCTCACGTTCAAATGCAAGATTATATTCTCTCGGAGTCCACTGGCGGGTACCCTTCCGCTCGACAATCTGATCCATCTTTATGTCATGAATCCATTCGTGTGTGCCGGGGCGGTAAAGCATAACCCTGTCACCAGCGGAGAAAAGAGCGCTGTTTGAAACCCTTACGCAGTGCGTGCCGGTTGGAACAAAGCTGTCTGTCAGATGTACACGCGTACCACTCGTCTCTTGGGGGACACCTGTGCCGGTAATTCTTATGAGTGGGTGGCGGCGACGGCCTGTAGCAATCAGACGCGTCTCGTTGATGTTACACCTCTCCCCTTTCAACACTATTCCGCTTGCCGAAATTTCAATTGTTCCGTCAATGCGATAGCCACCGCGTCTGAGCAAGAGCACTCCGCGATGTCCGTCCGCTCCAGCCGGAAGCGCGGCTATCGAATCTATACGACTTTGAATATATTCCCGATTATCACCTGCAACCGGCGAAATGACACAAGAAACCGGATGATCCGGGATACTCTTGTCTCCATGATGATAACCCACCCGGCTAAAATCGGGGATTATATTTCCACGACTATCTGAAACATATCTCAGAGCTCCGCAACTGTCGATTCTGACCATTGACGACTGCCATCCGGCTGGCATCTTGGTCTGCGACCGTCCTTGGACACAAAATGACGCCAACAAAATAGCGGATAATATAAATTGATGCAACTTCATAATTTATGGTATTGTCATTTCGTCAACAAAAGTATAGAACACACCTCTGACTGGCTGACAATATTGTTCCAAAAACTATAAGAAACACGCCAATACACTATTTTTCAGACCATTACCATTGGCAAGAGTTATATAATCCCAATTAAAATCATTATCTTCGCGACACATTTTCCAACAATAAACCAAACATTACATTTTAACAATGAAACTGATTACTTATACAGCCTTGTCGCTTACATTGGCGATAACAACTACCGGCCTAAAAGCTGAAACCAATCAATCCCCCGTAATCGGAGAGATAACAGTCACAAACAACAGTGATTTCGCCCGTATCGGCGAAATGGTCCAAATCGAAGCAAACTCTGTCGAGCATAAAATTTTCATCGCCGACAGACACGGCAGAGAAATCCCGTCGCAGTTCACACACGACGGATTTTTGATTTTCCAAGCAGATGTCCCGGCCGGTTCAAGGGCTGTCTACTCAATCCACGAGGGGCCCCGCGCGGACTACGATACTGTAGCCTACGGGCGTTTTGTCCCTGAACGCGCCGACGACTTCGCATGGGAGAATGACTACTCGGCCTACCGCGCTTATGGCCCCGCGCTTCAGCGAAAAGGAGAAAAGGCTTTCGGCTATGATGTGTGGACAAAGAGTGTGGCATATCCCATTATCAACAGGCGCTACGCCGACAACCGACAGGGAAAATCATTCCATATCGACCACGGTGACGGCATGGATGTCTACACAGTCGGACCGACATTGGGCTGCGGCACCGCCGGAATTATTAATGAAGACGGACAAATCATATACCCCTGGTGTTTTGAACGCTACGAGATTCTCGATCAAGGCCCCTTAAGAGTATCGTTCCGTCTTTACTATCCTGGCGAGACCCGGACCATTACGCTTGATGCCGGATCAAATTTCAATCGCACGGAGGTCCGATACCACGGACATACAGAGACTATGACTGTCGCGCCTGGATTAGTGCTGCATCATCCATTAGACGGCGCCGGAGAAATACCGATGTTCATGGAGAATCTGAAAGGTGTCGCGATGATAGGCTATGGCGATCCCACTGATAAACGTGCTGACAATCTCGGAACAATTTTCGTCGGTGTGATTACCCCGGGCGATAATGTCCACACAGAACTTTTACCCTTAACTCCGGCCGTCGGCCCGGCAAGCGGCCATCTGCTAACAAAAACAGAGATCTCACCGACCGACACTCTGACATATTACTGGGGCGCGAACTGGAGCAAGGCAACGGTCCCGGATATGACTTCCTGGAAAAAAGTCATGACCGATTTCGCCAAACGCATCACAAATCCACTGACAGTCTCACTAAAAACCAAAGAGACTCCTCGGACTGGTGCGAATGACAGAAAATAATTATATTCGCATCTGGTTTTGAACTTCGTGAATACGGGGCATCGATGCAAAAATCCAGCGTTTGATTTTCAATAAGTGGAAATACTCCTATGGCGAGACCGACGAGCATGTGCTTTTCGGCGATTGGCAGATATCTTTCCAGACCTACGCCGACCTCTACCGCATCCTTCCCGATGACCGCCGCATAAAACGTGCCCAAAAGTTCAGCATTGTGCTTGAACGACTCATCTCTCCCGAAGGAACATTCCCCGTGTTCGGCCGTTCTATCCCATACCGCATGGCAACCATGCAGCCGCTTGCTCTTATGGCATGGTATCAGAAACTGACAAACGGACTGACAAACGGACAGGTGCGCGCGGCATTGACCTCTGTCATGCACAGTATGTTTGACGGCAAGGACAACTTTAATGAGAAAGGCGTCCTGACTATCGGATTTGCCGGCCGCCAGCCCAACGTTGCCGACTGGTACACCAACAATGGATTTTCCAAAGACCACCATTGGAGCGACGGCTATGCCACCCCTGATTTGTTTTAAATGGCAGAGATCAACCACAACATATTAGAAATACCCCGCGAAGGCTGCCTATGCGCAGCTTCCGCGGGGTAATTCTTTTGCCAAGGGAGGTTTAAGTGGGCCGCATGGCGTTGCTCGCAACGTCACTTACGGTAACATCCTCTTGAACACACCCCTTAAAGCGTGATTTTGAGTGCTTTTTTTGCAGGAGGCATGCAGATGTGCGAGTCACAGGCCTGATAAGCCACATCGCACACAATAGGGCCTGTGCCGTGGCCGCTTAGCGGGCAGCGATACTCGGCTTCCATTTCATGGATGGTCGTGCCGGTCTCGTTAAGGCGTCCGGGTTGTGAGATTGACCACTCACCGGCCGTAAGTCCCTCGGGAAGATTGAGACTCACCTTGGTAGGAATATACGGATCTTCCGAGGAAACATTGGCATATATATGATAGCCCGGATGAATCTTGAATTTCACCACCAGATAGAGCGCATCCATGCGGTCCTTCTCGATTTTTGCAGAGGCTACCACGGGATTTGCATCACTCGTCTCGGTGCCGGTGGAAGTCTGCCTCTGACTCTCGACGCGCTCCTTATATTTGGCATAGTCATTTCCGGGCACGTCACCGTCGGCATTGATAAGGAACTTCCATCCGCCCGATTCGGTGAAGAACATGCGGTCCTTGTATGTATCGAACCATTCTCTCCACTGCGCGGGAGTGTCGAAGTGGGCCATAGTGTAGCGGGCGAGTATGCGGCGGGCGCGGTCCTCCTCCTTCCCCTCCTCGAGCGAGCGGATAGCCTTGTCGAGAAGAGCGGTGTCATGATTGGGGATGCCCCAGGCCTTCACATCGTCGTCAAGAAAGATTTTGTAGAAGCCCTCGGAATAGAAATAATCATAGTTTTCCTTGAAGTAACGGAGGTATGCCTCCTCATCGGCGCCGAACATAGGGAAGAATTCCTTGGCATAACGCTTTACTTGTTCTTCATAGGGGCTACGCTTGAATTCACCCGGGTCTCCGTAGCTGAGCTGCTGTTTTTCGGCAGCCGAAAGCTCCTCGCCGGCCTTCTGCTTGGCAAGAATATTGTTATACATGTTGCGGCTCTTGACAGTCCAGATACTGTCGGAAGTCATGCGGTCCTCGTAGCTCTTGCGCGACACGAGGTAGCCAACTTCCTTGAGATACTCGCGGGTGGCTATGCGGTCATTCATCTTGCGGGCAATAATCTTCGTTCCTTTGAACTTAGATATATAGGCCACGGCGTTGACAAAGACAATCTTGGCCTCCTCGGTCATATAGCGCGGAGAGGCGGCAAAGCCCCAGTGGAGGAAGTTGCCGTGACGGCCTATGGCCACCGCGTCGATGGTCTTGGCGCAGACACCGCTTGAGATATACTCGGCCTCGGGGGAGTCTGTGTAGCCCCAGGGACGGGATACCATGCCGATAGGAAAACCCTGATCGGTCTTGTAGCCCTTGGTCTGCACCCGCCACATCGGCATCGACTCGGGGAGCGGAGAATCATAGAAATAGTTGTAGTGATAGGCATCCTCTGGAGTGGGCAGAGTCTCAGTGGTCATCTTGACCTTGAAAGGGCCTTTGAATACCGGGTGGTCCTTCACCCAGTTGTGGGCATGGGCATCAAGGCATAGACAGTACCAGTCATTCTTCACCCCGATGCCGCGCCCGACGTAGTCACCAATCTGGCCGATGGTGACAGTGGCACAGTCATAGTCGGCAGGCAGATATGTGGCCGGCTCATAGCGGGTCACGTTTCCCTGGGCATCGCGCTCGACCACCCTCTGAGTGATAGCCTTAGGGATTCCATCCATGACGGTGACATCGTAGTTTTTCGACATGTCAGCCGAATAATCGTTGCCAATGAGCACGTCGACCGTCGTGAAATATTTCTGCAACAGCGACCTGAAGGCCTCCGCACGGTCATTGACGAGAGAGTCCTTCTGCTCTGCGGGAGCCTCATAAGAGTCGGTCATACCTCCGACATAGAGCACCTTCAGAGGCATTTTCTTGGCAGCGACAGCCGACGATGCGATAGCCGCCGCAGCCAGTATGGTCAGTATCTTTTTCATCGCGATTTAATTTTGACAATAAAATGCAAAGTCAAAGAAAATTTTAATAAGTGTTCTGCACAAGCTCGTTGTCGGCGCGCATAATGTCTACTTCCGGAATCGGGCGGGCATATCTGCGGCTCTTAGGCTCGAGGGTGTATGTCTCGACGGGGTCGTTGATAAGGATAGTCGACGAGTTGTGGGGATAGTACTGGCGGGTGATGGTTACATCGTCCGAGGGATCGTTGTTCCAGTTGTAACGCTTGAGGTCATACCAGCGGGCAGTAAAGGGCATCTCGCGGCGACGCTCGTCGAGAACCATGCGCAGAGCCTCGGCAGCCGAACCGATGGGTAGCTTCTCGTAGGCAGAAGCGTCGATGCGGGCCTTGCGGAGAATGTCGAGCTGGGCGACAGCGCCGCCGGCGTCACCCGAGCGCGCGAGCACCTCGGCCTTGATGAGGAGCATCTCGCCGACCGAGAGACCCGAGATAATCTGGTCGAGATAGAACTGGGTGTAGCCGAAAGTACGTCCCTCTGTGGTCTTCTTGCAGTAGCGCAGACCGTAGTCCTCGACCATATAGTAGCGGTAGCGCAGGTCATTGTCGGGATTACCGTCCTTTATGTCGCGTGCGTAGGTGTCAAGCAGGCTCTTGCTGGGAAGGAACCACCATGAGGCATAGTTGAAAGTGCGCGCATAAATCTGGTCCTTCCATTCGAAGAGGATAGGATAGCCCGACGAGCCGGAAAGACGTTGGTCATAGAGATAGCAGTGCTTCACATACACCGTCTCCTCTTCGGGAGTACCGGCATTGATTGTATAGGGGATGGGGTCGGGAGCATACGACATCTCCTCAGGGTCGTTGAGGTCCTTCAACATGCTGTGATCGGCAAGGGCGGCATCGGCATATTGTGCGGCCTTCTGAAGATCGCCCATATAGAGATAGAAGCGGGCAGCGAGAGCCTTGGCAGCGGCAGTGGTGCAACGCCAGTTGTGCATCTTGCCGTTGCTCACCACCTGGCGAGTGATATTCAAAGCCTCGAGGATGTCATTTTCGATAAGCGTCATTGTCTCACCGAGAGTGGCACGTTTCAGCGACTCTTCGAAGCTCACTGAGTTCTTAAGCGTGAGCCCAAGCTCGTCATTATTCTCCGGCGCGGGATAGAGACAGTGGGTCACAGCGAGCTGAAGCATCGAATAGGCACGCAGGAAGTGGGCCTCGGCCTTGACTTCGGCCTTCTCGGCCTCCGAACCGCTCACATTACCTAAGTTGTTGAGCACAAGGTTGCAGCGGAATATCTTGGCATACTCACCGTCCCACAGCGAGCGGCCCGAGCGCTTGTTCTCCGTGCTCCATGTAAACTCGTCGGCGTCATCGCCCGATGTGTTGCTCGTGCGGACCTTCTCGATTTCGGGAGTAAGGCCGCAGTCATCGGAGTTGAGGAAGGTATAGTTATATTCGTAGATAAATGTCGTATATGTCGCAAGCATCGCGTCGAGCTGCGAAACCTCTGTAATGGTCTTGCTTGAATTCTTTGACGGCTCCTTGTCGAGATAGTCGTCACAGGCAGTGAGTGCCGGAAGCATGGCAGCAAGGCCGAGTGATAATAATATATGTTTTTTCATAATTTTGAGCGGTGAGGATTAGAAATGCAATTTAAGACCGAATGTGTAGGAAGCCTGCAAGCGCGGTGAGCCCTTGGCATACTCGGGATCCTCCTTCCAACCATTGAAATAGATGTTGAAGGGGTTGTTGGTCTGGACTGTCAGCTGGGCCGATTTCATGCCGAGTATCGAGGTGATTCGCTTGGGCACATTGTAGGAAAGGCTGATTTCCTGCATACGGATATGCGAGGCATCCTCGGCGAGATAGTGGAGGTAGGGGTAGAAGCGGTCCCAGAAATAGTAGCGGTCCTCGACATCCTGCATAGGCTGCGGACACTTCACGTTGGGGTCACAGTTCTTGATTTCATCATACTTGCTGTTAAGTGTGAAGCGTGAACCGGTGGGAGCGGGATAGTTGAAGCTCTCACGCATGAACTTATGGCCGAACTTGGCAGTCATGAGGAACGAGAAGTCGAAGTCATAGATGCGGAAGGTAGAGCCCAATGAGACATTCCAGGGAGCAACCTTCGTGCCCATGTTGAGACAATAGGAAGTACCGTCGCCATAGAGATATGAGTTGAAGCCTACACGCTCGCCGTTCTCGTAGAATACGGTCGGAACATAGTGGGGCGATGACTCGGAACCTACATTATCTATACCTGCATACTCGTAGCACCAAAGAGTGTTCATATCCTCACCCTCAACCCAGGCGCCGCTGCCGCCGCCGACAAGGTTATATCCATAGTGCTGGCTGACCTTGAGCGACTTCACCTCGTTCTTGTTATAAGAGAGGCGCAGGTTGCCGGTCCATGCAATGTCGGGAGTGATGTTGAGCGAAGAGCCCACCTCCATCTCGAAACCGCGGTTCTGAATCTCACCGTTATTGAGCTTCATGCTTGTCGTACCGTTGACGGCCGAGATTTCGCGGCTGGCGATGAGGTCCTTCGAGTACTTGTTGTAGACGTCAATCTTACCGAAGAGCTTCGAGCCGAAGAAGCTGTAGTCGATACCGAAGTCCCAGGTGCCGGTCTTCTCCCAGCGGAGTGTGGGATTACCGTAGCTTGCAATCGAGCCGGTGTACTCGCCGGTAACCACGTTGGGTGTGGACGATATATTGACAAGAGGTTTGAACGTGGTCGACTTGTCGACGTTACCATTGTAACCGTAGGTGACGCGGAGATTGAGTCGGTTGAGCCAGGTGAATTCGCGGAGGAAGCTCTCCTTACCAATCTGCCAGCCCGCACCTACTGACCAGAAGGGAGCATAACGGTAGGCAGGGTCGTCAGTGATAAGGTTGGAGGCATCCGTACGGTAGCTACCCGAAACGGTATACTTGCTGTCGTATGTATACGAGGCGTTACCGAAAGCCGAGAAGTAGCGGTCGGTCTTATCGGTAAATGAAGCGACGCCGTTGTAGGATGAAGACCAGAGATTATAAGTGGATCCGTCCCAGCCCTGCACCTTTCCGCTGCCGGGAAGAGTGCCCACGGTCAAGGTCTTGTTGTTGTAGCCCCACACGCGAGGATAGCCGAAGTACTGATAGTGGCGGTCGGTAGTCTCAAGACCTCCGACGAAGGCAATCGTGTGCTTGTCGGCAAAGGTCTGGTTAAAGTTGACCTGGTTACGGACGGTAAGGACGCTATATTTGGTGCGCGCACGGTCGAGATAGCCACCGAGGGGAAGGTTGGGTGTCACGACGTCGGTCGCGCGGTCCCAGCTCGAGGTGCTGTTGAGAACATTACGCACAGAATAGGAATCCTCGTTGTAATAATTATCGGTATGGTTGTCAATAAGCTCGAACTGCACCTTCGAATCAAAGGTCAGGCCCTTCCATATCTTGAATGAAAGTCCCACCTGGGCGCGGGCATTGAGCTTGGTGGCCTTCTTGTCGCTGTTCCATGCGTCATCGAGCGGGTTCCATGACCAATCGGGATAAGGGAAGCTGGCAATCGGGGCATAGTTATTGAGATAGTACTCAGACATGAGCCAGTAGCGCTCGAGATTTCCGTTGGCATCGACGAGGTTCTCATATGACTGAAGGTTCGTGAGGCCTCCGAGACCGTTGAGCTTCTGGTCGACATAGTCGAAGTTACCGTTGAAGATAAAGTCGAGCCACTTGTAGACACTCGTGCGGTTGTTGACCGACACCATATATTTATTGTCTGCATCACCCTTCCAGTGGTCATGGTTGTTCTGGTAGAGAAGCGAGAGCGAGGTGTTGGAGCGCTCTGTCTGGATGTTGATGCCTACGTTCTGCTGGAGCACCATAGGATTCTGGAGCACATGCTTGCGGATCTGGTCGGTATTGTCGATGCCACGGAAACGTGCGATACCCTCATTCATCTGCTGCTCGGTGATGTGGCCGAGACGATGCTCGTTGAGAAGATTGTAGACCGACGAACCGCCCCACCATCTTTCAGTCTCCTCCGGCCACCATGTCGACGACCCCCACTTGTCGAAGGTGTCGATTTCATAGTCGATAAGCTCGTCGGTCGAAGTGCGCGAGAGCGCGTAGTCAAGGTCGAGTTTGGGCGAAATCTTGTAGAAGCCTGAATAGTCCACGTTGACGACGGTGTTCTTGCTGCCGTGGCCCGCACCACCCTTTGTGGTGATGACGATGACACCGTTGGCCGACTTGGCACCCCATATACTTGCCGCTGCGGCGTCCTTTAGGACGGTCACACTCTCGACATCGTTGGGGTTGATTGACTCAAAGCCACCCTCGATAGCGAAACCGTCGACAACGAGCAGAGGCGCACTGCTGACAGAGAAGCTCGAGGTGCCGCGGATCTCGAATGTCGGATTACCGTAGACGTCCTGCGTGCTCGCCAGACCTGCGGCGGCACCCATGAGACGGGAAGCGATGTTGCCCGTAGCCTTTTCAAGCTGCTTGCGGTCGATTATGTCGAAGGAGCCGGTGGCGCGCTCTTTCGAGAGGGTCTGATAACCTGTCACGACAATCTCGTTGAGGCGGTTATCACTGTTTGACAGGGTAATAGTGACTCGTTTGCCGGCAGAAGCCATAACGTCCTTTGTCTGCATACCGACGTATGACACTGAAAGCTCGCAGGCTGGTTTGTGGCTCGTGAGAATGAATTCACCGTTGACATCAGTAGCCACGCCCTGGTTCGTCCCCTTTATGAGGACAGTCGCACCCGGCAGCGGCTCATTCTCTTCATCTACTACTGTACCGCGTATACTATAGGTATTGGCGGTAGTCTTTGCTGTCGAAGTGTTCTGTGCAAAAACGTCCGCACAGACACAGGGACTCAACACAGCAGCGGTAACGATGAGGCGCAGCATGGCCGTGTTGAAAAGCGACAGTGGAATCAAGCGTCTTTTTGATTCTTTTGAGTCCATTGACAAAAAAATTTGAGATTGTTGATTGGTATAATTGCTTCAACCGAGTCGCCGGGTAAAAATACCCGGTCGCGCACCGGCCTTTCGGCTGATGTGCGTTTTCGATTTTCTGCTAAAGTATATTGATTGGCTAACTTCCGTCGAGGAGATAAAGAAAATGCTAAAAATTGTTATAAAACAGGACTATTGCTCTACAAAAATAGCGCAAATAAATGCAAATTAACGCATCTATCTTAGTTAATTTTAGTTAAAATCGGGGGGGGTAATTTTTAATACTCTATATACCATGTGTTTATAAAAGCGCTATTA
>CAJUIX010000034.1 GCA_910586665.1 uncultured Duncaniella sp.
CAACAAACAAATGACATGCCTCATTATGTTAATTAATTTTTAAATCGTACTTAATAAAAACAATAATTATAATCAAAAATTTAATTTTCCTGTAAATATCTGATTCCCGTCAGTTTGACAGGTTATATCATATTCTCCATAAAGATTAGGAATATTGATTTCAGGGTTCTCGGCAAAGACAACGCCTGAGAATACAGGCAACTTCTCGTCACCGACGCTCACATATATAATGAATATAATGTGGCATATCAAAACGTATAAAATTATTAGAATATATACATTTTATATATCCTTTAGAAGGACTTCGGAGTCCTCTTTTTGAAGGCGCTTTTTGCAAATACTCTACGTTTGTATTTCCTTGTTCAATTGATTTACTTTCTGCATTTAAATAAGCTGCATCAGCTAAACATACAGATAAAAGAAGAATTTTTAAAATAAATTTTTTCATAATGTTTATTAATTTGATACTGCAAAATTACTATCAGCAGGTCTGCAAGGCAAAAATATTGCTCAATTTCAGTGGTCCATCCAAAGATATAACATGCAATATATCAAATAAATAAAAAGGCGACCAATTCATTTTTTGGTCGTCTTTTATAATCAAACTCATTATATATTAATATTCAGGCATTTAGGCTTTAAACCAATCTTCCTCTAACAGCATATTCATATTAACATACTTATAACCACCTCATTATGATATAATATTCAAATAATCTTCTTTATATTTGGTATTTTTAGTTCTAAATTTATTCTTTAGCCTCTTTCTGCGGGCATAGACAGCGGTGATTTTTTCCTCTCCAAGAAACATTGCTATTGCCGAATTGGAGAAGCCGAGGATTGAATATAGAAACAACCGATAATCCATATCGAGCATATTGGGGAAGTCTGTCTTAAGCTTAGTCATAATCCCGTCATAGTGGGTGTCGATATAATCACTAAGTTCTTGTAGCTTCTTTTCATCTTTAGAAAGTTGCTCGATTAGAGAATCAATTTCTTTTGAGACTTGCTTTTTGGCTACAGACGAATTGTTCTTTTCATAAAGAATCTGACAAAGATTATCGAGAATATCAAAGCGCTCGGCCAATAAAGATTGGATTCTTGATTTAGCATCTTTGTTATTTATAGCTATCATTTCTCTTAGATTCTCAGCAATCTCAATGTTTCTATTAATTCTTTCTTCCTGTTTTTTACGATATCGAGCTGCATATACAAGCCCAATGATAAGAAATATGACAATAATCACAGCCGAATACCATATTATAATCCGTGTGTTTTTTAATTCAGCCTCCCTCACACTTTGTTCGTAATCATAAAATTCAGATACCGTTCCTGTAATATTTTGAGTTAAAATATTACGCAAAATACTATCAGTCTCTGAATTCATCTTTTTCAATGAGTTCATAGCTTGCGGTATAGAATCCATTGCTTCATAAATTTCACACTTCATCCAATTTCCAATACCATTGGAGAGATTCGAGCATCTTTTCGATAAGTCAAGAGCACTATCCATATCTCCAAGTCGAATGTATGTAAGAAGTAGATATAATGAATCAGAAATTTCTGCTTGGTCCGACCTAACAATGTCATGAAATAGATGAAAAGCATCGGAAATTCTTTTCATCTTCAGATAAGCAAGACCTGCAGTTCGCCTTGCTTCAACATCCAAATATGAATCATTACACTTTTTTGCAGAATCAATTAATTGAGTTGACAATATTATAGCTTTGTCAAGACTTCCTCCATTAGAATATGCACCTGCAAGAGACAACATTGCATAATTTATTTGAGGCTGTCTGTTTATTAATCGAAATTGATCAACCCCAATTTCAGCATATTTAATAGCTTCTGAACCATTATGGGTATATGTATAGATATTGGAAATTCCATAAGCACTCATTGCTATCCAATAATTATCATTAATTTCCTTGGCAATACTATGGGCAATCATTGAATACATTATTGCTTTGGAATATAATTTCATTTCATTGTAAACCTGCCCGCAATAGTGGTACGCCAGCATTTGGTGATACAGGTCGTCAGTACGGTCGAAGTAGTCCACCGCGGCTGAAATCAGGGAGTCGTCGGTGACGGCGATATAATTTTTATACTGCGCCTGGGTCAGGAGGAGGGCATAGAGGGCACTTTCGCGCTTCCCGCGGAGGCGCGAGGGGTCAATCTGCCGCATGACGGCGAGGGCGGAGTCGGGGTGCGACTCCATGAGCGACTCGGCCCGCTGCATGGCGCGGTCGGCGGAACCCGACATGGAGCAGGAGGCAAGTATGAGGCTTAGGAATGTGACGATAATCAGTCTGTACATGGCCGGGGCAGCTAACAGGATTCGGACAGCATAAGGATCCGCTGTGCAAAGATACGAAAAATCAGGCAATCTGTCGATAAAAAAGCCGCCGCGTGGTCTGACGCGGCGGCTGTGGGAATGTGTGTGTTTTTCTGTCAAAAAAGTCTTTCAATAACTGATGACCGGCTCGAGTTCCTTGGCCTGGGCAATCATTTTCTCCAATTCGGAGAGTGAGGGGATGCGGTTGCAGAGATTCTTCTTCTCGTTGACCTCCTCGAGCTTCTGATGGAGGTTGGCGGGGACGCGGTGGCGGAACTCCTTGACGGTGTCAACCCCTGCGGCCTCGAGCAGCTCGGCAAACTGGCCGGCTATGCCCTTGATGCGGAAGAGGTCGGCATGGTTGGCCCATTTGAGGATGAGCTTGTCGCTGATCCCGGTCTTTTCGGCAACATCATCACGACCCTTCTTCGTGGCACACGCCGTTAGGAGATCGTCGGTGGTCTTGATGCCGACAGCTTCGAGCTTCTTGGCGAAAGATGCGCCAATACCCTCGATTTGTTCAATTTTATAAGCCATGACAGTTGTTTTTTGGTGAGACTTTTCAATAAAAACAAACTATCACGCCCCGAAGTTGCCCCCGGAAGGAGAAATATTTGCGGGAAAGAGATAGTTTTTTATCTTAAACGCACAAATTTATTTACCGACAGGAGATAATATCCGGGAATAAAACAGTATATTTGCAACAAATAATATTATATTTATTAAATACAATATTAAGGGTTAATGAATAATATAATATCACTTAATATAGCTACTCCTGCCGAGGTCGCGAAGGGGATAGCCGCACGGGTCAAGGCTCGGAGACTGGAACTCGACCTGACACAGGAAGGGATGTCGGCAAGGGCGGGAATCAAATTCGCGACCTACCGCCGCTTTGAGCAGACAGGCGAAATCTCATTGCGGGGCTTGCTCCAGATAGGCTTCGCCCTGAACGTCCTCCATGAGTTCGAGGCTCTCTTCACTCAAAGACAATACCGGTCGCTCGACGACGTGCTCAACAACAGTAGCATCACCCGCAAAAGAGGGAAGAAAAATGGATAATATCAGGCAAGTAGATATTATCCATTTTCAGTACTGAAACTCCGACCAGGCGGCTCTACCTATTGTCGCGGAGGTAGGAGGCGTAGCGGGCGGGGTCGTTGATTATGGCTATGGCTTCGGAGAAAATCGGGTCGAAGGGGGCGACGACTTTCGAGTAGGTCGACTGCTCGTAGATGTCGCGCCCGATGAGCCCCTTGACGACGGCCTCGAGTATCGGGCGGGAACGGTTGTATTCCTCCTCCTTGAACTCCACGCCGTCCTTCTTGCCCTGCTCGAAGAGTGTGGCCATAAGCTCGGGAGTGACAGTGAAGCGGGCCACGAAGTCATCCTCCGTCGGATACTGCTTTTTCAGCTCGGCGCGATGCTCGTCGACATAGTTGACGCAGAAATTATTGATAGAGCCTTTGGCTATGAGGTCGCGGTAGTAGGTGGAGTACATCGTCGTGTCAATCGCCACGAAGCGGTCAGGCTGTATGCCGCCTCCACCATAGACCGGGCGGTGGAGGCGCTTGGTGAAGTAGCGGAGCGAGTCGGGGAAGTGGCGGATGCTGTCCTCACTGGTAAACTCGCCGGAGTTGTAGCGGTTGATGATGTCGAGCTGGTAGCTCTCGTCGTCGCCGTCGGTGTAGGGCTTCTGTATGCAGCGGCCCGAGGGAGTATGGTAGCGCGACACGGTCAGACGCATCATAGAGCCGTCGGGGAAGGGGAAGGGGCGCTGGACGAGTCCCTTGCCGAAGGTGCGGCGTCCGACGATGACGCCGCGGTCATTGTCCTGGATGGCTCCCGACAGAATCTCGGAGGCGGAGGCGGAATACTGGTTGACCATCACGACCACGCGGCCGTCGCCAAAGTTGCCGTCGCGCTCAGCCTTATACTCTGCCACGCCGTTCTTGGGCGACTCGGTGTAGACCACCATGTCGCCTGACTTCAGAAACATCTCGGCAATCTCCGTGGCCGGGCGCATGTAGCCGCCTCCGTTGTCAGTGAGATCGAAGATGAGGTGGCGCATACCCTGCTTGCGCAGCTTGTCCATAGCCTCCTTCACCTCCTGGGTCGTCGCCTCGGCAAAGCGGCTGAGATTAATGTAGCCGACGGAGTCATTAATCATGTAGGAGACCTCGACGCTGTAGATAGGGATATCGTCGCGCACCACGCGGAACTCGAGCGGCTCGGCGCTACCCTTGCGCACCACCTTTAGATTGGCCACGGTGCCCTTCGGGCCGCGGAGCACCTTCATGATGGCGGTGTTCTTCTTCTTGACACCCGCTATGACAGTGTCGTTGCAGGCAATGATACGGTCGCCGGGGACGATGCCTATGCGCTCCGAGGGGCCGCCGGCCACCGACTCGATGACATAGAGCGTGTCGTTGACCATCTGGAAGCGGATGCCGATGCCGGAGAAGTTGCCGTCGAGCGGCTCGGTCAGCTCCTTGGTCTCTTCGGGGGAGGAGTAGGTGGAGTGCGGGTCGAGGGTCTTCAACATGGCAATGATAGCCTCGGTCACCACCTTGGCCGTGTCGACCTCGTCGACATAGTATGCCTCTATAATCTGCTCGGCAAAACGCAGCTTGCGCTCGGGGGTGAACTGCAACTGCCCCAGCGAGGTCAGGGCGACCCCGGCGAGCACAAACAGGCTTAGTAGTTTCTTCATCGTGTATGTTTTTTCTATCTGTGTTATTTCTTTCTGGGTAAAAACTCACTGACGTCGCGGCCGTATGACTCAAGCTCGCGGACCACCGAGGAGGATACCGCGGCATACTCCGGGAGGGTGAAGAGCAGCAGGGTCTCTATGCCTGAAATCCGGCGGTTGATGTCGGCGAGGTTGCGCTCATATTCAAAGTCGAGAGTCGACCTCACCCCGCGGAGCATCCAGCGTGCGCCCTCGCGGCGGCAGGCGTCGACGGTCAGCCCCTCGTAGCTGATGACGCTGACTTTCGGCTCGCCGGCATAGAGTGAGCGGATACTCTCGACAGGCGACGCGCCGCAACCTCCCCCGTGCTTGCAGGAGTTGACCCCGACAGCTATCACCACGCGGTCGAAAAGCGGGAGCACGCGGTCGACCAGCGACTGGTGGCCGACAGTGAAGGGGTTGAAGGAGCCGGGAAACAAGATTGTATTCATTTCGCTATAGTCTCATGTGTGTGTCGCAGGAGTATTGACGCCTATCCGATCTCGGAGTCATCCTCTACAACAAGATTTTCAATGATGAAGTTCTGACGCTCCATAGTATTTTTACCCATATAGAACTCGAGCAGCTCGGCGACGGCGTCCTCCTTGCGGAGGGTGACGCGGTCGAGCCTCATGTCGGGACCTATGAAACCGCGGAATTCCTCGGGCGAGATCTCGCCGAGACCCTTGAACCGGGTAATCTCAGCATTGTCGCCCAGCTTCTCGATAGCGGCTACGCGCTCCTCGTCGGTGTAGCAGTAGTAGGTATCGTCAGACGCGCCAGCCGAGTTGCGGGCGCCGCGCTTGGTGGTCTTATGGTTGCGCACTCGGAAGAGCGGGGTCTGGAGCACATAGAGATGCCCCTTCTTGATCATGTCGGGGAAGAACTGGAGGAAGAACGTCAGCAGCAGCAGTCGTATGTGCATACCGTCGACATCGGCATCGGTCGCGATGATGACCTTGTTGTAGCGCAGGCCGTCGATGCCCTCCTCGATGTTGAGCGCGGCCTGGAGGAGGTTGAACTCCTCGTTCTCATAGAGAATCTTGGCCGGGACACCGTAGGAGTTCTTCGGCTTGCCTCGCAGCGAGAAGACCGCCTGGGTCTCGACGTCGCGAATCTTGGTGATAGATCCGGCTGCCGAGTCACCCTCGGTGATGAATATCGACGAGGCGAGCTTCTTTTCCTCGTCGCCGCGTATGTCGTTGAGATGCGCGCGGCAGTCGAGCAGCTTCTTGTTGTGGAGGTTGGCTTTCTTCTGCTTCTCGCGGGCGAGCTTGGTGATGCCGGCCATAGCCTTGCGGTCGCGCTCGCTCTCCTGCACCTTCTTGAGTATGATTTCGGCTATGTCGGTGTTGCGGTGGAGATAGTTGTCAAGCTCGGTCTTTATGAAGTCGCCGACAAACTTCGCCACCGTCGGCCCCTCGGGCCCCATGTCGCGGCTGCCGAGCTTGGTCTTGGTCTGCGACTCGAACACCGGCTCCTCGACCTTGATGGACACGGCTGCAATCATGCCGTTGCGTATGTCGGAATAGTCGAAGTCTTTCTTGAAATACTCCTTGATTGTGCGCGACGCCGCCTCCTTGAAGGCCGTGAGGTGGGTGCCACCCTGGGTGGTGTGCTGGCCGTTGACAAAGGAGTAATACTCCTCGCCGCGCTGGTTGGCGTGGGTGATTGCCACCTCGATGTCGTCACCCTTCAGGTGGATGGGCGCGTAGAGCGGCTCGGTGGTCATGGCGTCCTTCAACAGGTCGAGCAGACCGTTGCGCGATATGTAGCGCTTGCCGTTGAACACGATTGCCAGCCCCGTGTTGAGGAAGGTATAATTCTTGACGAGGGGGATGATGAACTCGTCGCGGTAGTGGTAGTCACGGAAGATGCCCGCGTCGGGGGTGAAGCGCACCAGTGTGCCGTTAGGCTCCTCGGTGGGTTCGATGCCGCTCTCCTCGACTATGTCGCCGCAGCGGTAAAGCACGCTCTTCATCTGCCCGTCGCGCACGCTGCGGATGAAAAACTCGGTCGAGAGGGCGTTGACGGCCTTGATGCCGACACCGTTGAGGCCCACGGACTTTTTGAAGGCCTTGGAGTCATACTTGCCGCCGGTATTCATGCGCGACGAGACGTCGACGAGCTTGCCCAGCGGGACGCCGCGACCGAAGTCGCGCACGGTGACTGTCCCCTCGGCCACGTCGACAAGAATCTGCCGTCCGAAGCCCATCATATACTCGTCGATGGCATTGTCGAGCACCTCCTTGATCAGCACATAGATACCGTCGTCATAGTTCGAGCCGTCGCCGAGCTTGCCGATATACATGCCCGGACGCCGGCGGATATGTTCCTTCCAGTCGAGGGTCTTGATGTCGTCCTCGCTGTAGTCGGCTGCGGCGGCCACCACGGCCTCCGCAGCGGCATCGTCGGGCGTCAGGTCGCCGGCCTCGGCGGCGCCGAAAATATCATCGTTGTCTATCGAATTTTCACTGTTATTTGTCATACTTGTCTCTGCGCGAATTGATGAATCTGAATAGCGCAAATTTACGAAAAAATTGCCAAATAACCTCGCCCCCCGCGCCTTATCACACGTTTTTTGACACCCTTTTTGCCATTCAGCCCCCAAATTACTAAATTTGCCTCTTCAAACTCCCCTACCTCACTAATGACAAAACCATCATTCATCATAGTATTTTTCGTTATGCTCCTCTCGTCGTGCATAGAGCCGGCCTACGTCCGTGAGTCACTGACCCACGCCGAGGCTCTCATCGATGAGCATCCCGACTCCGCGCTGACAACCCTGAAATCTATAAACCCGGAGAGCGTCAGTTCGCGACACTCGCGTGCGCTCTATGCCCTGCTCATGACCCGTGCGCTCGACAAAAACTATTTCACCCTCGACTCCGACACCCTGATTACCCGAGCCGTCGACTACTTCGAAGGCTCCGCCGACCGTCTGCACCAAATGCAGTCGCGCTACTACCTCGGCATTATCAAAATCAACACCGAGGCCTACGCCGAAGCCCTGCTCTCACTCTCCAAAGCCCACGAAATCGCCCGCGAACTTGATGACGATTTCTGGATTGCAATGACGGCAAGAAGCATTGCCGAAATATACCATAGCAACTTCAACACCGCCGATGAGTTAAAATATGCGGAAATCAGTCTTGATTACTTTAAGAAAACAGGAAAAACCGACTTTATAGACTATGCTATATATGACCTGGCAAGCGCCTATCACAACAATGAATCATATACAACTGCTATTGAAATTTCAAAACAGCTCCTTGACTCGGCCATAAAACATAATGATATATTGTTAAAACAAAAAACATCATTTTTACTCGGCCTTTCTCATCTTGCCATTAATGATTACGGCAAGTCATATAATTACTTTAAAGTACAATTCGCATCGCCTGATGTAACGACGTCCGATTCCGTATATTTTGCCTCGGCAGCACTGCGTACTGGCCATATTGAAGAAGCAAAAGAAATCATCAAACAGCTTGCAAATTCATCTCTGATATCGAAAAATCACAAAGATTGGATAAACTATCAGCTATACATGAGTCTCGACTCTATCCGAAAGGCTCTTGCTATGATGTCTGAGATGAATTCAAATACTAATAAAGTTCTCAAAGACTTGCGAAAACAAAATCTTACGGGAAGATTATTGGAACATAATCGACACACCTCAGAGCTTATGCAATCAAATTTACACGCAGCCCATGCAACCTTATGGTGCGTGGCATTAGGCAGTATATTAATAATATTTATATGCATATCCGTAGCCATCCGCCATCATCGACGCCAACAAAGCGAGATAGATCGTCAAATCAGCCTCGTGCAAAACCTTCGTCAGATTGTCAAGGAGAAAGAAAATCTTACAACTGACAACAATCGACCTCTGCCCGAATTTTTCATACAGTACTTTAAGGAACTTGACGAACTATGTAAAAACTTCTATGAAAACGATTCTACAAAGACACGCAAAAAACTTTCTGAAAGCATCGGCACACTGATTAATTCGTATTCTATCGACTCAACAAAAGTCAAAGAGCTTGAAAACTATGCAAATTTAATCTATGATAATATAATGAATCAGCTCGCATCTGATTTCCCGACATTAAAAAAAGCAGATAAACTAATGTTTTTATATTCACTCCTCGGCTTTTCAAACATATCAATTTCAATGTTGCTCAAAGAAGACAGCATGTCAAAAATATATAACCGCCGCAAGCGTCTAAAAGCAAAATTCAAGGATTTTGAGGGTGAAAACAAGCCCAAATATCTAAAAGCCATATCATAGCCACCTACAAACCAACTATTTATCATCGCAGCAATATTTTAATAGATTTTCGCCTATGATATAAGCGTCTAATATACAACATATTGCGCCTCTAAAATCCCAAAAGACTAATTTTTCATTTTTAGTCTTTTGCAAGTTATTGATTATTTGATACTTACAAATAGTTTAGACTAATCTTTATTAACCTCATTTTTTGGAATATCTGATAATGGCTATTAATTTTGCTATCAAAATTTTAATCGTAATCAACATGAAAACTTTACTCAGATTTACATTAGTAGTGCTTCTACTATCCTTTCTTTCGCCAAGCGCAAAAGCTGATGAACCGGCCATTTTTACCGAAGCTGACAATGTAACCATCCTCACCGCTCCAACTATCAAGAGAAAGCCTCGCGCTCCCTCCATGATATATGTTACATGCTATTACTCTGTCGGTCATATAGCATTTACAATGCCTGATGATGCACAGTATATGCATATAACTCTCGAACAAGATGATTCCACCGTTTGGACAGGAGTGGTTTTCAAAAACAGCCCCGAAACTGATATTCCCGAACTAATAGGCGAATATACAATCACTTGCCGTACCGACGGCAACCAGGTTTTCACCGGGCTATTAACATTTTAACCCGTATCATTTGTTAACAGAACCTATCGTAGCTACATAGAAACTCCAATTATTAATCAAATTTTTATAACAATGAAAAAATTTATCATCACTTGTATTTGCGCTATTTCCGCATTGGGAGCATCAGCAACAATATTATTCATCTCATCTTGTGGTCAAGAAGTATACACTGTTGGCCCTGACTATTTTAAGACTTCTGATGATGCAATGGAATACTATATGGAGTTGGATAGCATTTTATGTGACGAAGAAGATGAGGATGTTGAAGATCCTGGTCCAACTAAAAACTAATTGCAAAATAGGTAGCACCTTATTATTGGGTGCTACCTAATAATACAAAATAAAATAATGACAATGAAACTCAAAACGCTTATCACTATTTTACTGTTTACATTCTTTAGTCTGATGCTGAACGCTCAGACATGGAGCCTCGAAGCTGACCCGAGCCGTGACAGTCAACCCGCAACATTCTCCAAACGGAATATCGTAGATACAAGCATAATGGAATGTGTCTACGAACATTTCGCCAGTCACCCGGTAACTGAAAAATCAAAAATAAAGGATTATATTCTTGAAATCGGCAAAAATGCAAGCCGCTACAGTGTATACGGCACATATCAACGTGACTCCATTGTAGCAAAGGATTATCCTGACGGTATAACATTCGGAAAATATAATCTTTTATCAAAAAAATATGATGGAAACCTTAATGAGATAATATGTGATAGAAAAGCAAATAAAATATCGTGCTATGAAAGCCTATTGCTTGACAAATACCTGTATGACGAGCCTATCCCCCAAATAGACTGGACGCTTGTAAATGAAAAAGACGAAATATGCGGACACGAATGTCTGAAAGCCACATGTTCGTTTAGAGGCCGGGAGTGGACAGCATGGTATTGTCCCAAAATCGAAATCAACGGTGGCCCGTGGAAATTCGGAGGATTGCCGGGACTGATTCTAAAGGTCGAGGATTCCAAAAAAGAACACATCTTCGAAGCACTCCAGATCAGAAAGAGCAATAAAAAATTTGGTCATAGAATCAGTAAAAACTTTCTCAATACTGACAGGAAAACTTTCAACAAATTACAGGCCGAATACTACAAAGACCCAGGAGCTTTCAATGAAGGCAACCCGCTGATACCGAAAGCTACTGCTGACGGCAAACCAATTACGAAGAAAGGCAAGAGTAAATTCTACAACCCCATTGAACTGGACTGGAAGTAGCCGGAAGCACAAAAAACGCTATCATTTTTTAATTTCTAAACGAATTTTTTGGTAAATACAATTATTATCCCTAATTTAGCAAGCACAAGACTAATTCATCACGCAATAAAACGAAATCGGTATATTCAATAAGGATAATAGTCATGAAAACCTTCCTCACATCCATATTTTTGCTTACTGTCGCAGCGACGGCGCAGGGCGATGACCTTGATGCACCTGCCAAAATGGGCAAATACAATATTGTCGACAGCAGTATGATGGAATGTGTCTACGAGCACACAATCGTAGACCCGGAATTTACACCAAATCAATACTTTGCCAAAAAGCAAAGCACTATGTGGATACTGGAAATCGGGAAGAAAGCAAGTCGCTACGGACTATACCCGACATACATCCGTGATTCAATATTTGAAGCTGATTACAACGGGCGGCCAACCCGTAGAGAATTCCACTTGGTATCGGACAAGCTCGGACATACGAGGATGACCGAGCAAATCAAGACCATGTCAGACAATAAAATCAAAAATTTTGAAAGCATATTCATGGACTGGTATTATTATGAAGAGCCTATCCCTCAAATGGAATGGAAATTGGTTGCAGGAACAGACGAAATATGCGGCCATGAGTGCAGGAAGGCTACGACTACATTTCGCGGACGTAACTGGACTGCATGGTATACCGAAGAGATTCAGATAGACAACGGGCCGTGGAAATTCGGAGGACTCCCTGGATTGATTCTCAAGGTTGAGGATAATAAGAAAGAACATGTGTTCGAAGCTATGCAGGTGCGCAAGAGCAACCGGCAGTTCGGGAACTTCATCCACTCCTTCATCATAAACACCGACCGGCAGAAGTTCAACAAAATGATGCGTGACTATAAATGGGACGCAGGCAGCTTCATCGGCAACTCGCCCAACATGCCGACCGCCTTAGACGGTACCCCCGCTATCAAAAAGAATACCCGACTTTTCTACAACCCCATTGAACTGGATTGGGAGTAGCCGGAAACACAAAAACATTCTTTTTTTAATTTCTGAACGAATTTTTTGGTAAATACAATTATTATCCCTAATTTAGCCAGCGTAAGACTAATTCATCACGCAATAAAACGAAATCGGTATATTCAATAAGGATAATAGTCATGAAAACCTTCCTCACATCCATATTTTTGCTTTCAGTGGCATTGGTTGCGCAGGGCAACAGTACTGATTCACCCGTCAAAACGGATGAATCCAAAATCGTCTCTCATCCGACTTTGGGTAAAAATATGATTGTCGACCGCAGCATTATGGAGTGCGTGTATAGCCACCGCGTATATGACCCCTATTTCGATAAGCACAGAACCAATGATGAAATCCTGGAAATCGGCAGGAAAGCAAGCCTATACGGGTTTTATGGGAATTACCGACGGGACTCAATCGTGCGCAAGGACTATCCTGAAGGAATGGATTTTAATGAATTCCAAGCACTCAGCAGAAAGTGCAACAGCCGGAAATCTACCGAGCTGATAAAAGATATTCGCTCAAATAAACTGACCAATCATGAGGGAATTTTTATGGACCACTATTACTATGAAGAAGAAATTCCCCAATTTGAATGGAATCTGAACGATGAAAGTGACGAAATCTGCGGACAAATATGCAAAAAAGCCACTACCACATTCAGAGGCCGCAATTGGATTGCATGGTATTGTCCTAATATTCAAAGCGATAATGGCCCTTGGAAATTCGGAGGCCTCCCGGGATTGATTCTCAAAATTGAAGATGACAAGAAAGAGCACGTCTTCGAGGCCATACAGATCAGAAAAAGCGATAATGATTTTGGATTCCATATATGGTCATTCAAAATAAAAACCGACCGCAAGAAATTCAATAAAATGATGCTCGACTACAAGATGGATGTCGGACAGACAATTGCCGCCACGCCGGACGGACCAAAATTTGCCGACGGCTCTCCGGCAATCCCGCCAAACCGTCGATTATTCTACAACCCCATTGAGAAAGACTGAACACATACGGAGACTATGCGCCGCAGTGCTGCTCACGGTGGCGGCGCTCGGCTGCGCGGCTGCCCCCTGGAAGAGGCAGGGACGCGTCACGGACACGAGCGGCGAGCCGCTCCCGGGCGTCATCATCAAGATGACCGACGCGCAGGGGGAGATGCTGGCCTACTGCTCGACGACCGGCAACGGAGCCTTCACCCTAAGCCACACCTCCACGCCCGCAAGCGGCAGCCGCGTCTCATTCTCCTTTCTCGGCTATAAGACACACACCGTCGCAGCCTCGGCACTCCGCGACGGAACTACCATCCGCCTCGAGGATGCTCCGCTGGAGCTGAAAGAGGTAGTGGTGAAAGTGCCGCCTATCAAATCGACCGGCGACACGCTGACCTACGACGTGGCGTCGTTCCGCAGCGCAGCCGACCGCAACATAGAGGACGTCATCAAGAAGCTCCCGGGAGTCGAGGTGGCCGACAACGGGCGCATCTTCTACAACGGCGAATCAATCAACCGCTTCTATATCGAGGGACTCGACGTCGTGGGAGGACGCTATGCGATAGCCACACGCAATATCTCGCCCGACGACATCCTGTCGGTCAATGTCTATGAAAACCACCAGCCGAAACGAGTGCTGAAGGACATTGCTTTCAGCGAGCGCGCGGCCATAAATCTCAAAATGAAAAAGAAGAGTATGCTCAAGCCGGTTGGCAACGTCAAAGGGGGAGCGGGCGCCGATGACAATGGCGACGTCAAATGGCTGGGCGAGCTGTTCGGGATGCTGATAGCTCCAAAGACACAGACAATCATCACCGGCAAGGGCAACAACTACGGGACGTCATACACCAACGAGACCGCCAGCCTTACAGCCGGCGGGACGGGCAACAGCAAGTCGGTGGCCTCGGAACTCTACGGCGACACCCCTTTCGGGTCGGCAAGCATACCGCGCGAGAGGTATTTCGACAACCGCTCCGCATCGGCTTCGGTCAACACCGTGGCCAAGTTCGGCGAATATGGCAAACTCGGCTTCACGGCCGACTATACCTACGAGAACAACCGCATCGTCAACAGTGAAGACATCACCTACACCAACGGCGACGATCCGAGCATCGGTTTCCACGAGAGCATCAGCAGCCATCCCCGCTCGCGCGAGGTCAAGGGGGCGGTCAATGTCGAGTATAACGCACCGAAAAACTACATTTCCGACAAATTTTCGTTCCGCGGACGCTTCGCCGACAACTCCTACAGCATCACTAACGCCGGCAAAATCAGCCAGACATCCCGCACAGACGACTATAGCTTCAACAATGTTTTCGACGGGACAGTGCGCATCGGCGAGCGCATAATTTCCGTCAAGTCAGACATCGCGGTGGCCAATACCCCGGTGAGCCGGCTCAACGCCGCCACAGCAGGGAGCGACGCGACGGCCCTGGCGCAGCGCGGGCGCGCACTGAGGTTCACCACCGACGAGCGGGCGTCATATACATGGATGCTCGGCCCCTATTCGCACATCGGCGCGAGTTTCCGTTTTGAGTCGGCTTATGACCTGTTTAAATCTGACTACACTTCTGAGACGACAGGGAGCGCGGCAAACGATGTCAGGGGGCACGACCTTAAAATCACCGTCACTCCGCAGTATCAGTACAAGCCCGACGCGAGCTATTCGCTTAACGTCCAAGTGCCGGTGAGCTATTCGTCGATGCGCTTCGACAATCTCCTGACCGACAGGAAATATCCGACCGACAGAGTGGATGTCGGGGCGAAAGTGCAGTTCCATATCCGCCCGTCGGCAAATTTCAGAGGCTCGCTCTCGCTCGGACGGCGAAATACGCTCGGCGGAATCAGAGACTATATCGTCAATCCGGTCTACGTCACCTACCGCCAACGCTCCACATTCGGCACAGGCGAACTCAACTCGCGCGAGAGCTACAGCGCCTCCACAAATCTGAACTACCGCGACCCCATCAAAGCCTTTTTCGTAACCCTCACCGCCCTCTACAGCATCAGCAACAACAACCGCATCAGCGGAAGCGACATAGCCCCCGGCCAGATTGTCACATCGGCCAGAAATTCCAAGAACCGCGGCGACATGCTCAACGCCGGCATCAATATATCGAAAAACTTCCGCTCGTGGCGCACCACCTTCACCCTTGACGGCCATGTCGAATATCTCAAACGCAGAATCCTGCGCCAGGAGGTCAGCTATGCCGTCACCAACACCTCCTACGTCCTCCACGCCGCCATCAACAGCAACCCCATTGCCAACGCTGTCGACCTTTCAGTCCAGGGGTGGTACAAACCTTCGCTGCAACGAATTTCATCCTTAGGTCAGAGAAACCGCGTCAGCAACTACGAGTTCCAGGCCACGGCCTCCGTCCATCTCGTAAAGTCCCTCGAGCTGTTTTCACAGCTCTACTGGAACCACGTCGACCTCCAGGCCGACACCTCCAAGGAGAGCCTCTTCGTAGGCGCGGGCGTCAGATACCACTCCGGCCACTTCGACATCGAGCTTGCCGGAAAGAACCTCACCAACTGCAAGACCTACGGCTACAGCTACTTCATCGACTCCGACCTCTACACCTACAGCTTCAACCTCCGCCCAATCGAATTCCTCGCCACCATAAAATACACCTTCTGACCGATTCTCTACAAAAAAATCAATCCTCCTCTGCTGCGGGCTTTTGGGCCTGGTAGGCGCCGAGGTTGGGAGTGGTGCCGCGGGGCGTGCCGTAGAAATCCACCGCCGCGTCGGCAGGGATAAGCTCCGGCTTGGCGGCACCGAGGGCGGGAGAACCGTCCATGAGACGGTAGTCAAAGAGATAGTCGTTGCGCACGGTGTTGTAGAGCGGATCGGAGGCCCAGAGGCAGTCGATGAAGTTGTCATCGACCTTCCCCTCGCTCTTGAGCAGACAGCGGCGAAAATAGACAGCGCTGTCGGTGAGGTCGCCCGCCGAAAGGTCGGTGCCGAGACCGTAGACGATACAGTTGTTGAACGAGGCCTCGAGATAGGGCATCTTCGACTCATTGTCATTCTTGGAATTGAAGTGATAGAGCTGCACGACCGGCCCGCGGGGATAGACAAAGAGATAGTAGTTGGCAAAGGTGCAGTTGTCCACGGCAGCCTTGCCGCCGGTCAGCGACATCGCCCCTTCGGCAGCCTCCGCTATCTCGCAACCGATGAGAGTGAGGTCGGCATAGCGTCCGTAGAGAGCGTAGGCGGCACTGTTGCGCAGACGGCAGTTGACGAATGTGGCCTGCGAGAGCGAGTCGGCCACGACACCATAGTTCGTATTGCGGACCACGGTGTGGCTGAGCCTGCTGCCGCTGCTACCCGTGGCGAAGAACAATCCCTCCCACTGCGACGACATGAGGTCGAAGGAAATGTCACCCACGACGTTGCCCGTGCGGTCGCCTGCCATGCTGACGGGGCGCTCGGGAGTCCCCTCGGTAATAAGCGTCCCCTCCACACGCATGAACGACTTGTCATGGAAATGGAGCGAGGCGCCCTCCCCTATCGTGAGCGTGGCTCCCGGGGCCACGACGAGGGAGTCATAGACCTGGTAGGGATATGTGGCATCAAGACGCATGTCGCTCTCCACGCGGAGGCCGCGCAGACGCTCCACGTCTTGGCCTGTGGCGTTGAGAACCACACTCTTTGTGACACCGTTGGTCGTAAAGTCGAGCACATCATTAAAATCAGTCAGCTCTGGGACCCCGTTGGGGCGCAGTGTCGCCTCGACGAAGACATAGATCGAATCCTTCGGACGAATTTCCACGTTTTGAAAGTAAGTACCTGAAAAACCGTCTACGTTCAGTCTGAAATACCTCTCCCCGCTGCGAAGCGAGATATTGCTGATGCTTATGACCTTGTCGTGACGGTTATAGACCATGAAACGGCTCGTCGGAGTCGGCTGGTCGGTGAAGACAACACCCATTTTCAGGGTGTCGACCGAAAATTCGGGCTGGGCGGAGGGGGATGTGTCGATTCCGTCCTCTATACATGAATAGAGAGAGGACTGGACTATTAGGGCAAAAAATATTTTCAGGAGTGTTTTCATCGTAATCCAAATAATGCCGCGGCCAAGTGCGCGCCGCACTATCTATCAACGCGAAACCCCTGCGGTTTATTGCCTCGGGTCGGCCTTGGCGGGAGTCAGGCGCCTGTCAGCGCGCCCAGCCGGGCGCAGCTGCTTCCTGTCGTCGCTCTTCAGCGGCGCCTTTCGGCCATTATCTGGCATCTTCAGGCGCGGATTTGGTTTAACGTCAGGCTTCGCCTCCTCTTTTTTGACAGCCGGGGCTTCGTCATCCTTGCCGGCGACGGCCTCCGCATCGTCGGTCTCAGATTCCGGCTTCAGGAAGCGGGCGAGACGCACCCTGACAGAGTCGTCGGCAGCCGTGAGCGAGTAGCCACGATAAATCTGCCTGCCTGCGCTGTCGGCAACTATGAAGAAGGGCACCGCAGGCACATGCAGCGGGCGCACGACGCTGTTGCCAACCCCTCCGGCCACCCAGGCCTGCATCCACTTGGCGCTGTCGTCGCGGACAGAGCCGGCCCACTGGGCGCTGTCGCCCATGACGGCTATCTCCAAGGCCTTGAAGCGGCGCTCCGGCAGATCCTTATAGAGTTTGCGGAGGGTTTTGAGGATGCTGTCCCCCTTGCTCTCCCGGGTGAATACAATGAGGCTGTAGCTCTGGTTGGATGGCCAGTAGCGCACGGTGGTATCACGCCTGTTGATGAGGCCGGTGTGTATGGTCATGGGCTTCACATCACCCCTGGCGGAGGTCGACACCTGCTCGCCGACCATGCCGGGATAGGCACCGACCACCCACTGCGGGCGCGCGTCGGCCTTCAGCATATTGACCAGGGAGTCGGCCTCGAGTTCATGCCCCCGCGCGTCGAAGCGGGTCACAAGGAGCATGGCCGAGGCCACGCGGTCGGGGTGACGGCGCACCTCGTCGGCAATCAGCCTGTTGACCGCCACTGCGTCGCCGCTGCGGAGGATGCTGTCATTGGCAGTGACGAACTTTGCATACTGCTCCGAGGCATCGTTGCCCTCGATTCGGAGCGACGACGGCTTGTCGAGGTCCATTTTCACCTCGAGCCGGTCGCCGTTGGCAGCCACGCACATAAACAGAGGGCGGTTGTCGATAGTCGTCACCTCGACCAGCGTCGGGTCAGCCGAGACACCGCGGAGCACCACCTTGCCGTCGACAGGATGGAAGGTGGCGCGATTGATGCCGCGGGTGGAGTAATACATCTCGACACTTGTCGAGCCAAGCCCGCGAATATCACACTCGATAACGAATTCCTCATCATTGCCGCAGCCCGTCAGCGCGACAAGCAGCGATAACATTAATATCTGTAAGTAGCGCATGGCTGCAAAGGTACGGAAATTTCCGTATAAATCAGAGAGGGACCATGCAAAAACCAAAGCTCGATGAAAATGGTTAGTTGTTGGGGGTTGCAAACTATGCCGGCTGTAGGGACGCAGCGTGCAAAACTATTATTTGTAGGGATGCTGTTGCTAAACTATTGTTTGTAGGGACGCTGCGTGCAGCGTCCGCCGGAATCAGGCTGTAAATTCCCACAATGGCTCGAAGAGCCTGAACAGGAGGAGCCCCAGGGTAAGCGGAGGCCGCAGGCCGCAGCGATGCCTGGGGTTATGTGATATTAGATATGATAGTTTGCATCGGAGATGCTTGTCATTCTTATGATTAGCATCTCCGATGCAAATTGTCTATTTTTGCTTTTGTCTACCCCAGGCATCGCTGCGGCCTGCGGCCTCCGCTTACCCTGGGGTTTCTCCTACCTAAGGTCTCCGACCTATTCATTGACGGGCATAGGATTCTGCAACACCCTCCGATTACGAGTGGAATACATAAGCCTGATTTACAGCCCGATTCCGACGGACGCTGCACGCAGCGTCCCTACAACAAGGTAGTTCTGCAACGCCTACAAATCAGCTTAATGCGTTGGTTATCGGCAGGGCTTATTCGGTCGCGACCGGATTGCCGTCCCAGTCGGTGATATTTCCGGCCTCATCGACAAATCGCCATAAGTTTTTGTCTTTGGTGTAGACATCGGCCCAGGAGTATTGCCAATAAGCATAGCCTGCAACATCTTCAAATACTTCAACTGTCGGCAATCCGGTGCCTCCTATGCGCTTGTCGGCATTAAGATAGGTTGTGGCAGTGGAGTATCCGCTGTAATCGAAGTACCAGCTCTTACTAACCTCCATAGCTCCGGCTTTTGTGAGCCAAAGTTCTCCAATCTTAATCTGAAAGAATGAAGCATAGCTCATTTTCTCGACATTCGGAGCTTTCAGAGTGGAGAGGTTATCAATCGGGTTCTCCGATGAAAAGGCGGCGTTAGGCAACTCCGTGACATCTTCAAGAATCAATGAGAATTCCCTCGTTGCATCCTCATTATATTTTTCCACGAGCCAGCCGGAAAGAACCTTGAAATCATCTTTATTCAATTCGCTGCCCTTTATGGTAAGCTCTGTGCCTTCGGATGTTGCCTTGTCAAGCAGGTCTGAGGTGAGTAGGCCGGGTTCGGTCGTGGTTATTACAGAGCCTTCCACCTTTATGCGTTCCTCCACGGCGGTTCCGTTCTCGTTCCAACCATCGTTCCAGTCGGTAACAGTGATGCCGGAAATTGAGGCAGTATTCTTTCCCACAATGAGGTTGACGGTATAGGCTCTGCCACATTCAAGGACGGTATTGACAAGATAGGACGAGGGGCGCACTGTCAGTGTCTGACCGTCGACATTAAGTGTCATAAGTGTCGCGTCAGCCGCATATTGTCCGGCAGGAAGAATGGCCATGAATGAATGGAGCTTCGATGCGCTTTCATCGGCAAGCATGAAGCCCTTTACTTTAGCATCGGGATCAACCGTCACACGAGCATCGCGATACTCTCCGGGCACGGAGAAAACCGGGTCCGACACCACGGGAAGCGTGGAACCATACTGGTTGTTGTAGCCTGTGATTTTCACCGTCACCCGCGCAAGCTGATGTTTGAACCAAAGCGATATGCTCTTGTCAACTGTCTGTGAAGCAGAGGGAACCGTAGCCGTCATCCAATCGGCATAGCCTATGTAGCCTTCCTGACCGGGTGTGTTACCGCTTTGGTCAAGAGGAAGGGGGAATCCATCGTATGAAGCTTCTACTCCGTCGACATAGGGATAGTAGGCATGAAAACGGTTTTCCTTGCCGGCAATCCATACGACATATTTGTCACCCGGGACAAAACCATTGTCCGTGCTGTAAGTATAAATGGCCTCATCCTTGCCGGCGACGGCGCCCTCTGTGACGTTGCTGACATGGATTGCGTCGCCAGCGGTCCATTTGTCGCCGCTCTCGGAAGAGTTGACACGCGACTGGAGCGAGCCTATGGTGGCGTTGATGCGCACGGCGTCCGGGTCGTTGGTATAGCCGCCGTTGTCCGGCTCGCTTTGGCAGGCGGTAAAGGCGCCTAAGGCCATTGCCGCGATTGTGTATATGGTTATTTTCATAGTCTTTATGCGTTATTCGGTTTCAACTTCTCCGGCAGTGATTGCCGTCCCCCAGGATTCGGCAGTGATGCCCTCGACAAGGGCCTTGTCATAGCCCACAGTCAATCTGAGTGTATTAATCTTACCGCTTTCGAATTCAATCCCCGCTTCGGATTTATAGCGATAGCTCTTCCCGTTGGAAGCCTCGATTTTGACGGTTAGGAATGAGAGGCTCTGCGGGACGAGTATACACTCCCAGCTGAGGTCATCGGCGGCATCGCTCCTCATCATCGAGATGCTCTCGGTCTGCGGTTCGTCGGTTTCAGTGAGCAGGGAGGTTGAGGTGCCGGTCAGATTGGCTGTTGTTGTGAGGCGGCAGCATCCGTCAATCGTGACGCTTTCAAACGAAATGTCCTCATCCTTAAGCTCGGTGCCTTTCGTGAGCAAGAGTTTCAGCTTGGAGAGCTTGTGCTCGAAAGGGATGCTGATAGCACCGTCGGAGGGATTGATATTAGTGCCACGATAGTAGAGCCAGTCGGATTTTTTCACATTTTCGTCCGTAGTCTGGTCGGCCAGCACCTCGACACGGAAACTCTCGCTCGGAGCCTCGGCTGAGAATTCGGGAGTTTCATCCCCCTGCAGGGTATAGGCTGTGACTTCGGCTGCGGGTGTCGAGTTTTTCCAAAGCATGGGTGTCGTGCCCATGTTCTTGGCACCCCACACATTATTCTCGGAAGCCATGTAGACATTCCCGTAGTTGTAATTGCAGTTCACTGCGGGGTCAATGCTGTAGTCCTTGTCGGCGTTCTGCTTGAGAAAGAGGACGAAGCCGGTCGGGAGATTGTCCGCGTCGTAACCGCCGCGGCTCGCGGGGGCGTCGACACTCACATTGACGGTGACAGGCGTGTCGGTCAGCGCGTCGGGCTTTGACGAGGGTGCCTCATCGTCATTGGAACAGGCCGCGAGCATCGCCGCAAGACCTGCAATGGTTAAAAATCTGGTTTTCATTGGTTATAATTAATTTTTATAGTGCATAATTATATGATTGCAGGGACGCGGCGTGCCGTCCATACATATACGTCGAGTCGGCAAAAAAGGCCTTAGCCTCTCTTGCAGACGTGCTGAAAAAATAATAACTTAACGCGCGAGGATTAGCCGGCGCAATGTGTGTGTGTGTGTGTGTGTGTGTGTGTGTGTGTGTTTAAGAAAATTTGCGTAACATGCAAATTTTCAGAGCTGAATTTCAAGACTTTATCCACATTTGCGGCTGTCATGAAGCGGCCGTGGCCATCCTCCCCCTTTCTTGATGAGAGAGGCAGAGCGTCGGGGCGCCTTGGGGCTGTGAGGCGGAAGTTCATGACAATTATAGGCAGGAGTGATTGGTAAATAATCGGTAAAAGTGTGTCTATGTCGGCTAATGTTTGCAAAATTAGTAAAAATCCGCAAGTTTGGCAAATTATGTCTATATTCTTATTACCTTTGCATACAGTAAAAAAGCCCTAATAAAAAGCACCGTCAATGAAAACGCTACTGCATACATCATTGCTCATCCTTATGCTCCTCGGTGTCTCATGCCCGAAGATGGAGGCTCAGATTGTCAACATCAGCAACGAGGATATTGACTCCGACAGCGTCAGACGGGCATTTGACGACGCCCCCTATTTCGGACTCTACAAGGACAACTATTTCATATTCGGCTGCCCGGTCGGAGAGAAGGTGACGCGCCACAACTCGAATATTAAGTTCCAGATCTCGATAGCCCAGCGCCTCACCCGAAGCACCCTTCCATTCGGGACATATCTCTATCTCTTCTACTCGCAGAAATGTTTCTGGAACATTCTTGAAAATTCCATGCCGATGACCGACCTCAACTTCAACCCGGGCATCGGTCTGACCAAGCCCCTCTTCGTCAAGGGGCGCTTCCTCGGCAAGGTCAGCCTCATAGCAGAGCATGAGTCAAACGGACGCGACGGCGCCGCCTCACGCTCGTGGAACCGCATCAGTCTCGCAGGAAGCATCATGATCGACCCGCAAATCGTGGTACACGGCAAGGTGTGGATACCGATTATCGACGGCTCGGAGAACCGCGACATCCTCAACTACTGCGGCATCTACCAGATGGGCACCGCCTTCAACTCAGCCAACGGGCGCTTCGGACTGGCCGTCAACCTCGTCAAGCGCAAAGGCTGGAAGCTAAACTACAATACCACGGTCGAGTTCAACTACCGCATCTTCGCCCGCGACAACCAGTATCTCTTCCTCCAGTACTACAACGGCTACGGCGAAGGCCTCCTCGCCTACAAAGAATTCCACTCGATGATACGCATGGGCCTCGTCATCAAACCAAAGCTATTCAGCGATTATTAAAGTGTATTTTTACCTATAAAGACCTGCTCCGTAATGATACAACCGTTTTTTTGACCACAGATTTACAAGTTTATTTTGTCTAATTCATTTACAAATTTTTATGAATAAATTTTTATGCACCATTGTATTCATACTTTCTTTTTTACCAATTAATGCACAATCTCAAAATACGCAAGTAGAAATACAATCTCTTATCCACAGAGTTGATTCTCTTGAACATGAATTGTCATACTTAAGAACAGATTATGAATTAAATAGAGTTAGCACACAACTTTCAATGTTTAGCAACGAAGTGTACAATAGATCTATTGCCATTTTATTAGATGTATATTATGGAAATTTGAATAAGCGTATATGGGATTCATACCAACAATATTATGAAACATGCTTGCGTAAGATGGAGGTATATCCCAAATTAATTGAAAAAGTAAAGTCTTTTTGTGCGCTTAAATTAAAATTATCTTTATATTCTGATACCGAAAAGAACGCTTTAATGACAAGTTCTAATGTGATTGATGCTGCCTACGACACATTAGAATCATCAATGAATTTACTGAAAAACACAATTGATTTATATAAAAAAGCTTTAAGTAGATGACAAAAATTTGAAAACATCGAATTTTGGGGTATAAGTCGGAC
>CAJUIX010000035.1 GCA_910586665.1 uncultured Duncaniella sp.
GCCTAAAGATTAGATGTTTAACAGCATAAATTCAATTTTTGTCATCTACTGAATAAAATCATATAAAAAAGCTATGCAGTTTTAATTAAAGTTAAAGCATAGATGTTTTTAAACATAATAATTTGACATATTATAAAAACTCCCTACCTTTGCATCAGTTTTTCATGGTATTAGATTTAAGGTAAGAAGATTATTCGTCGTGATGACGGATAATTTTTTTTATATCCGTATTTTAGCTTATCTTTGCAGTCACTTATGAAAAAGCATATCATCATAATTATTGCTATATTTTTTGCCGGCTTCGGAGTGCTGAAGGCCGAGGATGTGCCCTCGGACTCGCTTTCCTATTGCTGGCGCATCCTCGAACCGCTCGGACTGAGGGAGCGTGCGCCGATGGACACACTGCTCTATAATTATTATCAGACAGCCGTCCCCTCCGCCTATAGTCCTGCCTTCGCCACGACCGGCAACCAGGCCTCCGTGGGGCGCAACATGATTTTCATGCAGCGCGAGCCAATGAGCGACTTCTTCTTCCGCGACGCCAAGCAATATTGGATACCGGACATCAAGACCATACGCTTCTACAACACACGCATACCTATGTCGCAGCTCGGCTACAATACCGGCGGAGGACGCGAAATAGCCCAGGACTATCTCCGCCTCCTCTTCTCGGGCAATGTCAACAAGCGCACGCAGATAGGTGCCCGCGTCGACTACCCCTATTCAAAGGGCAGCTACAACAATCAGGCAGCCAAGGGGCTGACCTGGGGACTCTCCGGCTCATACACAGGTGACCGTTACGAATTCCAGGGCTACTTCAATGCCTACAACATGATCAACAAGGAGAACGGCGGCATCACCGACGACCTCTATATCCTCGACCCGGCAGTGCTCCAGGGGGGAGTCTCCTCAATCAACCCCAAGAGTATTCCGACCAATCTCAGCAACTCGCACACCCGCGTGGCCGGAAAGCAGTTCTACATGAATCACCGCTACAAGGTGGGCTACTGGCGCGAGACGAAGGATGAGAACGACTCGATTGTCGAGCGCGAGTACATACCCGTGTCGAGCTTCATCTGGACTCTCGATTTCAAGTCGGCCCGCCACCGCTTCACCAACAGCAATGCTACCGAGGAGCAGGAATTCTGGACCAACCACTATTTCAGCGCCGACGCCACCACCGACCGCACTCGCTACCGCTCACTGCGCAACACCTTCGGCATCTCGCTCCTTGAGGGTTTCAACAAATATGCCAAGGCAGGACTCGCCGCCTTCGTGACCCACGAGCTCCGCACCTACCACCAGACTCCCGACACCCTCGCAATCTCAGGCGAGGAGCGCCCGGAGGGGCTGACTCCATATCCATTCGACTCACGGATGAAGAGCAAGGAGAATGAAAACCTCCTCTATGTCGGCGCACAGCTCGTCAAGCAGCAAGGGCGTATACTCAACTATGAGGCGACGGCAAGCATAGGCCTCGTGGGGCCGGCCGCGGGCGAGTTTAAGGCTGACGGCAATGTCACCACCCGCATACGTCTGCTTGGCGACACTGTCTCCGTGAAGGGCTATGGTCATTTCAGTAATACGACTGCCCCATATCTGATGAACAACTTCATTTCCAACCACTTCGCGTGGAAAAATGATTTCGGCAAGGTGCGCCGCTTCCGCTTCGGTGGCATACTCGATCTCCCGCACACCGGCACGAGGGTAAATGTCGGTGCCGAGAACATACAGAATCATATCTACTTCGGTCCCGAGATGCTCCCGGTGCAGAATGGCGGCAGCGTCCAGGTGTTCAGCGTGCAGGTGCAGCAGGATTTGGCCTGGCGTGCGCTCAACTGGCGCAACACGATAGTCTATCAGACCTCGTCGGACGAGGCTGTCATACCCCTGCCGCAGTTTGCCATCTACTCCAACCTCTTCCTCCACTTCCGCCTCGCCAAGGTGCTCGAGGTGCAGATGGGTGTCGATATGGACTACTACACCAAGTATCACGCGCCCGGTTACCAGCCCTCGACTATGGCTTTCTACAACCAGCGCGAGGTCAAGTGCGGCAACTACCCCTTCATGAACGCATACGTCAACATGAAGCTCTCTCGTGCCCGCTTCTTCGTGCTCTTCTCCCATGTCAACCAAGGGATGTTCGGTGGCAACGACTACTTCTCGCTCCCCCACTACCCGCTCAATCCGCGCCGCTTCCAGATGGGCGTGATTGTCGACTTTGTAAACTGACGAAAGATTCTCTAACAGAATTTAAAAATCCATACCTGGAGGCCGGTTGTTATATATTATGTAACAACCGGCCTCTTTATGACACAGAATTCCAATAAGTCCCGCTTGGGGCGCGGCATACGCTCGCTTTTCAAAGCCCCGCGCGGAAGCATCATACTTTCACTCGCCTTGATAGCAGTCGCAGTGACCGTGACGGTCAAATCATGTTCGACCCCGATGATTCATCACGGCTATGAATATGTCCGGGGCCGAGGCGACACTATCAATGTAGCCATCGACTATTCCCCTATGTCGCTCTACCGCTATGGCGACTCCCTGGCCGGGTTCAATTATGAAATGATGAAGGAGATGGCGGCTATGTATGGCGATAATGTGAAGTTCTATCCTATCGCGTCGGTCAACGAGGCTCTCGACGAGCTGACGGACGGGAAATATGACGTGGTCATCTCCGACCTCCCAGTGACCGAGCCCCGCCGTGCAAGCTTCCGATTCACAGAGCCGGTCTATCTCGACAAGCAGGTGCTTATCAGCCTTGACACTACCGTCCGTTCCCGTCTTGACCTCGCCGGCAAGGAGGTGTGGGCGCTCGAAGGCTCACCGGCGGCAGAGCGCCTGGCCAACCTGGCGCGAGAGATTGGCGACACGATTATAGTCCGCCATGACTCCATCCGCAGTGCCGAGCAGCTCTTCATGCTCACGGCTATGGGGCGGGTGCCGCGCGCGGTAATCAACGAGGCCAAAGCCACGCATCTTGCCAAGGATTATCCCGAGGTTGACATCTCGACTCCCGTGTCGTTCACCCAGTTCCAGTCATGGGTGGTCGACAAGGACAACCCCGCCCTTGCCGACACGCTCGACGCACAGATACGCCGCTTCAAGAAGACGCCCGAATACAAGGCCCTTGTCGAGCGCTATCTCCTCCATGCAGCGGAGGCGTTGACCGATTCGGTCAACTAAGGCGCAAGCACTCAAATATATTCAGCTTTATCAACAAAAATTATTAAATGCTTGTTATTCTAATAAAGCAGTTGACGCAGTTCCCATCAGAGACGACAGAACACACAGCTCCACGGGTTTCAACTACAGAAATATAAAGAAGAAAATAAATTTCAACTATTAATCAAAACATACGTCGTTATGAAAACGCTCATTGAAAAATTCTGGGGTCAGACTCACTATTGGTGGGTTGTCCTCGTGGCAGGCATACTGATGGTAATCTGCGGTTTTGCCTATTGGTTCTGGCCGGTTGCAGGCTATGCAGTTGCATCGCAGATTTTCGGCTGGCTTCTTGTGCTTGTCGGCATCGTGCAGCTTTTGGTTGCTTCCGGGCCTGACCGCGGAAGAGGCTGGGGCTGGTGGCTCGCCGGCGGAATCATTGATATCTTTATCGGATTCATGCTCGTCCGAAGCATCGTGCTCTCCGAAATGGTATTCCCTTACTTTATTGCCTTCATCTTCATCTATTGGGGCATCAGTGCCATATGTAGTTCCGTAGTTCAAAGCGGGCGCCGCTACTGGTGGCTCTATCTCATCAACGGTATCCTTCTCATGCTTATCGGTTTCTTCTTCATCGAGGCCGGATGGCTGCAGGACATGGCCATGACAAGCTTCCTTACCTCCCTCGCCTTTATCTACTGGGGCTTCTCACTTGCGATGCTCTCCTACGATATGAAACCCGTGTATCGCAGATAGACTGTCCGATAAAGCAAAGCTATTTATAGATTAATGATATTGAGTCGGGGACCTGCGGACGAAAATCCGCAGGTCCCCTCTTTTGTGTGTTTGGATTATTTGAGTTTGTCATATTCTTCATCCGTCACAGGCTCGAGCCATTCGTTGGATGTATTTTCTCCGGGCACTTCAAAGGCAAGGTGTGCAAACCAGCTGTCGGTTGCGGCCCCGTGCCAGTGCTTCACGTTGGCAGGTATATGGATTACCGTGCCGGGCAGGATTTCAACAGCGGGTTTTCCTTCCTCCTGATACCAACCGCGCCCGGCAACGCCTACCAACATCTGTCCGCCACCTTTGGAGGCATGGTGGATGTGCCAGTTGTTGCGGCAGCGAGGCTCGAAAGTGACATTGGAGAATGGTATCTGCGAGTCGGAGATACGGGCGAGGTAACTGTTGCCTTGGAAATATCGGGCGTATGCCGTGTTTGGTTCGCCGATAGGGAATATCATCTTCTTTTGGAACTCGGCTTTCGCATCTTCGCCTTTGATGTCCTCGTTCCAGACGTCTTTTGCCAGTCGGAAGGCCGCCCATGCTTTAGGCCAACCGGCATAAAAAGCTATATGTGTTATAATTTCGGCAGCTTCCGTGCGTGTGATGCCGTTTTTCTTTGCTTCCTGGAGATGATAAGTTAATGAATTGTCAGTGATTCCCTGGCTTATAAGTGATGTAATCGTTATCAGACTGCGGTCACGCAGTGAAAGAAGGTTGTTGCGGCTCCATACCTCACCGAAAAGAATGTCATCATTGAGATGTGCGAATTCAGGGGCGAAGTCACCGAGTTGCTGACGGCCCGCTGTCTGCACGATTTTTTGCTGTGCCATAATATTTGTGGTTAAAAAGCTGAATAACAGCATTGCGATTATTTTATTCATTGTCATTTGATATAGTTATTCAATACATTTGCCGGGTTGATTACATTTTGGTCTGACAATACAAGGTCTTTGACCATGTGTAGTGTGCCGTGCTTGTATTTTTGGAAATGTGATGATGCTATATGTTTCTCGTAAGCCTCTTTGCTTGCGTATGTTTCAAGTATTGTAATCCTGCTCGGATTCTCTTTTTCCTGAACAGCATACATTGTCAGCACTCCCGGCTCGGTGAGCAGTGATATTTCACCTACCTCACGGGCATATTCAAGATATTCTTCAAGAAATTGGGAATATACCTCGATTTTAGATAATCTTACAATGCCGTCGGAAGCCATTGTTTCTTTGCGACACATACCTATCTCTTTCTTTTCCATTTCAGTATGTCCGTGTTGCGCTGTTGCCTGCAATGCGGAAAGAAACATTACAATTGCAAAAGCTGATTTTAAGAATATTGTCGGTTCCTTCACCATATAATTTTCTTTGAGCTTGCGTTTTCCGCGTCTGTGGATTGGACAATATATATGCCGTGGGGTAGAGAGCTCATGTCTGCGCTATATCGGATTAAATTACCCGACAGGTCGAATATGCGTATACTTTCAATAGCATCATCGATAATGACATCTGAGACGGCGGCGAGGTCGGAATATCCGATTTCATTAAGCCAATTTGCTATCATTGTACTTGCATTTGGAGTTTGTGATGACCTTATCCAAAGGCTTGGTGAGAGGAATTTGCCTTCTGGGATAAGACGGTGGGCATCCGCCTCTACTCCAGATATTCCGCTGCTCGCGCTTGACACTATCAGCCCGATATTTTTTCCTGCCATTTCTTTGCCATGATTGAAGAGGAATGTCTGCAACGGAGCCGCCATACTGCTCCACCAAAGCGGAGCGGCTACAATCACCGTGTCATATTCGTCAAAATTGACTTTGACGGGGTCTATAGCAGGATATGAGGCGGCATCGTCGGGATTGGCTCGTATCGCGGCTATCTGCGCGCTCCCAATCGCATAGTTGTCTGCCGCGTAGTCAAGACTTTTTTCAGCCGGCTCAATCCTTATAACATCGGCTTCAATCTGCGACTGGAGAGCAGTCACAATGCGGTGTACATTGTTGGTGTAGCTGTAATAAACTATCAATGTCTTTGCTTGCATTGCCATAGTTATGGTCAATGTCATGATGAAAATTGCAATTGATTTTTTCATAATGAATATTCCTTATTATTCTTGTACTGATCTCTGCAAAAGATTTTTTTTGAGTCCGATGCAAAGTTACAATCGCCTATGGATGTGATGTGTATCAAAATCGCTGATTGAATGACCAATTTTATCTGTGTCGGTGAAATTGGTAGCAGAGTCTGTGATTATGATACATCATGACCTTTGTAGATGCCCTAACTTTGCAGAAAAATTATTAACTTTGCATATGAGCGAGATAGAAAGAATTGACACAATCCAGGAATACAACGATTACTTCGGTATAGAGACCCTGCATCCGTTGGTGACGGTCGTAGACTGTCGAGAGGCAAAGCCGTTGAGATACGGTAGGAAGTTTTTCAATATCTATGCAATCCTGCTTAAGGACATTGACTGTGGCACATTGAAATATGGCCGTAGCGTCTATGACTACCAGCAGGGAACAATGCTTTTTGTTGCCCCCGGCCAGTTGATGGGTGCCGATGACGACGGGCAGCTGCACCAGCCCGCAGGATGGTTCGTGGCCTTTCATCCCGAATTTTTGCGGGGGACACATCTTGCAAAGGCCATAAAGGACTATTCATATTTTTCCTACAATGCCAACGAAGCCCTGCATCTGTCGGAACAGGAACGCAAGACCATCGTCAGCTCCATGACGCAGATTAAGGAGGAATTGCAGCATCCGATAGACAAGCATAGCAAGTCGCTTATAACGGATAAGATCAAACTGCTGCTTGACTATGCCGTGCGGTTTTACGACCGTCAGTTTATAACCCGTGAAAATGCCAATAGCGATGTCATGGCCCGCTTCGAGGAGCTGCTCGACAATTATTTCGCCTCCTCCGCCCCGGCTGAGAAAGGCTCTCCTACGGTTCAGTACTGTGCCGACGAGCTGTGCATGTCGGCAAACTATCTGAGCGACCTTCTGCGCAAGGAGACGGGGATGTCGGCCCTGCGTCACATACAGCAGAAGATGACAGATGTCGCAAAGGACTTGATTATCGGCAGTAACAAGTCTATCAGCGAGATATCCTACGACCTCGGCTTCTCCTATCCCCAGCATTTCAACCGTTGGTTCAAGAAGATGACCGGCATCACGCCCAGCCAGTATAGGTTGCAGCTCAACTAAGAAGGCGTGTCGACAATGTCTGCCGCCCCCTGTCCATAACTCTGCCGGTCAGCGAATTTGTGCCGATAAGAAAAAATCGCTAAATTTGCATTTACAATGAACCAGCCACTTGCAGAGCGCCTGCGTCCGCGCTCACTCGACGATTATATAGGACAACTTCATTTGGTAGGGCCGGGGGGCGTCGTCAGACGCATGATTGAGTCGGCCAAGATTTCTTCCTTTATCCTATGGGGGCCTCCCGGGGTGGGGAAGACCACTCTTGCGCGCATTATCGCCAACTCGGTCAATGTGCCTTTCTACACCCTATCGGCTGTCAATTCAGGCGTGAAGGAGGTGCGCGACGTCATCGAGCGCTGTAAGGCTGATTCGATGAACATGTTTGCCGGCGGCCGCCCCATCCTGTTTATTGATGAAATCCATCGCTTCAGCAAGAACCAGCAGGACAGCCTGCTCGGGGCAGTAGAGAGCGGGGTGGTGACCCTTATCGGGGCCACTACCGAGAATCCGTCGTTTGAAGTGATACGCCCGCTCCTCTCGCGTGCGCAGGTCTACACCTTGCGGCCTCTTGAGGAGGAGGATTTGCGCCTGCTTCTCGACAGGGCTGTCGACGGGGACGAGGCCCTGCGCCTCCACGGTGTGAAAATCGAGGAGACCACTGCTCTTTTCCGTTTTGCAGGGGGCGATGCACGCAAGCTGCTCAACATTATCGACCTGCTCGAACAGTCGACCCCCCAGGGGGAGCCGGTGATTATCAATGACAAGCTTGTCACCGACCGCCTTCAGGAGAATCCTGCGGCCTACGACAAGAACGGGGAGATGCACTATGATATAATATCGGCCTTTATCAAGAGTGTGCGTGGTTCCGACCCCGATGCGGCTCTCTACTGGCTCGCGCGTATGATTCACGGCGGGGAGGATCCCGAGTTTATAGCCCGCCGACTGATGATACTCTCGGCTGAGGACATCGGTCTCGCCAATCCCAACGCGCTCCTGCTGGCCAATGCCACATTTGACATGATTCAGAAGATTGGCATGCCCGAGGGGAGGATTCCGCTTGCAGAGTGCACGGTCTATCTGGCCCTGTCGCCGAAAAGTAACTCGGCTTACATGGGTATAGCCCGCGCGCTCGAGCTTGTCGAGCAGACCGGCGACCTCCCGGTGCCTCTCCACCTGCGCAATGCCCCGACCTCGCTGATGAAGGATATGGGTTATGGCCGTGACTATAAATATGCCCATGACTACCCCGGAAATTTCGTGGTGCAGCAGTTCATGCCGGACCAGCTTGGCCACCGCGACTTGTGGCAGCCATGCGACAACCCTGCCGAGATGCGTTCTGCCGCCCTTCAGAACCAGCGCTGGCAGGGCGGGGAGAAGCAGAAGAACGATGATTGATACTATGAGGGCAGAATGAGAGATTTATAAGGGAATACCATTGAAAATTGCGGTGCAGAAATGGCTGATAATATTATAAAACTTGATTCAAAACCAAGGTTCGAGATTCTTGACGGGCTGCGAGGTGTCGCGGCAATGATAGTAGTAGCATTTCATCTGTTTGAGACCTATTCCCCCGGGCCGTCGGAGCAGATTCTGAATCATGGCTACCTGGCTGTGGACTTCTTCTTTGTCCTCTCGGGCTTCGTCATAGGGTATGCCTATGATGACCGTTGGGGAAAGATGACCACATGGGGATTTTTCAAGCGCAGACTCATACGCTTGCAGCCTATGGTGATACTCGGTACTCTCATCGGCGCCTTTTGGTACTACTTTGGCGACGCTCCGGGTTTTCAATTGGTGATGCAGACACCGTGGTGGAAGGTTCTTGTGATTGTGGTCATGGGATGCTTCATGTTCCCGACACCTCCGTCGTTGGATATACGCGGCTGGCAGGAAGTCAATTCGCTCAACGGTGCTGCGTGGTCCTTGATGTGGGAATATATAGCCAACATTCTGTATGCTCTATTTGTAAGGCGCTTCTCGCTTAAGGTGCTGGCTGTAATGGTCTTTGTCTCAGCCTTTCTTACGGTGGATCTATCCCTGAATCTCGATGTTTTTGAGCTGCTTGACGCACGGTCGTATGCAAAGTATACTGTGATAGGCGGCTTTGGACTGACTCCGGACCAGCTGTATATAGGTCTCTGCCGTCTCATGTATCCGTTTTTCGGCGGTCTGCTGCTTTACCGGCTTGGGAAGTGGCGTATCAATCTGTCACACGGTGGCATGACCGTATGCTCGCTCGCGGTGGCTCTGACCTTGGTGGTCCCCCATATCGGGGGCGACACACATCCGTGGATCAATGGGCTCTATTGTGCGCTGGTGATTCTGTTTGTGTATCCTGCAATAGTCGCCGTCGGTGCCGGCAGTCCCTTGAAGGGTAAGCACACAACGGCGATATGCAAGTTCCTTGGCAGGATTTCATATCCTCTCTATATTACGCATTATCCCATGATATATGTGCAGATGAGCTGGGCGGCAAGGCACCCGGATGCCCCCTTAGGAACACATATATTTGTGGCAGTAGTTATCTTTATAGCCGCTATAGCTGTAGCCTATGCCAGTGAGAAGGTTTATGACGCTCCGATTAGGAAATGGCTCTCCGAAAGATTCCTCTATAAGACAGGCAGATAGTTTACAGCTGATTCTCTTTGGCCGAGGCCCTGCTCTCGGCGGAGTCGAGCTGCCAGCCTCCGCCGAGGACCTTGTAGAGGTTGATGAGGGATAGATATTCGTCGCGCAAGGCGTTGCTGACGCCTATCTGCGCGTCGAAGTAGCGGCGCTGCGCGTCGAGAACGTCGATATAGTTGAGTGTTCCGGCACGGTATTGCAGGTGGGCGAGCTGCACATATTTGACAGTGGCGTCGCGAAGGTCGATTTTCAGACGGCTTGTCTCCTTGACGGTACGGTAGGCCGAAATCGCGGTATTTACCTCTGTAAAGGCCTGGATTACGGATTTTTCATAGTCATAGCGGGCCTGGTCATATGCGGCAATAGTCGCCTGGTATTTGCGCTTCTTGCGTCCGAAGTCAAAAATTGTGCCGGTAATAGTGCCTATGGCATAAGTGAAAGGTGATTTGAAGAAATCGGCGAGGGCGTCGTTCTCAAATCCGGGGGTGAAACCCAGGCGCAGGGAGGGAAAGCGGTTTGCGTAGCTGACACCGACGGCGGCCATAGCCGCGGCAAGGCGTTGCTCGGCAGCACGGATGTCTGGGCGGCGCTGGAGGAGCTCGGAGGGTATGCCGGTGGGGAGTTTCTCGGGGAGGATAATGTTGAGCGCGAGTTGTCCGCGGTCGAGGATTTCGTGAGGGTATTCACCCATGAGGAGTGTCAGATTGTTGCGGGCGGCTGTGACCTGCCTCTCGAGGTTGGGGACGAGCGAGGCGGTCGAGGAGTATTCCACTTTTGCCTGCTGATAGACAGTCTCGGATGTCAGACCGCCCTCGAAGCGGATGCGGGCCTGCTCGAGTGACTGCTGGCGGGTGGAGAGTGTCTGGCGGACAATCGAAAGCTCGTTGTCGAGGGCGATGAGGCGGAAGTAGGCCGAGGCAACTTCTGAGATAAGGGTCATGCGCATGGCTCGGTAGTCCTCGACGCTGGCTGCAAAGTTGGCGGCACCACGCTTCTTGGCCTGCGACAAGGCACCCCAGAGGTTCATCTCCCATGAGATAGGGAATTTCAGATCATATTCTGGGTCCTTGGTGGTCCCGGTGCCGCTATAGTTGTTGGTCTCATGGCTGGCGCCTACGAGGCCTCCGATTTCAGGCAGCATGTTGGCTTTGTCGACACCGTAGAGCTGTCGTGCCTCCTCGACGCGGGCTGCGGCTTTGAGAAGGTCGCGGTTGTTGTCGAGGGTTATGCTGATGATGCGGCGGAGGGTCGAGTCGGCATAGAATTCCCACCAGGTCATGTCTGCGATAGATGTCGAGTCATTTTCGAGTCCGGGCATGAATGTCGAGGGCATCGCGACGTCGGGCCGGGTGAGATTCTTGATGCCGGAGCATCCGGCGAGGCCGATGAGGGCTATGATGATGGGGATGAAGCGTTTCATTGTTCAGGTGTGGTTTCGGGTTTGACTTTTTTCTTCGTCAGACGGTCAATGGCTACGAAGAAGAAGGGGACGAAGACGATGCCGACGGTGATGGCGACGAGCATGCCGAAGAATACGCCGGTACCGATGTCGCGTCTGGCTGCCGAGCCGGGGCCTGATGCGAAAAGCAGCGGGAGGAGTCCGAGCATGAAGGCCAGCGAGGTCATGACTATCGGGCGGAAGCGGAGACGGGCGGCGGTGAGGGCTGCATGGACGGCGTCGACACCCTTGTCGACCTCCTCTTTTGCGAATTCGACGATGAGGATGGCATTTTTAGCCACCAGGCCGACGAGCATCACCAATCCGATCTGGAAGTAGATGTTGTTCTCCAGTCCGCAGATCCAGATGCCGAGATATGCGCCCACTCCGGCAATCGGGAGGGAGAGTATGACGGCGAGGGGCACTGACCAACTTTCATACTGCGCCGCGAGGAAGAGGAAGACGAAGAGGAGGGCGAGTCCGAGGACGAGTCCTGTGTTGCCGCTCTCATGTTTCTGCTGGTAGGAGAGGCCGCTCCACTCGACTCCGATGTTTTCGGGGAGTTTCTCGCGCACGATTTTTTCGAGAGCATCCATAGCCTCGCCAGTGCTGTAGCCGTGTGCGGCCTCGCCGGAGATTGTGGCGGAGTTAAACATGTTGAAGCGTCCTATCGTACCGGGGCCGGTGGTGAAGTGCGATGTCCCGAGGGCCGAGATTGGCACCATAGTGTTGTCGGCGGCGCGGACAAAGAAGAGGTTGATGTTGTCCCTGTTTGAGCGATAGGGAGCCTCGGCCTGGATGTAGACCTTGTAGATGCGGTTGAACATATTGAAATCGTTGACATATATCGAGCCGGTGAAGGCCTTCATGGTCGAAAATATGTCGCTGATAGGTATGCCCTGCATCTTGGCGCGGTCACGGTCCACGTCGAAATAGAGCTGCGGTATGTCGGTCTGCATGGAGGTAGAGAGGTCGGCAATGGCCGGAATTGTCGACGCATAGTGACGGAGGGTATCGACCGCGTGCTGGAGGTCGGTATATGTGGCATCGGCACGCGCCTCGAGCACCATCTCGAAGCCGCCGGAGGTTCCGAGACCCGGAATGATGGCCGGAGAGAAGATGTAGACCTTGCTTTCGGGGTATTGCGCCAGGTGATCGTGGATACGGGTCTTGATTTTTGAAATGTCAGTAGTGTTTCTCTCGTCCCAGGGTTTGAGTATGACTGTCAGTTGGGAGTGGGCTGGATTGGTGCCCACGCGCGGCGAGGAGCCGGTGACGTTGAGGACGTATTCAACATCAGGGTCGGCGAGGAGATATTCCATAGCCCTGTCCGTCACCTCGCGGCTGCGCTCGATGGTCGAGCCTTCAGGAAGCTCAAGTTCGACGGTGAAGTAGCCCTGGTCCTCCTGCGACATGAAGCTCTGCGGCATGAGGGCGTTCATCATATATATGAACACGAGCGCGAGGCCGAAGGCGGTATACATGCGCTTCGGGTGCCCGAGGGTGCGCATGATTGTGCGGCCGTAGAAGCGGTTGCCTCTTCCGAGCCAGATGTTGATGAGGCGGAAAATCTTGGCCTTCTTGCGGCGGCTTGCGGGCCTGAGCAGCTTGGAGCACATGACGGGGGAGAGGGTAAGGGCGACGATGGTCGAAATGATTACCGACACGGCAATGGTGATGGTAAACTGGCGGTAGAGCTGGCCGGTGATGCCCGGGAGGAAGCTCACGGGGATGAAGACAGCGCAGAGCACGAGCGACATGGCGATGAGCGCGCTTCCGAGATTGGACATAGCCTTGGCGGTGGCCTCCTTGGGGGAGAGGTGCTCGGTGTTCATGATGCGGTCAACGTTCTCGACCACTACTATGGCGTCGTCGACAACTATACCGATTGCGAGGATTAGGCCGAGGAGGGTGAGCATGTTGAGCGAGAAGCCGAACATTAGCATTACGCCGAAGGTGCCGACGAGCGAGATCGGGACGGCGATGACAGGGATGAGTGTCGAGCGCCAGTTTTGCAGCGAGAGGAAGACTACGAGAATCACCAGCAGGAGCGCCTCGAAGAAGGTGCGGTAGACGTGGTGGATAGACTCGGAGATGTAGGTCGTCATGTCGAAAGGAATCTCATAGCTGATTCCTTCGGGGAAGTTCCTGGCGATGTTTTTCATCTCGGCCTTGACGGCGTCGGCTACCTCCATAGCGTTGGCACCCGGGAGCATATTGATGTTGAGCACGGCGGCATTGCCTCCGTTTATACCGCTCTCTGTCGAGTAGCTTGAGGCCTCGAGTGAGACTCGGGCTACGTCCTTCAGCCGGATGACAGAGCCGTCGCGTCCGGCACGGAGGACGATGTCCTCGAACTCGGCCACCGACGACAGACGCCCGCGGGCAATAATAGGCATTGTCACGTCGATGTCAGATGTCGGTGCCTGTCCGAGCGCTCCGGCTGCCGATTCACGGTTCTGGTCTTTGAGTGCGTTCTGTATATCCTTGACAGTGAGTCCGAGGTCGGCCAGTTTGTCGGGGGCAACCCATATCTGCATGGCATAGTAGCGGCTGCCGACGTTGCTGACGCTTCCGACACCGGGGATGCGGCGCAGTGGGTCGAGGACGTTGAGCGTGGTGTAGTTGCTGAGGTAGACCTCGTCAAACTTCGGGTCGCTCGAGAGAATCGTTATGGTCATGAGGCGGCTTGCTGTCTCCTTCGATACGGAGATGCCGTTCTGCACCACCTCGGCCGGCAGACGAGACTCCGCCTTCTTGACACGGTTCTGGATGTCGACGGCGGCAAGTTCGGGGTCGGTGTCGATGTCGAAGGTGACGAGTGCCGAGAAGCCACCCGAATTGGAGCTTGTCGACGACATGTAGATCATACCCGGCGTTCCGTTAAGCTCCTGCTCGATAGGAGTAGCCACGGCCTGGGTCACAGTCTGTGCGTCGGCTCCCGGATAGGAGGCGCTGATGCGTACCACCGGGGGGACTATCTGCGGATACTGGTCGACCGGGAGAAGGGCAAGTCCGATAGCCCCGACGATAAATATGACGATTGATATTACAATCGAGAATACGGGGTGTTCGAGAAAAAAGTTCTTTTTCATGTCATTCCTCCTTTCGGGCGTCGGGGGTGGCAGTTTCTTTTATTTTCTTCTCTTTGGCCTGGGTTGTGACCGGGACGGGGTTAACCTTCATGGAGTGGGTGAGTTTGTGGTAACCCTCGACCACGATTTTTTCACCCTTGGCAAGTCCGCGTTCCACGATTGTGCTGTTGCCGATTTCAGGACCTGTCTCGATGAAACGTTTCTCGACCACGCTGTCGGGGCGCACCACATATATGTATGCACCGCCCTTTTCGATGACAAGTGACTTGGTCGGCACCTCTATGGCCTGTTCGCGGACGTCGAGGAGCACTTTCACCTTGGTGAATTCTCCCGGAAGGAGGCTTCGGTCGGGGTTGGGCATCTCGGCGCGTACGGAGAAGGTGCCGGTCTTCGGGTCAACCTGTGGGTCAGCGAAGTCGACGAGGCCTTTGTGTGGGTAGACAGAGCCGTCGGCAAGGGTGATGGTTACGAATGAGTTCCACTTTCTGCCAGGGTCGGAGCTTCCGAGGTTTACGTTGCGGTCCTTGCTGCGCAGGTAGTCGAGGGCGGTCATCGAGAAGTCGACGCGGACGGTGTCGCTCTTCACCACTGTGGCGAGCAGCGATTTGCCGCCCGATGGGCCGACGAGAGTGCCGATGTCGGCTACTCTCTCGGATATGAAGCCGGAGATAGGGGAGCTGACACGGGTGTAGCCGAGGGTAAGTTCGGCCTGTGTGAGGTCGGCCTCGCTGACGATCACCTCGGCATTGGCACTTTCGTAGGCGGCGGTGGCGTTGTCGAGGTCGAGCTGCGATGCGGCGTTCTGCGCATAGAGCGGTTTTATGCGTTTGAGGTCGCGCTCGGCTTTCTGAGCCTGCGCACGGGCCTTGTTGAGCTGTGCGCGGGCCTTGTTGACATGGGCCTTGTAGAGGCGCGGGTCGATGACGAAGAGGGTCTGTCCTTTCTTTATATATGAGCCTTCCTTGAACAGCATGCTCTCGAGGTAGCCTTCGACGCGGGCATGGATTTCGACGAATTGCTGTGCGCGTATGCGTCCGACGTATTCGCCGTAGATATTGACATTGTTGGCCTTCACCGTCTCGACTTCGACGGTCGGCAGTTCGGCCGGCTGTGTCTTGGGCCGCATGAAGAAATAAATAGCGGCAGCGACTATGAGGAGGAGCAGTATAATCACAAGCCAGGCTTTCTTATGATGAGGCGTGGTGTGTTTCACGGTCTCATAACCTGTACGAACCTTGCTGTACAGTGTTTTTTTGGGATGAATGTTGTCCATATTAATACCTAATTAATGTGGGAAATAGTGATGATTAATGGTTGCACCGTAAAAACTTCATTGTTACTGATATAACGAGTAACAATGAAGATGGTTCAAATGTTCATAAACGGGGCAATATTGGCAATTAATGAAAAATTTCCATAATTTTCTCGTTTTCTTGTTGTGCCGAATGAAAAAATAGCTATATTTGCGGACGATATGAATGGTTCGTTAACAAAGATGACCTTGGATCCATATCACGTTTATTTTATAACATCTATTTATAATTATGAAGAAGCATAATTTCTACGCCGGCCCTTCGATTCTGAGTCAGTACACCATTAAGAATACGGCCGATGCAATTCTCGATTTCGCAGGTACCGGGCTTTCGATTCTTGAGGTCTCGCACCGCGGCAAAGAATTTGTAGCTGTCATGGATGAGGCCCAGCAGCTTGTCAAGGAGTTGCTTGACGTGCCCGAGGGTTACCATGTGCTTTATCTCGGCGGTGGTGCCAGCCTACAGTTCTGCATGGCTCCTTTCAATCTTCTCCGTACCAAGGCCGGCTATCTCGACACAGGTACATGGGCTGCCAACGCTATCAAGGAGGCCCGTCTCTTTGGTGAGGTAGAGGTGCTTGCTTCCTCAAAGGATGCCAACTATACCTATTATCCCAAGGGTTATGAGGTTCCCGACAATCTTGACTATTTCCATATCACGACTAACAATACAATCTACGGCACCGAGCTTCGCGAGGATCCCGATGTAAAGGTTCCCCTCGTGGCCGACATGTCGTCTGATATTTTCTCTCGTCCTGTCGACGTGTCGAAATATGATCTCATCTACGCTGGCGCGCAGAAAAACCTCGGTCCGGCAGGCGCTACCCTCGTCATTGTCAAGGAGAGTGCACTCGGCCATGTCGACCGTCCGATTCCCACCATGCTTGACTATCGAACCCACATCAAGAAGGGCTCGATGTTCAACACACCCCCGGTGCTCCCCGTATTCTCCGCTCTCCAGACCCTCCGCTACTACAAGGAGCTTGGCGGTGTGAAGGAAATGGAGAAGAGAGACCTTGCCAAGGCTAAGCTTCTCTACGATGCAATCGACGCAAGCAAGATGTTTGTCGGTACTGTCACCGATCCAGCCTCGCGCTCAATCATGAACGTCACCTTCGTCATGACTCCCGAATATAAGGAGCTTGAGAAGGACTTCGTAGACTTCTGCTCTGCCCGCGGCATTGTCGGCATCAAGGGGCATCGCTCAGTAGGCGGTTTCCGAGCATCGCTCTACAATGCGCTGCCAATCGAGAGCGTACAGGCCCTCGTCGACGCAATGAAGGATTTCGAAAACCAGCATTAATACTCTCCTCATATAAATATTCGTAGTAAGATGAAAGTACTTATTGCAACAGAAAAGCCCTTTGCGGCAGTGGCTGTCGACGCGATGCGCAAGGTCATCGAGGACGCCGGGGCGGAACTCATGCTCCTCGAGAAATACGCCGACCACAAGGACCTTCTTGAGGCCGTGGCAACGGCCGACGCGCTTATTATCCGAAGCGACAAGGTCGATGCAGAGGTGCTTGCCGCCGCTCCCTCGCTGAAGGTGGTTGTCCGTGCCGGTGCCGGCTACGACAATGTTGACCTCGCCGCTGCCACCGCTGCCGGAGTCTGCGTGCAGAATACCCCCGGCCAGAATTCCAACGCTGTGGCCGAGCTTGTCTTCGGTATGGCTGTAATGATGTGTCGCAACATGTATAACGGCACTTCGGGTACGGAATTGAAGGATAAGACTCTCGGTATCCAGGCTTTCGGCCAGGTAGGTCGCAATGTGGCCCGCATCGCCCGCGGTTTTGATATGAATGTCTCCGCCCTTGACCCCTACTGCCCCGACAATGTAATGGAAGATGCAGGTGTGTCGCCCGTGCACTCTGTCGAGGAGCTGTATCGCAACAATAAGGTGGTGTCTATCCATATCCCCGCTACTCCTGAGACCCGCAAGTCCATCGGCTACGAGCTTATTGCATCCATGCCCAAGGGTGGGCTTCTCATCAACACTGCCCGCAAGGAGGTGATTGACGAGGAGGGCTTGATTCGTGCGCTTGACGAGCGTCCCGATCTCAAGTATGCCGCCGACGTGGCTCCCGAGCGCGCTGCTGAAATCAAGGAGCGCTTTGGTGACCGCGTATTCTTTACTCCTAAGAAGATGGGCGCCCAGACATCCGAGGCAAACATCAACGCCGGCATCGCAGCTGCCCGTCAGGTAATCTCATTCCTCACGACAGGGGAGGAGCGCTTCCGCGTTAACAAGTAATTTTGTTAGAATATACGTTAGGTTGAGAGCGTGTACGGTTTTATTGCCGTATGCGCTTTCTTTTTTGGGGTAGGAATTTTTTTGAAAAGGGCAGGGGGGATATTTTAAGGTGAAATAGATGATGTTTAGTTCTAAAATTCTGAATCGAGTCGTTTAACTGTTAAATTTTAGTTAAAGTAGTTATAAAAATTTGGAGGGGATGAGGAAAGTGGCTACCTTTGCACTCGCTTTTGAG
>CAJUIX010000036.1 GCA_910586665.1 uncultured Duncaniella sp.
GATGAGGGCCGCGAGTAGTAGAAACAGCTTTTTCATACCTGGTAGTTAAGTAATACGAAAATTGGTTAAAAAATATTAATTATTAATGTTACTCAATTGATAATGAATGGATTGCGACATAAAGCGCTTCGCGTTCCACATAGCAGGTTTGGAAGAGAGCGTCGGAGGGAGGGAAAGAATCTGTGTCTGGAGTGAGGTAGCCGTACTTAAATTTTTAGAGTTATCAATAAGGCCGCGTTGCGCACAGTGAAATGATGTTTTTTATGAGGCGGGAGCACTGCTGAAACGATTGGCAAATTACGAAATTTTTATTGAATCGGTGCATATTTTTTTACAATTATACATCTATTCGGGGGCAAAAGTAATATTTTTTGAGGAATATGTTAATTAACATTATGTAAAAAAACGTTAAATAGAAATGTTAATGGCATCAATTTGGCATTTTGAAGCTTTGTAGATTGGCAAAATGAAAGTAAATAGGGGGGATTGGCTTTCATATTTAGTTTGGTTATAGTATAGAGTTTAAAGTATAGGGGGGGTTAAGGTTTGGTTTAGGGTTTAGGTTATAGTATAGAGGGGAAAGTATAGAGTATAGAGGATATTTTAAATTTTTTTGAGGGATGGGGTGAAATTTTTGAGGATTTGTTTGTTATTTTGATGTAATAGTTATAATTTTGCGGTGTCGGACGTTGTTTTATGACGATTTTTAATGTATAGGTCGTTACATCTTAATATATGTCCCGCTTTTGAAAGAAATTATTCTACATTTATGATAGCAAGAATCAATAATATGAACAATTGGTGGCGCATCGGTAAGAATTATCGATGGCAATTGTCCGTATGCACATGATTCATTAGATACGGGATATTAAATCAGGGTTAAAATACGAGAGCCGTCGATAATCTTAATGATTGTCGACGGCTCTCTCTTTTATATTTGTCAATCAATAATTTAAAAGGATAAATGAAAAAATTCAAGTCACTGCTTCCGATTGATGAGGAAGGGTATTACGGTCGCTTCGGGGGCGCTTATATCCCCGAAATCCTGCACAGCAATGTCAAGGCGTTGCGCGAAGCTTTCTACCGCTATGCGGAGGATGAGGAGTTTAAGGGTGAGTTTGACCAGCTGATGCGCGACTATGTAGGGCGCCCTTCGCCACTCTACCGCGCCGACAGGCTGAGCGAGCGCTATGGGACCAACGTATATCTCAAACGCGAGGACCTCAACCACACCGGGGCTCACAAAATCAACAATGCCATCGGGTCGGCCCTGCTGGCAAGGCGCATGGGGAAGAAGCGTATAATAGCCGAAACCGGGGCGGGACAGCACGGGGTGGCCGTGGCGACGGTCTGCGCGCTCATGGGGCTTGACTGTGTGGTCTACATGGGGGCGACTGATGTCGAGAGGCAGCAGCCCAACGTGGAACGCATGAAGATGCTCGGCGCGAAGGTGGTGCCGGTCCATTCGGGCAACAAGACGCTGAAGGACGCGACCAACGAGGCCATACGCGACTGGTGTTGCAACCCCGACAGCTTCTATATCATAGGCAGCACCGTAGGTCCACACCCCTATCCCGAAATGGTGGCCCACTTCCAGTCGGTGATAAGCCGCGAAATCAGGGATCAGCTCAGGACGCAGACCGGGAAGGAGACGCCTGACTATGTTATAGCCTGCGTCGGGGGCGGGAGCAATGCCGCCGGAGCCTTCTACCACTTCATAGATGAGCCAGGGGTGAAGCTCGTTGCCGCCGAGGCCGCCGGCAAGGGGGTGGATAGCGGCGAGACAGCCGCCACCATCCATGTAGGCACGGAGGGAATAATCCACGGGGCGCGCACGCTGGTTATGCAGACCCCCGACGGGCAGATCACGGAGCCTTACTCCATCTCCGCAGGGCTTGACTACCCCGGCATCGGTCCGCTTCATGCCTATCTGGCCACATCGGGGCGCGCGAAGGTGCTCGCCGTGACAGACAGCGAGGCTCTCCACGCGGCAATGACCCTCACGCGCATGGAGGGTGTCATCCCGGCACTCGAGAGCGCCCATGCGCTCGCCGTGCTCGACAAGATGCGCTTCGGCAAGGATGACATAGTGGTCATCAACCTCTCCGGTCGCGGCGACAAAGACCTGCACACCTACCTCGCCAATATCAAAAACTGAAAATTTCCACCTTAATAATAATGTGTAATATGAAAACCATACGACAAATCACGCGCACCATACCCTCCGACCTCGAAACCCCGGTGGGAATCTATCTCAAAGTCCGCGATCTCTATCCGCAGTCAGCCCTGCTGGAAAGCTCCGACTACCATGCGCAGCACAATGCTACGTCCTTCATAGGTGTGGACCCTATCGGCTATTTCAAGGTAGAGAATGAGGAGGTGGTCACTGTATTTCCGGGAGAGGAGGAGTGTCGCAAAGCCATCGGCGAAGGGGTCGACGTGGTCAGTGAGCTGAAAGACTATATAGAGAGCTTCAAAATTGAGGGATGCGACCGGAATCTGCCCGACGGGCTCCTTGGCTATACGGCCTACGATGCCGTGAGATACTTCGAGGATGTGGAGATACAGCCGAGAGAGGCCAAGTTCGAGGGGATAGCAGACATGTATTATGTTCTATACCGCTTCCTCGTGGAGGTGAACCACTATAAAAACGAGATGACAATCGTAGAGAACTGTCCCGAGGGGGAGGAGAGCCGCACGGACGAACTGCTCGCGGTGCTCCACAATAATAATATAGCGCAGTATCCATTCACCGCCCACGATGACCTCGAATCGAGCATGAGCGACGATGATTTCATTCAGGCGGTGGAGAAGTGCATCGGCCATTCGCACAGGGGAGACATATTCCAGATTGTGCCCTCGCGCCGCTTCTCGCGCGGCTTCGAGGGGGACGAGTTCAATGTCTACCGTGCCCTAAGGTGCATCAATCCGTCGCCCTACCTCTTCTACTTCGACTTCGGGAGCTTCAAGGTGTTCGGCTCCTCGCCCGAGACACACCTGCGCATCAGCGGTAGGACGGCATATATCGACCCTATTGCGGGGACTTTCCGCCGCTCGGGCGATGACGACCGTGACCGCGAGCTTGCGAGGGCGCTTTTGGAGGATGAGAAGGAGAACGCAGAGCATATCATGCTCGTCGACCTCGCCCGCAACGACCTCAGCCGAAGCGGGGGGAGGGTTGATATAGAGTTTTTGAAAGAGATACAGTATTATTCGCATGTCATACACATGGTGTCGCGCGTCAGGGCCGAACTTCCCGACGGTGTCAACAACTACCGCCTCTTTGCCGACACATTCCCGGCCGGGACGCTCAGCGGCGCGCCAAAGGTGAGGGCGATGCAGATTATCGACGAGGTAGAGCAGCACAGCCGCCTGCTTTACGGAGGATGTATTGGCTATCTCGGCTTCAACGGCGACATCAACCAGGCTATCACCATACGCAGCTTCCTCAGCCACGGCAAGCGCCTCTATTCGCAGGCCGGGGCCGGCATCGTGGCCCGCTCGGTGCCTGAAAGCGAGTTGCAGGAGACGCGCAACAAGCTCGGCGCGCTCAGCAAAGCCATAGGCTACGCGGAGGAATTCGGTAAATAAGTTATATAACAATATAAATAAGGTAAAAATCATGCGACTACTCATACTTGACAATTACGACTCGTTCACATACAATATCGTCCATGCCGTCAGAGCACTCGGCGTTGAGCCGGAGGTGGCGAGAAACGACAAAATCAGCCTCGATGACATAGCTGTCTATGACAAAATCATCATCTCGCCCGGACCGGGCATACCATCGGAGGCAGGGATATTGCCACAGTTGCTCGACCGTTACGCCACGGAGAGGCCCATACTCGGGGTCTGCCTCGGACATCAGGCTATAGGCGAGCGCTTTGGAGCAAAGCTGCGGAATCTTTCGACGGTGTATCACGGAGTGCGCTCGGAGGCGCGTCTGACATGCGACGACTATCTCTTTGCCGGCGTGCCCTGCAATTTCGATGTCGGACGATACCATTCGTGGGTGGTTGATAAGGACAGTCTTCCCTCATGCCTTGAAATCACAGCCCTAAGCCCCGACGGAGAAATCATGGCGATGCGTCATAAGGAATACGACGTGCGAGGGGTACAGTTTCATCCGGAGTCAATACTCACACCCTACGGCACGGCCATAATCGAGAACTGGATTAACCATTGATTAAAAATAACAAGCAACGATGAAAAATCTACTATATAAAATGTTCGAGCATAAGAACCTGAGCCGCGAGGAAGCGCGCTTGGTGTTGCTCAACATAGCCGACGGACGCTACAACGACGCACAGCTTGCAGCGTTCATGACAGTCTTCCTCATGCGCAGCATCACACTCGACGAGTTGACCGGCTTCCGTGACGCCCTCTTGGAGCGCCGTCTGCCGGTGAATCTCGGTACCGACGAGGTGATTGACATCGTCGGCACCGGAGGCGACGGCAAGAACACCTTCAACATCTCGACCGCCACCTGTTTCGTGGTGGCTGCGACAGGGCGCCGAGTGGTGAAGCATGGCAACTATGGCGCAAGCTCGGTGTCGGGAGCCAGCAACGTGCTTGAGCAGCATGGTGTACGTTTCACTTCGGACACTGACAAGCTACGCCGCTCGCTCGACGAGTGCGGTGTCAGCTATCTCCACGCCCCGCTCTTCAACCCGGCGCTAAAGAGCGTCGCGCCTGTCAGAAAGGCCCTTGCGGTGCGTAATTTTTTTAATATGCTCGGACCATTGGTCAATCCGACCATACCGAAAAACCAGTTGCTCGGTGTCTACAATCTAAAACTGATGCGCCTTTATGACTACATAGCCCAGAAGGAGGGCATTAATTGTACTATAGTCCATTCGCTTGACGGGTATGACGAAATCTCTCTAACGGCTCCATTCAAAGTAATCGGGAAGGAGGGAGAGAGGGTGTATTCGCCTATCGAACTCGGAATGGCTCAGGCAGTTGATGCCGACCTGTTCGGAGGTAATACTGTCGAGGACGCCGCTAAGATTTTTGATGCTGTACTTGAGGGAAGGGCCACTACCGCTCAGGAAAACTGTGTGGTGGCCAACGCGGCCTTAGCTATCAGGACTCTCGAGCCGGAGATTACGATTGAGAAAGCTGTCGGGGAGGCTCACGAGAGCATACATTCGGGGCGCGCAGCAGCCACGTTTAAGAAATTCATAGAGCTAAACAGTTAAAATACAGCATTATCATGACTAATATACTTGAAAGAATCATAACCAACAAGCGCCGCGAGATAGAAGCTTCACTCCGGGGTGCGAGCTTCGAAATAGACCCCGGCAGCAGCAACAAGCGCGCGCCCATATCGCTCAGCCGCGCGCTGCTCGACAGCTCTACCGGGATTATAGCCGAATTCAAGCGTCGCTCACCCTCGAAAGGGGAGATTCACCCGATGGCACTCGTCGACGAGGTGGTTACCGCCTACGAGGATGCCGGAGCGGCTGCCTGCTCTATCCTCACTGATACAGTATATTTCGGAGGGGCGGTCACCGACCTCGCACTGGTCCGCAATGTCAGCAATATTCCCCTTCTGCGCAAGGACTTCATCATCTCACGTCGACAGATTGCGGAGGCATACGTCTACGGTGCCGACGCAGTGCTCCTCATCGCGGCAGCTCTGCGCAAAGAGGAGGTGGTGGAGCTGACTGACTACGCCCATTCACTTGGTTTGGAAGTACTCTTTGAGATACACAAGGCCGAGGAACTTGACAAATATTACAGCGGGGTGGACATGGTCGGTGTTAACAACCGTGACCTGACTACTTTTGCCACAGATCCGATGCTATCGGAGAAAGTAGCCTCGGCACTTCCCCAAAATGTAGTTAAAGTGGCTGAAAGCGGACTCAAAACCATTGGCGAAGTCGAGCAGCTGCGTGCATCGGGCTTCAACGGCTTCTTAATCGGCGAGACATTCATGCGCCACGACAATCCGGGCGAGGCTCTGCGCAGGTTTCTCGACGCAACACTCTGAAAAAATATGAGTTTGGAAATAAAAATATGTGGCATGACCGCTCCGGGCAATATCCTGAAGGCACTAAGGCTGCGCCCCGATTACTTCGGGCTGATATTTCATCGCTCCTCCCGGCGTCATGCCTTCGGGCTGGAGCCGGAAACGACAGCGGCTCTCGGCGGAATGGTCAGATTTGTAGGTGTCTTTGTCAATTACACAGAGGATGAAATTGTCAGTCTCGCAGAGGAGTATCATCTCGCCGTTCTCCAGCTCCACGGCGACGAAAGCCCGGAACTGTGTGACAAACTGCGCGATAGAGGCTATGAGGTCTGGAAAGCAGTAGGAATAAGCAGTGCCGGAGACTTCGAGCGGCTTGGAAGCTATGTCGGAAGCGTGGACCGCTTCGTGTTCGACAGCAAGAGTGAGGGACGCGGTGGGAGCGGCAGGAAGTTTGACTGGTCGCTGCTCGACGGATATGATCTCCCGACCGATTTCATGCTCGGCGGAGGCATAGGGCCGGAAAATGCCGGACTCATCTCCTCGCTCACCCATCCGCACCTCGCAGGATTAGACCTCAACAGCCGTTTCGAGCTGTCGCCGGGAATCAAGGATACAGAACTATTAAATAAATTCATTAAACAAATCAGAAAATCATGAACAGGATAGACCGACTTTTCAATAAGAAAGATAAAGATATACTCTCTATTTACTTCACTGCCGGATTTCCGGCCCTCGACTCCGGGGTTGAAATAATCAAGAACCTTGCTGCAAAGGATGTTGGCATGATAGAGGTAGGGGTTCCATTCTCCGACCCTATGGCTGACGGTCCCGTCATCCAGGAAAGCTCGTCGAAAGCCCTGCGCAACGGCATGACGCTCGAACTGCTCTTGAGTCAGATAGAAGAGGTCCGCAAGGCGGTTGCCGACACTCCGATTGTACTCATGGGCTACCTTAATCCCATGATGCAGTATGGCATAGAGCGTCTTTTCGCTCGCTGCAAGGAGGTGGGGGTCGATGCACTCATTATTCCCGACCTCCCCTTCAACGAGTATATGCGTGACTTCCGCAACCTAAGTGCCAAATATGACCTGCCAATGATTATGCTTATCACTCCTGAGACCGACGAAGAGCGCATACAGCTCATCGACAGCAACTGCGACGGATTTATCTACATGGTCTCGGCAGCTGCCACCACCGGTACGCGCGACTCTTTCGGCACAGCCCAGACAGATTATTTCAAACGCATCAACTCCATGAACCTGAAGCACCGCCGCCTCATCGGTTTCGGAATCTCCAATCCATCGACCCTGAAGGAGGCTTTCGCCTATTCGTCGGGGGCAATCATTGGCTCACTCTTCATAAAGTGCCTTGCCTCGGAGCCGACCGTGGATGGCGCTGTCGACAAGATGCTTGCCACTATAGGACGTGTATGAATATTGGCACTATTGAAAAATTTTTGCTAAATTTGCATTTTAATTCATTTATGAGCTAAAATGCGTAACGAAAACGAACTTGAAGGAGTTTCGCTCCTCGGAAACACAGGAGTGAACTATCCGACTCAATATGCCCCGGAAGTGCTTGAGACATTTGTCAACAAGCACCCCGACAATGAATATCTGGTCACTTTCACCTGCCCGGAATTTACATCGCTCTGCCCCAAGACCGGGCAGCCCGATTTTGCAAAGATACTTATCAGCTATATCCCGCGCGAGCGAATGGTTGAGAGCAAGAGCCTGAAACTCTATCTCTTCAGTTTCCGCAACCACGGCGATTTTCATGAGGACTGCGTCAACATCATCATGAAGGACCTCGTCAGGCTCATGAATCCCCGTTATATCGAGGTGAAAGGCATCTTTACACCGCGCGGCGGCATAGCCATACACCCCTTTGCCAACTATGGCGACCGTGAGCATCAGGAATTAGTGAGCAAGCGCCTGCTCGCATCAATACCCAATAACTTCTAAGAAACGATGGCAAAAGACACTCTGCTTGTACTCTCCGGGGGCATGGACTCAGTGACCATGCTTTGGGAATACGCGGCCGACATAGCTGCCGCGGTGACATTTCAGTATGGTTCCAACCACAATATGCGCGAGGCTGCGTGCGCGAAATGGAATTGCGATCACCTCGGCATCGAATGGTATGAAATCGACCTTGCCTTCATAGGAAAGTACTTTGAAAGCTCGCTTCTTAGCGGAGCCGATGCCATCCCGGAGGGTAACTATGACGACGAGAACATGCGCTCGACCGTGGTTCCCTTCCGTAACGGCATCATGCTTGCCGTGGCGGCCGGCCTTGCTGAGAGCCGAGGTCTGAAGAAGGTAATGATTGCCAATCATTCAGGCGACCACGCCATATATCCCGACTGCCGCCCGGAGTTCATCCGCTCTATGGGTGCGGCAATAGCCGACGGCACCTACGAGCATCTCACGCTCGTGGCTCCCTACACCAATCTGACCAAGGGTGAGATTGCACTGCGCGGCAAGAAACTTGGTGTTGACTACTCACACACCTATTCATGCTACAAGGGGGGAGAACACCACTGCGGCAAGTGCGGCACCTGCGTGGAGCGTCGCGAAGCTCTTGAATATGCCGGAATAATCCTCGAAAACGACTGATTAACAGCATAACGGACAGCGAGATTCATCCATGCATACAAGCAGACCACGAAAGCAGCGCCGACGTTTCAGCCTTAAAAAATCATTGAGGTTATTCCTACCGATATTCCTGTTTATCGGACTATGTGCAGTATTGTGCACGCCTACCCGACATTCCGAAGCCGACGGCTCAATGATAGTGTTAGAGGAGAAGGCCAAGGCTCCAGTGGAGCCGATGAAGCTGAGCAAGAATACAACCGTCTACGACTTGGAGACAGACACCGTGAGCCATCATCTCGCGAGACTCGAAGAGATGCCTGAGCCGACGAGACGCATAAAGGAGAACTACTTCGGTAACATGCACCAGTTTTTCAACGACAGCAATTATATCCACTGGCAGGAAGCCGAGCTTTACGGCATAGAACCACTCACCGACACCCGCTCCCACTGGAAGCTGCGCTCGGAAATAGTTAAAGTGACAAGCTGTCGTGACTTCTATGTCGACTCGCTCGTCTACTCGCGTCCCTATCTCGTCACCACTGCAGCCGGAAGACTGCATGAGATCGGGCGCCGCTTCCGCGACAGTATCGACGCTCGAGGAGGGGGAGACTACCGCATCAAGGTGACGAGCCTCCTGCGCACACCGCGCACCGTCAAGCTTCTGCGACGCAGAAACCGCAATGCGATAGATTCGTCGGTGCATCAGCTCGGAACGACATTCGACATATCATACGCCTCGTTCATAGCTGACAATGCCGACTGCCCCCGTAGTGTCGACGACCTCAAAGGAATCCTCGGCGAAGTACTGAAGGCCATGCGCGAGGAGGGTAAAATATGGGTGAAATACGAGCGTGGCCAGCCATGTTTCCACATCACTGCCCGCAAAGAGAAGTAATCATCCGAAAGTTAGACAGATACTGACAAACCAAACAAAAGACATCAAGAGTCATGAGCGAAGATACAGCCAACAATGAGCCTAAGCAGGAGCCTTTACAGGAAGCCAGGAGCAAGAAATCCAAGCCGGGGAAGAAACGTCCACTCTGGCTCAAACTTCTGCGTGCCGTATTTTTCGCCGTCATCGGGATTGTGGCCGTTGTATTGATAGTGCTGACAATCTTAGTGTCATATCTTAAGCCGGAACGACTGACGCCGTTGGTCGAAAAGTATGCCAACGAATATCTCGACGCAGACCTCGAGGTCGAGCGCATAGAAATATCCTTCTGGCACACCTTCCCGCGCTTCGAGCTTGATGTCAAGGGATTGACGGTGAAGAGCCGCTCGCTCGAAGACCTCCCCGCTGACCTGCGCGCCCAACTTCCGGCCTGCGCCGATTCCTTGTTGAGCATCGACCGATTCAATGGTGCTATCAACATACCCGAATTCTTCGTGGGTAAAATCGCCCTCTATGATATAATGTTTGACCGACCGCAAATCAATGTGGTCTATGCCACTGCCGACCGCTCGAACCTTGACATCTTCCCTACGGCTGCCGAAGAAGAGGAAAAGGAGTCGACAGTGTTAATGCCTGACATAAGCCTGGGCACATTCGAAATAATCAACGGCATGCCAATTCGTTACGTCTCGCTTTCCGACTCACTTGACGTAAAAATCAACCTTTCGACAACAAAGTTTGAAGGTAAGAAGGCTCCTGACTATACTCTTGACGTCCAAGGTAACACCTCGGCCAGCCTCCCCGATTTTAAAATCACAGACCTCGGTTTCGGCATGGGAGGTGAGCTGAACTGGGAACAGAAGAATCCCTACCGTTTAGGCATCAACGATTTCAAGCTATATATAGGCAAGGTTGAGGCGATGATGAACGCCGAACTTGACTTTTCAGAAGAGTTCAAAGTTGAAAAATTTGACTTCAGCCTCCCGTCGACTCCAGTCTGTGAAATAATAGCCCTAATTCCAAAGGAAATGAAGGGGGAGCTTGTCAAGCTTGACGCGAGGTTCAATGTGGAGATGGACGTGAAACTTACAGATAACTTCGTGCCCGCCACAGATTCCATACCTTCGTTGAACCTAAAGCTGAAAATCCCTGAGGGGAGTGCAAACTATGAGCGTCTTGTGCTCAAGCGCTTCGCCCTCGACCTCACAGCCGACATTGACGGACGTGACCTCAACAAATCAAAGATCAATCTCACGAAACTTTTAGCCATAGGCAAGGGTGTGGGCTTCGAGCTGGGCTGCAAGGTGTCAAATATTATCAAAAATCCGACTGTCGATGGCATGTTTATAGGCGGTGTGGAGATTGACCGTCTCCCCAAGGCTCTGCTCGACAAACTTCCATGTCAAATCAGCGGCAGTCTGCGCGCCGACAGCAAATTTGCCCTGCGCAAGAGCTATCTGACTAAGGATAATTTCCACCGCATACGTCTGACCGGCGATGCGACGCTTAAAAACTTCCGCGTGTCGATGCCTGAGCTCCCCGCAGATATATATACTGACTTTGCAGAGCTGAAGTTGGGTACCAACTCCTCCTTTACCCGGGCCGGCCACAGCGTCGACTCGCTGCTCACCGCCTCGCTCCGCATCGACAGCATTTCTGTCGATGTGACAGGCATGGAGCTGCGCGCGACAGGGCTGAAAGTTGGTCTCGGTTGCCAGAATACGGCATCGTCTGTCGACACCACTATGGTGAACCCTATCGGGGGACGCATCGTTGCTGAAAAAATACAATTCAGATCTACCGGGGATACTCTGAGAGTCATGTTACGCAAGCCGACCGTCGGTGCAACCCTGCGTCGCTACAAGGGTGACAGCAAAAAGCCACAGCTCCACCTCGACATAGCTACCGAGCGCGCCTTCTATGGCGACAGAGTCAACCGCGCCCTACTGAGCAAGGCCCTCCTCTTCGTGACTGCCCATCCCTCCGACCTGGCTTCGGGCAGGAGGAACCACAGGAAGCTTGACTCCCTCGCACAGATATATCCCGACCTGCTGCAGGACTCCCTGCGCTCAATCCTGAGGGGCCAGGGACAGCAGCGTCTCAAGGCTATGGCCGCCGCCGACAGTGCAGCAGTAGCAGGAGGAGAGATTATCGACCTGAGCGTGGACAACTCCATGAGAAAGTTAATCCGTCAGTGGGACGTCAAAGGTGTGCTTAAAGCTGAGCGTATGCGTGTGTTCACGCCTTACTTCCCTCTGCGCAACACTCTCTCGGATTTCAACATGCGCTTCAACTCCGACTCCGTGAAGATTGCCGACACCCGCCTCCGCGCCGGACAGAGCAGCATTACCCTTAACGGCGACATAAGCAATATCAGCCGGGCCCTCACCTCTCGCCTCCGCCGCGAGCCGCTGCGGCTCAGTTTCCGACTTGATGGCGACACGATTGACGTCAATGAGATTGCCACGGCGGTATTTGCCGGCGCAGCTTTCTCCGAGCGTGACTCAGCGGGTACATTTGTTGCCGCCGATACAGAGAATGAGGCTCTGCTACAGGCTTCTGTACAGAATCAGGCCACTGACACTATGACGACACTCGTCATACCCTCCAATATCGAGGCCAATATGGCCGTGACAGCCAAAAACATCCTCTACTCCAATATATCCTTCCAGGACTTCAAAGGAAATCTCAACGTCTATCAGGGCGCAATCAACCTTGAACGCATGGGTGCGCGCACCTCGATAGGCAGCATCAACCTCAACGCCCTCTACAGCGCGCCTGACAAGAACGACGCATCATTTGCCTTCGGTATGCGCGTCAAGGACTTCCACCTGCGGCAGTTCCTCAACCTCATGCCGGCGCTCGACACCATCATGCCCCTCCTCTCCGATATCAACGGTATAATCAATGCCGACGTTGCCGCCACGACCGACCTCGACGACGGCATGAACATCAACATACCCTCGCTAAAGGCCGCAGTGAAGCTCTCGGGCGACTCGTTGGTACTCATCGACCCTGACACCTTCAAGAAGATAGGCAAATGGCTAATGTTCAAGCATAAGGAACGCAATGTCATCGACCACATGAACGTCGAGATGATTGTCAACAACTCCCAGCTCGAACTCTTCCCCTTCATCTTCGACATGGACCGCTACAAGCTCGGCGTCATGGGCTCCAACGACATGGCTATGAACCTGCACTACCATGTGGCCGTTCTGAAATCACCGCTCCCGTTCAAGTTCGGCATAAACATTTCAGGCAATGTCGACAATATGAAGATACGCCTCGGCAAAGCCAAGTTCAACGAGAAGAATATGCCGCGCTCGGTGGCTATTGCCGACACGACGCGTATCAACCTCGTCAGGGAGATAGGCAACATCTTCCGCCGCGGTGTGAGGAAGGCTAAAATCAACAGTCTCGACTTCACAAAGGTGCCAGGCGCGCAGATTCCCGAGGTAAATGCCGCAGCTGACACTATATCGCATGCCGACTCCGTTTATTTTATGAAAGAAGGCCTCATTGCCATGCCCGACACTGTGCCGGCCGTGACGACAGAGGCTCCTAAAAAAGATAAGAAGAAAAAATGATTCCTCCGATACCGTTTTCATCCGAAATAGCCCGTTTTCTTGAGCGCCACCACTTCGAGCGCGTGATTCCGCGTGCCGCCCTCATCGACATGGACGGCACACTCTACGATTCCATGCGCAACCATACCGCCGCATGGCACCGACTGATGACCGAGGTAGGTGTGGAGTGCACGCGCGACGAATTCTACCTCTACGAAGGGCGCACGGGAGCCTCGACAATCAACCAGCTCTTCATCCGCGCCTTCGGTCGCGAGGCCACTGATGAAGAAAAGGAGACACTCTACAAGAGAAAGACCGAGTACTTCCGTGAACTTCCGGCTGTCAAACCCATGCCGGGCGCTCTCGACATGCTCACAACACTGCGCGATGCAGGATTGCAGCGCATACTCGTGACAGGTTCCGGGCAAGCATCGCTGATTGACAGGATTTCAGCTGATTTCCCCGGAATGTTTGAGGCAGACAAGCTCGTCACATCCCGCAGTGTCACCCACGGCAAGCCGCATCCCGAACCCTTCATCAGGGGGATGCAGCTCGCACATGTAAGTCCCTCGCAGGCAATCGTTATTGAGAACGCACCTCTCGGAGTGGAAGCCGGCGACCGCTCAGGCGCCTTCACTATCGGTATAACCACCGGCCCTATACCGCGCGAGGTTCTCGAGGAGGCCGGTGCGGCAGTTGTATTCGGTTCAATGCCTGAATTTGCGACCAAGCTTCCGACCCTGCTCCTATCGCTTCTTACCATTACAAAACAATAGTTCACACTCACCATAAAATATGCAGAAAATCCTTTACACAAACTGCGTCAGCGATGCCGTAAGGCAACTCGTCAGTGAAAGCAAGCCCGCGAGCACACATATCATCACCGACAGCAACGTCGGTCGTGACGTGCTCTCGCGCCTCGGCCTTGACTATGATGTAATCATGGTCGAGCCGGGCGACGGTAACAAGAATATACAGTCGCTGTCGCACATTTGGGACAGTCTCATCAACGGCGGCGCCACTCGCAAATCACTTGCCATAAACATTGGCGGCGGTGTGGTTACCGATATGGGAGGCTTTGCTGCTGCCACATTCAAGCGCGGCATACGTTTCATCAATGTCCCGACAACGCTTCTCGCAGCTGTCGATGCAGCCGTCGGCGGCAAAACCGGCATTAACTTCGAGGGATTGAAAAATGAAATCGGAGCCTTTGCGCCGGCTGACGCCGTGGTCATCTCCACGGCCCTGTTTTCGACACTCCCGTCAGCCGAATTGCTATCGGGCTATGCCGAGATGCTTAAACACGGGTTCCTCTCGTCAGAGGAGGCTTACAACGAACTTCTCGGGTTCGACATCCTCCATGCCGACCTCGAAGGCCTTCTTCCACTTCTAGAGAAGAGTGTCAAGGTCAAAGAGCGCATCGTCGGGGAGGACCCATTTGAAAAAGGTATCCGCCGCGCGCTCAATCTCGGCCACACAGCCGGCCACGCCTTCGAGTCGCTCGCCATACACAAGGGGAGCCCGATACCCCACGGTTTCGCCGTGGCCTACGGTATCCTTGTCGAAATGATAATATCCCACTCTCTTGAAGCCTTCCCCTCGGCCGAACTTTACCGCTATGCATCATACCTCAAAGAGCATGGCTACGGCTGTCCCGACATCAGCTGCGAAGACTATCCCGCCCTCATCGCCTATATGCGTCACGATAAGAAAAACGACACTCCGTCGGCTATAAACTTCACATTGCTGTCGAAGCCGGGAGTGCCGTTGATTGACCGCACGGCATCCGAGGCGGAGATTGAGGCCGCTCTTGATATTTTCCGTGACATTATGGAATAATGGAATAGACTGATTGTCAGAAGTGGTAGCCGAGAGTGGCGTAGAGCTTGATATTGTGCGAGCTGGGTTTGACTATGCCGTCGCTCTGCGCCACGTTGCGGAATCCGAACTGGCCGCGCACACCGAGCGATACCTTTCCGGCAAATGTCAGCCCCGTCGCTATATGCAGGCCTGAGTCAAAGCTTCGGTATGAATTAAGGAAGGCTTTGTTATTGTCATAGTAGTCAGTCTTCTGATGCTGTATATCGGTGACGAGCTGTCCGAGGTCGTTGACTGTGGCATTGTAGATAGTAGCCTTCTGCGAGCCGCTGGTGCCGAGGTCGAAATACATACCGCCGTCGACGTTCCACCGCACCGTCCTCGCAAGATTGAAGTTAAAGGAAACGAAGACCGGGATGTTGATTGAACGATAACTGTTTTTAATAAACACGTTTGATACATTGGGCTTATTGTCGCCGGTCACCGCCATATCCATTTTACCTGAACTGCGAAGATAGTTGAACTCCGTGCCGAGGCCGATGAATGACGTGATATTGAACTTGACTCCTGCGCCGGCGCCCCATGAGACACCCATAGAGTTGTTGAGATTGGATATCTGCTTATATGAATTCATATAATTCTCAGTCACATAGCTGCCTCCGAGGAGGATGTGGACTTCCGTATCGATAAATTTATCCGCCTTGCCGTAGTCGATGAACTGGGCAGTGGCGACGGAGGGCATCCCGAGGAGTAAGAATGTGAGGAATATGCCTAATAGTTGCTTTTTCATATAGCTTTTTGTTTAGAATGGTTTATCAATCATTTTTCAATGTGTCAAAATTACATGAATCGCCCGTGAAAAGCAAACAACAGAGACAAAATAGCTAAAAATGATGATTTTTTTTGCACAATTGAATAATTATTTCTAATTTTGCAGAGTCAAAAAACGACAACAAAACGGCTCATTAGCTCAACTGAATAGAGCATCTGACTACGGATCAGAAGGTTACAGGTTTGAATCCTGTATGAGTCACGATAAAGACAGCAGTCATACACAAAAAATAAGCGTGTGACTGCTTTTTTCATGCCCGGCCCGCTCAGTCGATGGCCTTGACCATTTCGCGTTTCAGCTCGATGTCTATCTCGCGATAGCGTGAGAAGGCGCGGCTCCCCGGCGCGTGGCCGCTGAGCTCGCTGACGAGGCTCTGGTCTTTGAATTTCTTGAAAATGTTGCCTATGAAAGTGCGGCGAGCCATGTGTGAGCTGGCCACTTCATAGATTCTCCGGCTTTCTCCCTCGCGGGTCTTGGGGTTGACCACCACCACGCGTCGCGTGATGCCCGCGAGTTTCAGTATCTTTTTGATGACATAGTTATAGCCCACGCGGGTGTATATTTTGGGAAACAGCGTGTCGCGTGAGCTGTCGGAGTAGCGGGCTATAATGTTGCGCGCGGTCCTGTTGAGAGGTACTTTAATTGTAATCGGGCGCCCCTCGCGAGTCTTTCGCGCCACATAGTTCAGCTCGTCGTCGATAATATTGCCGCGGGTGAAGCCGGCGAGATCCGACACCCTGCAACCGACACAGCATTGGAATATGAAGATGTCGCGCTGAAGGGCGAGGTCCGGCCTATCGGATAAATCACACTGTTCTATGCGTCGGCGCTCCTCGAGGGTAAGGTATACAGGTGTGCCGTAGACATTTTGGCCGCCGACAAAGGTATCAAACGGATTGTTTGGTATACGCCTTGTCCTCACCGCCCACCTCATGATTACCTTCAACAACTTCATGCGGTCGTTGACCGTATTCTGTCCCCGTGCCCTCGTCCTCCCTTCCAGCCCGGCCCCGCAAGCTATCTTCGGATATTTTTTCACCCACAGATGCTCCTTGGCCATGAAATTTTCAAAAGCTTTGAGTGTCAAATCGTCAAGACGTGCCGCCGTGAGCCTGAAACGGGGGAACTTTATGCGACGGAACGCCTCAAAGCGGGCTACCGAGCGACGTACGAGCGCGTACGCCTCGTCGCGGCTTGCCGACAGGCTGTCGACCGAGGTCGACATAACAAAATCGTCGATGATTGAAAGCAAATCCTTGCGCTCTTCCTCTATGCGTGGCAGTTCATCAGCCTGGAAACGCTCTATCGTCTCCACAAGCCACCCGCGGCTTATAGCCCTTCGCCGCACCAGACAGAAACATTCCTCTATGTATGACATCATTCTTGACAGATGCTCGCTCACGGCACTGTATTCCGACTTTTCTGTCGCCGAAGCATCATCTCCCGGCTCACGCAGCACATAGCGGCGCGACCGCATCCCCTTGATAGAGAGATATTCCTCCTCAATCATTAGCCCCGGAACAATCCAAATGTTCGTACAGGCCTGCTGGTCAACTTTTCCACATCTGAAGCGGAGTGAGATTTCAACCTTCCCACTGCTGTTCTTCCTTTTGCCGATATACAGCTTAAACATCATGCAATAAAACGATTAATAGCATATTATTAGAAAATATTGTTAGATGGACCGGCCATGTATAGAACCGGCTTCTATATAATTGACGAAACGTATGAGCGAAAGTTACACAAAAATTATATTTTTTAGGCAAAATAAGCCATAAATAATGGAACATTCATACGCTATAAGCGCTTTGTCCTTACAAAATTTATAGCCGGGCTTCCCCGCGTTTTATACGGGATTTATACGGTTCGTCCACATATCGGGATGCTGTGGAGGCGCGGAATAGCGGATATTACTTAACTACCA
>CAJUIX010000037.1 GCA_910586665.1 uncultured Duncaniella sp.
ACACATAGTCCGGGTCCCGGTCTTTTTTTTGCACATATCCCAGGCCGGAATATCGGGTGTCCTTTTTCTTGACAGATGTGCATAGCCGTGTGACTCACAATAATTGGCTCTTTTGTTTGACGTTCCGTAAATTTATTGTAATTTTGCATGGGAATGACCGTTTTGGCCGATTCACGATATTTATAACTGTCACATAATATACACAGCTCATATATGGAACTCACAGCGTCGCAACTCGCAGCTCTTGTCAACGGTTCGGTTGAAGGCGATGAAAATGTGAAAGTAAGCACATTCGCCCGAATTGAAGAGGGGCACCAGGGTGCCTTGTCTTTTTTGGCGAATCCAAAATACACCCACTATATTTATTCGACTGGCTCCTCGGTTGTGCTCGTGAGAAAGGATTTCGAACCTGAGCAGCCTGTCAAGGCCACGCTCATACGCGTCGAGGACCCATACGCGACAGTGGCACGACTGCTTGAGATGGTCACAGAGATGACCAAGGTCGAGAAGGTCGGCATCGAGTCGCCCTCGTTTATCTCGGAAGGTGTCGAAGTCGCCCCTGACTGCTATGTCGGAGCTTTTGCCTATATCGGCAAGGGTGTGAAGCTCGGTGCCAATGTGAAAATCTATCCGCAGGTGTACATCGGCGACGGCTGTGAGATAGGTGACGGCACAATCCTCTATGCAGGCGTGAAAATCTATCAGGGCTGCAAGGTCGGCAAGGGCTGTATCATCCATTCCGGCGCAGTAATCGGAGCTGACGGCTTCGGTTTCGCCCCTGTCGAAGGAGGGTATGAGAAAATTCCCCAGACGGGCAATGTTGTGATTGATGACGATGTTGAAATCGGTGCCAACACTACTATTGACCGCGCGATGATGGGTGCGACCCATATCGGCAAGGGTGTCAAGCTCGACAATCTTATACAGATAGCCCACAACTGCTCCGTAGGTCCCCACACCGTCATGGCCGCCCAGGTCGGCATCGCCGGTTCGGCCAAAGTCGGCGCGCAGTGTATGATTGGCGGTCAGGTAGGCCTCGTCGGGCACATAGCTATAGCCGACGGCACGCAGATTGGAGCCCAGAGCGGTGTCAACAAGCCCACCAAGCCGGGCGACCGAATCATGGGAGCCCCTGCGGTAGAGATGGGTGAATATGCGCGCAGCCTCGTGCATGTTAAAAAACTTGGTTCCCTCTACGAGCGAGTGAAGGAACTCGAGAAGAAGATCAAATAAGCCAATATTATCAGTATATATGAATCAGAAGACATTAAACGGCGAGTTTACTCTCACCGGCAAGGGCCTTCATACAGGCCTTGAGATAGAGGCGCGCTTTTTACCCGCGCCTGACAACCACGGCTACAAGTTCAAACGCGTAGACCTCGAAGGACAACCGGTGATTGATGCTCTTGCTGAAAATGTGGTGGCTACCAACCGCGGCACAGTGATTGCTAAGGGTGAGGCCAAGGTGTCGACTATCGAGCACGCTATGGCTGCTCTGTATGCTGCCGGCGTAGACAATGTACTCATCGAGGTCAATGCACCCGAAATGCCCATCCTCGACGGCAGCGCGCGTTTCTATTCTGAGGAAATCGCCCGCGTTGGTCTTGCCGACCAGAAAGCTGACAAGGATTTCTTCTATATAAAGTCCAAAATCGAGGTTCGCGACGAGGCTACCGGCTCGTCAATCCTCGTCCTTCCCGATGACGAGTTTTCGGCAGACGTGAAGATTGACTTTGACTCCGTGGTGCTCAACAACCAGTTTGCCACGCTGGAAAACATGGACAGGTTTGCCTCTGACATAGCCGCAAGCCGCACGTTTGTGTTTGTTCGCGAAATCGAGCCGCTTGTCAAGGGCAATCTTATCAAGGGTGGTGACCTCGACAATGCAATCGTCATCTATGATACCCCGATGGAGCAGGCCGAGCTTGACCGTCTCGCCGACCTCATGAATGTTCCCCGCAAGGACGTGAGCGAGTTCGGGTATATCAATGATAATCCCCTCACGAGCGAGAATGAGCCTGCACGCCACAAACTCCTCGATCTGATCGGTGACATCGCCCTTATCGGACGCCCCCTCAAAGGCCGAGTGATAGCTACGCGTCCCGGCCATTCTATCAACACCACCTTCGCCAAGAAAATCCGTAAGGAAATCAAGCATCAGGAAGTACAGGCGCCTGTCTATAATCCTAACAAGGAGCCTCTGATGGACAACAACCGCATCCGCGAGATGCTTCCTCACCGCTATCCCTTCCTCCTTGTCGATAAAATCATTGAAAAGGGTGCCAACTACATCGTCGGTGTAAAAAACATCACAGCCAACGAGCCTTTCTTCCAGGGCCACTTCCCGCAGGAGCCCGTGCTCCCCGGAGTGCTCCAGATTGAGGCTATGGCTCAGACCGGCGGCCTTCTCGTGCTAAGCGGTCTCGACGAGCCCGAGCGCTACTCGACATACTTCATGAAGATTGACAATGTGAAGTTTCGCCAGAAGGTGGTTCCGGGTGATACCCTTATCTTCCACGTCTCATTCATGACCGAGCTGCGCCGTGGTTGCGCCATGATGAAGGGCTATGCCTTCGTTGGCGAGAAGATCGTCACCGAGTGCGAGTTCATGGCCCAGATTATTAAGAATAAATAGCTGATTCAGGCTGTCGGCATCCCTGCCGGCGGCCTGAACTCAATATATATAACAACCTTTCTATCACAAGAATTATCTGTAAGGAAATAATGAAACAACCATTAGCATACGTCCATCCCGCTGCTAAAATCCATCCCAGCGTGGTGATTGACCCCTTCGTGACAATCGACCAGAATGTCGAGATCGGGGAGGGCACACGCATAGGTTCTAATGTCACTATTATGGAAGGCGCGCGCATCGGAAAGAACTGTACAATTTTCCCCGGAGCCGTGATTTCAGGGCCTCCCCAGGACCTCAAGTTCCGTGGTGAGGAGTCAGTGGCTATTATCGGTGACAACACTGTCATCCGCGAGTGTGTCACAGTCCACCGCGGTACTGCTTCGAAGGGTAAGACCGTCGTAGGCAGCAACTGCCTTATCATGGCCTACTGCCATGTGGCCCATGACTGCGTGGTGGGCGACAATGTCATCATGTCCAACGCCGTGCAGTGTGCCGGCGAGGTCGTCATCGATGACTATGCCGTAATCGGCGGGGGTGCCCTCATCCACCAGTTCTGTCATATCGGCCCCCATGTGATGCTTCAGGGTGGTGCCCTCGTCAATAAGGACATCCCTCCCTACGTCAAGGCCGGCCGTGACCCCATCGCATACGCCGGTGTCAACTCTATCGGCCTGCGTCGTCGCGGATTCACCAACGAGACTATCCGTGACATCCAGGAAATCTACCGCTATCTCTATCTCTCGGGCCTCAACAACTCCGACGCTGTCGAGCGTATCGAGGCCGAGCTGCCTGCCACTAAGGAGCGCGACGAGATTATCCTCTTCGTCCGCAACTCCAAGCGCGGCATTGTGCGCGGCTATGTCTAAGCCGGCGTGCTGCCTCTCTTTCCATTCTTTACATTTATCTCTCCCACCTCAAATTCATGACAGGCATGAGACTTCTCGTCTCCCTAATACTGCTGACAGGCACTTCGGCTTCAACACTCAGTGTTGCCGGGGTGCCTTTTAATGGTAAAAGCGGCCAGGCTCTCCTGTCGTCAGTAGCAGCCTATTCGCGTCCCGATAAGACGGCTGACAAAGGCCGTCTGTCACTGACATTTACTGATACATTTAACGACAGAGTACTTGAAGTCGCATCCGGCAATCTGCCACAGGGCTATGTCTGGAGTACGCTCGTCCCCGTCGATTGGTGGGAGAACGCGGTCGAGGTTTTTGGCACCTCTGTTTCTGAGGATATTTATAATTTGCTTCCGGCCAACGGCGATGTGGTCAGCTTCCGTAAGGACCTGCCTCCCGGAGAGGTCACTGAATCGGAATTTAAGAATTCTTACTGGAGCGCAGGGCGCGGCGAACTGTTTGGAGTGCAGACCGAGCTTTATTCTCCGCCGGAAAAGTTGCGCGGAGAGCTTGCGAGAGCATATTTCTATATGTCGACTGTCTACCATGTGGATACATGGTCAGCGCGGGCCTTCATGATGATGACGTCGGCTCCCTATCCCGGACTGACCAACTACGCCATACCCCTTCTCCTTGCCTGGCATCGAGCCTATCCACCCTCTGAATGGGAGCGACAGCGAAACGGCCTCGGCGAGGAACTGCAAGGGAATCGCAATCCCTTTGTCGACTACCCTTCGCTTGCCGAGCATATATGGGGCGACAGAGCCGGTGAGCCTTTTGTAGTTGAAGGTGAGCCTGTGCCCCTGAAGGGAGCTTATAGTATTGATGAAGTAATTGATTTTTATTCCCCCGAAGTCCCCTCGGACGCGCTTTGGAGTGTAGACGGCAGGATTATTTATTCCACATCGCTTCCGGCCTCAGAGTTGGGCGTGGGAGACCATATCCTTGAATACAGCTCGAAGTCTGCGCGTGAGAGCGGGATCGTAATGATTAAAATTCATAAATCATGAACAGCGTACGCATATTAATTCGGCTGATACTCGTGTTGCTCCTCTTCATCTGTGCGATGCCTCAGCTTTCGTGCGACAAGGGTGATGACCCCTCGCGGCGTGAGCAGCCGGGAGGAGGGGAGGGGGATGAGCAGGACAAGCCCGGCAACGAGCGCCCCGGCGGAAACAAGCCTGATTTCAATCTCGCTAAGGAGTTGGCTGACCCAACTCTGCGCTACTCCGGCCCTGAATTGAAGCTGCGCTTTGACCGCGGAGGCATATTATTCAGGAAACGCTCCGACGGGAGTCACGAAATCATCAATCTCGATGGTGATGGCCGTGTGGAATTTCATGCAGGCTCCATGCGTGCCGACTCGCTTTGTCCCGACGCCCGGCTTACTATCAGTGGGAAGCTGGTAGCGCTCAAAAGTGTGAAGATAAAAAAACAGACTGCCGAAGCAGCCTGGTATCACATAACCGGGAGCGACGGACATGACCGCGTCATGGTTCTCCCGTGAAAAATCTCAGTAGTTAATACTCACTTCTGCATCATGCGGGCGATGGCTACCTTGTCCTCGCGCTCTTTGATGGACTGGCGCTTGTCGTATTCCTTCTTACCGCGGGCCACACCGATGACGAGCTTGGCCAAACCGCGGTCATTGATGAAGAGGCGCAGCGGTATGATTGTGAAGCCGGTCTCCTTGCCGTTCTTTTCCAGCTTTGCAATCTCCTTCTTGTTAAGCAGCAGCTTGCGGTCGCGGCGGGCGGCATGGTTATTGTAAGTGCCGTAGAAATATTCGGAGATATACATGTTTTTAACCCATACCTCCCCCTTGTCGACATAGCAGAACGTGTCGGCAAGCGAGGCTTTGCCCTGACGGATCGACTTGATTTCCGTGCCCGTGAGGACAATTCCGGCAGTGAAGGTGTCACCTATGGCATAGTCATAGGTTGCGCGCTTGTTTTTGATATTTATATCTTTTGAAATCATAGAATCCTTGTTTGTGTGCGGATGCCGGCCTCGAGGCCTATCCTATTATAAGAGAAAACAGAAAATAGAAGAAATATGTTGGCGCCAGCCCCCCGAGTATGGCTATAATCATGAACAACCCTGTCTTTTCAGGCTGTACCTTCATGTAGGTCACCCCCTTCCATTGCACTAATGCCACATATAGCGGCAGGAAGAAGAGCATAGCCGATGTTATGGGGAGGACATTGACTATAAGCGTTATGAGCGAGAGCAGCCCGAGGGTGTAGAGGGTAAACGTGTGGGCGCGCGTCTCGTCGTAGCGTCCCTCGAGGGTCGGTTCGGCAAAGAGCGACAACACGAAGACCCCGAAAAAGTATGCTATGAAGTAGACCAGGAAGGTCACAATCATTCGCATGAAAAGCACGAGGAAATCAACGTGGTGATAGACCCCCTGCATGAATACGCTGACAGCCGCGAGCGCTGCGAGAGGGTAGAATCCGTTGACGGCTATGTCGCGCGGGCGGTCATTGGCCTTGTCGATATCCTCCCAGCCGTTGCCGGGGGAGAGGATGAGCTGGAAAAGGTGTTTGAGATAACGCTTCATAGTAATCCTTATATGCTAAAACTGTTGCAAAATAGAGCCTTCGTCTGAACTACAGACGTAAATTTATGCAAAATTACGCAGAATCGCTGAAATACACTAATTCGGAGTCTGAAAATTTTTAGCTTTTGTTATTAAACGCAATTTTGGCATAAAAGGTAAAGAATGTAAAGTGTATTGACGGGATATTGTGTTAAAATATAACATTTGTGTATGTCGTTGAAACATTATTGATGCACATGCAGGTATTGCTTTTGGCATCAATTTGCTATGAGTATGCGCTAAAATATGGAAATATGATATTTGAGATTTGATTTTAATATATTTATATCTATATTTGCATTTGTAAATACTTTGCAAATATAGAAATTTTAACTAAAATCACATTTTATGATTAAGGGAAAAAGTATAATACTATCAGTAAGCTGTGGGCTGCTGATGCTCCCTAATGCTGCAACAGCATCAGAAAATGCCCAACTGTCGCCGATAACGGTTGAGAGTACTGCACCGGCAGGGCCGAAATTAAATGTAAAGGTAACAGGAACTGTCACCGATGCCGAGGGGGAGGCGCTTCCCGGAGCCACCGTGCTTATAGAGGGAACGAACCTTGCCGCCGTCACCGATATAGACGGACACTTTACTATCAATGTCAATAGTGAGAACCCCGTCCTGATTGTACATTATGTCGGTATGGTTCCCTATTCGCTTCTGCTGACGGCCGCCAACACTGCCACACCTCTTAAAATTGTCATGGAGACCAACACCACCATGATGGATGAGGTTGTCGTCACCGGCTACCAGAATCTCAAACGCGAGAGTGCCACAGGTGCCTTTCAGCAGATTACTGCGAAGGACCTCGACACGAGATATATGTCGTCGCTTACTTCCAACCTCGAGGGCAAGGTGGCAGGTATGGTGGTCTACAATGACCAGATTCAGATTCGCGGTACAGGCACGCTAAAAGCCAACACCGAACCACTTGTTGTGGTCGACGGACTCCCCATTAACGGCACACTCTCCGACATCAACCCCTATGAAATCGAGAAAGTCACCATCCTGAAGGATGCCGCAGCCGCAGCCATCTACGGTGCGCGTGCCTCCAACGGTGTCATAGTTGTCACGACCAAGAAGGGAGTCAGCGAGAAACTCTCTATCGAGTTCAATGCTGACTTCACTGTCCACGAGAAGCGCAATTTTGATGACCTCGGCCTCTGCAACGCCTCCGAACTCATCGAACTTGAAGAGGCTAACTTCAACTGGATCAAGGAGCGTCCTTACGATTTCGACTATCTCTACAGCAGTTATAAGTCGAGAGGCGGTACATGGAATCCGCTCAACAAGCTCATGATGCGAAACCACCTCGGCGAGGTCAGCGACGCCGACTATAAGGCACAGGTAGCCCAGTGGAGAAACAATAGCTATATCAATGATTGGCAGGACTATATGGAACACACCCGCTTCGAGCAGAGATACAACCTCGCCATCCGCACCAAGGGTAAATATCTCAACAACAACCTCGCAGTCAACTGGGACGGTGACAATACCTCATTCGTAGAGAGCTATGACAACCGCCTGTCGCTCCGCTACTTCGGTGATATTGACGCTGCGAGCTGGTTCAAGGCTTCTGTAGGCCTGCAACTCGACAATACCCGTCAGAAAGGCCGTTATTTCGACGGTTACGACTATACCAACTATGATGACCAGCCCGCCTATCTCTCATTTTACAACCCTGACGGTACTCCCTCACGCCTGCAATGCCGTGTCGACCTCAATGAGCCGAGTCTCAGCGACCCGCGTTTCGGTCTGAAGGACGAAGGCTTTGTCCCCGTCAACGAAATGCGCAGCAATGTCTCTAAGTATCGTGAGACATACACCCGCGGTTTCGTGCACCTCAATTTCTTCCCGCTCCCCGAACTGAAACTTTCGGGCATGTTCCAGTATGAGGATATCACCGCCAAGCGTGAGGACCTCCAGAGAGCCGACGCATATATCACCCGTCACAATTACAACCTATTCACCTCCAACGGCAAGCATCTCCTGCCCGAGGGCGGCGTCATGAATGACCAGAACTGGGAAAGAAACTATTACACCTTCCGTGCCCAGGCCACCTATGACAAGACTCTGCTCGACAAGCATGAGATCAATGCCGTGGCCGGTTATGAATACCGCTATACCCGTGACCGCTATACCCAGAACCGTTACTGGGGCTACGATGAGAAGACTCTCACCAATTCCAATGCCGTCATGAATTTCTATGACATAAGCAAGGCATCGTCGACCGACCTCGGTTCGATTTATAACTCCAATGTCTTCTTCATGTCATCGGACGTGGCCGATTTTGATGACCAGGAGCATAAATACATCTCTTATTATGCCACTGCCAACTACACCTATGACCACCGATTCAGCCTCTCGGGCAGCTACCGTATCGACCGTGCCGACCTCTTCGGTGCCGACAAGAAGTTTACCCGCCGTCCCCTTTGGTCAGCAGGTGCGAGCTGGAACATGCAGAACGAAAAATTTATGGAGTCGCTCACATGGCTTGACATGCTGAAGCCACGCGTCAGCTACGGTGTCACGGGTAACATAAATTCCAACTACTCCTCCTACCTGACTGCCAAGATTTTCGTCCACGGTGAGACCGGCGACAAGTATGCCGAGATTAACACACCACCGAATGACCAGTTGCGCTGGGAAAAGACCAAGACCTTCAACGCAGGTATTGATTTCGCCTTCCTCGGCTACCGTATCAACGGCTCATTCGACTTTTATAACAAGGTGGGTAGCGACATTCTCAGCCTTGTGGACACCGATCCGACCACAGGCTGGTCAAGCCTCAACATCAACAATGCCGGCACGCGGAACCGCGGCTTCGAACTTCAGCTCAACGGCGACATCATCCGTGCTTCGAAGCCTTCGCAGGTCGGTTTGAGGGCTGACCTCACTCTTGCTTACAATAATAATAAGGTGACAAGCATCAACCACGTCGCCACTGCCGGCTTCCGTGCACTCGAATCGAGTGACTACAAGGAAGGCTATCCCGTCAACTCTATCTATTCCTATCGTTGGGACGGTGTGAGGTATGACGAGGACGGTTACCAGCACATATACTGGAAAAAGGCTGACGGAACCTCCAACTGTGACGACCTCACGTCGAAGACTTTCGAGGTCAGCGACGTGGTGTTCAGCGGCTCGCTCGACCCGAAATGGAGCGGCAGCTTCACTCCCTCAGTGACCTACCAGCGCTTCACACTCAGCGCTATGGCGGCTTTCTATCTCGGCCACTATTTCCGCCCTAACTTCTATAAATGGTACTACACAAGCTCATACGGTAACTCGGCTTCGAAGGAATATCTCAATTACATCCGTGCCACACCCGAGCAGCGTGAGAACATGCTCGGCACAGGAGAGGTCATGAACAATGTCGAAATGTACTGGGACGATGTCCACAAGAGTGACCGCAACATCGCCAAGGCTGACTATCTCAAGCTTCGCAACATCGTGCTCACCTACGATTTCTCCGACAATATTTGCAAGAAAATCGGTCTGAGCGGCCTCCGTCTGCGTGCGCAGATGAACAATGTGGCCACATGGGTGCGCAACAGCGAGGGCCTCGACCCCGAGCGCGTGGATGCCGAGACCGGCAAGTGGGATTTCGGCGCTCCCCGCAGCTATACATTCAGTATCAATGCCAATTTCTAATCTTCAACACGACGAGTAATGAGAAAATCAATATACATGCTGCCGCTGGCAGCGACACTGCTTGTAAGTTCGTGCGACATCGAGATGGTCCCCAAGGGGCAGACCACACTCGAGACCGCGCAGGAAGTCGAATACCTCCTCAACGCTATCGAGGTGAATGTCGACCCAGGTTCCGACCTCTCAGTAATTGTCAACGAAAGCTACGGACAGGAGTTTACGACCGTCAGGGAGCTGATTGCCAACACCAATACGCTTACCTCTGTCTATCTGAGCTACAACGAGGGCCCCGACAGGGCGAATCTCACGAGGTCCGACAAGCGCTACAACTCGATTTACAGTGCTATCAACACCCTCAACGTGGCTCTCGGCAAGATTGACGCCGCGTCAGGCGACGAGGCTGTCAAGACAAGGGTGAAGGCTGAGGCGCATATCAAGCGCGCCTATCTCCATTTTCTTGCCGCAAATGTCTATGCGAAGCAGTATGACGCGGCCACTGCCGCCAACAACGGAGGTATCGCATACGTCACAGACTATGAAATGGACGTCAAGGAGCAGCTGCCTCTTGACCGCGTCTATGAGCTTATCCTCGAAGATCTCTCTGACGAGTACATCTCACAGCTCCCCGACGAGGCTACAGTGGTCCGTTGCAGCAAGGCAACCGGCAATGCAATCAAGGCCCGCGTCCTCTTCCAGATGAAGCGCTATGCCGAGGCTATTCCTTATGCAGAAAAGGCTCTCGAACTGAATTCCGAGGTGGAGGACCGCTCCTATATGATGGAGGAATATGGCTGGTATCTTCTCCCGACATCCCCCAACAACTATCTGTACATCTCGTCATCAGGCGAGAGCTGGTGGGTGCCCTTTGCCGACAACCTCTCGATTGAGACCGTGGCCAAGTTCGAGGACGGGGATTTCACTATCGACTATGGCTATTCAGGCTGGGCCGAAGAGGGTGAGGAAATCTGGAATCCGATGTATGGCGAGATGAACACCGGCATCGAGGGTTCTCTGAGCTTCACTGGCTATGACACATATAAGAATCCCTACGGTCTGACTGTGGAGCAGATTATGTATCTTGCCGCAGAGTGCTACATCCGCGACGGCAGTGCCGAGGGTGTGCAGAAAGGCATGGACATGGTCAACTATGTGCGCACCTTCCGCATAGACCCCGACAAATATGAGGAGTGGAGCGCATCGAGCGAGCATGAGGCTATGGCCTACCTCCAGCGTGCCAAGTTCATTGAGAATATTGCCACTGCTGAAAACTTCTTTGACCGTAAGCGTTGGAACACGGAGGCGGACTACAGGGAGACCATCACCCGCGAGCTTCCAGGTCTCGGCACCTACTCGATCTCACCCGAAAGCCCACTATGGGTGCTTCCCTTCCCTAACTCAGTTATTCTCAACAATCCGACCTTCTCGCAGAACTATTGATTTCAGGCATAAATGTTGAATGGTATATTTGTTGCAATCGCTTTGTCCCCGGCCCTTGTGGCCGGGGCACAAAGCCTCATCGTGCAGTTTGCCGATACTGCTGACTGCGCTAAGTCGGTGATTTCCTATGGCAACGGCAAAGGTCTTTCACGCTATGATGTGAAGGCCTACGGGCTGCCGGTCGACGAGAAGGGAGTCTTCACGACTGACTCCGTGCGCATGAACGACGGCATGGATTTCTGTCCGGCGTGGCTCTACATAGGCCGTGAGCGCCACAGTTTCATCTATCAGCCCGGCACTCCGCTCGAAATCAAGGTAGGGAAGGGTGGCACAGTCTCCTTTGAGGGGGCAAATGCTGCTGCGTCACGCTATTTCGACGACTATGAGAAGACTTTTGACTTTGATAATTATTATATCTACCCTCCAGAGAACGACACTGTGAGCATGGCTGAGAAGCAGAAGAGGCTCGACGCCGACTATGCGCGTATCCGCCCGCAGCTCGCATCGCTTCCCGAGGGGGATGTCCGCGATTTCCTGGCACAGCTCACCGAGGATGCCTATCTCAACTATTGCATCCGATTCGCTGACAAGGAGCACGGCCGCGAGTTGCTGAAGAATGTCGACATGAATTCGTGGATAGGCCTCTACAACTATCTCCCCGCATGGGCTTTCGAGGCTGCTCTCCCTGAGCCGGATTATGATAAGGACATGACAGCCTGGGGCATACAGTATCTCGACTCTGTCAAGGCCAAGATTAGCGAACCGGCTGTGCGCGACAATCTGCTTGACGCCTGTGCCAAATATGTGCTCGCCTGGGGCAAGTGTCTCGATGTCGACGCCTTTTGGAATCCTCTTGTGGCTCTCGCAGGGGAGGGATCACCTGTGGTGAAGGAATATACTGACCTCGCCGCCTCGCTCAAGCACAACAAGGCCGGCGTCCAGGCGCCCGACTTCTCCTTCAAGGATCGCGACGGCAACAGCCACAAACTGAGCGATTATTTCGGCAAGCTCCTATATATCGACTGCTGGGCGAGCTGGTGCGGGCCGTGCCGCAAGGAGATTCCCCACATCGAGCGCCATTACAAGGAGCATTATAAGGACAACGACAAGATTTGCTTCATCAGCATCTCGGTCGACGAGGACCGCGATGCGTGGCTGCGCATAATCGACAAGGACAAGCCAGAGTGGCCGCAGTTTATTGCTTCGGGCGATGAATACAAGGCTCTCGCCAAGGCCTACGGCATCATGGGTATACCGCGCTTTATCCTTATCGCTGCCGACGGCACCATTGTCAACGCCGACGCCTTCCGTCCATCCGACGAAGACTTTCGCGATAAAATCGACAAGCTCCTAGGCGATAAGTAAGAGCTCGCACGAAGGTCCTTCTTAACTTTTTGCAGTTTTTTAGCGATGTCGGGGGTGAAGGCTTGGAGAGTCGGGGAAAATTGATTACTTTTGTAGTCAGCCTTTGACTTTTCGTGCATAGGTGCAGTAACCCTACATTCAGAAAAAATTCAAATCAGTTCGACATCCAATCATGGAAGTAACAGGAAAAATCATAGTGGCGCTCCCCGAAGTGGGAGGCACTTCCCAGAAGGGAAACGCTTGGAAGAAACGTGAGTATGTCCTTGAGACCCAGGAGACTTATCCCCGCAAAGTGTTCTTCAACTTCTTCGGTGACCGTGTGGACCAGTATCCCCTCCAGGTCGGTCAGATGGTGAAAATCAGTTTTGACATCGACAGCCGCGAGTATAACGGCCGTTGGTATGTCGAGGTACGCGCCTGGAAGGCCGAGGATGCCAATGCAGCCGCGGCTGCTCCCGCTCCGGCTGCCTACGGTGCAGCTCCCGCGGCTTACGGCCCCGCACAGCAGATGCCCCAGGGTTATGCTGCTCCCGCCGCAGCACCCGCGCCCCCGGTGCCCGACCTCACTCCGTCGCCTACCGATGACCTCCCCTTCTAAGAAAGAGATTATTGAAGAAAGAGAGAGACAGGCCGCGAATCGGAT
>CAJUIX010000038.1 GCA_910586665.1 uncultured Duncaniella sp.
GCACAGGGGTCAATTTAAATAATTTCATGGGGGTCAATTTGTTGGGAATTTCCAGCATTATTAAATCACGGGTAACACTTTCCATTGAAGCATCTATATCAAGGTCTCTGAGCTTTTTGACCTGCTCAGTTGTAAGCCAAACATCCCTTATGCCAGCTTCAGGGTAGACATACTCCTCAAACGGACGGAAATCAAACGGCACATACTTGCATCTTCGTGCATAGACCACGAGTTTTGACAGCAATGCCATTTTCGTTCTTATAGTGGAATCACTGTTGCCTATTGATCGAAGATATTTTTCCAATGCCATTATTTTTGCATATCCAAGCTTCTTAATATCATAATCATCCCCTAAGAATACAGATATTGAGGTATAGCAGCATTTGGCAAGGCATATAGACTTTTCAGCAAGTCTCGCCGTCGATATATACTCATTGAAGAGACCTCTGATGTCAGTTGGTATCTGATCCTTATGCAGTATCATCTGCACAATCTCAGAGGCAGACAAAGCATTTATGTATTCTATTTTGCTTATATACTCCTCCACCCTTGAGACGAACAGTCTCAACTGCGTGTTTTTGAACAAAGCATCCGGCCGCTTGACCACCATTCCATTTTTGAACTGGCCTTTTGAGGAGATAGTCACCCCGGTATTTATATACCGTGTGTCTCCATTATGTGCGATAGAAAGCTTTATGTCGAGAATATTATCTTTCCTGACCTTATTGTATAATACTCGTAAGTCCAAATTGGGCATAAGTGATTGATTTTAACATTTTTTCAGACAATTATTGGGACAATAGGCGAGTTTTAGAACAATCGCACCACCATTACAATGCCTTAAAATCGGGGTCAATCCGAAAAATCGGACAATTGAATATCGTCATTTTTGACATTATTTTTGGTTATATTGATAAAAAATCGCCTTATTTCTCGTCTTTAGTTACTAATGTAAACAACAAATGTTCAGTTGGTTACATAAAAAAAGAGAGGGGGTCTCACGACTGCCTCTCTCTCCATTCATCACATTATGCTTATTTTAGTGCTATTTTATGTATTACTTTCTTTATTGTATGTTTCTTAGCGGTTTCATTAGTTATATGTAGCGACTCGAAACGATGTCCCAGTCGACGATTTTCCAAAGTTCCTTGAGGGCGTCGAGGCGGCGGTTGCGATAGTCGATGTAATAGGCGTGCTCCCATACGTCGAATACCAACAGCGGGGTCAGGCCCTCGCAAAGCGGGTTGGCGGCATTTGATGCCTGGGTTATGAAGAGCTTCCCGTCCTTGTCCTTCGAGAGCCATACCCAACCGGAGCCGAACAATGATGCTCCAGCGTCCTCAAACTCCTTCTTGAACTGATCGAATGAGCCGAATTGCTCATCGATAGCCTTTCTCAGATGTCCTTCAGGCTCATGATTGCCGTCGGGAGAGAATGAGAAGAAGTAGAATATATGGTTCCACGCCTGGGAGGCGTTGTTGAAGAGGGGACCGGACGAGGAAGTTATGATTTCCTCAAGCTCCATATCCTCATATTTTGTATCCTTTATCAGCCGGTTAAGATTATCAATATAAGTCTTTTCATGCTTTCCATAGTGATAATCTACTGTCTCTTTCGAGATAACAGGTGCCAAGGCATCGTTGGCATACGGAAGGTCAGGAAGTGTATAAATCATAGTTATATTTTTTAGTTGTTATACTCTAAAAACGCCTGCTGGTGACGATAGTTCGCTGTAGGTCTGTTAAATTTCTTCAAGAAATGCTTTGATTCACTATTATTAAAGGCTAACTTTGCCGAAAATTTCACCAATCCATGAATCCACTCGTCAATCTCATAAAGCGCCCCTCATTCGGCAACAGCCTGAAAGACTGGACAGCTATCGTGCTCGGCATAGCCATATATGCTATCGGCTTCACAGTGTTTATCCTCCCCCACCACATAGTCATCGGCGGAATGGCGGGCTTCAGCACACTTATATATTATGCCACCGGCGGACTGCTCCCCGTGGCCGCTGTCATGTATGGCACAAACATCCTGCTGCTGATCTGCGGCTACAAGTACCTCGGCAAAGGCTTCGTAATACGCACCATTTTCGGTACAACGCTGCTGTCGCTACTTATTGGCGCGCTAGAGGGATACTTCACCACCCACCCGCCGCTCGTGACGAGCGCGCCGATGAGCGTCATGATGGGCGCCGTCCTACTCGGCCTCGGAATCGGCATCTATTACAGCCACCACGGCACTACGGGGGGCACCGATATCGTGGCGGCAATAATGTCGCACATAAGTGACATAAGCATGGGGCGAGTAATGATGATTATCGACGTGTCGATTGTCTCGCTCTCCTTCTTCCTCCCATTCGACGGCGACATGGAGGCCCGTGTGCAGGCAAGGACGCAGACAATCATATTCGGACTGCTCTGTATAGTCATATATTCATGGCTCGCCGACAAATACATAGCCCAGGGGCGTCAGACCATACAGTTTATAATCCTATCCGAGAAATGGGAGGAAATAGCCCACCGTATCACTCATGAGACGGGGCGCGGAGCCACCGTTTGGGACGCACAGGGCTACTGGACCGGCGACCCGAAGAAGCTGATGCTCGTGTGGTGCCGTCAGACCAACGCCTATGATATATACCGAATAGTCCACGAGGTCGACGAACAGGCCTATGTGACCACCTCGATAGTCCGAAGCGTCTACGGCAACGGATTCGACCGCTTGAAAATCAAGAAATCGAACCACTCATAGTTATAAAATCATTCATCACATGTGAAAAAAGACAGCCCGGCATCGGACTGTCTTTTTTCATGATTATAATATTCTTATTATTCCTCAGGAGCGAACATCGGATCCCACGGCGGGAGGAGTGTCGGGGTCTGATAGAGCACTTTCTCCACCTTCGGAAGGAGATATTTCTTATTGACCACGAGTCGGAACATGTATTCGTCAAACCACTTGTCGGTCATGATGAGGTGGCCGTCGTTAGCACCCTTGCCCCAGCTGTTCTCGACCATCCACTTCTTGGGAGCGCCCTTCTCGTCAAGATCGACGGCCACGAGGGTCATCGCATGTGACGAAGCCGATGAATGTGTCTGGATTCTCTGGGCCTTGTTCATGCCGAACTTTGTGTCGAAGAGAGAATCATAGTCAAAGTTATCAAGGTCGAGGACGCCTCTGTCCTTGTCGAGGAACTTGCGCACATCGCAGGAGAAGTACATAGCATTGTTATCCTTGATAGATGCGATAGCCATGTCCTTTATATCCTCCATAGGCAGATTGACGTAAGTCCAGTTGTATCCGTCGTAACCGTGGCGGTCAAATTCAATCTCATAAAGCTTGTAATACTCGCGGGTCGGGTCGTTCATGAGCATCACATAGTCCTTTTTAAGGTCGTTGCCGGCAAAGGTCTTGTAGAACGACTGCGGGGTATATGTCTCGGTGCTCACAGCATTGCCGTCCTTGTCGCGGCGCGTCCATGTGAACTCTGTCGGGGGCTCACCTATATTTAATGCGAGGAGACGGTACACTTCCGAAAGCATTTCTTTCTTGCGGGCTTCGAGAGCGGCTGCAGAGGCGCCCTCCTTGGCGAGGCGTCGCAGTTCGAGACCGTCCTCACTCAGTCTGAGCTTCATCAGCGCACGCATCTGCGAGGTAGCCCTCGTGCTCTGAGTCTCACCCATTACTTCGATAGGCACCACGCCGTATTTCATCAGATTGTCGGCTATACCAGTGTACTGGCCACCGTCATTCAATGAATTTCTAAAGAGCCAGTCAACCTTTCGGTCATCGTCGGGAAGGGATGCAGTGTCGATTATACCTTGCAGGAACAGATTTGACTTCTCGAGCTGGTCCCAGAAAAAATTGTAGCTCTGCGACAGTTCGAGCATGGGCAGATTGTGCTCGGCCATCATCTGCGCACGCAGCACATTCAGGCCTGTGAACAGCCAGCAACGCCCCGAGGAGCGCTGATTGGTGATGCCCTTGCTCTTCACACGGTGTGAGAAATGGTTGTCGAAATTGTTCTTGTTGGCATGGTTAACAGCCAGGTCACTGATGGCATTGTTGGCAATGGCATTGTGGATTGCCTTGGTATAAGGCTTTTTCGCGTAGGCTTCATGGAATTTAGCTATGTCCTCATTGGTAATTCCACCTTTCGCTGCCGGGTCTGCCGCCATTGCGACAGGAAGCGTCATCGAAAACGCAACTCCGAATAGTAATATAGATTTAAGCATTAACGTGAAAAAATATGATTGATTGAATGATTATTAGGCAAATTTAATAATAATTCCCGAACAGTGGAAATAATATCGAAATAAAAATGTGACATGAAATTTTTGTGAAAATATTTGCACATTCCAAAAATATCACCTACCTTTGCACTCGTTAAAACTACGGCATGGTTCCTTGGCCGAGTGGTTAGGCACCGGTCTGCAAAACCGTTTACAGCAGTTCGATTCTGCTAGGAACCTCCAGCCAAGCTCCGAGACCATCCAACGAAGGTTTCGGGGCTTTTTTTGTATAATGCTTCAAGCTAATACTTTACCCAATCTTTCCAAACACTTACTTACACACATGAATTTCAAAATCTTCTTCCTCGGACTCATCGCGTCGCTCCTCGGACGCAACGTAGGCAACGCTGCCGCCTCGGTCGACGACCCGCGACAACTCGTGATTTATCAAATCATGGTGGCCTCCTTCCAGCACGCTCCTGACGGCGCTCCCGGCTACAAGGCTATGTGGGGACCCGACGACGCTATCAAAAACGGGAATCTGCGCGGAATCATAAAGGCGCTCGACCACATAAAGAGCCTCGGGGCAAACGCTATATGGATGACCCCGATTTTCGACAGCACAAAGGCCGACGGCGGTGAAAAGCTCCAGGCCACAGGCTATTTCACCAATGACTACTTCTCCATCGACCCTAACTTCGGTACGGAGGATGACCTTCGCGAACTTGTCGACGAGGCACACAAGCGCGGAATCCATGTAATCCTCGACGGCGTCTTCGGACACCACGGCGGTGTGACCAAACCTTCCCCTGCCGGCAATGAAATCAAGTCAGAATGGGTATTGTGCGACCGCGGCGAAGAGGGCGGCAAGGGGAATGTGGCATATCCCGAATCACTCGATTACTTCAAAGAGGTGGCAACCTACTGGATTGATAAGTTCGGCATCGACGGCTGGCGCCTCGACCAGGCATACCAGGCAATGCAGGGAGGCCACAACTATTGGACTAAAATCCGCCAGTCGGTCGACTCAATCACCGCCGCCCGTAAGGCCAATGGCGAGAAATGGGGCACTCTCGGCTACATGGTCGGTGAGGACTGGGGCACTGCCGACGTCATCAACAAAGGGGTCTACCGCGACGGCGGACTGAAAAGCGCATTTGACTTCGACGGCAAAATTCTCATAAGCGGAGCCATGCAGGAGCTTGGTTCCGAGGGGCTTGAAAATGGATGGGACGATGTGATAACCGTACTCTCCCCTCCCTCCTCGCGCGGCTATCTCAACGACTCCGTCATGCCCAACCTCTTCCTCTCAAACCATGACGGCTACCGCCTGGCCGACCACTTCGACCCGGCCGATCCGTTGTTCTACCGCAAGCTTATGACACGCAATGCCATACTTGCCGCCTACCCCGGCCCTGTAACACTCTACTATGGCGACGAATATGCCGACCTCAGCCGCAACTCCGTTGGTGCGCAGAAGGACAATATAGCCCGCACGACCGGCCACCTGAAGCCCCGCAACAAGGCTGAGAAGGAATTGAAGGAATATATCTCGCATGTGATGAATTTCCGTCATGACAACCCCGCCGTATGGCGCGGGGAGACAAGCTTTTACTCCTACTCGCCTGTTGAAGGGTCGAATGTGCTCGTGGTCAACAAGCTCGACAAACCGACAGGCAACAGCATCGCAGTCATTTTCAGCGATATAGACATTACCGTCCCCCTTGCCGGAGCCAAAGAGCCCGTCGAGGTCAAGGCTTGGATTCCCGAATTCGTCCGGCTTAGAGAAGGGATGAAATAAAAAAATTTTAAGGGGCTTTTACTTTATCGCATCTTTTCGGCTATAGCCATGATGTAACTTTGCGGTATAACTCAATCCGCAGAAACATCATGGCTATTAATTTTATCAACTCAAAATCAGCAAAATCAGCGTCTTTCTCTCATAATCTCGTCAGAAAGCATCGCATAAAGCTCCTTATACCTCCCATCGAGAAGGGCGAGGTGAGCGTCTATAATCTTTCTGTCGCCCCGCGCCGCCGGCCCCGTCTGGGAAGACGCGGGCGAGTTGGCAAGCGCCTTTCTCAAAGTCTCCTCAAGCAGGGGCTGCAACACGCTGAAAGGCAGTCCGTCGGCTGCGAGCAACCTCTCGGCCACCGTCCAAAGATAGTTGGTGAAATTACACGCAAAAACCGCGGAGATGTGCATCTTCTTGCGTGTCTCGCTGTCGGCATGGTAGACCGAGCTGAAAATCCGCGTGGCAAATTCCCGAATCTCCTCCTCGACCCTGTCGTCAGCCCCTTCTATGAAGATTGGGACTCGCTCCATGTCGAGTTCGACATCCTTGGAAAAAGTCTGAAGGGGATAGAACACCCCGTGGCGTGCCGACAACGGCACCAGAGCTTCCATGCCGACAGAGCCGGAAGTGTGAAGCCACAGTGCATTGTTAGGCTCGAGCGAGGCCACAAGCGTGGCGATAGCGTCGTCCTTGATGCTGATGACATAAATATCGGCATCGCGTCGAATGTCGGCGACACTGTCGGTTGCCGTCGCACCCGGAATCTGTCGGGCAAGCGCCTCGGCATTCTCAAGAGTGTGGCTGTAGACCTGCACCACCTCCCCGGCTCCAGAGGAGCAAAAAACAGGGGCAAGATGTGTCGCCACATTACCTGCCCCGATCATTACTATCTTAGCTTTAGTCATTATTTTTTCAGAATTTTCCCAAATGGACATTCTCCCACTTTAGTTTCGAAGTGTCCTGCGGCTTGCGCTCCTCATCCTTATGGCCGAAGGTCAGCACGCAGACCACCGGGCATGTTTCCGGGATTCCCAAAGCCTCCCGGACATACTCATCAGAGGGAGTCCCGTCGGCAGCATAGCGGTCGCGCACCTGAATCCAGCACGAGCCGAGCCCCAGTGCGGCAGCCTGGAGCTGCATGTAGGAGGCTGCGACTGAGGCATCCTCAATCCACGGCTCGGTAGCGGTCGAATCGACTGCCACGACGACAGCCAGCGGGCAGCGTGCCAAAGGAGCGGCACCCATAGGCTTGCACTCGCTCAGACGCACAAGCATGTCGGGGTCTTCTACAACCACGAACTGCCACGCGCGGGCACTTTTGGATGTCGGCGATAGGAGGCCGGCCTCGAGGATGAGCTTTACCTGTTCGGGGTCAATCTTTTCATCCGTATAGCGGCGTATGCTCCTACGGTCTATAAGCAACTGGTGGAAATCCATGAATAGAGGTGATATATGCTTTATAAAATTATGGTGATTAGCGACGGCACACCCACACATACTCGTAGCGCGGTGAGAGCGACAAAGCGAGGTCGCGTGCATCATTGATATTTGAAGCAGAGGCGGCATAGACCCTGTAATTACCGTCCATCTCAATGACTTTCAGCGAGGGGTCGTCGGTGTGCGAGATATGGCGCTCGGCCGCCTTCAACGAGGGAAATGAACCGACAACGAGGATATAGCGTCCTGGCTTTTCATCCGTGACGGCAAAGTTCTTCTTCTCCAACTCTACGGCAGGGCGGGCGATGTTGAGAAGAATCTCTCGCGACAGACAGTCGACAAACGACATCTCGTCCACGTCGCCGCAGGACTGCTCGATGCGCGAGCCGATGCCGGTGTCAAGCGACGCGTAGTTTGCACGCGGACCGTTGACAAGGCTTGTCGTCGAATAGAGGATACCGAGTCCGACCATGACTGCCACTATAGAGGCAACTATCTTCAGCGGAAGCGGGATAATCACTGCATGCTCGTCGGCATATCCGGCCACAGCCGCATCTTCCTCCCCTTCCGTCACAAGAGGCTCGGCCTCGACAGGGGCTAAGCCGCTGAACATGCGGACGGGAAGCGAGTCGGCCGACGGATAGAAGACCGGGCTGTCCGCATTGGCACCGCGACGGAGCACGCCGAGATTTCCAAACGGAAGCTCGCCGCAAAGCTGAATCTGATGAAGCATCGAGGCCACCTCCGTGTCGAGAGCGGCGCGGGCTGCGTCGAGAGTCATTCCCTCGCGACGTGATATGCTCCCTATTAGAAGTGCGTCATTGTGCCTCACCTCGGGGTTGAAGCCGACAGAGCGCGAAGGGGGAAGCAGACGCTTGTTTTCAGCATCATAGCTGGCACCCTCCTCATTTATCATGAAGGCTCCCAAACCGGGAACCACCACGCAGTCGTGATGAATCAAAAGGTATTCTATATGTCGTGCTATATCAATCACACTGCAAAGTTACGAAACTTCCCTCTCTAATGCAAATGAAAAATGCTACTGACTTTCGTTCTTTTTGTCAAGATCGACGGCATCGAAATTCAGCGACGCCTTCATCTCCTCGTCGGCAGTGAGCACTACCGGGGCCTTCCCGTTGATTCTTACGTTGATAAGCCGCACCTGGGGATAATTGCAGCGCAGGGTGTCGGAAGAGGCCTTGATATCGACATCGGAGATAGTGAAATTCTCAACCGTGTCGTCGGCATTGGCAGCAATGACTCCGAGACCGCCGCACTTGCCGCTGACATTGTCAATGCTTACGTTGCGAATCTTCCCGACCGGCCTCTCATCGCTCCCTTCGAGAGTAAAAAACTGCTTCCAGGGAAGGATTTCAATCAGTGTGCCGAAGCGACCGCTGATATTCTCGACCTTTATGTTTTCGTAGACCTGGTAAGTGTCAGGGCGCATCTTCAGACGAAGCACGGAGCAGTCGTTGTCCACGCGGCAGTTGCGCATCACGACACCGTCGGCATGGATGCACTCACTACCGAGCGTAAGAGTGCCGTGGAGATTGGGGCCGAACACGCAGCCCTCGACGAGCACGTCCGTTACGCTGTCGTTTTCATACGAGCAGTTGGCGTAGACTCCCTTTCCACCTTTCAGGCACACACCGTCGTCATCACAATTCAGATAGCAGCCCCTCACTACCACGCGGTGACAGCCGTCGAGGTCGATAGCGTCGCTGCTTGGTGCCCTGACCGGCTCGCGGGGAGCCTGCACCTCGCAGTTTTCGACTATGAGGTCGTTGCAGCGATAGAAATGCGAGGTCCAAAACGCGGAGTTGACGAGCCTCACGCCACTCAGCCTGGCATTGTCGCAGCCCCAAAGGAAGACGAGGCGAGGCCGACGCACTTCAAGATTGGTCCACGGACGATTCTCCTTGCGGGCTTTATCCACATTGTCCCAAAACTCCACCCAAAACTTATGACCGTTGCCATTTATGGTTCCGGGGCCTGAGATTTCGAAATTATCAACGTGGTAGGCATTGATGAGCGCCGCGTGATAGTAGATACTGCGTCCCTCCATACGCGAGGGGATAGGCGGATAATCCTTTATGTCGTCCGAGCCCTTGATGACCGCCCCCTCCTCGAGGGTGAGTTTGGTGCCGGGCTTGAAGAAGAGGGCGCCGCTGAGGAAGGTGCCCCGCGGAACCACTATCTCTCCCCCGCCCTCTGCCTCCGCGCGGTCAATCACCGCCTGAAGCGCCGATGTCTGGAGCAGTGTGCTGTCATTCGCCACCCCGAAGTCTGTCACACGGTAGCGCTTGGGCGTGGCGGCGATTTCCGGCTTGAACATGCGGTCGAGAAACCGCACGGCGTAGTCGACAGTCGTGTCAACCCAGGGGTGGAAGAACCAGAAGGGATGCACGTCGACAGGGATTCGGTGACGCTCGCTGTAGATGCCGAGCGAATCGTAGACGCTCACCAGCGAGTCGCGCCCGTCGCTGTATCGCGGAAGGCCGCTGCTTATGAAGCACACCGGGGCCGACTTCGGAGTGGTCCAAAGTATGGCCGAAGCCTCCTTCCAGTTTTCAGGCGAATCCTTGTAGAGGCCGCCGAGCCACAGAGCGTTGACTGGGAGTACCCCTTTCTTCTTGAAACGGTCCTCGGCGTCGGCAATGTTGGACTCTGACACAAAGGTGGCTATACCGTCCATGTTGACCACGGCCTGCACCTCGCTCGAAGTCTTGCGCCACTCCCCTTTTCCCTCATGGCGCTTCGATCCGTTGGTGACACCGACGAGAGTCGCAAGCTGCGCGCCGGCAGAGCAGCCGGAGACAGCGATTTTATCGGGATCGATGCCATACTTGGCAGCGTTTGCACGCGCCCAGCGGACGGCAGTCTTGATGTCATGAAGCCCCGCTGGATAGACCGCCTCGGGGATGAGGCGGTACTCCACCGGGATAGTGACATAGCCCCGCGCGGCTATCTGCTGCGCCATAGGCACTTGCAGACTCTTGTCGCCGGAATTCCACCCGCCGCCGTGAATCATGAGCATTGCGGGGTAGGTCTTGTCGTCATCAGGACGGAATATGTCGACGTGCAGGTCTCTGTCGCCGAAGCGGGTGCCTTTCAGAGTTGTATAGACGACATCCCTGTACTCCCTGACACCCGCGGGCAGCTCCGGCTTAGCCAGAACTGCCTCGGGGTGGTACTTACGGATTTTCTTAGCGGTGGAATATGTCGTAAACGACGTGTCGCGCGGAATCTCGGGCGTGGCTCCCTGCGCCGAAACGGCGAAAGTAAGCGCAAGAAGCCCTGAGAAAATGTACTTCCTCATTTTATAACTGGATTTTTACTTGAGCACCTTGTCAGCCTCGATTCTACCGTCGGTATAGATTATTCTGCGTATGTTAACACCCTTTACAGGTTCAGCAAGACGTGTACCCATGAGGTCGTAGTACTCAATACACTCAATCTCACCGTCAACGATTACGGAACCGATGCCGGATGTCTTGCACGAGGGATAATACTCGTCGACAGCGGAAATCGCGCCCGCATTGCCACCTTTCATGATGTGCTCGACGAGGCTGTTGAGGTAGACTTCGAGATTTGAATACCATCCCTTCGGGTCAAGGGTGAAGGCAGCAGCATCCGAAGGGTCGGAAGGATTCAGACCGTTAAGTCTCTCCCACTCGTCGGGCATACCGTCGCCGTCGGTATCGAAATCGGCCGCACGCACATTCGACGGAAGAGCCGGGAAGCTCGCAGTTTTGGGATTTTCTTCTTTAGCAGGGTCGTTGATAAAATCAAGTATGCCCTTAGTTTTAGATGTTGGATAAACCTTACCGTTAATATCTACATAAGCTACATCGCCATTGTAAGTCGTAGTGCCTGTGCGGGTTTCCTCCATGTAACGTGCATCGGCGGCATCGCGATAAAGGCTTGCGCCGACATAGTTCAAAACATTTTCGTATGCTGACTGCGCATCATGAGTGGTCACATCTCCTGCATCAATCGGTTCATCAAGTTTAAGACGTATACAATCCTTTCCATTAATATTTTTCACATAGGTCTTTTCTTCACCATAGAAATGCTTTTCATCAACTATATACTTTTCACCATTGATAGTTGAAAGACCACTATCGTAAATCACACCGCTCCAGTCGTAATTTTCAGCTCTCTCACCGGCGGCAGCTACATAATTACCATTTATAAAGTAACGGCTGGAATAACCGGGGAACGGATTGTCACCTCCATTACTACTATCAGACACAGACACTTGCGTAACCCGTGTTTTATTCTTAGTCCCGGGACCGGCCTTGAAATAGTTGTTTACCATATTGACGTATCCTCCACCTGGACCGCCGTAGCAACCGTTTCCATTGCCCCAATTATACATCAGACAGTTGCGGAAATCAACACGCTCCGCATCTATGGAATTAATATATTTTGTTTTGTCATATCCGTTCCAATCATAGCGCGCGCCATTGAATCGGGGAGCACGATTCTGAACATGAGCGATGAAGTTATGATGGAAAGAAGCATTTTTACCGCCCCATATACCACCGTAGCTATGCGCTCCTTTCGAGTGACCAGGATTGGCAAGACCTTCGGCCACCGTACACCACTGCATGGTGAAGTCCCTATTATCATAGAACGACGCTACTTCGTCAATACTCCATGAGAAAGAACAGTGGTCGATAATTATATTCTTCCTATGTCTTCCCCATGTGGCATCTGCACCGTCATTGACATCTTTAATCTGAGAACGTCGGCAACGGATAAAGCGGACAATAACATTATCACAATTACCAAAATAAAGCGTATAATAGCGCAGGGTTATGCCTCCCTCAGGAGCTGTCTGCCCTGCAATCGTAGTATTGGATGTAACGTTAAGCTGTGACCTCAAATCAATATAGCCACTGACATCAAACACGATAGTCTTAGGACCCGACTGCGAGAGCGCCCAGCGGAGCGAGCCGGTTCCGCTATCATTAAGATTTGTAACATGGATTACCTTTCCACCTCGGCCACCCTGGACGTAGCGTCCGTGACCTTCTGCTCCCGGAAATGCGGGAACGACCTCTGCACTAATAGATAAAGCACCGAATAGAATTGAAGCTACCGGCAGTAAAAATTTTTTCATTCTAAAATTATTTCATGGTTATCGCCTGCAAAGATACGAAGAATTCGCGAGACTATGGCAATAAATGGGGAATAAAGTAATGTGTTGAGAGTTAGGAGAGATCGGCGTTGTTCGTCCGAATGGTGCTTTCGGCGGAAAATTCGGTTTTTGGAAGGGTTAGGAGATTAAATCGCTACCTATCCGTTGCCTTTTTCCTGTCCGGAATTCCGGTCTTGAAGACGGTTTTGCCGATGGATGATTATCCCTGTTTTATGCCACAGAACCCGCTTGTCAGGCATCTTTGCTACTGCAAATTTAGCGATTTTCCCGGCAATGCGAAAAAATATAGGCTCCGGGGTGGCATCTGTGATTCCTATTCGTGGTTCCGCTACGTTTTGCATACCTACAAATGGCTCTATATCAGTTAATTTTGCAAACAAAGAATAGAGTTATGAAACAGAGCGGAT
>CAJUIX010000039.1 GCA_910586665.1 uncultured Duncaniella sp.
GAGGCGTAACGTTCAATCGCCTTGCGGTTATTGCCGTTTTGCGAGTGCAAAGTTAAGGCTGATTAAATTCCTGTGCAAATATTTTGGAAATATTTTTTGAATTCAGATGCAAATACGGAAAAACAGACTAATTGTTGGTCTTAAACAAAGCACAGAGCGATAAAAATCCACCAAAAAACCTTTTATTTGAAAAAATTGTTGTAATTTTAGCACTGTGCGCACGCATCCCGCGGCGCAGAATTATCAATTTTTCTAATCACAACTAACTATCAACTATTTATCTATTATGAAAAAGTATCTTGCAGAGATGGTCGGGACCTTTGTCCTGGTTCTCATGGGTTGCGGTAGCGCAATTTTTGCCGGTATCGGTCTCGGTACCACCGGCTATGGTGTCACCACCCTCGGTGTAGCTATGGCCTTTGGTCTCTCTGTTGTTGCTATGGCCTACACAATCGGCAGCATTTCAGGCTGTCATATCAATCCCGCAATCACCCTCGGCGTGTGGTCGAGCGGTCGTATGAGCGGCAAGGAGGCTATATCCTACATGGTCTTCCAGTGTATCGGCGCCCTCATCGCGTCGGCTGTGCTCTGGATTCTCGTCCATACAGGCAATGAGGCCGGCGTCGAAGCAGTGTTCAACAACACTACCACCACAGGCTCCAACTCCTTCATGGAAGGCAACCTCGTCCCCGCCTTCATCGCTGAGTTTGTCTTCACTTTCATCTTCGTGCTTGTGGTTCTTGGCTCTACCGATTCCAAGAAGGGTGCAGGCAACTTCGCCGGACTCGCTATCGGTCTGACCCTCGTGCTCGTCCACATCGCATGTATCCCTATCACCGGCACCTCTGTCAATCCCGCCCGTTCCTTCGGCCCCGCTATCTTTGCGGCTATAGAAGGCAACTGCCTGCCCCTGCAGCAGCTCTGGCTTTTCATTGTGGCTCCCTTCCTCGGCGCCCTCGCGAGTGCAGGTGTCTGGAAGGCGCTTGCTTCTGACAAGTGATATAATTAATGTGAAAGAACTGTATTTCCAAGTAGAGACTTGACAAGGCTATGAGACTTAACGGACGACGCGAAAGTTCCAATGTCAGCGACCGCCGCGGAAGTGGCGGCGCTCGCGGACTCAAAATCGGAGGTGGTATCGGAGCAGTAATTATTGCTGCGATAATAGCATGGATTTCAGGTGGTAATCCTCTCGATGTCATAACTTCCAATGTGGGAAACATGATGTCGGGGGAGCAGACCTCCGAAAACTATACCCCGACTGAGGAGGAAGAGGAGCTGGCCCGTTTCTCAAGGCAGATTCTTGCCGGCACAGAGGACGTCTGGACAAAGCTTTTCGCCTCTATGGGCAAGGAATATGAAGCTCCGACGCTCGTCCTGTTCACCGGCTCGGTGCAGAGCGCTTGTGGAAGCGCCACGGCTGCCGTCGGACCCTTCTATTGCTCTGCCGACCAAAGTCTCTACATCGACTTGTCGTTTTTCCGCGACATGCGCAAGACCCTCGGCGCTGACGGTGATTTTGCATACGCCTACGTCATAGCCCACGAGGTAGGACACCATGTCCAGCATCTCCTCGGGGTGCTTGACGATGCCCACTCGGCCATGAATCGTAGCGACAAGACCGAGGCCAACAATATCAGTGTCCGCATAGAGTTGCAGGCCGATTTCCTCGCCGGGGTCTGGGCGCATCATGACAACAAGATGTTCAATTCCATTGAGGACGGCGACATAGAGGAGGCCCTCGATGCCTCTATGAAGATTGGCGATGACTATCTTCAGAAGAAGGCCCAGGGCTACGCCGTCCCTGATTCGTTTACCCACGGCACCTCCGACCAGCGTAGCCGCTGGCTCAAGCGGGGGCTGTCGACGGGTGATATTTCAAAGGGCGACACCTTCTCTATCCCGTATTCAAATCTGTAGAATAGCGGAAATACAATCCGAAAACAAGAAAAAAGCTGCGGTTTTACTTTATCGCAGCTTTTTTCGTGTTTTTGGGCCTTACCTTTGTGGCATAAATGGTGTTATCGAACAATTAAAAAGTTTTTATTATGATTAAGACAGATTCTAAGACATTGATTTCTCGTAGAGTAGTTTCGCGACATTGGCAGCGGCGGAACTCTCGGTGCGGAGTATTTCCCTTACCCTCTCAAATCCCTCGAGCTGTTTCGTCCGAGCTTCCCCGTCGGGGACGATTGCGGACAGTTGGCGGTCGACATTGTCGGCAGTACAGTTGTGTACGAGCATTTCAGGGACTATGCAGCCTCTGACACCCGTCTTGACGGCTTCTTCGTTGACACGGCGGCGCGTGGCGCGGTCGATTTTCCCCCCGATAAGGTTCGGGAGGGAGGCGTAGGGGATTTTCAGGATGTGGAGGAAGATGTCGTGTGCCCACTTCCAGCCCACAGCCCGGTAGCATACCACTTCCGGGCATCCGGCCAGCGCACATTCGAGGGAGGCGGTTCCCGATGTGACGAGGGCGGCACGGGCGCTTGCCATGAGGCCGAGGGTGGCCCCGTCGACAAGCGGGAAGTCGGTGAATTCCCTGTAGAGCGAGGCCGGGAGCGACGGAGCGCCGGCGACTACGGTCTGCATGTCGGGGTGGCGGCGCGCCACGGCATCCATGACCGGCAGGTTGGCCTTAATCTCTCCGACGCGGCTTCCCGGGACGAGGGCGAGAATCGGACGGTCGGGCAGCGAATGGCTGCTCAGAAACTCGCTGCGAGGCGGCAGCGAGCTGATAGCTTTCTCGACCTCCTCGACCGACGGATTGCCGACATAGATGACATCGACCCCTCTCTCGCCGAACCATTCAGGCTCGAAGGGGAGGATTGAGAAAATCGTGTCGACATAGCGGCGCAGCTGCCTGATGCGGTAGGACTTCCAGGCCCAGAGTTTTGGGGCGATGTAGTAGAACACCTTTATGCCGAGGCCCTTGGCATACTTGGCCAGCTTCAGGTTGAAGCCCGGGTAGTCCACGAGGACCACGGCGTCGGGACGCATGGCGCGTATGGCCTCCTTGGCGCGACGGAGATTGCCCAGAACCTGCGGAAGGTGGGCGGCCACGTCGATGAAGCCCATGAAGGCCATTCGGCTGAAATGGATGAGCGGAGCCTTGCCCGTGGCATAGGCCATGCGGTCACCGCCGAGGAAGCAGATGTCGGCTTCGGGGTCGAACTCAAGCAGTTCGCGGATAACCTCGGAGGCATGGACGTCGCCGGAGGCTTCGCCGGCAGAGAAGAAGTATTTCATGTAGTTGCGGTTCGATTTATGCAAATTTACGCATTAATTTCGATTTTTGGCCCGCAGCCGGAAGCATTTATGCCGAGGAATTTGTTATGAATGTAAATATGTCATACACAAAAAACATAAGCAGATGAAAAAAATAATACTCTTCCTCTTGCTCGTAGTCACGGCCGGAGGCGCGGCACATGCCTTTATTGACAAGTATACGCTCGATCGCAAGGACCTGCCGGAGCCAGCTCGCGAAATGCTCGAAAAATATTTTCCGAAGGCTAAGATCGGTATGATAAAGGTGGACCGCCACCTGCTGAAGAAGACTGATTATGATGTCAGGCTCGTCAACGGCACGACTATTGAGTTTAACAATGCCGGCAAGTGGCGCTCGGTAGACTGTAAGAAGCGCGAAGTCCCGGAAGGGCTTGTGATGAGGCCGATACGCACTTATGTGGCCAAGAACGGCAACGGAGCCAAGATTGTCCGTGTGGTCAAGAAATCGTCGGGCTATATCATAGGGCTTTCGGACGGGGTGGAGCTTAAATTCAACCTCCTCGGCCAGCTCAAAAAGACTAAGTTGGAGGAATAAATGATTTTGAAATAGCCGGAATCATTTTCCCGATTGGAGAAAAATTGCTAACTTGCGCGTCAAATACAGAAAACATCCTTTAAGAGCCCTACGCACTATGCTCCGTTTCAGCTTCTCGTTCCTATTATGGTCTTTCGCCGTGATAGCCTTTGCGAAAACTCCAATCTTTGGCAAGGCCGAGGTAGAGATTGACCATATGTACGAGTATGTGTGCCGTCATAATCCTGATTTCGAGCGGGAAGTGGCGGAGGCTTTCTACACTGTCGGCGAGCGCTATGGTATCCGTGGCGACATAGCCCTCTGCCAGGCCATCATAGAGACAGGCTGGTTCCGCTTTGACAACGGTACGGCTGTCCGGCCTGACTCCCACAATTATTGCGGTCTCGGGGTGAAGAGACGCGGCGACAAGGGGTGCTCTTTCAACAGTGTCGATGAGGGCGTGACGGCTATGATACAGCATCTTTATGCCTACGCTTGCTCCCACAAGCTCCCGAAGGGGGAGAAGGTGGTCGACCCGCGTTTTGGCTATGTCGAGCGCGGCTGTGCCCCGACATGGGAGAAGCTTGCCGGCCGCTGGGCCATGAACCCGCGCTACGGCAAGAACATATTGCAAATCTATTCCGGCCTTTCAGCCTGCGCGCTTGCCAGATCGGGCAAGACAGTCAAGCTTATAGAAGTCGATATACCCGACGAGCTTTTTGATGCAGACTACTCTGACATGGACTGTATGCACGACGTGGAGCAGAGTGTGGAAGTGGCCAATAACGAACTTTTTAAATGAAAGAGAAAGAAATACTCGCCAATATAGCCTCGCGCTTGCAGATTGCGGATCTTAACCCGATGCAGCAGCGCATGGCGGCCCTTCCCGTCAAGGGGACTGTCACGCTCATAGCGCCGACAGGGTCGGGGAAGACAGTGGCCTTTGCCATACCCTTGCTCAAAAGCCTCGGGACGGCTGACGGGAGGGTGCGGGCCGTGGTCATGGCTCCCTCGAGAGAGCTTGTGCTTCAGATTGCCGATGTCCTGCGCCCGATTTCGACAGGGTTGAAGACTGTCGCGTTCTATGGCGGCCATGCCATGCAGGAGGAGGTCAATTCGCTCTCTGTCGTGCCCGACATCATCGTGGCCACTCCCGGACGTCTGCTTGACCATATCAAGCGCGGCAATATCGACCTGTCAGGGGTCAGGACACTCGTGCTCGACGAGTATGACAAGGCATTGGAACTTGGTTTTGCCGATGAGATGAAGCGCGTGTGCCGCAAGCTACAGTCGGTGTCATTCGTGATTCTTACGTCGGCCACCATAATTGCCGAGCTGCCTGACTTCCTGCCGAAGACCAAGTCGGCCGTAACGCTCGACTTCGGCATCGACAGCGACTCGCCGAGGAAGCGTATGCAGATTGTCAATGTCCCCTCGGCCGTGCGCGATAAGCTCGATACGCTCATTGACCTTCTGCGCTCGCTCCCCGACGGGAGGGTAATCGTCTTTGCCAACCACAGAGAGAGCGTGGAGCGAATTTACGAGGCCGTGCGCCGTGCGGGACTTCCGGTCGGTATCTATCATGGAGGCCTTGAGCAGCATGACAGGGAGAACGCGGTAGAACTTCTCAACAATGGGACGACCCCTGTACTCATATCGACCGACCTCGGCTCTCGCGGGCTCGATATCCCTGAGCTGTCGACAGTGGTCCACTATCACCTTCCTCCTTCGGCTGAGGCGTGGGTGCACCGCAACGGGCGCACCGCCCGTCAGGATGCGTCGGGCGAGGTCTATGTTATAACATCGGAGGGGGAGACTATCCCGGATTATGTGGAGTGGGACCGCGACTATATCCCGCAGGGCCATTCGGACAATCCGATACGCTCTGATGTGGCGACGCTCTATTTCAATGTCGGGAAGAAGGAGAAAATCTCGCGTGGCGACATTGTCGGCTTCCTTATAGCCAAAGGTGGACTGACGGCTGGACAGATAGGGCGCATAGCGCTGCGCGACCATTCTGCTCTCGTTGCAGTCCCGGTGTCGGAGGCCGGACGTCTCGTCAAAGTGCTCTCCCCTGAAAAAATCAAGAATACAAGGGCTAAAATATCGGTTCTGAAAAACAAATAGGTTATAGTTATAAAATAAAAAAATGTGCCGCGTATGCCATCCCCTGTTCGGAGGCATACGCGGCACTTTATGTTGATAATCTTAATTCTATTGTGCTTATCTTATAGGGTGATGTCGAATCCACGGCGCTGGAGGGCGCGGAGCATGCGGTAGTTCATGGCTTCGCGGTAATAGCCGACTATGTGAGAGGCCCAGTCGTTGTCGGTCTTGTCCCCCTCGCGGGTGCGGTTGTAGGCTGATATTGTCGAGTCATATTCTTTCAGCTCGTCAAGCATGGCCTCGCTGTCCTGGCGGTATGAATTTTTGTGGACGACAAGGCTCACGGGCTGTTTGGGCTTCATGTCGGGTGTCTCGCGGGGCACTCCGATAGCGAGGCCGCAGACGATGAAGGTCTTGGGCGGTAGTTTCATGAGCGAAGACAGAGCCTCGGGTGCCACTGTGCGCGCATATCCTATAGGACAGGTGCCGAGTCCGAGTGATTCGGCCATAGTGACGGCGTTCATCATGGCCAGGGTCGCGTCGACAACGCCGACGATGAGTCCGTCGGCGGTGTGGGTAAATTCGGGCATGTCGATGTTCTCGGCCTCGCTGATCAGGGTTATTTTATTATAGTCGGCGAGGAAGAGTAGGAAGTGGTTGCAGGTCTTAATCTGCTTCTGGTTTGTCAGTTTGTAGATTTGTTCTTTCAGTTCTTGGTCCGTAATGTCTATGACGGAGAACTGTTGGCCGTTGTAGCTTGTCGGAGTGTTGCGGATAGCCTCGTAAATAAGTTCCATCTGTTCATCCGATATCGCTTCCCGCTCGTAGCGGCGTATGCTTCGGCGCTCGAGCAGAGTCTCTTTTACGCTTTTCATAATGTGTTTATTTGACATGATAACATTCTTAGTTTTGCAGTGCTCTGTGGCATAGATGAATAATAAAATTATTCACATATTTATTTCTGAAAACAAACATAAGGGGTGAAATGTTCATTCGTGGGAGAGGCTTTTTTGTATAAACTTTTTTATTGCCTATCTTTGTAAAATAATACTCCAATACTTACTGCCTAATGGAACTTATTACATCTGAAAATATCCTCCTCATAGGGTCTACACTCCTGATTGCCGGAGTCTTGATTGGGAAGTCGAGCTATCGTTTCGGGTTGCCGTTGCTGTTGATATTTCTCTTTGTCGGTATGATTTTCGGTACCGACGGCTTGGGAATCCAGTTCAGCGACATGCACAGCGCCCAGTTTATAGGAATGGTGGCTCTCTGCATCATACTTTTTTCAGGCGGTATGGGGACAAAGATTTCTGCGATACGGCCTGTCATTGTCCCCGGGTTGGTGCTCTCGACCGTCGGGGTGCTGCTGACAGCCTTGTTGACGGGGCTCTTTATATGGTGGTTGTCGGGGATGAGCTGGACAAACATACATTTCCCATTCATGGTGTCGCTGCTGCTTGCGGCTACCATGTCGTCGACTGATTCTGCGTCGGTCTTCGGCATACTTGGGAGTCAGAAGGTCGGATTGCGCCACAATCTGCGCCCGATGCTTGAGCTTGAGAGTGGTTCGAATGACCCGATGGCATATATGCTTACGATTATCATCATCGAGGCACTGACTGTCGGCAGGGAGCTGTCGGCGGGAGGGATAGTTGTCGAGCTGCTGCTGCAATTCGGTGTTGGTATAGGCCTTGGATTCGTCATGGGTAAGCTGACGCTGTGGCTAATAGGCTTCTATATGCGCATAGGGCGCAGCAGGGGGGCCAAAGAGGACGCCTCGCAGGCCACTTCGATGATTTCAATACTCATGATTGGCTCTGTATTTTTCACCTTTGCGATTACGACCGCCCTCGCAGGCAATGGCTATCTCGCTGTCTATCTCTGCGGTATAGTGCTCGGCAATGCCACTCTCCCGAATCACCGAGGTATCACGAAATTCCTTGACGGAATGACCTGGCTGGCGCAGATTGTGGTGTTCCTTATGCTCGGCCTGCTTGTCAATCCTCATGAGATGTTCGATGTGGCTGCTGTGTCGTTGCTTGTTGGTGTGTTCATGATTCTCGTCGGGCGTCCGCTGAGTGTCTTCATATCGCTGGCACCGTTGCGCAAGATTGCCCTGCGTTCCAAACTATTCGTGTCGTGGGTGGGTCTGAGGGGCGCTGTCCCTATTATATTTGCGACCTATCCGGTGGTGGCGCATATCGAGGGTGCAGGGCAGATATTCAACATTGTGTTCTTCGTAACTATCATATCGTTGCTTGTCCAGGGCACAACGGTGATTGCCTGTGCGCGGAAGTTGAAGCTCGTAGACTCTGATGCGGAAGGTGAGGATGATTTCGGAGTGGAGCTTGCCGATGAGCTTCCCACGTCGCTTCAGACGCTGACTCTGACGGAGCGAGAACTCGCCGGAGGCAATACATTGCGCGACATGCAGCTACCTGCCGGCTCTCTGGTGATGATGATTCGGCGGGGGGAGCGTTACATCGTCCCCAATGGCACTCGGCACCTCCAGCCGGGAGACCGATTGCTGATTATCAAGGAAGAAAGAGAAGGGTAGGGGATGAGGAAAAAAGACTGCGGGCCGGATGGCATGCCATCCGGCCCGCAGGAGTATTTTTAAGCCTGTTATTTATTAAAGCCAAAGCGGGGCAAGGTGTTTGGCAAGGATGTAGCCACCGACGATGAGCCATATGTCGAGGCAAAAAGCGAGGATGAAGGGCTTGGCACCGGCTTTTTTGAATTTGTCGATGCTCGTTTCGGCTCCAAGGGCAGCCATAGCCATTGTTAAAAGGAAGGTGTCGATATAGTTTATAGCATCAACGAAGGCTGTAGGCAGAAGATTGAGGGAATTGAAGGCGATGACGAGAAGGAAACCTACGGCAAACCAGGGTATGTTTATTTTCCCCTTTTCTTTAGAGACATTGTCGGCGGAGTTGCGTCGCGAAGCCCAGATGCCCAGAATGAGAAGCACGGGGACGAGAAGCATGACGCGTATCATCTTGACAATCACTGATACGTCGGAGATTTCAGATCCCATAGCGTTGCCTGCTCCGACTGCGTGGGCAACTTCGTGGAGTGTAGAGCCGGAATATATGCCCATTTCCTGCAGCGAGAGGTCGAGCCACCCAGAGCGATATGCGAGAGGGTAAAGAAACATTGATATTGTGCCGAAAATCACCACGGTGGCTACTGCGACGGCTGTCTTGTATGGTTGTGTGCGTATGGTTGACTCTGCTCCGAGGACTGCTGCAGCACCGCAGATGCCGCTTCCGATAGAGGTAAGTAGAGCTGTGTCACGATCCATTTTTAGAAGTCGACCAATCCAAATGCCTCCGAGTATGGTGACGATAACAATAATAGCGTCAATGACGATGCCTGACACGCCGACGTTGACAATGTCCTGGAATGTAAGACGGAAGCCGTAGAGTATGATGCCGAGGCGGAGGATTTTTTTAGAACAGAATTGTATTCCGGGAACCCATGTCTCTGGAAGGTTGTTTCGAAGGGAATTGGCATAGAGCATACCGAGTATGATGCCTATAATCATCGGGCTGAAAGAGAGTTCCTTGAAGATTTGCGCACTTCCGATGTAGAAGGCTGCGCATGCGAATAGGGCAATCAGCAGTATGCCGTGGAGCATGCTGACCCGGGTTTCTGAGAATTTTTGCATTTGTCGAAGTGTTAGATTGATAGAATTATAATTCAGAATACAAAGGTAGCAAATTAGCTGCAATGATTGATATTATTAATAGTGAAATTTTGTAAATGCCTTAGGTTTAAAGAGTTTAGTTGTAGCGCTCTTATTGTCATAGAGGATGTTTGTTAAAAAATTATGGAAAAATTTGCATGGAATAAAAAAAATATCTACCTTTGCATCGCTTTTAAGGATAATAAGAGGCAGGAGAGCTGCCAGGTGTGAAATTTTTATTCCGCATCGTCTTTTAAAGTTAAAATTTAAATATGATTCGCTAGCTCAGCTGGTAGAGCACAACACTTTTAATGTTGGGGTCCTGGG
>CAJUIX010000040.1 GCA_910586665.1 uncultured Duncaniella sp.
ACGCATCTATCTTAGTTAATTTTAGTTAAAATCGGGGGGGGGGGTAATTTTTAATACTCTATATACCATGTGTTTATAAAAGCGCTATTAACATTTTTAAACATAAAATACATTCGATTGCCTTGTGTTAATTTAATGTTAAATTCAGGCTTGATTTTGCCTGTTTGTCGACAAAAAAGGCCGGGATGACGCGTCATTTTCAAGCGTCATCCCGGCCTTGGGATTCTAATATTGAGCAGCGACCGAAGGGAGGCTGTCACAGCGGCACTTCGCCACCGCATCAATGGCTGTTTTTAAAGCTCAATTTCAAATTTCTTCGTTTCGGGCCGCAGGCACATCGACGAGTCACATGCCTGATATTTCACCGTGCACACCGCCTTACCCTTGCCCGAACCTTTGACAGGCTGGCGGAAGGCGACGGTGCCTATATAATAGGTAGTAGCCGTGGCCGATGGAGACTGCTGCGGGAGCACGAGGTCACCCGCTTTCTCATAGCCCTCGGGAAGCTCGACAAACACCTCTGTCGGGATGAAGGGATCCTCGGGAGCAAGGGTGGCGTAGGTGTGGAAGCCGTCATGTACAGTCATTGTCACGACTATCTCCTTCGAGCCGTCAGGCTCGCTGACAGCCTCGGCTTTCAGCGCCACGGGATTTTCGGCACTCGTCTCCCCCGCGGGCTTGGCTGCGGCGGGTGCGGACCCACTCTCCGCTGCGGCGGTCAGAACCGAATAGTCATTACCTGGGACGGAGGGGTCGAGTGTGTCGACAAGCCAGAGCCAGCCGCCGCTCTCGGTAAAGAACATGCGGTCACGGTTGGCGTCGAGCCATGCCCTCCACTCCTGCGGTGTGGCAAAGCGGCAGAGGGTGTAGCGTTCAAGGATGGTCTTGCCGACAGCGGCGTCATCGCCTCCGGCGGCAAGGAGTTCGACGGCCTTGTCGAGCAGGCGGATGTCATTGTTGGCGATACCGAGCGCACGGGCCTCCTGGTCGATGACGAGGCCGCGCATCTGAGGCTTGGAGTAGAAATATGGGCGGTTCTTGTCGTAGTAGCGGGCATACTCGGCCTCATCCTCACCGAAAATCGGATAAAGGTCGGGAGCAGTCTTCTTGACATAGTCGGAATACTTCACGGGGACAGGTTTCTCGGGAGCCGGCATTTGCAGATAGAAAGCTTCCATCGAAGTGATTTCCTCGCCGGCAGCCTTCTTGGCCTTGACAGCTTTGATTGTGCTGTCCATAGTGTGATAGAACTGGATATTCATCTTGTTGTTCTCCTCGCAGCAGGCACGCGAAATCCTGTATTTGCTCGCTGTCACATCGTCGCGGGTACGGATACCCTCGTCGAGTTTGCGGGCAATGATGTGCTTGCCGTTGTAGTCCTTGATGTAGACAATGGCATTGGCAAGCGCGGCCTTGGCCGGCTCGGTCATGTCGGAAGGCTTGGCTGCAAAGCCCCAGTGGAAGAAATTGCCGTGACGCCCGATGGCTACGGCATCGATGCTCTTGGCACAGGTGCCACCGGAGATTACCTCAGCTTCGGGGGAATCGGTGTAACCCCAGGGACGTGACACCATGCCGATGCGACCACCAACAGGGTACAATTCTTTATGCACGAGCCACATCTCCGTGGAGTCAGGCAGAGTGTAGCCATAAATCGGGCAATACTCCTTGGCGTTTGCCGGCGTCGGACGCATCTCCGATTTGATGTCGACCTTGAAAGGACCTTTGAATATGGCGTGGTCCTTCTTCCAGCCGAGGGCATAGTTGTCGAGGCAGAGGCAGAACCAGTCATTCTTCGAGCCGATTGAATTGGCAAGGTCATGGCTCTGCTCGGCAATCATCACCGATGCACAGTCGAAGTCAGCGGGCAGATAGACAGCCGGCTCATATCTCGTGGTGCGGCCCTGGGCATCCTGCTCGAGTATGCGGGGACGTATAGGCTTCGGACGGCCGTCGAACACGGTTACGTCATAGCCCTTTGACATGTCGGCCGTATAGTCCTCACCTTTTACTGTGGTGACTTTTGTGAAGTGCTGCTTCAGAAACTTGGTGAAGTCATCCATACGGAGCTTGACCGACCTGGCAACTCCGGCAGATGCGGCAGAGTCGAGCTGCACGCCGCCCATTGTATTCATGTCGGGCGAACCGCCGACATAGAGCACACTCATCTTTTCCTTTGCCTGGACGCCCAGGCAAAGGAAAAGGGTGATGAGTATGAATAATGATTTTTTCATTTATAAAAGACAATATTATTTGCCGGCGAAGATTTCGGCAAGCTTGGCGTCGAGTTCGGCCTCTTCGTCAAAGCGGCCTACCATCTTACCCTCGGCGTCGATGATGAACTTCGAGGGGATGTACTGGATAGCGTAGTTGTCCGAGTTCTTGCCGCCTTCGTCATAGATATTCTTGTAAAGTTCGAGACCGCTCTTCTGCTCGTTGATAAACTTCTTCCAAGCCTCGGGGTCGCGGTCGAGCGACACTGCGAGCACTTCGAGACCCTTGTCGTTGTACTTCTCATAGATTTCCTTTACATGGGGGAGCGAAGCACGGCAGGGGCCACACCATGTTGCCCAGAAGTCGAGGAGGACCACCTTGCCCTTGAGAGCGGAGAGGCTCTGATCGTTACCGTTCTGGTCCTTGCCTGTGATTTCGGGAGCGACAGCGCCGGGCTGGATAGCCTCGAGAGCCTTGATGTAGGTAGCGGTTTCCTCGTCGGCAGCCTGGACTTCGGGTGCCCAGCTGTTGTAGACCTGCTTCAGCTCGTCGAGAGTGAAGTCAGTGCGGACAGTGCGCATCACAAAGGGAGCGTAGAGCGACGAAGTGTTGGTCTTGACATAGTTCTTCTGAAGCTCTGTGGCCTCTTTTGAGATAGCCATCATCTGCTCGCGGAGAGGATTGGTGATAGCGGTGTCACCCTGTGCGGCCATGTACTGCTCGCGGAGAGGAGTCATCTTGTCATAGATAGCCTTCTGGAGAGCGCCAAACGAGTCCATTTCGGCAGTGAGCGCAGAACCGGCGATAGCAGCCTCGCCGTAATTGTCACCTTTCAGCTCGATGGTATACTCGGTCGGCTCGATGATGAAATTACGGATTTTGCCATTCTGATAGGCCTGCATCATGTCTGAGCCGGCAATAATCATGGCATTGTAGGGCTTGTCGACAGTACCTTTGAACGAGAAGGCACCGTTGGCCACGGCCACACTGTCAGTAAAGTTGGAATCGCTGCCGACATAGTACGTCATTTTCACAAACTCGCCGTCGGGGAGGTCGGTTGTACCGTTGATTGTGTACTCATTGGTCGGTTTTGAGTTGCAGGCGCACATCACTGCGAGCGCCGACATAGCAACAAGGGATAACTTTTTCATTTTTTGTTAAGATATATTAAATTATGAATGGATCATTCACCAAAAATCCCGGCAAGCTTGGCATCAAGCTCCTCGTCGGAGTCGATTTTACCGATAACGGTACCGTCGGCAGCGATGAGATACTTGGTCGGGAGGTAGTGCACGGCATACTTGTCGCTCTGGTCGTTGCTGCGGTCGAAATCGACAAACTTACCGGAAGCATCCTTGATGGTTTTGAGGCCGCGGAGGATGTTATAGTAGTTCTCCATGCCTTCAAGCTTGATTACTTCCTTCCATTTCTCGGGATCGGAATCATCGTCGCCCACGCAGAACACCTCGAAGCCTTTCTTGTTATACTTGTCATAGAGCTTCTTGACATGGGGAAGCGACGCGCGGCAAGGACCGCACCATGTGGCCCAGAAATCCACGAGCACCACCTTGCCCTTGAGGTCGGAAAGCTTCGTGTCCTTGCCGTCGGGGTTGACGCCGACAAGGTCGGGGGCCGGCTTGCCGGGCATCACAGACTCAAGCGCGGCAATTTCCTTGGCTATACCCGGGGCCGCAGCCTGAACTTCGGGAGCAAGAGACTCGTAGGCCTTCTTCAGATCCTCATAGCTCATGCGCGAGCTTGCCATATTGAGGAGGTCGGCGGAATAATATGATGCAGGGTGCGAGGCGATGAAGTCGGCACCTGCCTTCTCGTATATATTGCCGAGAGAGTCACTCTTTGCCGAAAGCTCGGCGCGCTGCTCCTCGGAAGCTGTGGCCATTGACTGGCGGATAGACTGTATCTGCTCGATAACCGGCTTCAGGGAATTTTGATACTCCTCTGCCTCGGCCTGGGTCTTGGAGCCGGTAAAGGCTGCCTCGGAAAAGTCGTCGGCCTTCAGACCGGCAATGGTGATTTCGGCAGGCTCGATATATAAACTGGTCCTCGCCTTGTTTTCCCAGGAAGGGACACCCATATAAAGGCCGGCATTGGTGGGGACATCGACATTGCCGGTAAAGGCAAACTTGCCCTCGGCAATCACAGCGCTGTCGCTGACCACGGAGTCACCGACTGCATACGAGAGATAGATAGTCTGCCCATCGGCACCGTCGACAGTGCCCTTGATGTCAAACTGGTTTGCGGGACGGGAGTTGCATGAGCATACAGCTGCCGCGATAGCGCCTAATGTGATGAAAGATAAAATCTTCATGTAATAAATTTTTACAAAGGTAATATTTTTATTCGTGATTATCAGAGTTAATCCTGACTATTTCAAATTATAAATCTGATTTCAACAGCTCATTACATCGCTACTGTCTCGTAGTTATGCTGGAAGTTGGCGTTCTTGTTCATGAGGTTCTTCGGGAAGGGGAAAATCCAAAGATCCGAGCCGGCGCGGAGAGTGTAAGTCTTGCCGTTGAGCGTCCATGAAATGTCCTCCTTATAGTCGGGAAGCTCGTTCCAGCGCTTCATGTTGATGAAGTGGTGCACGCCGAAGCAGTTTTCACCATGCTCGTTCTTCTTCAGCATCTCGATAGCCTCAGCCTTGGTGGTCACACGGCCTTGCAGCGGCTGATAGTCCTCGGGAAGGAAGCGGCCCACGCGGAACTTGTCGAGATAGCCCATCGCATCGTCAATCCTGCCATTGTTGATAGCGTTCTCTGCAAGAATCAGATACATGTGTGGTGAGCTGATATTTATCGTACCTACACGGCCTTCGCCCATCACACCGTAGCTCATCGAGCCTTCCGAAACACCGAACATGCTTTGAAGCGAATTTACGACCATTGGTGCTGTAGCATCCCATGAACCCATCCACATCATTGTGTGATAAGTCTCAAACCAATCCTTGACTATATGCTTATCCTCAAACAATGAGTAGTAGCGCGGGGTGAGCCATGAGAAGAATTCAATCTGTGAGTCAGTGAAATAATCCTGGTCGAGTGCCAGTTTCGGAATCTCGAGCGTCGGAGTGGGCTGTCCCATCATGCTGGTGGTGGTCATCATGAAGTTATTGAGGTCGCTAACAGTGTTGTTGATAGCGAGCGCCTGCTCCGCAGCCTTGGCAGCTTCGGCGGGCTGCTGCATATACATCAGCACCATTGCTTTGATAGCGTATGGAGCAGCCTTGCTGAAACGCATACGGTTGACAGCCGACACGGGAAGTGCGTCGAGTTCGATTGCTGCGTCAAGGTCGGCCAGTATATTGGTGTAGACCTCCTTCTGTGTAAGCTGCTCGGTGGGCTGCTTGATGTCCTGGGTCTCCAAAAGGTAGGCTATACACTTCTCGCTGTCAGCGGTCGAGGGATTGTAAGCACGGGCAAACTTGATGGCTGCGAGCCAGTGGAAATAGGCGCGCACTGTCAGAGCCTCGGCCTTCAGAGCTGCTTTCTTGCTGTCAGGACCGCTGGCCGCATCTATTTTGCTAAGGATAGGATTGGCCACCGTGCCGATATATTCGTAGCAACTTGCATATCCTGAGTCAGATGAGGTAAGATCCACCTGCTCGCGCCTGTGTCCCTCCTCGTCATAGCCAATAATAATCTGCGAGGTGGTCTTCACCGGGTTGGCAAGCAGTGTGGGGACATTGCCCGGATAGTATAATACCGAGCCGCAGAGGCGGTTGATATTTGACACGTCGTAGCTGTACTCCTGATTGAGAAGCATTTCCAGCTGGTCAGTGGTATTGAGAAGGTTCATGCCCTTCTGGTCGATTTCCGTAAAGTCCGAGCAGGAGCTGAGAGCCGATGCGCCCAACAGCAGAAGACCTGCCATATATTTGATTTTCATATCTGTAAGTTCTTTTTATGTGTTGAGATTAGAGACTGAGGTTAATGCCGAACATATACGAAGCCTGTTTGCGCAGACCGAGGGTCTCGGGGTCGATGCCTTCGGAATTCTTGGTCCAGATAGCTTTCGGGTCATTGATCTGGAAGCGGACCGATACCTTGTTGATGCCGGCCTTGCGGCTCCACTGTTCGGGAAGGTCGTAGCCGAGGATTATGTTGCGGATTTTGATGAAGTCTGCGTCATAGAGACAGTTGTCGGCTGTGCGGGCTTCTGAACCGAGTGAGGTTGAAGCGAACTCACCTATGCCGGGAATGTCGGTCGGCTTCTCGGGAGTCCAGGAATTGAGTGCGTAGGAGGGCACGGGACAATACCATGAATCTTCGAAAAGCTCGGTCTTAGGCTGGGCGAACATCTGGTGGCCTCCGTAGTAAGCCATAAGGATGCCGAGGCTGATGCCATGCCACTTGAACTGGTTGTCGAAACCGATAATGGTCTTCGGATCCTTTTGACCGCCGAAGAGCAATGTCTCAACGCTTGCCCCCGACGCGCTATGGCTGATGTTGCCATTCTCGACATAGTACATTGACTGGCCCACGAGACCGGGACGGTCGTCAATCTTGGCGAAGCGGTAAGCCCAGAGTGCGTTCACGGGATAGCCTTTCTTATAGGGAGTGGTCACGAGTTCATAAGCGCGGGTGGCGGGATTCTCTACTGCTGTCACCTTGTTCTTGTTGAAAGTCACGGTGAGGTTGGTGGTCCATGAGAAGTCGCTGCGTCGGTTGGCGCGGAACCAATCGTAAGCAGCGGCAAGCTCGACACCCTTGTTCTGGATAGAGGCTGCGTTGGCCACCATTGAGGAGAAGCCGGTAGTCGGGTCGAGGGTGATAGGAGCGAAAATATCCTTGCCGGTCTTCACATAGTAGTCAAGCGAACCGCGCAGACGGTAGCCGAAGAAACCGTAGTCGACGCCGACGTTGGTGGTCCTGTTCTGCTCCCAGCGGAGGTCAGGGTTGGCGGGAGAAACGATAGTGGCTATCGGGAGATTGGTGTCGCTGTTGAGCTCGCCTGAAGATGCTGTCATAAACGATGTTGCGCCCTGGTAGATGTTACCAGTCACACCATAGCTCACACGGAGTTTCAGGAAGTCAAGCCAGGTGAAGTCGTGCATGAAGCTCTCGTTGTGGATGTTCCAGCCTGCACCGACTGACCATAGAGGCTTGCCGCGGAATTTGGCGTCGAGGCCGTAGACATCGGCATGGTCCTTACGATAAGAACCGAACACATTGTAACGGTTATCATAGGTATATGTGGCATTGAAGTAGCCTGAGCCATAGCGGTGACGCTGTTCGGGAACCAGTCCCATACTGCTTTCGATATAGGGGCTGAACGCGAACTGATTGCAGGGGAATGGCTGACCCATCATCATGAAATATGAAGAATTACGCATCTGACTGAGTGTGCCGAGGTCGACAGTGTTGGTCGATGAGCTCTGGAGCTGGTCGTCAAAACCGAGGATGAGCGACTTGTCGCCCTTTGACTTGGTTTCGCGGAACTCAAGACCGGCAATCACATTGATGTCATGCTTCTCAAAGAAAGTGCGCTGGAAGTTGAGCTGCCCGCGGGCGGTCCAGTAGTTTCCGTGAATGTGGGTGGTGTTGAGGATACCGCCTGTCTCGGGAGTCATATACACGAGCTTGCCGTTTTCCATCTTGGCAAATGCGTTTTTAACCGTGCGGGCCGCGTGGCTCTGCTGAGTGTAGTGGGTCTGGTCCTGCGAATCGGTCACTTCATACACGAACTGTGTCTGTGCCGTAAGACCGGGGAGTATCTTGAAGAGGAGGTCGGCATGATAGCGCATCTCCTGACGGCGGATCTTCCTGACATTGTTCTTGAGTTCGTCAAGAATGTTGACGCCGAGGTCCTCCATGCCGTCCTGAAGGGTCATATACTTGTTGCCGCAATACCACTGATAATCATTCGCGACAGTGCCGTCTTCATTGTAGAAGCTGTAGTAAGGAGCGTTCTGGAAGGGGTTGATGCTTACCTGGTAGTCATAGCCGAGCTGCTGGGTATTGGCATACACACCGTAGACACTGACAGTAGCGGTGAGCCATTTGGCAAGGTCGTAGCTACCTTTGAACGAGACGTTGAGCCAGTCGCTGTTATGTTCCTTTATACCCATGTTGTCTGTACGGTAGTTGACCACGAGGCTGTTTCTTGCCTTGTCGGAACTGCTGCGAAGCGAAAGGTTGTACTGCTGCATCACCTGGCGGCGGAGAACCGCATCGGCATATTCCTTGGCATAGTTATTATTCGAGAGGTCGGAGAGGATGCCGTCAAGCTGGCTTTGGTTGATGGCGCCACTGGCAAGCTGCCAGTAGGCATAACCCACGGGATTGATTGTGTAGGCACCCTGGTCGATGTGCTGCTTATAAGTGCCTACAACGTCGGTTGTGGGGTCGTTGGCATACTTACGGTTGAAGTAATAGTCATAATAATCGCTTGCGCGCTTCACTTGTTCCTCGGCGTTCATGTAGAAGTTGTCGTGATAGTCCACGTTGCGGTTCTCATACCATGTGACGTTGGCCTGGAAGTCTACATCAATCTTCCCCTTGTTCTTGGCACTCTTGGTGGTCACGACGATAATACCGTTGGCTGCGCGCGCACCGTAGATAGCGGCTGATGCAGCATCCTTCAGCACGTTGACGCTGGCGATGTCGTATGGGTTGAGGTCCTCGATGTTGCCCTCGACCGGAAGTCCGTCTACAACGAGCAGAGGAGTCGTGTTGCCGTAGAGTGTGCCTGCACCACGGATGATGGGCTTGCCGCCATAGGTGGAAAGACCGGCCACGCGCCCTTCGAGGTTGGTGAGGAGGTTGGCTGTATAGCGGTCATCGAGCTTGTCAGACGAGATAGTGGCGACCGCGCCGGTCATCTTCTCTCTCCTGAGTTCCTGATAACCTGTAACGACGACTTCTGACAGCATACTGGAGTTGGTCACCATGTCAAAGCGGATGTCATGCTGATTTTTGGGTGTGACTTTGACAGACATAGGCTTCATGCCGATGAAGAAAACCGAAACCATAGGGTTGAGGGCATTGACATCGGTGATTTTAAAGCGTCCGTCGGCATCGGTCACGGTCACTTTGGTGGTTCCGTCAATCATGATGGTCGCCCCTGCGAGAGGCTCGTTCACCTCTTTGTCATAGACAATACCCTCTATCGAGCCCTTGATGAAGTCGACCATCGCATCGGGGAGTTTGAGCACCACGGTGTTGTCGACCACCTTGTAGTCAAGAAACATGTTGATTGAGAGCACGCGGTTGAGCAGCTGCTCGAGGGTCAGACCCGTGTAGTTGCAGGTAACGGGTGACTTTGCCCTCTTCAAGATGTCCTTCTGATAGACAAAATCCAAGCCGGTCTCGGCTTTCAGGGCCTTGATCACTTCTTCTGACGTTGCTTTGTCAAACGTGGCCTTGTAGGTCCGCGCGAAGCCTTCGAGCGGCATGAGCAGCGTGAAGGCAAGCAACATTACTAAAAGTACTTTTTTCATTGTGTGTAAAAAATAATAATTGGTTAATACGAAATATGAAAAAGTTATTGTGTCGGTTGGGTGATTTAGAGGGTGTTTAATAACAACAGTTAAAATCTGAGCGAAAGTTTTGAGAGGGATAT
>CAJUIX010000041.1 GCA_910586665.1 uncultured Duncaniella sp.
AGGCCTGCGGCGTAACATAATCGAATGTATTAACTAATTTTTTAAAGATACTTACTCTATAAACTCTATACTATTCTATCCTATGATTTGCTGCAGGATGTCGACAGCGGTCTCGACGCTGTCGACATTCGCTATCGCGAATGAACGCTTGCCGTTGCGCTCGCGTATCTGGACGCGGCGCGGGTTGGAGGTGAGATAGTTGAGCATCTTGCCAAACATGTCGGACTGATAGTAGGCCTTGTTGCTCTCGTCGACGAAATAGGTGAACATCTTTCCCTGCTTCAAAGCCACCTTCTCTATGCCGAGACGGCGGGCGAGCCGGCGCAGGCGCGGGATGCGCAGCAGTTCGGCGGTCACAGGGGGTATGGCGCCGAAGCGGTCAGTCAGGCGGCTCTTGAAGGCCTGCAGATCAAGCTCGCGCTCGATGCCGTCGAGCTCCTGGTAGAGAGATATGCGCTCGCTCTCGGTCGGCACATAGTTGGCCGGCAGTAGCAGCTCCATGTCGCTCTCGATGACGCAGTCGGCCACATAGTCCTTCTCCTCCTCGTCGAGGCGGTCGGCCTGCTCGAGGTCCGAGAACTCTTCGGTGCGCAGCTCCGTGACGGCCTCTTTGAGGATTTTCTGATAGGTTTCGTAGCCGAGGTCGGCTATGAAGCCCGACTGTTCGGCTCCGAGGAGGTTGCCCGCGCCTCGGATGTCGAGGTCCTGCATGGCGATATGGATTCCGCTGCCGAGGTCGCTGAAACTCTCAATGGCCTGGAGGCGGCGGCGCGCCACGGGTGAGAGCGGGATATGAGGCGGCACGAGGAGGTAGCAGAAAGCCTTGCGATTACTTCGGCCCACTCGTCCGCGCAGCTGGTGAAGCTCGCTGAGGCCGAAATTCTGGGCGTTGTTGACGATGATGGTGTTGACGTTGGGCATGTCGATGCCGCTCTCGATAATGGTCGTGGCGATGAGCACGTCGTAGTCATGGTTGGCGAAGTCAATGATAGCCTTCTCGAGCTTCTCGGGGGGCATCTGGCCGTGGGCCACGATGACGCGCGCGTCTGGGACTATGCGCTTGAGCTGCGCCTCAAGGTCGTAGAGCCCCTCGATGCGGTTGTTAATCATGAACACCTGGCCGTTGCGCGACAGCTCGAAGTTGACCGCCTCGGCAATGATGTCGTCCCCACCGGCACCGACGGATGTGATAATCGGGTAGCGGTTGGCGGGAGGGGTGTTGAGCGAGGTGAGGTCGCGGGCGCCCATGAGCGAGAACTGGAGTGTGCGGGGAATCGGGGTGGCGCTCATGGTCAGGGTGTCGACATTAATCTTCATCTGCTTCAGCTTCTCCTTGACGGCGACGCCGAACTTCTGCTCCTCGTCGACAATCAGCAGGCCGAGGTCCTTGAACTTCACCTCCTTGCCGATGAGCTTGTGGGTGCCGATGAGGATGTCAATCTTCCCCTCGGCGAGGTCCTTGACAATCTCGCGGACCTGCCTGGCGGTGCGTGCGCGCGAGATATAGTCCACCCTCACGGGGAGCTCTTTGAGGCGGTCGCGGAAAGTGTTATAGTGCTGATAGGCCAGGACGGTGGTCGGGACGAGGACGGCAGTCTGCTTCCCGTCGACAGCGGCCTTGAACGCCGCACGGATAGCAATCTCCGTCTTGCCGAAACCCACGTCGCCGCAGATGAGGCGGTCCATAGGCTTGTCGCTTTCCATGTCGGCCTTCACAGCCTTGGTGGCCGTCAGCTGGTCGGGGGTGTCCTCGTAGATGAACGACGCCTCCAGCTCCTGCTGCAGGTAGCTGTCGGGGGCGAAGGCGTGGCCTTTCTCCTCCTTGCGGGCGGCATAGAGCTTGATGAGGTCGCGGGCAATGTCCTTTAGCTTGGACTTGGTACGCTCCTTCATTTTGTTCCACGCACCGGAGCCGAGCTTGTTGATTTTCGGGGGCACACCCTCCTTGCCGCGATATTTGGCGAGCTTGTGGAGGGCATGGATGGAGACAAAGATTATATCGTCGTTGGCATAGACGAGCTTTATCATCTCCTGGGTCTTGCCGTTGACATTGGTGCGCAGGAGACCGGCGAATTTGCCCACGCCGTGGTCCACATGGACTATGAAGTCGCCCGGCTCGATGGCACTTAGTTCTTTGAGCGAGAGAGCAAGCTTGCCGGAACGGGCGCGGTCACTCTTAAGGGTATATTTGTGGAAGCGGTCGAAAATCTGGTGATCGGTGAAGACGCATATCTTTACGGAATGGTCGGTGAAGCCCTCGTGGAGGGTCGAAATCACAGGGATGAAGTCAATCCTGTCGCCCCTGTCCTCAAAAATCACCTTCAGGCGCTCAATCTGCTTCTCGCTATCGCTGAGGATGTAGATTCGGTAGCCCTCGGAGAGAAATTTTGTGAAACTCTCGCTGATGAGCTCGAAATTCTTGTGGTAGATAACCTGCGGGGAACACTTGAAGTCGACGCTTGCCGAGGCCGCGGGGTCGGGTTGCGCCGCCGAAGTGAAACGCAGCTGCCGGAAGGAGGAGAAGCTCCGGGCGAAGGCCTCGGCGTCGACCACCTGCTTCATGGCATTGGTGTCGGCCTCCCCTGCGACCAGGGCGCTCTCCGAAATCTTCTCGGAGGCTATGGCCTTGACGCGCTCGACGGTGAAAGCGGCGTCGCGCACCACGAAGAGCGTCGAGGGGTCGACATATTCGAGCAGCGACTCGCCCGACGACTGCGAGGCGACGCCGGAGGTGATTGCCACCTCCGAGAGCTGGCGCTCGGAGAGCTGGGTCTCGATGTTGAAGGTGCGTATGGAGTCAATCTCGTCGCCGAAGAAATCGATGCGGAAGGGGAGCTCGTGGCTGTAGCCGAAGATGTCGATGATAGAGCCGCGGGCAGCAAACTGTCCCGGCTCGTAGACATAGTCCACCTCCACGAAGCCGTTTTCACGCAGCCACTTTATGGTTTCCGTCAGGTCAACCTCCGTGTCCTTGCGCAGGTGGAGGGTGTGGCGGTCGATGACCTCGCGGCGAGCCACCTTCTCGGCAAGCGCTTCGGGATAGGTGACGACATAGCGCGGGGCACGCTCGGAGTGCCAGAGATTGAGCGCCTCGGTGCGCAGTATCTGCGAGGGCGGGTCGACCTGGCCGTACTTTATGTCGCGCTTGTAGCCCGAGGGGAACATCAGCACTCTCTCCTCCCCGACGAGGCGGCAGAGGTCATGGTAGAGATAGCCGGCATCGTCGAGCGAGTCGCCGACGACCACCGTCGGCCAGCCGGCCGCCGGCAAGGCTCCGAGCATCATCGCGGGCGACGAACCGGCAAGGTTATAGACCGACACTATCGCAGCCTCGCCGCCGAGAGCCTTCTGGAGGGCTTCGCGGCGGCGGGGAGTCATGAATTCTTCGCTAAGTTGCTGAATGGTCATGGATGGTCTGGTATGGAGGGTGGAGATTATTTCTTTCCGAGTATTTCGCCGAGGCGGGGGGTGGTGAGGACCGTGACTGCCGAGTCAATGGCCTCGTCGTCGCGAAGCGAGTAGATGATCTCGCCCTTGTTGAAGTAGTAGCGGTTGAGAATCTCGCGGGCTATGTAGGGACTGAGGTTCTTGCGGTTGATGTCGAGGTCGTGGCCGAGGTCATGCTTGAGCATGGAGGCGAGGATGTCGAACTGCGCTTTGGTCGAGTCGTTCATATAGCCCTCGATCTTGGCAATTTCGCGGAGCTGGTCGACGGCGTTCTCACAGACCTTGTCGTAGTTGAACCTCTTGGGGTCGATGAAGTCCTTGAACTGGCCGTAGATTTCATCTGTGACCTCGAATGTCTCCGGGGAGGGGACGGTGTCGTGGGTCGCGGCATACTTGTTGGCGAAATCAAAGGCCCAGTTATCACGCACCACATTATATGTAAGGCGGTTCACCTCGGGATACTCAATCTTGATATCGGGGGTGATGCCGCCGCCGTCACGCACCTCGCGTCCGCCGGCGGTCTTAAACACGTTGGTGAGGCTGTCGGGGATGCGGGCCACGCTGCCGTCGGGGTTGCGGTGGGAGTAGTCGATGGCCTGGATAAGTCGGCCCGAGGGGATGTAGTATTTGGCCACGGTCACTTTCAGCAGACCGTCGTAGGGGAGCTCGCGGGTGCTCTGGACGAGCCCCTTGCCGAAGGAGCGGTTGCCGATGATGACGGCGCGGTCAAGGTCCTGGAGGGCACCTGTGACGATTTCGGCCGACGAGGCGGTGCCGCCGTCGACGAGAACCACAAGTGGAATCTTGGTGTCAATCGGGCTGACGCTCGTGCGGTAGACCTTCTCGTTGAGCACACCCTTACCGCGGGTGGTCAGCACTGTGGTCCCCTTCGGAAGGAAGAGACCGAGGATGTCGACGGCGCTCTCGACAAGGCCGCCGCCGTTGCCGCGCATGTCAAGTATGAGGCTCTTGGCCCCCTCGGAGATGAGGCGCTCCACTGCTGCACGCACCTCGGGGTAGCTCTTTTCGGAGAAGGTAGTGAAGCTGATGTAGCCCACGCCAGGACGAATCATGCCGTAGTAAGGCACGGATGGCATCTGTATCTTGCCGCGCTTGATGTCAAACTCGAGAATAGAGTCAGTGACCCAGTGGCGCTTCATGACCAGTTTCAGCATGGAGCCGCTCTGCCCTTTCAGCTTCTCGCTGACCTTGTCGGAGGTAAGGCCGGTGACGCTGTCGCCGTCAATCATCAGGAAGATGTCGCCGGGGCGCAGCCCCGCGAGCTGGGCGGGGCTTCCTTCGTAAGGCTCGGAGACTATGACACCCTTGTCGCTCTGCTGGATGATTGAGCCGATGCCGCCATACTCGCCGGTGGTCATCGTGCGGAATTTGTCCTGCTCCTTCGAGGAAAAATACTCCGTGTAGGGGTCGATGTCGTTGAGCATGGCCGCAATCGCCGTGTTGATTGACTTCTCGGCGTCAATCGAATCGACATAGAAGGTCTGCAACTCCTTGTAGAGGGCATTGAATATATCAAGGTTGCGCGAAATCTCGCTCTTCTTGCTGCGGGTGGCAGCCGAGGCGAGGACGCTTATGATTATGAACAGGGAGGCAAAGATGGTTAGCTTTTTCATAGACAGTGGAGCTGAATTGATGAAATAGTTGAAATAGAGACCAAAGTTAGTCAATAATTACAACAATCAAACCAACAAATAGTCAGTTTTTTGAAAAAAATTATCATAAAAGCCGATTTTACAAAGATTTTTTCGGCCAAAAGGTTGCACAATTAAAAAAAAGAGCGTAATTTTGCATCGCAAAAATCGGAAGAATCTTTCGAAACAGCATCGGCAACGGGAGCGTTGCATAAGATTAAGCTTCAGTAGCTCAGTTGGTTAGAGCACCTGACTGTTAATCAGGGGGTCGTTG